>NZ_CP137003.1:3016167-3632335 GCF_033110965.1 Raineyella sp. LH-20 | reverse complement strand
CGGCGCAGCTCGTCGAGGTGCCCACCCGGCCGGAGGCCGACCAGGTCGTCGATGACATCCACGGTGTCGGCTGTCGCGAAGGATGCGGCTGGGGCACTCATGCGGCGGTCCGGTCTGCTGCCAGGCGATCGCCTGCGGGTGCCACTCGCCAGCCGAAGTGTGGCGCGACCTGGTCGGCGATCAGGGCGATGGACCGCAGGGTGGCCTCGTGCGGCGGATCCACCGAGTGCACCTGGAACACGACGTCGGTGGCCCGCTGCAGCACGGTGTCGGATGCGAGGGAGGCGATCACGTCGTCCGGGGTGCCGGCGTGCGTGTCGGTCGCTGCGGCCAGATCCTCCAGCGGGGCCGAGGCGAACCGCGGGTCGAGGTAGCGCAGCCGACCCACTCCGCGCCGCAAGCCGTGCTCGGCGTACGCTTCCGCCTCGGCTCGGTCCTCGCTGACGAACAGCGTGCGTGAGGCCATGATCCGTGGCGCCACATCCCCGGGGAGCGCCGCCAGGTAGGCGTCGACGATCGGGTGCTGCAGTTCGGCCAGAGTCGTCTCCGGTCGGCCGTCAGGGCGCGGCTGGGTACGCGACAGCATCAGACCGAGGCCGCGTCGGCCTGCCTGCCGGCCGCCGTCGGCCGAGAAGGTCGCGTGCCACAGGCGCTGCGGCAGCGTGCCTCCGGACGGATACAGCCGGTTCTCGGTGCCGGCGATGCCTCGCCCTTCCCAGGCGTCGAGCAGGGTGCGCAAGTGCCGGAAGTAGGTGCCGTGCCGACTCTCGAACCGGTGCCCGAACGCGGCGAAGGATCCCGGGGTGCCGCCGGAGGCCAGCCCGACCTCGAGGCGACCGTCCGCGAGTCGGTCGAGCACGGCGAGGTCCTCGGCCACCCGGACCGGTTCCTCCATCGGCAGGGTGATCACCCCGGTGCCGAGACGGATCCGGCTGGTCCGGGCGGCGGCGTACGCCAAGAAGACCAGCGGCGAGGGGAGCCCCCCCTCGAACTCATGGAAGTGGTGCTGGGCGACCCAGGCCGACCGGTAACCGTGACGCTCCGCCTGCTGGATCTGGGCGAGCGCATAGCGGTACCGGTCGGCGGCGGGGACGTCTTCGAGGAGACGGGTGAAGAAGCCGAGGGCTGGTGCGGTCATACGGGACTCCTGGGATCGAGGCGGGTGCCTCGGGCGACAATACCTACTTGAGACCTAGAGTATAAGACAAAGTTGGGGGGAAGATAAGCAACATTTAAGGTGGGTGGGTCGCGATGTCACACCGGACCACCCGTACGACCCCCGCCGCGCCGGACCACCTGGTGCTGGCCACTCCCGACCTGTCTGCCACGGTGGCGTTTCGGGGCCCGCGGCGGCCTACCATGGGGCCAGTGAGTGCCCTGTTCCCCGAAGCCCCCGATCTCCGGTCCCGCGGACTGTCGCCGGCCTACCCGGACCGGGCCGCCTGGGGCACCGTCAAGAACCTCCGCGCCTGGCAGGCCGCCGCGCTGCAGCAGTACCGCGACGAGGAGCCCCGCGACTTCCTCACCGTCGCCACCCCGGGCGCCGGCAAGACGTCCTTCGCCCTCACGGTCGCCACCGACCTGCTCAACCGGCGCGTCATCGACCGGGTCCTGATCATCACCCCGACCGAACACCTCAAGACCCAGTGGGCCTCGGCCGCCGACCGGGTCGGCCTGCTGATCGACCCGGAGGGCAGCGCGAAGGCCGGTGCCGCCGGCAAGCACTTCGTCGGCACCGCCCTGACGTACGCCGGGGCCGCGGTGAACCCCAACGCCCTGCGGATCCGGATCGAGCAGCACAACACCCTGGTGATCTTCGACGAGATCCACCACGCCGGTGACGCACTGAGCTGGGGTGAGGCGGTCCGGGAGGCCTGCGAACCGGCGAAGCGCAGGCTGGCGCTGACCGGCACGCCGTTCCGTTCCGACGCCAACCCGATCCCGTTCGTCACGTACGAACCCGACGGCGAGGGCACCCTGCGCTCCCAGCCGGACTACAACTACGGGTACGCCGAGGCGCTGGCCGACGGCATCGTCCGCCCGGTGCTGTTCATGGCCTACTCCGGTGACATGCACTGGCGCACCAACGCCGGCGACGAGGTCACCGCCCGGCTCGGCGAGCCGATGACCAAGGACATGATCTCCCAGGCGCTGCGGACCGCCCTCGACCCGCACGGGGCCTGGATCCCGGCCGTGCTGCGCGCTGCGGACACCCGACTGTCCGAAGTCCGCCAGAGCGTCCCCGACGCCGGCGGCCTGGTGATCGCCAACGACCAGTCCAGCGCCCGCGCGTACGCCCGGATGCTGCATCACATCACCGGCGAGAAGCCGACCGTCGTGCTGTCCGACGAGCCGAAGTCGGGGGAGCGGATCAGCGCCTTCTCCGCTTCGAGCGACCGGTGGATGGTCGCGGTGCGGATGGTGTCCGAGGGCGTCGACGTGCCACGGCTGTCGGTCGGGGTGTACGCCACGATGACCGCCACCCCGCTGTTCTTCGCCCAGGCCGTCGGGCGGTTCGTCCGTGCCCGGGCACGCGGTGAGACCGCGACGGTGTTCGTGCCGAGCGTGCCGCGGCTGCTGACGTACGCCTCGGAGATGGAGGTGCAGCGCGACCACGCACTGAAGCGGCGGACCGAGGACGAGACGAACCTGCTCGCCGAGGCGCAGCGCGAACAGAACACGGCCGACGCGGACATCGACGGGGAGAAGCACCAGTTCCAGGCGCTCGCCTCGGAGGCGGACTTCGAGAAGGTGCTCTTCGATGGCGGCGAGTTCGGCCTCACCACGATGGCGGGGTCGGCGGAGGAACAGGAGTACCTCGGGCTGCCCGGCTTGCTCGATCCGACCCAGGTGAAGGACCTGCTGCAGCGCCGGCAGGCCGACCAGCTCGCCCGTAGCGAGGCGCATCCGGCCCGCGGTCAGGAGGACCCGGCCGGCCGGGCCCGCCAGCAGGCCACCCACCAGCGACTGCGGGCGCTGCGCAAGGAACTGAACTCGCTGGTCTCGGCGTGGAACCACCGCACCGACCTGCCGCACGGGGTGATCCACAACAAGCTGGTCCAGTCGACCGGGGGCCCGCCGTCGGCGGCGGCCGACGAGGCGACCCTGGAGGCACGGATCGACCTGATCCGGCAGTGGGCGATCACCGGCGGCGGGCCTCGCTGACCCTCACGCAAGCCCGGAACGGGCTGTCTGCCGGGCCGTCGTCGGGGGCCCGAGTGGCCCGGGGCACGTAGGCTGGGCACCGTGACTGACAACGCGCCCGGAACGCCCTCGACCCCGCCCGATCGTCCCGTCGTTCCCGCCGGGTGGTACCCGGACCCGGCCTCTGCGGGCGGGCAGGAGCGCTACTGGGACGGTGCGCGGTGGACCGAGCAGACCCGCGGCGTCGAGGCGGCCGGTGGCTACGGCCAGCCGAGTTATCAGCAGCCTGGTTATCAGCAGCCTGGCTATGGGCCGCAGGGGTACGGTCAGCCGGGCTATGGTCAGCCGGGCCAGGCGGGTTCGGGTCAGCAGGCGTACGGCCAGGGTCAGCAGGCGTACGGCCAGGGTCAGGACGTGGCAGGGCAGGGTGGGTACGGTCAGCAGCCGGCCGGATATCCGTACGGCCAGGCGGGACAGCCGGGCGGGTATCCGTACGGCCAGGCGGGTCAACCGGGTCAGCAGCCGGGCGGGTATCCGTACGGCCAGCCGGGACTGCCGGGCGGGTATCCGTACGGCCAGCCGGGACTGCCGGGCGGGTATCCGTACGGCCAGGCGGGGCAACCGGGTCAGCAGCCGGGCGGGTATCCGTACGGCCAGCAGACCTACGGCCAGGCGGCGTACGGCTACCAGAGCAGCTACCAGACCGGGCCGACCACCGCCGACGGCGTACGCCTCGCCGGCTGGTGGGCCCGGCTGGCCGCCTTCATCATCGACTCGATCCTGCTGTCGATCGTCACCGGCCTGACCACGTCCTCGTTGCTGACGCCCTACAGCGACGCTCTCAGCAGCTGGCTGGATCAGCTCGTCTCCGGGTCGTCTGCACCCGACCTCGCCTCGGTGCTGGAGACCTTCCCCACCCCGATCGGGGTGATGGGCTTCTGGCCTGCTCTCGGCGCGACGCTGGCGCCGATGGCCATCTGGTTCGTCTATTACCTGCTGCTCACCCGCTTCCGCGGAGCCACCGTCGGCAAGATGCTGTTCGGCCTGAAGGTCGTGCCGGTGGACCAAGGCCGGGCGACCGAACCGGTCGGCTGGGGCGCCTGCGCCATCCGGGCGCTGCTGTGGGTGCTCCCCGACATCTCCTCGCTGGCGCTGCCGATCAGTTTCCTGGCGTTCTTCCGTTACCTCGACGGTCTGTGGCCGGCCTGGGACCGCAAGCGCCAGGCGATCCACGACAAGGCCGCCCGCACCCAGGTGATCCGCACCCGCTGAGCGCCGGGCGCGGCGTCTGCGCCGGACCCGCGCCGGATGGGGCCGCGCCGGGTGGGGTCCGCGCCGGAGGCGCCGGGGCGGGACAGGGCGGCACTGCGGATAGGCTGAGTGCCCGGGGGCCCTGGTGCCTCCTCTCCGCCTCCGGTCCTCGTCCTGGCAAGGAAACACGTGGTAGTAGCGAGCCCTCAACTGCACCGGCTGGCCGGCGATCTCGGGATCGCCACCAGCTATTACGACACGCTCGGCCGTCATGTCGAGGTCTCGGCCGAGACGCTGGTGTCGGTGCTCGCCGCGATGGGTATCGACGGCAGCACACCGCAGGCTGCGGAGGCCGCGATCGACAAGCGCAAGGACGATGCCTGGCTGCGGGCGCTGCCGTATGTCGTGGTGATGCGCCAGTCGCAGGAGCACACCGTCGAGGTGCACGTCCCGGACGGGCATGCGATCGTCGTGACCGTGGTGCTCGAGGACGGCCGTACGGTCCCGACCGAGCAGGTGGACAACTGGGAGCCGCCGCGCGTCGTCGACGGCGTCGTGCGGGGCGAGGCATCGTTCCGGCTGCCGACCGGGCTGCCCCTGGGCTACCACCGGGTCACCGCCGAGTGGGACGGCCGTTCGGCGTGGGCGCCGATGATCGTCGCGCCCGACCGGCTGGACCTGCCGGAGCGGACCTGGGGGCCGATGGTCCAGCTCTACTCCGTACGATCCGCGGATTCCTGGGGGATCGGCGACCTCGGTGACCTGCGGACGCTGGTCGACTGGGTGGTCGCCCGGGGTGCCGGCTACGTCCTCACCAACCCGATGCACGCCGCCGAACCCACCGTGCCGCAGGAGGCCTCGCCCTACCTGCCGACCAGTCGCCGGTTCGGCAACCCGATCTACCTGCGGATCGAGGACATCCCGGAGTACCAGGCCTTGTCGTGGCCCCAGCGCACCCGGGTCGCCGCGCGGCGTCGGCAGGTCTCCGGCGACTCGCAGACCTGGGAGCGGATCGACCGCGACCGGGTCTGGCCGGCCAAGGTGGCCGCGCTCCGCGTCGTCCACGAGGCGGACCGTACGGCCGAACGGGAAGAGGCCTACCGGCGCTACCGGTTCGAGCAGGAGGAGGGGCTGGTCCACTTCGCCCGCTGGATGGCCCTGGCCACGACGTACGGCGCCGACTGGCGGCTGTGGGATGCGCCGCTGCGCGACGTACGTTCCGCGGAGCTCGACCTGTGGGCCGAGGAGCACGCCGACGAGGTCGAGTTCCAGATGTGGCTGCAGTGGCTGCTCGACGAACAACAGGACGCCGTGCAGTCCGCCGCCCGACAGGCCGGCATGGCGATCGGGGTGATGGGCGACCTCGCCGTCGGTGTCAACGAGTACGGTGCCGAGACCTGGGCCAACCCCGGGCTCTACGCCCGCGGCGTGACCGTCGGCGCCCCGCCCGACCCGTACAACATGAACGGCCAGAACTGGAGCCAGCCGCCGATGCGGCCCGACGAACTGGCCCGGCAGGGCTACGCCCCGTTCCGGGCACTGGTCGGCACCCTGCTGCGGCACACCGGCGGACTGCGGGTCGACCACATCATCGGCCTGTTCCGACTGTGGTGGATCCCCGAGGGCCGGCCCGCCACCGAGGGGACGTACGTCTACTACGACCACGAGGCGATGGTCGGCGTGCTCACCCTCGAGGCGCACCGGGCGGGTGCGGTGATCGTCGGGGAGGACCTCGGCACCGTCGAACCGTACGTCCGCGACTACCTGCGGGAGCGCGGCGTCCTCGGCACCTCGATCCTGTGGTGGGAGAAGCACCACGACGGCCGGCCGTTGGAGCCCGAGCACTACCGCGAGGCCTGCATGGCCTCGGTGACCACCCACGACCTGCCGCCGACCGCCGGCTACCTCCAGTTGGCCCACGTCCGGCTGCGCCAGGAGCTGGGAGTGCTGACCCGTCCGATCGGCGAGGAGCTTGCCGCGGAGATCCACGAGCAGCAGGTGTTTCTCGATGCCTGCCGGGCCCGCGGCCTGTTGGCGGAGGAGGTGCAGCTGGTCAGCCCGGGTCGGTTCGAGGCCGAGCAGCCGGGTGACGAACAGGCGCTCCAGCAGACCGTGGAGGCGCTGTACCGCTACCTGGTGGGAAGCCGGGCCCGGTTGCTCAACGTCGCGCTGACCGACCTGGTCGGTGACGTACGGATCCAGAACCAGCCGGGCACCTCCTGGGAGTACCCGAACTGGCGCATCCCGCTGTCGGCGCCCGACGGTCGGCCGGTGCTGCTGGAGGATGGCCTGGCCACCTCCCGCGCCGAGGATCTGGCGGCGGTGCTGCGCGGGGAGTGACGGCGCGGGAGGTGGCGGCCGGCCGGCTCAGGGTTCGTCGGCCTCGTACATCGTGGGGATCACCGGGTCGCCCTGGGACATCTTCCGGGCCGCGCGGGGCAGTTCGCGCAGCCCGGCGCGGTGGCGGGCACGGGCGGCCTGCAGGTCGTCGTCCCAGGTGATCTCGCCGGACCGCACCAGCTGGTGCAGCAGCGGCCGATCGTCGTGGTCGGAGTGCGGCTGGGCGCCGACGCCGATCACCTCCGCCTCGGCGATGCCCTCCCCGTTCAGGCGACGTACGGCGTACTTGCGGCCGCCGACCGTCGCCTTGTTGGCCGCCCGCTTCTCCACCGGCACCAGCGGAGCGTTCGTAGCATCGCCGGTCGCCCGGGCGACCAGCTTGTAGACGAATCCGCAGGTCGGGTGACCGGAGCCGATCACCAGATTGGTGCCCACGCCGTAGCCGTCGACGGGCGCCGCGGCGAGCGCGCCGATCTGCCATTCGTCGAGGTCGGAGGTGACGATGATCCGGGTCTTCGTGGCGCCCAGGGCATCCAACTGTTCGCGGACCTCGCGTGCGGTGATGGCCAGGTCACCGGAGTCGATCCGGACCGCTCCCAGCTCCGGACCGGCCAGATCGACCGCCGTCCGTACGGCATCGCCGATGGAGTAGGTGTCCACCAGCAGGGTGGTGCCCTTGCCCTGCACGGTGAGCTGCGCCTCGAACGCGTCGCGTTCGGAGTCGTGCAGCATGGTGAACGAGTGTGCCGCGGTGCCCGCGGTCGGGACACCGAACCGGCGTCCCGCCTCCAGGTTGGAGGTCGCGGTGAAGCCGGCGATGTACGCGGCGCGGGCCGCGGCGACGGCGGCCTCCTCGTTGGCGCGGCGGGCGCCCATCTCGATGCACGGACGGTCGCCCGCCATCACGGTCATCCGCGACGCGGCCGAGGCGACGGCCGAGTCGTAGTTGTAGACCGACAGCAGGACCGTCTCGAGGATGCACGCCTCGGCGAAGCTGCCCTCGACGATCACCAGCGGAGAACCGGGGAAATAGATCTCGCCCTCGGCATAGCCCCAGATGTCGCCGGAGAACCGATAGTCGGCCAGCCAGTCCAGCACCGGCGACGAGACGACCTTGTGCTCCCGGAGGAACTCGAGCTCGGATGCGCCGAAGCGGAAGTCGCGCAGGATCTGCATCGCCCGTCCGACCCCGGCCACCACGCCGTAGCGGCGCCCGGTGGGCAGCCGGCGGGGGAAGAGCTCGAAGAGGCTGCGTCGGAAGGCGGTGCCCGACTGCATGGCCGCTTCGACCATCGTCAGCTCGTAGTGGTCGGTGTACAGCGCGGAACTGGTCACACCGGAAGCTTAGGGGTGCGTACGGGCCGGGGCGACGGCGGTGCAGGTCGTCCGCCGCACCGACCCGGCACATCGCCCCGGCCGACGACGGGATCGGTGAAACGACAGGGTCCCGCCCCAGGTCGGGGCGGGACCTGCCGACTCACCTCTGCGGCTGCGGACTCAGCCGATCCGCAGACCGTGGGTCACTTGGTGCCCGCGCCGTTGTCGGTCCACGGCACGCGGACCAGCTGCAGCTGGCCGCCCTCGACGAGTTCGCCCGAGATCGAGTAGTGGGCCTGGGTGGTCATCAGGTAGCTGCCCTCACCGAAGAACGGCGAGACGTCGATCGTGCCGGAGGACTCCTCGTCCTCGGTCAGGAAGCTCGTGCCTCCCTTGGAGAACCGGGCCGGGTCGTGCTCGAGGATCGGGGTCAGCCGGTCGGTGCCGACGTTGTAGCTGTAGACCCGACCGAGGGTGGGCGTGCCGCCCAGGTCCTCGTTCAGGATCAGCTGCTTGCCGTTGTCGGCGGCGGTCATGTTGTCGAGCATCTTCTGGCCCTCGGTGCCGTCGAGCACGGCCTCGAAGGTGCCGCCGAGCTCGGGCTTGGTGACATCGACGAAGGTCAGCTTCCAGGTCCGCGACGGGGCGTTCAGGTTCGCGGTGGTGGTGAAGTAGAAGACGTTCGGGTCCTTGGTGTCCCAGGTGCCGTCCTCGGGGCGCCACCACTGGGTGACATCCAGCTGATCGGACAGGGCCTGGGTGCCCTTGTAGTCGAGGCCCGAGGCGTCGCCCAGGCTGGCGAGGGTGAAGTCGCCCGTCATCGGGAAGGCCGGGTTCCCGGTGCCGCCGGCATACTCGTCCAGTCCGCCCGCGGCCTTGATGCCGAAAAGGGTGCCGCCGGTCAGGCCGGCCCGGTCGATGGCGGTGCCGGAGGTCTTCTTGTCGCCGACGTAGACGTAGACCTGACCCGGGGTGGAGTCGTCGGTGCCCATCACGACGGTCTTGTCGCCGGTGGCCGGGTTGGCCACCACGTTCTCCCAGGAGGAGTTGCCCATGGCGGCGACCTCGTAGGAGGTGCCGGCCTCGGCGCCGGTGGCGACGTGGGCGAAGGCGCGGCCGGTGGAGCCGTCCTCTTCGCCGCTCATGAAGATGCGGCCGTCGTAGCCCTTGCCGGTCGCCGCGTTGTGGAAGGCCGACTGCTTCGGCAGGTCCGCGGAGCAGAGGCGGCTGATGGCCTGGCCGAGCTTCGGATCGGTGAGGACCAGCTTCTTGATCAGGTCGTCGCCGGACGTCACCTCGAGGGTCTTCTTGTCGATGACCCACTGGGAGACGAAGGCACCCTTGGCGCCGTGGTCGCGGACGACACCGAGGGTGCCGCCGAGCTCGTGGTTCATCAGCAGGGTGATGGTGCCGTCGCCGTTGTCGTACGCGCCGAGGCCGTCAGGGATGCCGACCATCGGGTAGCCGTTGAGGGCCTTGTCGCCGACGGTGAGGACCGACGTGGTGGTGACGCCGGGGGCGATCGGCAGCAGGTAAGGGGACTGGGACGACGACGGACCGGTGACGGTCTTCGAGGGGGCGGCGTGGGCCGGGGTGGTGACGACGACAGGCAGGGTGGCGGCGACAGCGGCGACGGCCAGCCAGCGCTTGGGGTTCGACACGAGGGGGATCCTTCCCGACAGTTGTGATCCTGGTCTCAGGGTGTCTGGGAGCTTTCCGTTAGCAAGTGTGTGCTGAGAGAAATCTGAGATCACTTCGGCATGAACGTACGGTGACCATCCGGGGTCACGTCGTGGCGGTGACCCGTACGGGGCCCGTACGCAGATCTCCCGGGTGGTGCCGGGCTCGGTCATCGGGTGAGAGACTGTCCGGTATGACTGCTGATGAGGACCCGAGGTCTCCCGCCGGCGGGACCGCGGTCATCGAGCGTCCCGCCGAGGAGGCGGTCACCGAGCTGCCGTGGACCACGGTGGTCTGGGACGATCCGGTGAACCTGATGTCGTACGTCACCCACGTCTTCGTCACCTACTTCCACTACTCCCGCGACAAGGCCCAGCGACTGATGCTGCAGGTGCACCACGAGGGCAAGGCGGTCGTGGCGAGCGGGACCCGCGAGGAGATGGAACGCGACGTGAACGCGATGCACCAATTCGGCTTGTGGGCCACGCTCGGACGGGCGGAGTGAAGGGGTGAAACGGTTCCGGAAACGCGGCCGGGTCTACCAGGCCGCGATGGAGGAGTTCGAAGTCGGTCTGTTGACGTCGCTGTGCGGCCAGCTCATCGACCTGCTCAGTCCGGAGGCGGCCGGGCCAGAACCGGGGGAGGACGCCGAGGAACCGGACGATGAGGGGCCTGGTGTCGGCCAGGACCTGGACGAGTTGTTCGGCGACCCGGTCGATCTGGGCCGGCCGGGCGCACCGGGGAACGGTGCGTTCTCCGGTGCTGAGGACGAGCACGGGACGGATTCGTTCGCCCTGTGGGAGCAGGAGCTCGACCCGCACCGGCCCGACATCGAGCGCCCCACCGACCCGGTGCTGCTGCGGCTGTTCCCGGACGCCTATCGGGGCGACGAGAAGGCGTCGGCGGAGTTCCGCCGCTACACCGAGTCCGACCAGCGCCAGCGCAAGGTCGAGGACGCCTTGGTCGTCATGGCGGGGTTGGACGCCAGCGAGCAGGGCGAGCGCCCGGTCCGGGTGCCGGTCGAGCAGGTCGACCCGTGGCTGCGTACGCTCACCACGCTGCGGCTGGTGGTCGCCGAACGACTCGGCATCAGCGACGACCATCCGCAGGGGGATCCGGATGCCGCACTGCCCGCTGCCCGTGACTTCATGCTCGAGGTGTACGACTGGTTGGCCTATGTCCAGGAGACGCTGCTCGGCGCGTTGTGACGCGTACGGACGCCCGCGGTGGTGGGGTGGGTCGGTGCGCCGTCATGGCGCGGTGGTGCGCCGTCGTGGTGGGCCGGTGCCCCGTCGTGGTGCGCCGCGGACCCCGTCATGGTGCGCCGCGGGCCGGGAGCCCACGCGCTATCGTCATCGGGTGACCACTCGCGACAGGAACGCGCCGATCGGGATCTTCGACTCAGGATTCGGTGGGTTGACGGTGATGCGTGCAGTGGTCGACCAGCTGCCCCACGAGGACATCGTCTATCTGGGTGATACCGCCCGCGCGCCGTACGGCACCCAGTCGTTGGCCTCGGTGCGCGAGTTCGCGCTCGAGTGCCTCGACCACCTCTACGAGCGCGGTGTGAAGATGCTCGTCATCGCGTGCAACACCGCCTCGTCGGCGGTGCTGCACGACGCGCGGGAGCGTTACGACGTCCCGGTGGTCGAAGTGATCACCCCGGCGGCGAGCACCGCGGCGCGGGTCTCCCGCGGCGGACACCTCGGAGTCATCTGCACCACCTCGACTGCCCGGTCCGGGGCGTACGCCGATGCGCTGGCGGCGGTGCCGGACATCCAGCTGCGGACCCGGGCCTGCCCGCAGTTCGTCGACTACGTGGAGCGCGGGATCACGTCCGGGCCGGAAATCGAGCGGGTCGCCCGCGGCTACCTGCGGCCGCTGCTGGAGGCCCGGATCGATACCCTCATCCTCGGTTGCACCCACTATCCGTTGCTGGTCGGCGTCATCTCGTACGTGATGGGTGACGGGGTGACCCTGGTCTCCAGTTCGGACGCCTGCGCCCGCGCCGTCTACCGCCAGCTCACCGACCTCGGCCTGGTGAACGAGCAATCCGAGGACGGCTGTCGCCGGTTCCTCACCACCGGCCAGCCCGAGCACTTCCGCAGCATCGGGGAGCGGCTGATGGGACGCGGGTTCATCGAGTCGGTCGGGCAGTTCCTGTGACGGGCCAGCCGGTGATGATGCCGCCGCCGGCGGCGCAGCCGGGGACGATCCAGCCGGGGATGACCCAGCCGGGGATGACCCAGCCCGGGACGACCCAGCCGGGGATGACCCAGCCCGGGACGACCCAGCTGGGGAGCGCCGCGACCGAGGTCGGGATGGGTGAGGGCACGGTCCGTGGCACCGAGCTGGTGGTCGTCGGGTGCAGCGGTTCGGGACCGGGGCCCGACTCGGCCGCGTCGGCCTACCTGGTCCGGGCGACGGTCGGCGGGGTGACCACCACCGTCCTGCTCGACCTGGGTGCCGGGGCGTTCGGCCCGCTGTTGCGCCACGTCGATCCGCTCCGGATCGACGCGATCGTGCTCAGCCACCTGCACGCCGATCACTGCGTCGACCTGGCCGCCTGGGAGGTCGCTGCTGCCCATTCGCCGACGGCGCCGTGGCGGCCGGTGGCGACGTACGCCCCGGTGGGTGCCCGCGACCGGATCGCCCGGATCACCGAGGCGGACGATCCGGGGGAGGCGACGCTGGAGCGGGCGTTCGACTTCCGGCCGCTGCCGGCGGGCCGCGCCGAGCGGATCGGCTGCTTCAGCCTCACCGTGGCCCGGGTCGCCCATCCGGTCGAGGCGTACGCCGTACGGCTCGACGGACCGACCGGCGCCGTGGTCTACTCCGGCGACACCGGGCCCACCACCGCATTGGACGAGCTCGCGCGGGGTGCGCGGGTGCTGCTGGCGGAGGCCTCCTTCCCCGACCGGGCAGGGCTGCCGGCCGACCTGCACCTGTCCGGCCGCCAGGCGGGGGAGGCGGCCGCCGCAGCCGGGGTCGAGACCTTGGTGGTCACCCACGTGCCGGCCTGGGAGGACCCGGCGCAGCGAGTGGCCGAGGCGCGCGGCGTCTTCGGCGGGCGGATCGTGGCGGCGACGCCAGGGGCGGTGATCGGCTTCTGAGTGCGAGGTGGCCGGGACGGCCTGAGAGATGGGTGTCCTCTGAACATTCATAGGTTTGCCCTATGAATGTTCAGAGGACACCATAGCCCCGGCGGGCAGATGTGGCCCGCCGCGGATGTGCCCCGCCGCGGATGTGCCCCGCCGCGGATGTGCCCCGCCGCGGATGTGCCCCGCCGCGGATGTGGCCCGCCGCCAGCGGGCGGCGCCACACGATGGATCGACGCCACACGATGGATCGGCGCAGTCGACCGGCGTCAGGGCGGAGCGAGCCATCGGGGTGGCGGGTGCTGTCAGCGGGGCCGGGTAATCTGACCGCCATGACCACCTCCACTGCTCCTGCCCGCACTGACGGCCGGGCCCTCGACCAGCTCCGCGACGTACGGATCACCCGCCAGTGGCTCGACCACGCCGAGGGTTCCGTGCTTATCGAGGCGGGCCGCACCCGGGTGCTGGTGGCGGCGAGCGTGGAGGAGGGCGTGCCGCGGTGGCGCAAGGGGTCCGGCCTGGGGTGGGTGACCGCCGAGTATGCGATGCTGCCGCGCGCCACCAACGAGCGCACCCAGCGCGAGGCGATCAAGGGTCGCGTCGGCGGGCGTACCCACGAGATCTCCCGGCTGATCGGCCGCAGCCTGCGGGCAGTGATCGACTACAAGGCCCTCGGGGAGAACACGATCATGATCGACTGCGACGTGTTGCAGGCCGACGGCGGCACCCGCACCGCCTCGATCACCGGAGCGTACGTCGCCCTCCACGACGCCGTGTCCTGGCTGCGTGAGCGCAAGCTGCTGGCCGGTGAGCCGCTCGTCGACTCCGTCTCGGCGATCTCCGTCGGCGTCGTCAACGGGGTGCCGATGCTGGACCTGAAGTACGACGAGGACTCGACCGCGGACACCGACATGAACGTGGTGATGTCGGGCGACGGCCGGTTCATCGAGGTGCAGGGCACCGCGGAGGGGGAGCCCTTCGACCGCGACCTGCTCAACTCGCTGCTCGACCTCGCCGCCCGGGGCAATGCGGAGCTGCGTGACCTGCAGCTGGCCGCGCTCGGGCTGGCCGCGCCGGTCGGGGTCGCGAAGTGACCCCGCCGGTGGAGGGACATCCGCTCGACCGGGTCGTGCTCGCGACGAACAACGCCAAGAAGCTGGCTGAGCTGCGTCGGGTGCTCGCCGAGACCGGCCTGGAGCTGGAGGTGCTCGGCCTGGGGGACTTCGAGACCTACCCTGAGCCGGTCGAGGACGGGCGGACTTTCGACGACAACGCGCTGATCAAGGCCCGCGCCGCGGTGCTGCACACCGGGCTGCCGGCCCTCGCTGACGACTCTGGCCTCGAGGTGGACGTGCTCAACCGGATGCCGGGCGTACGATCCTCCCGCTGGGCAGGCCCGGCCGGTGACGATGCAGCGAACCTGCGACTGGTGCTCGACCAGATCGACGACGTGGCGGACGCCGAGCGGACCGGGCGGTTCGTCTGTTCGATGGCATTGGTGCTGCCGGACCTCGTGATGGACCCCACCGGCCGGACGCCGGGGCAGGCATTCCTCCAGCGCGGCGAGGTGGAGGGTCGGATCGTCCGCGCCCCGCGCGGGGAGAACGGCTTCGGCTACGACCCGATCTTCCAGCCCCTCGGCGAGCAGCGGACGACGGCCGAGATGTCGCCCGCGGAGAAGGACGCGATCAGCCACCGCGGCCGCGCGGTGCGGGCGATGGCCTCGTTCATCAAGGGCCTGCGGGAGCACCCGGTGCTGCCGCTCGGGTCGCCCGTCGCGTCGTGACCGCCTGAAAGGGGCCCTCATGCAGCAGTATCTGGACCTGCTCCAGCACATCCTCGACACCGGGGTGCACAAGGACGACCGCACCGGCACCGGGACGATCAGCGTCTTCGGAGCCCAGTTGCGGTTCGATCTGCGCGCCGGGTTCCCGTTGCTGACCACCAAGAAGGTGCACACCCGCTCGGTGTTCGGCGAGCTGCTGTGGTTCATCCAGGGCTCGACCAATGTCGGCTGGCTGCACGACCATCGGATCTCGATCTGGGACGAGTGGGCCGACGCCGACGGTGAGCTCGGCCCGATCTACGGCCATCAGTGGCGCTCCTGGCCCGACCCGGCGCACGGCGGCTCGATCGACCAGCTCGCCGCGGTGATCGAGGCGATCAAGCACAATCCGGACTCCCGCCGGCACATCGTCTCGGCCTGGAACGTGGCCGACATCCCGCAGATGGCGCTGCCGCCGTGCCACGCGTTCTTCCAGTTCTACGTGGCGCCGCCGGCGGTGGGGGAGAGCCGCGGCCGATTGTCGCTGCAGCTCTACCAGCGCTCCGCCGACATGTTCCTCGGGGTGCCGTTCAACATCGCCTCGTACGCGCTGCTGACCCACATGGTCGCCCAGGTCTGCGACCTGGAGGTCGGCGACTTCGTGCACACCTTCGGTGACGCACACATCTACCGCAACCACCTCGACCAGGTGCACGAGCAGCTGAGCCGTACGCCCCGGGCCCTGCCGATGCTTCGGCTCAATCCCGAGGTCCGCGACATCGACGGCTTCACGCTGGAGGACATCGAGGTGGTCGGCTACGACCCCTACCCGGTGATCAAGGCCCCGGTGGCGGTGTGAGCGGGAGCGACCGGAGCATGGAGGCGGTGCACGAGCCCGAGCTGGTGGCCATCGCCGCCGTGGCCGACAACGGCGTGATCGGGGCCGACGGCGGGATCCCGTGGCGGCTGGAGGGCGACCTGCCGCGGCTCAAGCGACTCACCATGGGCCACGTCCTGCTGATGGGCCGCCGGACGTATGACTCACTTGGCCGTCCGCTGCCGGGCCGGACGACCGTCGTGCTCACCCGTGATCCGGACTGGTGCGCCGACGGCGTGCTGGTCGCCCATGATCTCGACGCCGCCCTGGCCCTGGCCGCCGAGGCCGCGCCGGGGCGGATCGTGTGGGTCTTCGGCGGCGGTGAGATCTATCGCCTCGCCTGGCACCGGATGGGTCGGTTGGAGCTCACCGAGGTGCACCGCGCTCCGCAGGGCGACACGACCTTCCCGGCGGTCGATCCCGCGGAGTGGGCCGAGACCGCGCGGGAGACCCACGACGGCTTCGACTTCGTCACGTACGTACGTCGCTGATCGGCGGTTGCGGCGGGGTCTGCTGGGCGGCCCGTCTGTGCGGCCCCCTTGCGGGAGCTCGTTGGCGGCGGCCCCTTTGCGGCGGCGTCCCGGCTCGCGGGTGTCCGTGTCCGCGGCTCCGGGCCATCGGTGCCTGATCCGACTCCGGGCGATGTGTGGCGACCCCGCCACCGCCATCGCGGTCGTTGTGGCGGTGGCAGTGGGTGGGGCACCCCAAGGGATCCCGAGGAACCCCGACGATTCTCACCAACCGCGATGCTCCGCAGGTAGGCCGACCGTATTCGGTCGGGGATCCTGGCGTCCATCGGTGATCCTGAGAATCGTCGGCGTTGGTGAGGACCATCGGCGGTGGTGAGGACTGTCGGAATCGCGCCGCCATCACGGCATCGGATGCTGTGGGACGAGCAGGAGTCCCTATGGCCGAGATGTGACCTGAGTCATATGATGTGACCTGGCTCATATATAGCTGTGTGTGGCGGGCGCGGCCTGAAGAAGCCGTCTTCGGCGAGGCCTGCCCGACGCACCGCTGTCGGACCAGGCCTCGTTGCTGGAGGTCCCGATCCGTGTGGCCATCTGAGTGGGGGGCTGAAGGGGCCGGAGGCCCGGGCGTCGCGAGGGCACCGGGTGCTCCGCCCCTTCCGTGTTCTCACGATGCTCAGGTCGCCGGGCATCGGAGACGTCTCAGCCGCATCAACGGCGCAGATGCCGCCCGGCCGCCGACCGCCCGACCACCCGCCCGTCAGGCGGCGCGCGAGCGTCGTGCGACCGTCAGTCGAGGATGGTGACCGCGTTCGCCGTCTCGCGGTCCAGCCGACCGAAGTTGTAGTAGGCCGCGCACGCGCCCTCGGGGGACACCATGCAGGTGCCGATCGGCGTCGCGGGGGTGCAGGCCGTGCCGAAGACCCGGCACTGCCACGGCTTGATCCGGCCGGTCAGCACGGACCCGCACTCGCAGGCCGGCGGATCGGCGACCCGTACGCCCGGCACCGTGAACTTCACCTCGGCGTCCCAGGCGGCGTACTCGGGGGCGATCGCCAGACCGGAGTCGTCGATCCAGCCCAAGCCGCGCCACTCGAAGGTGTCGCGGGTGCGGAACACCCGCTCCATCAGCTTCTGGGCGACGGTGTTGCCCTCGGGGCGGACGACCCGGGCGTACTGGTTCTGCACCGTCGCCCGGCCCGCGGCGACCTCTCCGGAGACGAACTGCTCCAGCAGCATGGCGACCGCCTGCAGCACGTCGAGCGGTTCGAAGCCGGTGACGATCACCGGTCGGTTGAACTCCTCGGCCAGGAACTCGAACGCCTTGGTGCCGACCACCGTGCCCACGTGGCCGGGGCCGATGAAGGCGTCGATCTCGGTCTCGCCCCCATCGACGATGGCGCGCAGCGGCTGCTCAGTGGTCACGTGGTTGCTGAACACCGAGAAGTTGTCCAGGCCTTCGGTCCGCGCCCGCTCCAGGGTGACGGCGGTCGACGGCACGGTCGTCTCGAAGCCGATGGCGAAGAAGACCACCTGCTTGTCCGGGTTCTCGCGGGCGATCGGCAGGGCGTCGAGCGGGGAGTAGACGAAGCGTACGTCGGCGCCGGTGGCCCGCACCTGCAGCAGCGACTCCTTCGAGCCGGGCACCCGCATCATGTCGCCGAAGGTGGTCAGAATCACGCCGGGCTGACGTGCCAGCCAGATCGCGTCGTCCACCCGGCCCATCGGGATGACGCACACCGGGCAGCCGGGGCCGTGGATGAACTCGATCTGCTGTGGCAGCAGGTGCTCAAGCCCGTGCCGGTAGATGGTGTGGGTGTGGCTGCCGCAGATCTCCATCACCCGCAGCGGCCGGTCGAGTCGGCCGGCCAGGTCCTCGATGCGGTGCAGCAGCGCGCGGGCGGCCTCGGGATCGCGGAACTCGTCGACGTACTTCATCAGATCGCCGACTTGCGGAAGTTGGCCAGCTCATCGTCGAAGGTCGAGCCGCCCAGACGTTTGATCTGCTCCAGGGTGATCGCGGCCTCCTCGGCGTCGATCTTGCTCAGCGCGAAGCCGACGTGGACCAGCACCCAGTCACCGGGTGTGAGGTCCTCGTCCAGGAGCAGGTCGGTGGCGACCGTACGTTCCACTCCGCTGATGGCCACCCGGGCCCTCGGCTCGCCCTTGTCGGGGATCGCGATGACCTCCGCCGGCACTCCCAGGCACATCCGCCCGTCCCCTTTCCGCCCGGCCAGGCGCCGGCGCGGGACTATCATCCTCCAGGACGCGACCCCGTTGCCACCGTGGTCATCACCCGTCGCGAAGAGCGGAGTACATCGATGGATCCCAAGAATCGCCTCAACGACGACGAACGCGACGTCAACGAGCGGATCAGCAAGGTCCGGGCCAGACGGCCGCGGTTCACCGAGGAGTACGTGACGCTGGCCCACGGAGCAGGCGGGAAGGCGTCCGCCGCGCTGGTCGACGCGATCTTCCTCGACGGGTACGGCAACGACGTGCTGGCCGAGCTGGGGGATGCCGGTGTCGTGGAGCTGGCCGCGTTGGGGCAGGTCGGCGGAGGGTCCGCGCTGGCCATGTCTACCGACTCGTACGTGGTCAACCCGATCGAGTTCCCCGGTGGGAGTATCGGCGAGCTCGCAGTCAACGGCACGGTCAACGACCTCGCCGTGAGCGGTGCGCAGCCGGCGGTCGTCTCGGCGGCGTTCGTGCTGGAGGAGGGCCTGGAGATCGCCACCCTGCGCCGGATCGTCGCTGACATGCACGCGGCCGCCGCGGCGGCTGGCGTACGGATCGTCACCGGCGACACCAAAGTGGTGCCGCGGGGCGCGGCGGACCGGCTCTACATCACCACCGCCGGGGTCGGACTGGTCCCCGACGGGCGGGCGCTCGGTGCCGCTCAGGTGCAGCGCGGTGACCGGCTGCTGGTCTCGGGCCCGATCGCCGACCACGGCATGGCGGTGATGCTGGCCCGCGGCGACCTCGCCATCGACGCCCCGATCCAGTCCGACACCCGGGCGATCAACGGCCTGGTCGCGGCGCTGCTCGAGGCCGCACCGCACACCCGATGGATGCGCGATGCGACCCGTGGCGGACTGGCCACCGTGCTCAACGAACTCGCCCGGGCCGCCGAGCTCGGGGTGGTCGTCGAGGACGAGGCCGTGCCGGTCCGCGAGATGACCCGCGCAGCCTGTGACCTGCTCGGGCTCGATCCGCTCTACGTCGCCAACGAGGGCACCTTCGTCGCCGTCGTGCCGGCCGACGAGGCGGACGCAGCGCTGGCCGCCGTCCGTGGCCTGCCGGGCGGCGAGGAAGCGGCGCTGATCGGCCGGATCGTGGCCGAACCGGCATCGGCCGTGGTGCTGGTCACCGGCTTCGGCGGCACCCGGATGGTCGACATGCTGGTCGGCGACCCGCTGCCGCGGATCTGCTGACGCCGGTCCGGGTCCCGGTCCGGTGGTCATCGCGCCGGACGGGCGACCCAGGGGTTGGGACGGTGACCGGCCCGCCTGCGGGAGCGTACGTTTCGCTGGGGTCGTCTCCGCCTGTCGGAGCGTGCGTTCCGCTGGGGTCGTCTCCGCTCGCCGGAGCGTACGTTTCGCTTGGGTCGTCTCCCTGTCGGAGCGTAGTTCCGCTGGGATTGTCCCCGCCCGCCAGACCGTACCCGTCGCGTGTATTCCCCACCGGTCGCCCACGCGGGAATGCATACGAGCTGTACGGTCTGGCCGGCGACACACTTCGTCCTGCACCTGGGTCAGCGCCGCTGGGCTGCGGTCCGATGCCGTTGACGGCGGCTTGATGCCGACGGCGGCTTGATCCCCGACGGCGGCTTGATCCCCGACGATCCTCACCAACCCCGATGATTCTCAAGAACGCCGACCCACGTCAGGATCCCCGACCGAATACGGTCGGCGTTCCCGCGGAACGTCGCGGTTGGTGAGAATCGTCGGGGTTCGTCAGGCGGTCAGGCTGCAGAGGCAGACTGAGACGGCACGAACGGTCAACACCCCCCGGATCCGGCATGGCGACCCCAGGCCAGCCGTCCGGCCCAGGCCTGTCCCAGGCAGAGTCCGCCGTCGTTCGGCGGGACCACCCGGTGGGTGAGCACCCGCAGTCCGCGTGCCCGGAGCAACGCGACCAGGCTGGCGCTGAAGAGGCGGTTCACGGCGACTCCGCCAGTCAGGCCCACGGTCGCGGTGCCGGCCGCCGCGGCCGTCGCCACGAGCCGGTCGGCGACCACCTCGGCCAGACCCCGATGGAAACGCCAGGCCCGCTCCTCGACGGTGGCCCCGCGGCGATCCAGCAGGTCGACGAAGACCGCCCGCAGACCACCGGAGTCGTCGGTGCCGTTGAACGGTGCGGGCGACGGAACGCGGTACGCCTCGGATCCGTGCGCCGGGGCTCCGTACGGCTCGTGCTCCGGTCCGTACGATCTGTGTTGGTCCGGCTCTGGTCCGTACGATCTGTGTTGGTCCGGCTCTGGTCCGTACGATCCGTGCTCGTCCGGCTCTGGTCCGGACGACGGGCGGAGGCGATCGGCCGCCCAGCGTGCCGCCGCGCGTTCCAGCACCATCGCGGCCTGTGCCTCGTACGTCACCTCCAGGCAGAGCCCCAGCATCGCCGCGGCCGCGTCGAACAGCCGCCCGGTCGAACTGGTCGGCACGGTCCCGCGGCCGGAGTCCAGTTGTGACGCGACCAGCCGGCGTTCTGCTGCCGCGGGCACCGTCGCCGCGGCGGTGTCGCCGATATCGAGATGCCAGGCGGCGGCCAGCCCCTGGGCGATCCGCCAGGGCTGGCGTACGGCCCGGTCACCGCCGACGAGTGGGAAGTAGGGCACGTGCCAGGCCCTCCGCCACGACCACGGCGACGGATCCTCGTGGGAACCCAGCACGAGGATCTCACCGCCCCACACCGCGGGACCGGCAGAGGGCGGGTCGCTGGGGCCTGGGTGCCCGGCGTCGTCCCCGTAGCCGGTGCCGTCGAGCGCGGCCACGACGACCGGCCCATCGGCGATGCCGTGCTCGGCGAGCAGAGCGAGGGCATGCGCGTGGTGGTGCTGGACGCGCAACAGGTCCACCCCGGGACGGGCCTCGACGTAGCGCTCCGCCCAACCGGTCGTGGCATAGCCCGGATGCAGGTCGCAGACCACCACCTCGGGCTCACGGCGCTGCATGGTCGTCAGCTGCCGTACGGACGCCTCGAACGCGCGCTGCGAGGCGAGCGAACCCATGTCGCCGACATGGGCGGAGGCGAACGCCAGGTCGCCGGTGACCAGCGCGAAGGTGTTCTTCAGCTCGCCGCCGACTGCCAACACGACCGGCTCGGCGTCGGTGGCCGCGCCGTCCGCAGGTCGTTCCGCGCGCCGGGGCAGCGCCAGAGGCAGTGGGGCATAGCCGCGGGACCGCCGCAGCGGCACTGCGTCGGCCTCGGGCAGCGCCAGCAGCACCGAGTCCTCCACCGGCACCGCGATGTCACGATCGTGCAGCAAGAAGCTGTCGGCGATCGCAGACAGCCGGTCGAGGGCATCGGCGTTGGTGTGGCACAGCGGCTCCTCCGACAGGTTCCCCGACGTCGCGACCAGGGCCAGCTCCCCGGCACCGTCGGCGGGGTCGAGCAGCAGGGTGTGCAGCGGGGCGTACGGCAGCATCAGCCCGACGTCGTCGGAGTCCGGCGCCACCGCATCGGCCAGGTCGTAGCCGGCCGTCTTGGGGGCGATCAGGATCGGCCGGGCCGGTGAGCCCAGCTGCGCCTGCTGCGGTGCGCTGAGCACGGCCAGCCCGGCGGCGGCGCCCGCGTCGCGCACCATCACTGCGAACGGCTTGCCGGCCCGGCGCTTGCGGCTCCGCAGCCGATCCACCGCCTCGGCATCGCGGGCGTCGCACATCAGGTGGAAGCCGCCCAGCCCCTTGACGGCGACGATTTCTCCGGCCAGCAGCCGCCGGCGGGCCTCGGCGATCACCGCGTCCTGTTCGGCCGGGGTCGCCGGCGCGGCCACCGGACGCTCGGCGGCGTCGTCCCCAGGCCTGGCCAGCCACAGCCGCGGCCCGCAGGCGTAGCAGCTGATCGGCTGGGCGTGGAAGCGACGGTCGGTGGGATCGGTGTACTCCGCGGCGCAGTCCGGGCACATCGGGAACCGGCGCATCGTGGTGGCCGCCCGGTCGTACGGCAGGTCCTCGATGATCGTCAGCCGCGGACCGCAGTTCGTGCAGGTGGTGAACGCGTAGCGGTGGCGCCGGTCCGTCGGGTCGGCCATCTCGGCCAGACAGTCCGGACAGGTGGCGACGTCCGGCGGGATCAGCGTACGTACGCCCGGCAGGTGCCGACTCGCGACGATCCGGAACCCCTCCTCGCCGTGCTGCGGGGTGAGATCGCGCCGGGTGAGATCGATCACGCGCGCCAGCGGCGGCAGGGTGGCGAGCAGATCGGCGAGGAACGCGTCCAGGGCGTCGGGCGCGGCCTGTGCCTCGATGAACACCTGGAGGTCGTCGTTGCCGCACAGCCCGGTGATCCGGTGGCGGGCCGCCACCACGGCCACGTGCGGCCGGAACCCCACGCCCTGCACCACCCCGCGCAGCAGGTACTCCCGACGGACCGTGGACATCTCACCCTCCTCGACGGCGCGCAGTCACCCTACTGCGGTGGCCGTGGTCGGCGGGACCGCCGGGACCGCTGCCACGAGAGCACGGCCGGACGCCGTCCGTGGCGGGTGCGAGACTGGTCGGCATGCATGAGGTGTCCCTGTGCCGGCAGTTGGCGGCGGCCGTCACCCGGGCGACCGGCGACCGTGAGGTCGAGGTCGTCCACGTCGACGTCGGCGAGTTGCGCCAGGTGGTGCCCGAGGCGATGCGATTCGCCTGGACCTTCGTGGTCAAGGACACCCTGCTGGCGGGGGCCCGGCTGGACCTGCGCCAGCTGCCGGCCGTGCTCGCCTGCCGGGCCTGCGGCACCAGCACACGGCTCGGCCCCGAGCTCGGCTTCGACTGCCGGGTCTGCGGGTCGACCGACACCTCACTGACCAGCGGGGAGCAGTTCGTGCTCACCGCTGTCGACGTACGGACCTCGATCCCGACCGGCGACCGCGCCGACCGGAGCGAGGCTCACCTGGGGAAAGGAGATCGCGATGGGGCGCTTCCATCGGCATGACGACGGGACGGTCCACGACCACGAGCATGACGGTCACGGCCACTCCCACGGGTCCGAGGGGGCCCACGACCACGAGCATCATGACCACGAGCATCATGACCACCAGCATCACGGGGTCGACGCCCACGGCCACCCGGACGACGGCCGGCCGCACACCGGATCGGACGACCTGGACCAGCTGATCGGTGACCACTCCGGCTACGGCACCGGTCGGGAACGGATCGAGATCCTCGAGGACATCTACGCCGAGAACGACCGGTTGGCCGCCGCGAACCGTACGGCCCTCGACGCCGCCGGTGTCCGGGCGGTGAACCTGATGAGCTCGCCGGGCGCGGGCAAGACCACGCTGCTGGCCCGTACGCTCGCCGCCCTGCAGGACGTCGTCCGGGTCGGCGTCATCGAGGGCGACATCGAGACGCCGCTGGACGCGGAACGGCTCGACGGGTTCGGTGCCTGCATCTCGCTGCTCAACACCGGCGACGGGTTCGGCGGCGAGTGCCACCTGGACGCCCCGATGGTGGCGACCGCGTTGCAGGGTCTCGACCTGGACTCCCTCGACCTGGTGATCATCGAGAACGTCGGCAACCTGGTCTGCCCGGCGGAGTTCGACGTCGGCGAGCACCACAAGGCGATGGTGTTCTCCATCACAGAGGGCGAGGACAAGCCCCTCAAGTATCCGGTGATGTTCCGTTCGGTCGAGGTGGTGGTGCTCAACAAAATGGATCTGGCCCCCTACCTCGACTTCGACAAGGACCTCTTCCTGCGCAATCTGCGGGCGGTGAACCCCACCGCGACGGTCATCGAGACTTCGGCACGGACCGGCGCAGGGGTCGACGCCTGGGTGGCCTGGGTGACCGCCGGATGCCGTCGTTCCGTTGGTGGGAACATCGTGCGCTGAGCGGACCACTACACGTGCCGTAGAGGTCTAGCCTGACGGAGATCAGTGCAGACTCGCCGCGTTCAGCCGCGTGACGCAGCCTGCTGCCGAGCGAGCGCCGGGGGGCGCGGGAGGAGAGGGCAGTGGCATGACATACCAACCTGAGGGCTGGCAGGAACCGACGCTCGCCGCGAATCTCGCGCGCGCGGGCGTGAAGCGCCGGGATTTCCTGGCCTTCTGCGGAAGCCTGGCGGCCGTCTTCGCAATGGGGGGGACGGCGGCCGCAGGCGCGCCTCCGGCCAGCGCGGAGGAGATCGCCGACAAGCTGGGGGCGGTGACCAAGCCGAACGTGGTGTGGCTCCAGCTCCAGGAGTGCACCGGCTGCATGGAGAGCACCCTGCGCTCCGGTGGCACCACGGTCGAGGAGATCGTGCTCAGCCTGCTGTCGGTCAACTACAACGAGCTGGTGATGGCCGCAGCGGGTGACGCGGCCAACAAGGCACTCGACGACCTGAACGCGCAGGAGCACCTGCTGGTGGTCAACGGGTCGGTGCCGGTGAAGGAGAACGGCGCCTACTGCGTCATCGGCGGCAAGTCCGCCGAGCAGGTGCTGCGCGAGTCGGCCGAAAACGCCGTTGCGATCCTGGCGGTCGGCGCCTGCGCCGTGTGGGGATCGGTCCAGGCGTCCAACCCGAACCCGACCGGCGCCGTCGGCGTCGACCAGATCATCAAGGACAAGCCGGTCATCAACGTCTCCGGCTGCCCCCCGATCGGTGAGGTGATCACCGCGACCGTGGCGTACGTCCTCGGCCACAACGGTGCCCTGCCGCAGACCGACGCCGAGGGCCGGCCGCTGTTCGCGTACGACCAGCGGATCCACGACTCCTGCCCGCGCCGTCCCCACTTCGACGCCGGCCAGTACGTCCGTACGTTCGACGACACCGGGGCGCGTTCCGGATGGTGCCTCTACGAGGTGGGCTGCAAGGGTCCGAGCACGTTCAGCCCGTGCCCGATCTTCCAGTGGAACCTGCACACCAGCTGGCCGATCGGTGCCGGACACCCGTGCATCGGATGCACCGAGAAGCACTTCTTCGACCGCTTCACCCCGTTCTACCGCACGCTGCCCGACGTCACCGGTCTCGGCATCGAGTCGACCGCCGAGAAGGTCGGCTGGGGTCTGGTCGGCGCGACAGTCGCCGGAGTCGGTCTGCATGCCGGCCTCACCGCCGTACGCCAGGCCGGTTCGCGCGGATCGGCCGCGGCGGCCGGACCGTTGCAGGCCTTCGGCGACAGTGAGCGGGAGTGGAAGCCCCAGTCGCCGGACGCGACCGACGGTGACTCCGCCCCCGCGGCGACCACATCGACCGGGACGCTGCCGGGCGCAGCCCCGACGTCCGGCACGGACAGCACACCACCGGTGGCACCACCGGACGCGATGACCTCGGGTGACGGGGAAGGAAAGGCGGAGTAGCGATGGCACAGCGAGTCGTGATCGATCCCCTCACTCGGATCGAGGGGCACCTGCGGATCGAGTTGGAGACCGGCAGCAAGAAGATCGAGAAGGCGTGGAGCGAGACCACCCAGTTCCGGGGCATCGAAACCATCATCGCCGGCCGTGACCCGCGGGATGCTTGGGCTTTCGCCCAGCGCATCTGCGGGGTGTGCACCTCGGTGCACGCCGTCGCCTCGATCGTCGCCGTGGAGAATGCGATCGGGTCGAACCCTCCGGAGCAGGCGCGGCTGATCCGTGACATGGTGATGGCCTCGCAGAACATCCAGGACCACGTCATCCACTTCTACCACCTGCACGCCCTCGACTGGGTCAACGTCCCCTCCGCCGCGACCGCCGATCCGCAGAAGGCGGTCGACTTCGCCAAGGCGATCGGGTCCACCTGGAAGGGCAACACCCTCGCCCGGATGACCGAGGTGCGTGACACGGTCAAGGGCATCCTCGCCTCCGGTCAGCTGAGCATCTTCACCGGCGGCTACTGGGACCACCCCGATTACCGGCTGCCACCGGAAGCCAACCTGATGGCGGTGGCGCACTACCTGGACGCCCTGGAGTTCCAGCGGTCGATGATCCGCATCGCCACCGTCTTCGGCGGCAAGAACCCGCACCCGAACTTCCTCGTCGGCGGCATGGCCTGCACGATCGATCCGAGCCACTCGGAGTCGATCAACGAGGTGCAGCTGGACCAGATCAAGCAGTGGATCGCCGAGTCCAGCGAGTTTGTGTCGGCCTGTTACGTCCCCGACGCGATGGCCATCATGGGCGTCTACAAGGACTACTTCGACATCGGTGCCGCCCAGCCCAACTACCTCGCCGTGGGCATGGCCGGAGCCACGTACGCCGGTGACCCCGCCTCCTCGCGTCTCACCTCGCCGTACAACGAGGTCAAGCCGGGCGCGATCTATGACGGCGATCTCGGCACCGTCCACCCGTTCGACCCGACGAAGATCGCCGAGTGGGTGAGTTCGGCCTGGTACACGTACGAGGAGGGCGACATCGGTCTCACCCCGGACAAGGGCGAGACCTCACCGCACTACACCGGCCCCAAGCCGCCGTACGAGTGGCTGGCCGACGGCAAGGAGTACACCTGGAGCAAGGCCCCGCGCTACGACGGCCGGGTGGTCCAGGTCGGGCCGGTGGCACGCGTGATCCTGGGGTACGCGCAGGGTCACCCGGCCACGAAGAAGCTTGTCGACGACGCCTGCAAGAAGCTGGGGATCCGTGTCGCACAACTCAACTCGACCGCCGGACGTACCCTCGCCCGTGCCCTGGAGTGCGCGCTGATCGCCGACATCCTGTCGCAGAACACCTTCCCGACGTTCGTGAAGAACATCGTCGGCGGCGACATCGACGTCTTCGACGCCTCCCGTTGGGAACCCTCGTCCTGGCCGGGCCAGTCCTCGGGCTTCTCCTTGGTCGAGGTGCCGCGCGGGTTCCTCAGCCACTGGGTGACCATCGAGAAGGGCAAGGTGGCGCGCTACCAGGCCGTGGTGCCGACCACCTGGCTCGGCGGCGGGCGCGACGCCGACGGCAAGCAGGGACCGTACGAGGAGTCGCTGGCAGGCAACGGCAAGCACCCGCTGGTCGATCCCGCCCAGCCGTTGGAGCCGCTGCGCACCATCCACTCCTTCGACCCGTGCATGTCCTGCGCCGTGCACGTGCTGGATCCCGACGGATCCGACCTGGCCGTGGTGGCGTCATGAGCATCACCGAGTCCTCCTCGGCGCCGGCTGCGGGCGCCCCGCGGATCTGGGTGGGGTCGGCGTTCAGCCTGGGCCATCTCAGTGAGGCCCGGGTACAGGCCCTGGCCGCATTGTCCCCGGCCGGCAGCACCGACCCGGTGGAACGGGCACTCCGCCGGTCGATGCGCTCGGAACACCCCGGCATCACACTGCCCGTGCCGGACCCGGCCGACGTCGATCCGGCGCGCACCGACCGGCGGTTCAGCCTCACCCGGGTGCGGGAGTTCCCGATCAGCGCCGATCGCACCGCCGACCTGATGGTGATGCGTGGCCGGCTCCCCGACGTGTTGGAGCAGGTCGGCAACGGCTTCGAGGACAAGTCCGTGGCGCGGCGCAATGCGGCGATGGCACGACGGCGTGGCTGCCGGGCCCTCGCCGTGGCGATCGCGCCGGTGGCGCCGGACGGGACCGTCGGGGCGTACCGTCTCGAAGGGTTCGTCACCGTACGCCCCGACGCGGACGGCTCGGGCAGTGGCGACATGGCCGCCCAGCCCGGCAGCTGGGTGCGGGTGAACCTGTGGACCGGCACCTTGCGGATGCAGCACTGGATCAACGTCGCGATGGTGTTCATCCTGAGCTGCACCGGCTACCTGATCATGGACCCGTTCTTCGGCCCGACGGCGGACGCCGGGGAGCCGACCGGGTTCCTGATGGGGTGGATCCGCTTCATCCACTTCACCGCGGCGTTCATCTGGCTGGTGGTCGGCGCGACCCGTGTGGTGCTGGCCTCCACCTCCCGTGATCCGTACCTGCGCTGGTCGGCGTTCTGGCCGCTCAAGCGCAAGGAAGACGTCCACAACCTGGGGCGCGTCGTCCAGCACTACGCACTGATCAAGGAGGAGTCGCCGCTCTACCTGGGCCACAACCCGCTGCAGCAGCTCACCTACACGGCGGTCTATATCGCCTGCGCGGTGCAGATGGCGACCGGTCTGACGCTCTTCGGGCTCTACCACCAGAGCAACCCGCTGTGGCGGCTGGCGTCGATGCCGGTGCACTGGTTCGGCATCCCCGGGGTGCGGCTGTTCCACACGGCCGTGATGTTCCTGCTGTGGGTGTTCGTGATCATCCACGTCTACCTGGCTGTCCGCGCTGACTCGCTGGAACGCCACGGTGGCGTTTCCGCGATGATCAACGGCGGCGTGTGGCTGCGCCGCGGTGCCAAGCCGGTCGACGCGCCGGAGATCGAGTGACCGGGAGCAGTCGGCACCGGACCGGGGACGCGGGGGCTGAGGTCACCCCCGCGGCCCCGGTCGCGGCCGCGTCCCCCCTCGGGGCACGGATCACGGTGCTCGGTGTCGGCAATCCGATCATGGGCGACGACGGGGTGGGCCTCGCCCTCCTCGACGCCGTACGACAGGCCCGCGAAGGTGACGTACGTGGCGGTGACGTCCGCGAAGATGACGTACGTGGCGGTGATGTCCGCGAAGATGACGTACGTGGCGGCGGCCGATCGGACGACCCGGACGACCCGTACGGGCGGGTCGACGGTCGACGTCTCGGTGTGTCGCGCGAGGAATGGCTCGGCGGCCGACTCCAGGACGACACCGACGGTCAGGTCGACTTCATCGATGGTGGCACCGGTGGGATGGAACTGCTGCCTGTGGTGCAGGAATCCGACCTGCTGCTGGTGCTCGACGCCGTGGCAGGGCCCGTCCCGGGCACGGTGGTGCACCTCACCGGTGACCAGGTGCCGCGGATGCTGTCCACCAAGCTGTCGCCCCACCAGGTGGGCCTGCTCGATGTCTTCGCAGCAGCGCGGATGCTCGGGACGGAGCCGGCGATGGTCGAGGTGATCGGCATCGTCCCGGAGCTGGTCGACCTGCGGCTGGGCCTCAGTGCCGCAGTGGCGGAGGCGGTTCCGGAGGCCGCCGGGCTGGCGGCCGGGATCCTGGACCAGTGGCTGTCGACCCCGTCCAGGGCCTGCCCCGGTGCCTGACCGGATGATCCGCCCACCGGTCCGTCGCCGAGCCGCGGAGGGTCGCGCCGCGGCTCTACCGGCCGGCACTCTCCTCGCCGGTGTCGAGATCCGCCCAGGTCACCTCGAACTCGCGGCCGTGGGAGAGCGTGCCGGTCGGCGTGCCGCAGACCGGGCAGGTCAACGCGAAGTACTCGTCGATCGGCTGGTCGCCGGCGCAGCTGGGGCACCACACGGTCGCGGGCACCACCTCCACCTCGAGCCGGGCGCCCTCCATGAGGGTGTCGGCCACGGCGATCGGCCAGGCGCCGTACAGTGCCTCCGGGATCGCGCCGCTCAGTGTGCCCACCCGCAGCCCCACGGCCTGTACGCCGGTCGCCCCGGCACGCTCGGCGGCGACGGTCACCGCATCGGTGACGGAGCGGAGAAGTCCCAGTTCGTGCACCGCCCCATCGTTGCACCGATCAGGAAGGAACATCGGCGATGACCCAGCGCTGGGTGCTCGACGAGATCGTCGATCCCTTCGGGGCGAAGGTCGTGGTGGACCGCGCCCCCGACGGGACGGTGCGGGAGGCGAGGTTCGACCTCGCCGGGCTGCCGCGCGTCGACCCGCTGCTCACCGGTCACCTGGCGGCCGAGGTGCCGTCCTTGGTCGAACGGCTGTGCGGGGTCTGCCCGGCGGCCCACCACCTGGCCGGGATCAGGGCGCTCGAGTCGCTGGCCGGCGGGGTGGAGCTGCCCGTGGCCGCCGTTCTCTCCCGCCAGCTGCTGCACCATGCCTCGGCGATCTCCACCCATGCCGTCCGGGCGGTCACGACGAACCGGGACGACGCGATGACCCTGCGCCGCCTCGCCAAGCAGGTGATGACCGCCGTCGGGTCGCCCGGTCACTTCCCGGCCACCGCGGTGCCGGGTGGCGTGGCCACACCGATCGACGCCGAGGCGCGCGACCGCTGCCGCGCCTTGGTGCCCGACGCGCTGGCGGCGGCGACCAGGATCGCGGACCGTACGCTGCCTCTCGCCGGCCCGGTCGACGACTTCCCCGGTGCCGACGTCGCACTGGCCGACGAGGACGGCCGGCCCGACCTGCTCGGCAGCCGGCTGCGTGCGGTCGCCGCCGACGGCCGGGTGATCATCGACGCCGCCCCGGTGGGGGAGTGGGACGGGCTGGTCGCCGAGTCGATGCCCGGGGACTCTGCGCCGCGTCCCTACCTGATCGCCGTGGGGCCCGAACACGGCCAGTATCGCGTCGGTCCGGTCGCCCAGCTGCGCATCGGCCGCCTGACCACTCCGCGGGCGGCGGCGCTGCAGGACGAGTGGTCGCGTCGCGGCGGACACGCGGCCGGCGCCCGTACGGTCATCACGGTGCATTCGGTGGAGGTCATCGCCGCGATCCTGGACCGCCCCGAACTGCTCGACGGCCGGATCCTGGTCGAGCCTGCGGCCCACAGCGGCGCCGGCGCGGGCGTCGGCATCGGCTGGGTGGACGGTCCTCGCGGCCTGCTGGTGCACCGCTACCGGACGGTCGACGACGGTCGGGTCGGCGCCGCGACCGTGCTGACCCCCACGGCGCAGAACGAGTACTGGCTGGCGTTGCTGCTGCGCCGGGCGGTCGCCGCGGACCGCGACGCGCCGGGACCCGACGACGTGCCGGGACACGCCGCGGACCGCGGGGACACGGGGCCCGGCGAGCAGGGACACGGCGACCCGGCCGGGCCGTACGGCCCCCCGATGGCGGCGCGACGGCTGGTCGACCTGGAGGACGCCATCCGCGAGGCCGACCCCTGCCTGCCGTGCTCGTCCGCCCCGGCCGGCGCGATGGGACTGGTCGTCGAAGAGAGGGCGTCCGGAGCACCGGGCGCACCCTCGGCGGTGTCCCCGCGGTCGGGCGACCCCTCGGCGGTCCCCACCGGCCCCGACCGGCCTTCCGCCCCGGCCGGTCAAGTATCCGACCCCTCAGGAGGGCAGTAACGTGTGCGTGTCCGTACCGTCCAGGATCATCCGGATCACGCCGGGCGTGCTGCCGATGGCCGACGTCCGGGTCGCCGACCGGGAGATCACCTGTTGCCTGGCGTACGTCCCGGAGGCACAGGTGGGCGATTTCGTGCTGGTGCAGAACGGCTTCGCCATCGACCTGCTCGACCCCGAGTCGGCCGCCCAGTCGTTGGCGGCTTTCGCCGAACTCGGGGTGATTGACGATCCTGACACGGTCTAGCCGGAACCCCTGACACGGTCTGGCCGGAGCCGTACGCGGGTCTGGCCGAAGCCGCCCGCGCCCGGCAGGGTCCGCCGGGTCCGGTGCCGGCCTCGGTCAGCTGCGGTGCCCCTCGGTCAGCTGCGGTGCCCCTCGGTCAGCTGCGGTGCCCCTCGGTCAGCTGCGGTGCCCCTCGGTCAGCTGCGGTGCTTCGCGACGTACGCCGCGAAGTCCCAGCCCGGATGATCGGACGTGCCGTCGAGGAACTGCTCGGCCGCCGCCCGGCCGTTCCGGTAGAGCATGTCCCGGTCCGCCTCGGACAGGTCGAACTGGGTGGTCCGGACCTTGCCGGTGTCGATGAAGATCGTCCGGTCGATGATGCCGTCCGCGTCGATGTGCATCCGGTCGTAGAACCCCATCATCGTTCGCAGCAGCGCCAGGCCGAAGCTGAGTGTCCCCTTGACCGGGTTGACGTCGCCCTGGGCGGCGTCGGGCCGGGAACCGAGCATGATCCCGATCGTCGGCCACCGCGGGGCGACCCCCGGCGGTGCGTCGAACACGTCGACCGGGAAGTTCGACAGCATCCCACCATCCACGAACCAGGTCCGGCGCCCGCCCGGGGCCGTCCACCGCACCGGGCGGTAGAAGAACGGGATCGACATCGAGGTCCGTACGGCGTCGGCGATCGACTCCCCGGACGGCACCCGGCCGAAGTCGGGATAGTCCCACGGGAGATAGCGCAGCCGACCGGCGCTGATGTCGGAGGTGGCGACGATCAGCCGGAACTGCCGTTCGGGGGGCAGCGGATGGTGCTCCGGATCCGGGTCCTGGTAGGCGAGGTCGGCGAAGGTGCCGGTCCGGCCGTACCTGCCGTAGGTGGTGAGCTGGTCGGTGAGCCACCGGCGCAGGTAGTCCCCGCGGTAGATCCCGTTGCGGGTGACGAGGTCGATGACCTTGCCGAGGAGGGTGTTGTCCCACCACTGGCCGTCCTGGAACCGGAGGTAGTCGGCGGCCTTGAGGATGTCCACCATGGTCGTCGCCGGGATGCCCGCCGCGACCAGCGAGGCGGCGATCGCCCCGGCCGAGGTGCCGGCCACCCGATGGAAGGTGTAGCCGCGTTCCTCCAGCACTTCCACGGCGCCGATCAGGGCGATGCCCTTGACACCGCCGCCCTGCATGACCAGATCTGCCTCGGGCATCTCATCCCCCTCAGACGCACCACCGTACGCTTCTTATTGTGGCGCAAATCACACGAAAGTATCCTGTGGGCATGGATCGGGTCGCCGCGCTCGTCGGCGTGACCTCCGCCGGACTCGGCATCGCCGCGGGCCATCTGGTCGCGGCGCTGACGTCCCCCGCGGCCTCCCCGCTGGTCGCCCTCGGTGGCGCGGTCATCGATCTCACCCCGACGGCGGCGCGGGAATTCGCGATCCGTACGTTCGGTTCGGCCGACAAGGTGATGCTCACCGTGGTGATCGCGCTGGTCGCCGCGGCCCTGACGGGGGCGGCGGGGGTGCTCGGGCGGCGCTCCCTCGGACCGGCGCTCGCCCTGGTCGGCGCGCTGGGGGCGGTGCTGATCCTCGCCGCAGTGACCCGGCCCGGCGCCCAGCCTTCCTTCGCGATCCCCGGCCTGGTGACCGCGCTGGTCGGCGGAGTGGCCCTCGTGGTGCAACTGCGGTGGGCGTACGGTCCGCGGCGGTCAACACCGGCGGTCCGCGTCGCCGCAACGGGCCCGGAGCGCAGCACGCCGCGCCCGCTGACCATCGACCGCCGCACCTTGTTCCTCGAATCGGCCGGCGTGGTGGCGGCCGCCGGGGCGCTGGGCTGGGCAGGGTCCCGGCTCGCCGCGGGGCGCGGCGCCGGCGGGCCGCTCCCGGCGGCGACGCTGCCGCCGGTGGCTTCGCCGCCGCCGGCCGTGCCGGCCGGTCTGGAGACCACCGTGCCCGGGGTGACCCCGCTGGTGACCGCCGTCGGCGATTTCTACCGGGTGGACACCGCGCTGTCGATCCCGCGGCCCGACCCGGCGACCTGGCGACTGACCATCGGCGGCCGGGTCGCTCACCCGTACACCCTCACTTTGGCGGACCTGCTCGCGATGCCACTGGTCGAGCGGGACATCACCCTGACCTGCGTCTCCAATCCGGTCGGTGGCCCCTACTGCGGCAGTACCCGGTGGACCGGCGTCCTGGTCGCCGACCTGCTCCGGCGCGCCGACCCGGAGCCCGGCGCCGACATGGTGCTGAGCCGGTCGGTCGACGGCTTCACCGCGTCGACGCCGCTGGCGGTGCTGCTGGACGGCCGGGACGCGATGATCGCCCTCGGCATGGACGGCCGCCCCCTCACCGCCACCCACGGCGCACCCGCCCGGCTGCTCACCCCCGGCCTCTACGGCTACGTCGGGGCGACCAAGTGGCTCTCCGACCTCAGGGTGACGACGTTCGCCGCAGACACCGCCTACTGGACGGCCCGCGGCTGGGCTCCGCAGGCTCCGGTGAAGACCGCCGCCCGGATCGACACCCCGACCGGCACCGTCCCCGCCGGGCCGGTGCCGATCGCCGGCGTCGCCTGGGCCACCCATCGGGGGATCGGGCGGATCGAGGTGCAGGTCGACGACGGTCCCTGGCAGCCCGCCATGCTCGGCCCGGATGTCGGGCTGGATTACTGGCGCCAGTGGCACCTGACCTGGCAGGCCGCGCCCGGCCGGCACACCCTGAGGGCCCGAGCGTACGACGCGGCCGGTCAGGTGCAGACCGCCGACGTGGCGGACGTCCTGCCCGATGGTGCCACCGGCTATCCGGTGGTCGAGGTGACCGTCCGCGGGTGAGCTTCGGGAGTCGGCCGCCCAGGGGAGTCTCCTGGCCGGACGCCCGGGCCTCAGCCCCTGCTGCTGCCCGATCTGCTCGGCGAGTTCGGACTGGTCGTACGACGCGACCGGCGGGCGTGATCCGCTCGGGTGTCGGCGGCCGGCCGAGACACCGCCCCGCTTCGGTGGCGGCGGCCTGCCCGCTGTGTGAGACGTGAAAGGATCGGTCGGTGAGCGTCCTCGCCGGTTCCCGTCGTACCCGAGCCAATCTTCTTCTGCTGCTGGCCGCGGCCATCTGGGGATTCGCGTTCGTGGCGCAGGTGGCGGGTGCCCAGGTCGGCGCTTTCACCTTCAACTCCTCACGGTTCCTGCTCGGCGCCCTGTCGTTGTTGCCGGTGATCGCCTGGCTCGATCATCACCACGCTCTCACGCGGGCCGAGCGGCGACGTCGCTGGAGAGCCGTCGTACGACCGGGTCTGTTGATCGGGGTGCTGCTCTTCGTCGGCTCGTCCCTGCAGCAGATCGCGCTGCAGTACACCACGGCCGGTAGCGCGGCGTTCGTCACCGGGCTGTACGTGGTGACCGTGCCGTTGGCCGGCCTGGTGCTCGGACACCGGATCCGCGGCAGCATCTGGGCTGGCGCGGGCCTCGCGGTGGTCGGTCTCTACCTGCTGACGATGATCGGTGGACCGGGTGCCATCAACACCGGCGACCTGCTGTGCCTGATCAGCACGGTCTTCTGGACCGGACACATCCTCGCGGTGAGTCGGTTCTCCCGGCGGCTGGATCCGTTGCGGCTGTCGGTCGCGCAGTTCGTCGCCAACAGCCTGTACGCCGCCGTGGCCGCGATGCTCGTCGAGGACGCCCCGTTCGCCGGGCTGCCCACGGTGATCGGGCCGATCGCGTACGCAGGACTGGTCTCGGTGGGTGTCGCCTACACCCTGCAGGTGGTCGGGCAACGCGACGCGCTGCCGTCGCACGCGGCGCTGATCATGAGCCTGGAGACGGTGTTCGGTGCGCTCGGCGGCGCGCTCTTCCTGGGCGAGCGGATGGCACCGACCGGTTACCTCGGGGCGGCGCTGATGCTCGCCGGGATCATCGTCTCCCAGTTGCCGGCCAAGGGCCTTCGGTCGACAGACCGTCCTGCGCCGACGCCAGGCGCTGCGTCGACACGTGTTGGGGCGACACCTGCTGGGGCGACACGTGCTCGGGCGACACAGGCTGGGGCGACTCGCGCTGTTGCGACTCGCGCTGGGGCGACACGGGCTGTTGCGACTCGCGGTGCGGCGATCCCTGCTGAGGTGACACGTGCCGAGTCGATCCGTGCCGAGGCGACTCGCGCCGAGTCGGCCTGCCCCGAGGCGGTGACGTCCGGAGCCGCCGAGACCCATCCCGGTGTGAGGTAGGTCACTTTTCGGGGTGGCGGTGGCATCCTGGTGCCATGACCGGCACGTTCGCGGTCGTGGTGGCCCATCCCGATGATGACGCCCTGACCTGGGCGGGCACCGTGGCGAAACACGCCCGAGAAGACGGCTTCCGTTTCGTCCTCGTCCAGGCCACCGACGGCGAAGCGGGCCACATCCGGGACGATTTCCCGGCGACCCGGGAGTCACTGGGCGTGATCCGGCGGCACGAGTGCGTCGCCGCGTGGCGCGCCGTCGGTCGTCCGCCGGATCGTCTCGAATGGCTCGGCCTTCCGGACGGCCGACTGGCCGAGATCCCTCACGCCGACCTCGTCGACCGGGTCGCCGCTGTCCTCGCGTCCGAGACGCCCGAGGTGGTCGCGACCTTCGGACCGGACGGCGTCACCGGTCATCCGGACCACATCGCGGTCGGGGCCGCTGTCGACGCCGCCTTCGCCCGTCTCCGGGCCGACGGCTGCCCGGGTCTTCGACGTCTCCTGCACCATGTCCTGCCGCAGAGCGAGTTCGACCGCTGGCAGCAGCGCCGGCGTGCCCTGGACCTGCCGCCGTTCGACCCGACGAGTCTCTACCACTGGCGCGGCGTGCCCGACGACGAGATCGGCCTGACGGTCGACTGTCGGACGGTGGTCGACCGGGTGATGGCCGGGATCGAGCAACACCACAGCCAGCTCCACGTGTTGGCCGGATCGCCCGCCGACATCGGTCAGTTGCGACCGATCGTCGCCCACGAATGGGCCACCGTGGTCTGGCCGCCGCCCGTCCCTGGCGTGATGCTGTGCGACATCTTCGACGGCTGCTGATTCGCTGTGACAACGCCGATTCTCGTCGGCCGTGGCGCTGACGAGCCCGGATCGCGAACCTTCCGCTCCCTAGGGTGAGGCCAAGCCCGCCTTCCCGGCGCGGCAGAAGGGAGAATCACCATGCACAACCCAACGATGAGCAAGCGCCTGTGGGCGGAATTCCTGGGCACGTTCTGGCTGGTCCTCGGTGGCTGCGGGTCGGCCGTGCTCGCTGCCAAGGTGCTCGCGCCGGAAGGCGTCAACATGGGCATCGGCTTCGTCGGCGTCGCCCTGGCGTTCGGCCTCACGGTGCTCACCGGGGCGTACGCCCTGGGGCACATCTCCGGCGGTCACTTCAACCCGGCCGTCACCCTCGGCTGCGCTCTCGCCCGGCGGGTCGAGTGGGCCGCGGTCGTGCCGTACTGGCTGGCCCAGCTGGTGGGTGCCACCGTGGCCGGCGGCGTCCTCTTCGTCATCGCCTCGGGCCGGGACGGATTCGACGCGGTCCAGTCGGGCTTCGCCACCAACGGCTACGGTGCGCTGTCGCCGAACGGGTACGGTTTGGCCGCGGCTGCTGTCACCGAGGTCGTGCTGACCGCGGTGTTCTTGTGGGTGATCCTCGGCGTCACGTCCGCGAAGGCTCCCAAAGGATTCGCCCCGCTGGCGATCGGCCTGACGCTGACGCTGATCCACCTGATCTCGATCCCGGTCACCAACACGTCGGTCAACCCCGCCCGCTCGCTGGGCGTGGCCTGGTTCGGGGGTGCCGGCCCGCTGTCCCAGGTGTGGCTGTTCATCGTCGCCCCGCTGGTCGGCGCGGCGATCGCCGGTCTCACGTACGGTGCCCTGACGGGTGACAAGGGCGAGACGTCCGCCGAGGAGGAGGCCAGGGTCGGCGCGCAGGGCTGACCCGGCCGCGCCCAGCTCCGGCTGGACCGCGAAGTTGGCCAGGGTCGGCGCGCAGGGGCGCCCCCGCCGGGTGGCCCGGACGACCTGCGGCCTCGCGGGGGAGCCGATGGTCGGCGGGAGGCCGTACGCCCGCGTCGGTCGGGTCATCGGGTCAGGCGCCCGGAGCCGCCTCGGCGCCGTTCGAGGTCCCCGATGGTTTTCGTGGGGCTGATGGTTTTCGTGGGGCTGATGGTTTTCGTGGGGCTGATGGTTTTCGTGGGGCCGATGGTTTTCGTGGGGCCGATGGTTCTTGCGGGGCCGATGGTTCTTGGGGGGCCGGTGATTAACCGGAGGTTGATGGTTCCCCGGAGGTCGATGGCTCTTCGGAGGTCGACGATTCTCGCGGAGGTCGACGATTCTCGCGGAGGCCGACGATTCTCGCGGAGCCCGACGTTGGTCGGTTCCCCCGACCGTATTCCCCCGTATTCGGTCGGTGTTGCCGCGGAGCGTCGGCGAGCCTGAGAGTGGTCGGGGAGCCTGAGAATGGTCGGTGTTTCACGCCGAGTAGACGGCCGGCGAGTGCCGGAGAAGGGACTCGAACCCTCACGCCTTGCGGCACAGGAACCTAAATCCTGCGTGTCTGCCAGTTCCACCACTCCGGCCGGAGCACTGACCATTGTGCCTGAGCTCGGCGTCTGCCCTCGCCCGCGCGCCAGCGGTGAACCGGCCGGATCCGCCGTCCGGCCGGTTCACCGCGAGGCTTGTCGGGATCCGCGGCTTGTCGGGATCGTCCGGTCCGTCGGGGCCGCTGGGATCGTCCGGTCCGTCGGGGCCGCTGGGATCGTCCGGTCCGTCGGGGCCGCTGGGATCGTCCGGTCCGTCGGGGCCGCTGGGATCGTCCGGTCCGTCGGGGCCGCTGGGATCGTCCGGCCCGTCGGGACCGCTGCGATCAGACGGTGAGGTCCTTCAGCAGCCGCTCGACATGCCCCTTGGCCCGTACGTTGTATTTGGCATCCGCAATGGTGCCCACCCCGTCGTCGTCGACATCGACGGTGAAGGTGGAGCGGATGATGCCCATCAGCGCCCGGCCGTAGTTGATCTTCTCGCCGTACGCTGCGTACGCCGCCGCGGTTGTGCGGTCCGGGTCGGAGAGCAGGGTGACCGTGAGCGACTCCTTGTCGCGGAACTTCGCCAGCCGCTCCGGCTTGTCCGGCGAGATGCCCAGCACGGCGGCGACGCCGGCGGTCTCCAGATCGGGGCGGAGGGCGGTGAAGTCGCAGGCCTCGGTCGTACAGCCCGGGGTCATCGCGGCCGGGTAGAAGTAGACGATGACCCGCCGGCCGGCGAAGTCACTGAGTGACACCTCGACACCGTCAGCGTCGAGCAGAGTGAACGCCGGGGCGGTGGCGCCGGTCTCCAGCTTGTTGTCCATGACGACCACCCTAATGGGGTCACCAGGATGCGGGTACGGCGTGTGCAGGTACACCACGATGCGGGTAGGTAGCGAGCGGTGTGCCCGACACCACCCGAAATGAGACGCGCATCACATCGTCCTGCGCGGCAGGCGGTAACATGACCCGCGATGAGCGGCACACTTGAAACCAGTGGAGCGGTGCTCCGTCGAATCGCCCCCTCCGCCCTGATTCCAGCGCTGGTGTACGAGATCGGCAACGGCGCGCTCGCCCCGGTCCTGGCGCTGGTGGCCCTGGACCAGGGTGCGTCCGCGAGCATGGCCGGTGTCATTCTGTCGGCCCTCGGCATCGGCCGCATCGTCGGTGACGTGCCGGCGGCGTGGCTGGCCAACCGGGTCGGCGACCGACGGGCGATGCTGATCGCCACGGCCGCGACGGCCGTCGCGCTGGTGCTCTCCTGGTCGGTGCCGTCACTGTGGGCCCTCGCCGCCGGCCAGCTGCTCATCGGTCTCGGCAGCGCGGTCTTCTACCTCGCCCGGCAGACGTACGTTTCCGAGGTGGTCGCCGTCCACCTGCGCGCCCGCGCCCTGTCCACCCTCGCCGGGTCCCACCGCGTGGGGCTCTTCATCGGCCCGTTCATCGGGGCCGCGGCCATCGCGATCTGGGGGCTGCGTGCCGCGTTCGGAGTCGCGATCGGGGCGACCCTCGTCACCGGCATTCTGCTCGCGGTGGTGCCGGACGAAGACAAGGCCAACGACCGCCCGCCGGCCCATCGTGGGGGATCGACGACCCTGGCGATGTTCGGGCAGCACCGCCGACTGTTCCTCACGCTGGGCCTGGCGGCGTTCGCCGTCGGCGCGGTGCGGGCCGCACGACAGACCGTGCTGCCGCTGTGGGCCGATCACATCGGCCTGTCGGCCACGGCGACGAGCCTGATCTTCGGGGTGGCCAACGCGGTGGACATGTCGCTCTTCTACCCGTCGGGCCACGTGATGGACCGACTCGGTCGGCTGTGGGTGGGCATCCCGTCGATGATCCTGCTCGGAGCGGGCATGATGGTCCTCCCACTGACCCACCACGTGGTCACCCTGGGCATCGCCGCAGTGGTGATGAGTCTCGGCAACGGCATCGGGTCGGGGATCATCATGACGCTCGGCGCCGATGTCGCGCCGCCGGACAACCGGACGACCTTCCTGTCCATCTGGCGGTTGATCAGCGACACCGGCAACGCCGTGGGACCGCTGCTGCCCGCTGCCGGCGTGGCGGTCGCCACCCTCGGGATCGGCATCTCGGCGACCGGCCTGATCGGACTCGGCGCGGCCGGAGCGATGGCCCGCTGGGTGCCCCGCTATTCGCCGTACGCGACGGCGGCGATGGCGCGCGAACATCGCCGCCGCGAGGCAGCCCGGATCGAACGCGCCGAGCAGGAACCCGAGGGAACCTGACCGGGCCGGCGTCCGACCGGACCCCGACCGTGCCGAGGCCCGACGGACCCTGGCCGGACCCCGACCGTGCCGAGGCCCGACGGACCCTGGCCGGACCCCGACCGTGCCGAGGCCCGACGGACCCTGGCCGGGCGCCGACGGAAGCACCCGGCCAGGACCGCTCAGTGGTGGGTGACGAACTCGATCACCTGGCGGTTGAACTCGGCGGCATGCTCCAGCTGGGCCCAGTGACCGCAACGGTTGATGATGTGCGCCCGCGAGTCCGGGATGTTCGCCGCGAGGAACAGGGTCGACTCGAAGGAGACCACCCGATCATCGCGACCGTGGATCAGCAGCGCCGGCGCCGTGATCGAGGCCAGCGTGCGGAGATCGGCCCAGATCGGGATCGGCGCCTTGGGCGCGACCCGCGCGATGTTGGCCAGGTGCTGCGGATGGCCCAGTGCGGCGGCCGAGCGCTGTTCGCACAGCTCCGGCGTGGCGAACCGCGCCCGGTCGTACACCATGATCTCGACGAGCCGCTTCATCGCCTCGGGGCTGGCGTCGGAGTAGCCCTGGTACATGATCGTCAGACCCTCCGACGGTCCGCCGCCGGCGCCGAAGAGGAACGGCCCCATCTGGATCGGCGCGCCCATGGTGATCAGGTGCGAGACCCGTTCCGGTCGTTCGATCGCCATCCGTAGTGAGGTGTGGCCGCCCATCGAGTTGCCGACGAAGGCGGCCTGCTCGATGCCGAGGGCATCGAGGAGTTCACAGACCGCGTCGATCGGGTCGTACGCCAGGAAGTCGACCTCGTCGGAGTCACCCCAGCCGGGCAGATCGGGGGCGATCACCCGGAAGTGCCGCGACAGCGCCTCGATGTTCGGCGAGTAGTTGCTCCACCCGGTGGCGCCGGGGCCGCCGCCGTGCAGCAGCACGACAGGGTGACCGGTGCCGGCCTCGTTGTAGTGGATCCGCCAGTGGGGGGTCTGGACGTCCTTGGCGATGTCGGATTCGAGCAGGGTCATCACTGGCTCACTTCCTGGGGCTCGGTGGGGGAGAGGGTGCGGCTGAGCAGATCCTGGACGACCTCCGGGGGGCGGTGGCCCCAGGAGTGCAGCCGGTCGAGGGTCTGCACCTGCCAGGTGTCGTCGTCGATCAACAGGCCGCCCCAGCCGTACTCGACGGCGAAACCGGACGGCGTACGGACGTAGAAGCTGAACATGTTGTCGTTGGGGTGCATGCCGAGCGTCATCTCGAACGGCTGGTGGGCGTCCAGGCACCGGTCGTACGCGAGGCCGACGTCGCGGATGTCGGTGACCTCCAGCATGAAGTGGTGGGTCTTCTTCGGGTGCGGCATGTCACCCAGCGCGAGGGTGTGGTGGCGCGGGTTGCAGTGCAGGAAGATCAGGTCGGCGACGATGCCGGGAGCGAGCTCCTCAACGATCCGGTCGCTGATCGTGAAGCCGAGCAGGTCCTGGTAGAAGGCCAGATAGTCCGCGCGGGAGACGCCCTTGGACAACAGCACGTGGTGGCCCGCGCCGCCGGCGCCGGTGACGAAACCGCCGAGCAGGACGTCGGAACGGAACGGCGTCTCGGCATCGGCGAAGCCGGTGACCAGCTCGACCCGGTTGCCCATCGGATCGGCGGTGATCGCGATCCGCTCGACCTGGCGGGCAGCGGCCAGGGCGGCATCGCCTTCGGTGACGGCGAGCCCGGCGGCCCGCACCCGGTCGATGATGTCGCCGAGGGCGGCGTCGCTCTCGACCTGATAGCCCGATGCGATCAGATCATCGGCGGGACCCTGCTGGACCAGCCAGCGGTAGGCCTTCTCATCGGTGCGCAGCCGCAGCTCGTCGGCGTCCCGGTCGGCCACCTGCATGCCGAGCAAGTCGGCACCGAAGTGCTCCCAGTCAGCCAGATCGCCGGCCTCGTAGACGACGTACGCGAGTTCCTTGACTCCGGTCATGATGTCTCTCCTTCGAGCCGATCGGGCGATCAGAGGGCCGGGACGGCGAGGCCGCTGGTGTCGGCCGCGGCGACGAACTTGTCGGGCCGTACGGCGACGGCGCGCACGCCGTAGCGCTCGAACCAGGCCAGCAGCACACCCTGCAGGTCGACCAGCTCGTCCGGCCCCTCGGTGTAGGCGTCCCGTGGACGGACGGCGAGGTAGCGGGCGCCCAGGGCATCCCACTCCGCCTTCTCGGCCGGGGTGAGCAGCGTCGCCGGGTCGACATCGGCGCCGAGCAGGACGAAGTCGTCGCCGAGCAGCTCGTCGGCGCGGCCCATCCGGCCCACGGTGTCACCGACGGTCGGCTGCGGCAGCATCCGGCCAATGATGCTCGCGTCACCGAGCGGGCCGCGCAGCCACCCGCCGGCCAGCACCGGGGGAGCGATCAGCGGCGGCTCGAACGGGGTGACGGTGCCCTCCGGCACCGTGTTCATCGCCGCGATCTCCTCGGCGCCGGCCTCCTGCTTGATCACCCGGCCCAGACCGACGGCGAGGTCGGTGAAGAACGCCACGTTCGGGCGACGTTCGGCCTCGTACGTGTCGAGCCACTCCTCACCCAGCTCGCCACGCAGCACGCGGGCCAGCTTCCAGCCCAGGTTGTGGCCGTCACGCATGCCGGACTGCATGCCCGCGCCCGCCCACGGCGGCATCAGGTGGCCGGCGTCGCCGGCGAGGAAGACCCGGCCCTTGCGCCAGGTCTCGGCGGCCCGTACGTGGTGGCGGTAGAACGCGTGCTGGAGGATCTGGACGTCCTGGTGGGTCTTGCCCATCGCCTCCAGCAGCGGCCACACCTCGGCGCTGGTCGGGAAGTCGGCCTCGGTCTCGTCGGGCTGCAGCGGGATCTCCCAGCGGTGGTTGCCCGCGGACAGGGCGATGTCGACGACCGGCCGATCCTTGTCGGTCCAGAAGGTGAGGAAGTCACGGTCGGGCCACCAGCGCAGCGCCTTGCAGTCGATGACGATCCACAGCGTCGGGACGGTGTCACCCGTCATCGGGATGTCCAGCATCTTGCGCACCGCCGACGAGCCACCGTCGGCGGCGATGACGTAGCGCACCCGGGTGGTGCTGGCGGCGCCGGTCTCCCGGTCGCGCGAGGTGATGGTGACGCCGTCGGCGTCCTGCTCCAGGCCGATCACCTCGGTGCCGTAGCGCACCTCGAGGTTGTCGAGGGCCTCGCCGCAGCGGCGCAGCTCGGCCTCCATGGTCGGCTGATAGATGTTGTAGAACCGCGGCTTGGCGTTCCGCGTGCCGAGGGCCGACGGCGGGTGCTGCACCCGCATGACCTCCTGGCCGTCGTACGTCACCCAGCGCAGTGCGCGCTGCGGCTCGATGACCTTCTCGATCCGTTCGTCGATGCCGAGATCCTGGAAGATCCGCATCGTCCAGTCGTTGACCGTGACGGCCCGGGCCCGGCTGTAGATGTCCTTGTCGCGCTCGAACGCGACGACGCCGGCGCCCTTGGTGGCCGCCGTGAGCGCGCCGACGAGGCCGGTCGGCCCGTAGCCGATGACGGCGACGTCGTTGTCGTACCGCTGTGTCATGTGCTCCCCATCGAGGTGATGTCCGGACCAGTTTTGGACCGAACGTTCCGTTCAATAGTGACTAAGGTCACATGTGGCGACCGTCTCGTCAACCCCTGTGTTCGACGGTGTGACGCACGCCCGTGGGGCACCGGGAAGGCCTATGCTCGCCCGGTGAACAACGGACACGCCGGGAATCGGCGCGGTGAACGCTCGCGGGAGGAGATCCTCGACGCGGCCTCGCGGGTGATGGCGGCACGCGGCTACGCCGGTGCGTCGATCTCCGCGCTGGTCGCGGAGGCGGGTGTGCCGAAAAGCGCCATCTACCACCACTTCCACTCGAAGGGCGGCCTGCTCTCGGCAGTGATGGCCCGTGGCGCCCAGGGCTTCTTCGACGGGATGCGTACGGCCCACGCGGAGCCCCCCGAGGGGGGCGAGCCGCGGGACCGGCTGGCCTGGTACCTGCAGCGCACCGGAGAGGTCTTCGCCGCCAACCCGGACTTCCTGCGGCTGCACATGCTGCTGATCCTCAGCAGTGAGGCGGTCGAGGCTGAGGTGGCCGACATCATTCATGACGTCCGGGCCGAGGGCCGGGCGTACATGAACGAGATGATCCGCTCCGCCTTCGCCGCGGAGGGGCCCACCGTCGCCCGGGCCGTGGCTGATGAGCTGGACTACTTCGGCATCGCCGGCTTCGACGGCGCGTTCATCGCCTCCCAGGCCGAGTCGGATCGGTCGGTCACCTCCCAGATGAGTCGGCTGGCCGACGCGCTGGCCGCGCTCGGGGAGGCGGTGGTCGCCCGGATCCGCGGCTGATCGTCGACGGCGCCGTGGGGTCCGTGTGGCGCGGATCGGCGGGAGAGCGTCGGCAGGGGTGCCGTACGGCGGACCCGCGCCCGGTGGTGCCCGGGATCGTCTGCAGTGGTAGTGGTGGCACCCGGGCTGCAATAGGCTGTCCCCGTTCGGCCGTACGCGGTGCCGGGGCGCCCTCGCGGGCTTCTGATGCGCGTACGCACCCATCACCGACTGAGGAGTGTCACAGTGGCCACCGAGACCCGCGAGCGCCTGTACCCCCGCACCGAGTCGCAGATCAAGGCGGAGATCGCCGAGGCCCGCGCCCGGTTGGAGGCCTCCATCGAGCAGCTGGCCAAGGAAGTGCACCCGACGACCATCAAGAACCAGACGATCGACCAGGCGAAGGCCTTCGCCGATGCCCAGGTCAAGGCTGTCAAGGGTCAGTTCGTCGACGACAACGGCGTACGCATCGACCGGGTGACCATGATCGCCGGTGCGGCGGTGGGTGTCCTGGTCACCGTCGCCACGCTGCGCGGCATCGTCCGCGGCGGCCAGAAGCGCAAGGCGCTGCGGGTCGCCCGCAAGCAGGCTGCCGCGCTCACCGCCGGACCCGCCGCGACCACCGTGAAGAAGGCCTGACACGTTGCCCGACAACACGTCCGAGACCATGTCCGGGGCGGTCGGTGGAGCCGTCGAGCGCGGCCTGCCGATCCGGATGCTGCACGACCGGGTGCTGGTGTCCACCGAGGGTGAGGCGGGGGAGCGGCGCTCCGGCGGTGGCATCGTCATCCCGGCGACCGTCGCGATCGGCAAGCGGCTCAGCTGGGCGGCGGTCGTCGCCTCGGGCCCGAACGTACGCTCCGTCAAGGTCGGTGACCGGGTGCTCTACGATCCCGAGGACCGTGCCGAGGTCGAGCTCAAGGGTCGCGACTACATCCTGCTCCGGGAGCGCGACTTGCACGCGGTGAGCGCCGAGGAGGGCGATGTGGCCGCCACCGGTCTGTACCTCTGACCGGCGATGTGGACCTCTGACCGGCGATTTGGTGTGGGCCGGGTGGGCTGCTAGAGTTTCCAGTCGCCTGCACCGCTAGCTCAACTGGCAGAGCAGCTGACTCTTAATCAGCGGGTTCAGGGTTCAAGTCCCTGGCGGTGTACCAGATCCGCGCAACGACGCGGAACGATCGGCCTCGACTCCCTCGGGAGTCGAGGCCGATGTCCGTTCGGTGTCCGGCACGGCAACATCGGTGTCCGGCACCGCAGCGTCGGCCTCCGGCACCTCGGTCTCAGTGCCCGGCACCTCAGCCTCGGTGCCCGGCACCTCGGTCTCGGTGTCCGGCATGACCGGTTCGCGGGTGGGCGGCGCCGTTCCCGACGCCGCCCACGATGCTGGTCCGGGTATTACGCGACGAGTGCGGCCCCGTAGTGGACGACGATGACGATCACCAGGGCGACGAGCCACAGCCCGACGATGAGCCGGTCCAGACCCCAGCGCAGCCCGCGGAGGAGCCTTGCCTGGACGCGGGTCGGCAGGTAGAGGCTGTTGTCCAGAATGTTGAGTCTCGTCATCGAGGCGAACACCCCCGTCGTCGAGAGGGTGACCAGCAGACACCATGGGCACAGTGCCCCGATGTCGAAGACCGCTTCGAAGAACAGCCAGTAGGCGAAGAGGAAGCCGAGCAGGTACACGACCTGGGCCGCGAGCATGAAGCCGCGCGGGAACCGTACGCCGGCGAGGCCGGCCACGGCGAGGGTGATCACCACGGGCTCGGCGATCAGGCCCAGGAACGCGTTCGGGAAGCCGAAGAGGCTGGCTTGCCACGACGTCCCGACGGTGCCGCAGCTGATGGTCGCGTTGATGTTGCACGACAATGCGACGTGCGGATCGGCGGCCAGCCTGACTGCGTCGGCCGACAGCACGAACGATGCGAGAAGGCTCAGTGCAGCCGAGACCAGCATCGTGACGAACAGCACCTGCCTGCCCGGCTCCGCCCGGCGGATCTCCGCACGGGATATCGGCTCGTCGGTCCGCGTCTCACTCATGCGGGGCCGCCTGGATCGCCGCCTTGATCGTGCCGGGGGTGTACGGATCTCCGGTCCATGTGGTGCCGTTGATCCTGATCGTCGGGGTGGCGTTGATCCCGTCGGCGAAAGCCTTCGTGGTGCCGTCCTGGACCCATCCGCGGTAGGTCATTGCGGTGAAGCTCCCTGCCACTGCCGGGTCGATGCCGGCACCGACCGCGAGCTGGGCGAGCTGTTGGTCGGTCAGCCCCGGCGTGCCTTCGGCCGGCTGGTTGGCGTAGAGGGCGCTGTTGAAGGCGAGGATGTGCTGGGGGTCGGCCTTGGCCGCCGTGACGAAGGCGTTGGCCGATCTGGTGGAGTATTGCGAACCCTGCGACGAGGGATCGAGGAATGACAGCGGGTGGAGCTCCAGGCGTACGGTGCCGTCCGCGACGAGGTGGGCGACGTCATCGCCGTTGGCTCGTTCGAAGCGGCCGCAGTAGGGGCACATGAAGTCCTGGTAGACCTCGACACGGACCGGTGCGGTGGCGGAGCCGACCGTGATGACGCCGTTGTCCTGGGCCCCGGAGGAGGCTGTCGCTGCGGTCGAGCGCGACGAGATGGCCGAGCCGCCGAGCCAGACTCCCGCGAAGATCGCTGCCGCGAGGACGGCGACCAGGAGGGCGAGTCCGACCCTTCGGCGGATGGTCCGGTCACGCTCGGCCTGCGCGGCCTGTGCGGCCAGTTGCTGGCGGCGGTTCCCGGTGGGAGGGGCCGAGGAGGCGCGGTTCGATGGGGTGTTCGTGGGCATGGTTGATGCGGTCCTTCGTAAGGCTGCGAGATGGGAATCAGGGCGGTGGCAGGCAAGGCCGCGCCCTCCCGGGGTGACGCCAGGGTGCGGCGTCGACGACAGGGGATGATGATCAGCCGCGCCACTCGAACGGGGGGACGAGGTGGCGCGGGCTCACGCGTTCACGAGGAGTGCGGGAGGACCCCGGCGATGCGGGGTTCGCCCGGCGATGGTCGACCGCGAGTCGGCCGCCACGAAGCTGAAGGGCTGGGGCGGGGAGGATACGAGCGGCAGCGTCGGTTCCGGCAGGCGCAGACCCAGCCGCTTCGCGAACCAGCCGCGGACCCGGCGCCGCAACCGCAGGACAGCCAGACCCAGACCGGTGACGTTGAGCAGGGTGATGAACCCGACCACCAGGGTTCCCAGACAGATGGTCCATGCGAGAGGGCCCGACCGGATGACCGCCGACCCGAGGTCATGCAGACTCACCCCGCAGACCGGATACGTGATGCTGACCCGGACTCCGCGCCCGAAGGACCAGAGTCCTGACAGCAGGGAGCGACAAGGCGCGGGACCCCACGTCCCGGGCCCGCTCAGCCCCGCCAGCACGGTCATGGCCATCACCAGCGGAATCGGCGACGTGGCACGCGCCACGGAGTGCTTGTCGCGATGACCCATCGATTCCCGTCCCTACGTCTGCCTGTGTGATGCTACCGAAGGTTTCGTCTTCAACAAAGGTCGTGGTCTCCGCAAGCGGCTGGCATCGTCGCGGAGGAGGCAGCTGTTCATGCCGGTGTGGATCGGGATACGTTCCCGGACGGAGCCGCCGGCTGTCGTTCGATTTGGGTGACGGTCGAGGTGGCTGCTAGTGTTTCTTTTCGCGCGCACCGCTAGCTCAACTGGCAGAGCAGCTGACTCTTAATCAGCGGGTTCAGGGTTCAAGTCCCTGGCGGTGTACCAGATCCGCGTAACGACGCGGAACGATCGGCCTCGACTCCCTCAGGAATCGGGGCCGATCGTCGTTCCGGGTGCCTGGGTCTTCGGTGCGCACGGTGGCCACTGGGGACTCAGGTCTATCGACGGCGGACCGCCCACCGGACACGATGGGGTCGATGTGCCGTGGCGGCACCTCGACCGATCGAACGGAGACCCCCTGTGATCCGCCGGAGCTTCCTCGTCCGCGCAGTCTCGGCTGGTGTGCTCGTCATCCTCCTGGCGGCGTGCGCTGCGGTTCCGTCCGCTCGGTCGGAGAATGCTGCGGGCCGGCCGTCAACGGCGACCACGTCCGCCCCTACCGGCTGCGTCGCCGATCCACAAGCCGTCGCGGTGCGTACGCCCTCGGCCCGGGCCACGGCGGTGATGCCCGCGGAGACCGCAGCGGCGCTGGATGCCGCGGCCGCCGAGGGCCTCACGGCGGCCGCCACGTCGGGTGCCGTCGTGGCGGTCCGGAGTCCGCAGGGGACGTGGACGAAGGCGTACGGGGTGGCTGATCCGACCACGAAGGCCCCGATGACGACCGATGTCCACCAGCGGATCGGATCGGTCACCAAGACCTTCACCGGCACGCTCGTCCTCCAGCTCGCCCAGCAGGGCAAGCTGACGCTGGACGACCCCATCAGCACGTACGTTCCGGGCGTTCCGAACGGCAAGGACGTCACCCTGCGGATGCTGTTGACCATGACCAGCGGGATCGCCAGCTACACGCTGGACCAGGCCTTCACGGACAAGCTGTTCGCTGACCCGCAGCGGACCTGGACGCCGGACGAGCTGCTGGCCGTCGGCCTCGCCCTGCCGCCGCAGTTCGCCCCGGGGGCGAAGTTCGACTACTCCAACACCAACACCATCCTGCTCGGCAAGGTCATCGAGAAGGTCACCGGCAAGCCGTACGCCGACGTCCTCACGGAGCAGGTGCTCCTTCCGCTGGGGCTGTCGACGACGTCGATGCCGAGCGCCTCGGACTCGCTGCCCGCGCCGCACGCCAGCGGATTCACTCTGCAGGGCACCCCCGACGGGTCGACGACCCCGATCAACACGACCGACTGGAACCCGACCTGGGCCTGGACCGCCGGCCAGATGGTCTCGTCGGTCGACGACCTGTTGGTGTACGGGCGGGCCCTCGGCACCGGCCAGGGGCTCCTCGACACCACGGCACAGGTGGACCGGCTGTCCTCCTTCCCGGGCACGGCCGGTTACGGCCTGGCTGTCGGCTGCATCGACGGGTGGGTGGGCCACACCGGGGAGCTGCCGGGCTACAACACGACACTGTTCTACGACACGACCAACGACACCACGGTGGTCGTGCTGGCCAACAGCGACATCCCCTCCGGTGGATGCACCGCGTCGAAGACCCTGCCGGACACTCCCAAGGGGCTGCCCTGCATGGATCCGGCGGTGCGGATCTTCACCGCGGTCTCCGCCGCCACCGGGCACGCCTTCACGCCCAATCCCAAGTCCTGACGTGGCGGCCCCGGCGACGACCCGAGCGCTCACCGGGCCGACGGTGGCGCTCCACGCGTGGGGTGAGGCTAGATTGCCGTTCATGCGCCCCGTCGTCGTACGGCCCAATCTTGCCCGTTCGCTCGATCGGGCGCTGCTGGTGATCCTGTGCTCCGGTCTGGGACTGGTTGGCGTGCAGACGGCCCTCCTGCCGTGGCGCGACGCCGGGGGCGGCGTCCTGCTGTTGTTCCCTGCGGTGTGCCTCGCCTACCTCGGCGCCGGGCTCCGCGCCTGGTACCGGCGCCCGAGCAATCGACTCGGTGCGGTGATCCTGTTCGGTGGACTGGCCGTCTGGATCGGCAGCCTGCAGGCCACCGGGGTGCCGGGACTGGTCGCCGTCGGCACGGTCGGTGCGACCCTCATCCTCGCCGTCCTGGTGCACCTGCTGCTCGCCTTCCCGTCCGGGCGACTGATCGGCCCGGTGCCGGTGGCGACGGTGGCGGCGGCGTACGTCACCTCGCTCGTCCTCCAGGCGCCCAAGTACGTCTTCGATCCGACCGTCCGCGCGCAGGTCCTCTTCCTGGCGGACGACCCCACTGCCCGGGCGCTCGGCATGGGATTCCAGCAGCTCGTCGGCGCCGGGGTCATGGTGTCGACCGCGGCTGTCCTGATCGGACGGCTGGTGCGAACGGATGCCGCCGGTCGCCGCGTTCTCGCCCCGCTCTTCACCTACGGGGTCGGCGCGGCTCTCTTCATCCCCGTGAGCTCGCTGGTGCTGACACCGGTGTTCGGGCTGAGTGCCGAAGGCCGGGCGGCGTGGCAGCTGCTGGTCCTCGGCGGCGTTCCGTTCGTGTTCGTGTTCGGCATGCTGCGCGGAGGCTTCGCCAGGACCGGCGAACTGGAGGAACTCGGCGCCTGGCTGAGCGCCTCGGACGGGAGCCGGCCGGCGCTGACCCGCGCCCTGTCACGGGCCCTGGGCGATCCGTCCCTGGCCCTGTCGTTCTGGGTCGCGCGGCAACGCATCTTCGTCGACGATCGTGGCGTCCCGATCGTTCCGGACACGGGGCCTGCGCGGGGCTTCGTCCCGATCGAACTGGACGGCCGGACCGTCGGTGCTGTCCACTATGACTCCCAACTCATCGCGGACCCGGAGCTGGTGCGGACCGCGGGACAGGTGATCGCCATCGCCGTGGACAGGGAACGGCTGACGGCCGAGCTGCGGGAGAGCCAGCGTGCCCTGCAGTTCTCCCGGGAGCGGCTGGTGGATGCCGGTGACCGCGAACGACGGCGGATCGCCCAGGACCTCCACGACGGGTTGCAGGTGCAGCTGGTGCTGCTGGCGCTGGAGGCTCAGCAACTGGCGAACGCCGCCGGGACCGACACGGCGTCCGGAGGACGCGCGACCCAGCTGCGCCAACGGATCGACGCAGCGGCGGCCGATCTGCGTCAGCTGGTGGCGGCCGTGATGCCGGCGGCATTGGTCGAGCACGGCCTCGGCGCCGCTGTCGAGGACCTCGCCGACCGGATGCCCATCCCGACCACGCTCGTCCTGAGCATCGGGGAGATCTCGCCGTCGTCGGCGCTGGAGAGCACCGCCTACTTCGTCACCGCCGAGGCGTTGACGAACACCGTGAAGCACGCGCAGGCATCGCGCGCCTCGGTCCGCCTGATCTCGGACGACGGCTGGCTGCGGATCGAGGTGTCGGACGACGGGGTGGGCGGCGCGAACCCCGGTCGAGGCCGCGGTCTGCGAGGCATGACGGACCGGATCGACGTCCTCGGCGGACGGTTGACCATCGCCAGCGAGCCGGGACAGGGAACACGGATCGAGGTGGCATTGCCGTGCGGGTGATCATTGCCGAGGACGAGACGCTGCTCCGCCGCGGACTGCACCTGCTGCTGGAAGAGGGCGGACTGCAGGTCGTCGCTGTGACACCCGACGCCACCACGCTGGAGGAGGCTGTCGACCGGTGCCGTCCGGACCTGGTCATCACCGACATCCGGATGCCGCCGACCCACACCGACGAGGGGCTGCAGGCGGCGCTGCGGATCCGCAGGAAGCACGCCGAGATCGCCGTGGTGGTGCTGTCCCAGCACGTCCAGCGCCGCTATGCGAACGAGTTGCTCGCTTCGCCCCACGGCAAGGTGGGCTATCTGCTCAAGCAGCGGATCGCGGACGTGGACACGTTCCTCGGTGATCTCCGTCAGGTGGTGGCCGGCGGAACGGCGCTCGATCCGGACGTCGTCGCCGTGATGGTCGCGCGCGCCAGGCTTTCTGACCGGGCCGTACGCTCGCTGACCCCGCGGCAGCAACAGGTGCTCGCGCTGATGGCGGAAGGGCGCAGCAACGCCCGGATCGCCGCCGAGCTGTTCCTCACCGAGAAGGCCGTTGTCCAGCACACGTCGCGGATCTACGACGCGCTGAATCTGCCGGTCGACTCCGATTCGCACCGACGAGTGCTTGCGGTGATGCGCTACCTCAGCGGGAGCTGACGCCTCGCGTCGAGCGAAGACCCGCACCATGAGGAGACTGGCGACCCAGGTCCATTCCCCGTCCGCGGTCGCCTCCGTAGCGTGCTGCGCGGGCCACCATGCGCCGGCTGGCCCGTGACACGAACGGGAGGGGTCTCCATGCGGAGCAGAGGAGTGCGGCGGTCGTTGGCCGCCGTCATGGTCGTTCTTGCGCTGGGCGGGCAGGCGATGATCGGTACGTCCGCTGCAGCCGCGCCCAAGGACGGGATGCCGGCCACGGCCAAGAACAACGCCGCGGTGAACAACGGCAAGAACAACCACGGGAACAATGACAACGGTGGGAACAACGGTCCGACCGTCCCGCTGGGGACGGTCACGCCGCCGCGCACGACCCTCACCGCGGCCCAGGGCCGGACGGGCCCGAGTGTCGCCCTCGACACGATGGCGGTGGACGGTGCGGGGCGTCCCGGCGTCCGGGTCGGCACGGCGTTTCATCCGGCGCCCTTCCTGTCCGGCACGTCGTACACCGACGGACACGGTGCCAAGGCCGAGTGGCAGCTGCTGGTCCTCAACACCCAGGACCTCACCGTCAAGCTGAGCCGTACGTACTCCACGGCGACGGCGGCCGATCTCCCGAAGGATTTCCAGGTGCTGGTCGACGGGAGCGCGGACCTGAACTACCGGGTGATCGTCACCAACCATCCGGCCGCCGGTTGGGTGGCCGGTGAGGGGTTGCAGGGCACCCTCGGGCCGCTGGGATACACCTACCCGGACGCCGCCCGGTTCCCGACCGGCAGCCTCGCCCAGGGCGACTTCTCGATGATCGTCAGCGTCACCGGGTCGGGTGACCAGCCGGTGCAGAAGAACGTCCAGTCCAAGTGGAGCGACACGTACGAGGGTGGGAGGATCCAGGCCCCGATGGTGCTGAACCGGTGGGGCAACTACACCTACCTGTCCAACCAGTTCGTCACCATCGACACGCGGTCCAGCTTCGGTTGTGACCAGCCAGCGACCAACTGCGCGCTCCGGATCCGGGTCGGTGACCCAGCCAACGACGTCGTCCGGTCCCTCAACGGCGGTGCCGGCTACCTCGTGGCGGTCTACGACAAACTCACCCTGAGCAAGAAGAACGACACCGTCTTCGCCACCAACGGCCCCGACGCGGCCGCCAACGTGGTGTCGATGACGACGTACCTCGCCGGCCTGAGCACGACCGACCCGGGCGACGTCGTGGTCGTGTCGTCCATCCGCAATCCCGGCGACTCGGCCCACAACATCACCGTCGCGCCCGCCGTGCACTACGACACGATGTCCGCCCTCGCCCAGCAGATCGCGGCGATCGGTGGCACCCGTGACCAGTTCAACCGGGCAGCGGCCACGCCGAGTGCCGACTACAACCTCGTCGGCTGGGTCGGACCGGGCACCTCGACCGCTCCGCGCGAGGGAACCGGAGCCGAGAACATCGGGACCGACTCTCGCCTGTCGACGGAGATGTCGCTCGACACCGAGTCGCTGTTCCGCCCCTCGGTCAGCTCGCCGATCCCGCTGCCCGTCGACGGACTTCGCGACGTGGCGTACGGCCCCCAGTCCTCCCAGCCCTGGCCGCAGGTCAACACGGTCGCGATGACCGACATCGCGCGGAGACTCCAACTGAGTGACCCGGACATCCGGCAGGCGTACTGGCGATCCGTCGACGAGAACTGGACGAGTGACGCCAACACCCTGGCCAGGTTCGACTATCAGCCGACCTCGGCGTACACGAAGGACGACTTCGACCGGACCAAGACGGAACTGATCGACGAGTTCTCCAAGGTCGCACTGATCAGAGCCAGGGCCGCGGCCTTGGGGAAGCCGTACGCCCGGGCTGCCGCCGAGGCACAGACGACGGCGAACCGGGTGGCCGGCCAGATTGCCGTGGACAAGAACTCGAACGTCCAGTGGAGTTGGATGAAGTTCGGTGATCAGTTCGTCGGCGTCCTCGGATCGCTGATGGGCTTCGGAAATGCGACGAAGCTGGCGGATTCGAGCACGAAGATGGTCGCCGCAACGGTCGCCGGAGCATCGCGGGCGATCTCGGCAGCCAGCGCGATGGGGCAGTACGGCAAGGACACGAACGTCCCCACGTACGAACAGATCTCGATCAAGGCCAACCAATTGGGTGAGCAGATCCAGGCGGCGATGGACGAGACGCGGGCAGGCTATTCTCGCGAGGCCGACATGATCCTCGCGGACTATGCGAAGTTCCAGGCCGTGACCAGCTGGAACTGCACGACCGCCGACGACCCGGCCGCTCCCCAGGGGACCTGGGCCTGGTGCCACGCGACGGACGACCCGTCGTACGGTACGCCGACCTACTCCGCGGCGCTCCGCTCCGCCGAACGGGTGTCCTGGACCGGGCTCGCCCCGCTCGAATTCGGTGTCTACCAACTCGACATCAGCACCATCACCGACCTCACGTACTACGGCTACTCGGGCGGTGGCGACATCAACTGCGGACCGAACTTCACCAATGCCGGCATCTTCACGGTCAACGGAGGCCCGTGGCCCGAGGAGACGGTGGCACGGCTCCAGCAGAACGACGGCGGGCTGGCGCCGGAATACAACCCGTGGATGGCCCGACCCGAATACCAGATCTATGTGATGGGGAAGATCAAATACAGCTCCCCGTGGGGGAAGACGAACTATCCCCAGCCGGTGCCTGCGAGCATCTACCACCGGATGTTCGACCCCGTTTCGACGTCCGATCTCACCCCCTCGGCGGGCGGTCTGGGCATCCGGGCCGACAAGTACCTCCCGACGTTGCCGCACAATCCGCTGCACGGCTGCCATTGGTACACCGGCTATTACCACAACTGACCGGACCGCACCCGGGGCTCCTCCCCGGGTGCGGCCCGCTCCCAGCATCCCTGGCGATCGAGCAGCTCCTCGGTCAGGTCGCCGTTCTCAGAGAAGGTGTCAGATGGTCCAGGATCTCGACAACACCCCACGTCGGAACGCCCCGGGGCGGCGCTCGGTGCTGAAGGCACTGGGCACCGGTGCGCTCGGGCTGGCCGCCCTGCCGACGCTGTCCGCCTGCGGCGGCGACGGGGCACCCGGCGGCTCGCCGTCCCTGCTGGCGGCCCCCGCGCAGCAGGTCCCACCGCTCCTGGACAGCACGCACGTCAGCCACGCGCTCGCCCGGTTGGACGGGCTCATCCTGGACGCCATGACCCGCACCGGCGTGCCCGGGATCGCCGCGGCCGTCGTCCACCAGGACAAGGTCGTCTATCTGAAGGGCTTCGGCGTACGGGAGGCGGGCAAGCCGGAGCAGGTCGGCCCGGACACCGTGTTCCAGCTCGCCTCGGTCTCCAAGCCGCTGGCCTCCACCGTGCTGGCCGCGGTGGCGGGGCAGGGGAAGATCGCCTGGACCGACCCGGTGGTCGAGCACAACCCGGCGTTCGCCCTCCACGACCCGTTCGTGACCGCCCACGCCACCTTCGCCGACCTGTTGTCGCACCGCAGCGGACTGCACACCGGCTCCGGCGACCTCCTGGAGGATCTCGGTTACGACCGCGACTACATCCTCGGCCACCTGGACCAGGAGCCGCTGGACACCTTCCGGTCCAGCTACAACTACAGCAACTTCGGCTACACCGAGGCCGGTGTGGCCGGCGCCGTGGCGATGGGGACGTCCTGGGAGGACCTGGCCGACCGGGTCCTGTTCACCCCGTTGGGCATGACGTCGACCAGTTACCGCCATTCCGCCTACGAGGCCGCTGCCGACAAAGCGCGCCTGCACGTCCGGGCCGACGACCGCACCTGGGTGGCCCGCTACACCCGCGACGCCGATGCCGAGGCACCGGCCGGCGGGGCCAGCTCGACCGTACGTGACCTGGCCGCGTGGATCCGGCTACAGCTCGGCGGCGGTACGTACGCCGGCACGCCGATCGTGGACGCCGCGGCCCTCCAGGCGACCCATGTCCCGCAGAACGTCACCGGCCAGCCGGCGGCGCCGGGCGGCCGGACCCACTTCTACGGCATGGGCTGGAACGTCTCCTACGACGACAAGGCCCACCTCCAGCTCAGCCACGCGGGGGCGTTCTACCTCGGTGCAGCGACCTCGGTCGCCCTGTTGCCCGGCGAACACCTGGGCATCGTGGTCCTGACGAACGGACACCCCGAGGGCATCCCCGATGCGATCAGCAGCGGCTTCTTCGACATCGCCCAGAACGGGAACGTCACGGTCGATTGGCTCGGATTCTTCGCCGGGCTCTACGCCGGGATGGCGGAGTCCGAGAAGCCCGCAGTCGACTACTCCCGGCCGCCGGCCCAGGTCGCTCCGGCTCGGGCGAACAGTGCGTACGTCGGCAGCTACACCAACTCCTACTACGGCCCGCTGACGGTCGCCGAGGACGGCGGAGCACTCGTGGCACGGCTGGGGCCCGCCGGGGCACCCACCACCCTTCGGCTGACCCATTACACCGGGGACACCTTTTCGTTCCGCTCGGTCGGCGAGAACGCCAACGGGCTCGCGGGGGCGATCTTCGCCGTGGACGGGAACGGGCCGGCGGCGAGCGTCAGGCTGGACTTCTATGACCGGACGGGTCTGGGGACGTTCATCCGGGGCGCAGGCGGCACTGCGTGAGCCGCCGGCACTGCGTGAGCCGCCGGCACTGCGTGAGCCACCGGCACTGCGTGAGCAGCCGCGGCGCTGCCGGAGCCGGTGGTTCGCGTAGTGGGCGTGCCCGGCACGCCGTCGTTGGCGCCTCGTGGCCTCCCGGTCGCCTGTGCGGTGCTCCGGCAGGGAGGGGATTGGCGACCTAGGTCCCTTCCCGATCGCCGGGCCGGGCCCTTAACGTGTGAGCGGAACCACTGTGACACATGCGGGTTCCTCGCTGAGGACGTGTGCGCGGCCTGCGCTGCGGCCGCGCTGTCCTCGGCGCAACGTACGGGTGGGGGTCCGGCGTTCTGCCTCGCCGATGGGGGGCGGGGCAGAACCACGGCCTGCCGTACGAGACGCTCCAGCGCCCAGGCCGCGGCCCAGATGCCGAGCGCAGCCCTGATGAGTACCTGCTGGTCCAGATCCGGCGGGTGCACGCTGACAATTACGGTGTCTACGGGGCCGCCGCTGACGGACCCCAAACAACAGCCCAGTTACACCTTGACAGACCCGCATTCAGCGCGACGCCGGAGCGCCTCGTTCTCGAGGTCGCGTCGATTCGGGTAGGAAGGCTGCGCCCCGCGTGCCTGGGCCGCATATCCCGCGACGCTCGCGCCGAAGCGTGCTGCGTCGAGCAGGGAGGCCCCGTCACTGAGCTGGGCACACACCGCGCCCATGAAGGCATCCCCGCAGCCCGTCGTATCAACGACCCGGACCGGCACTGCCGGGACGTGCGCGACGGGAGTGGCTCCATCGATCACCATGCAACCGTCGCTACCAAGCGTGACGATCGCCCGTGAGATCCCCCGTGCCAGCAGTGCCGCAGCGACGCTCTGGTCCGTGATGTCCGGCTTCCCGACGAGTTGCGCCGCCTCGTGTTCGTTGACGAGCAATACATCGGTGACTTCCAGTAGTGACCCGACCTCATCCGCGAACGGGGAGAGATTGGTGAGCACGGTCGTCCCTGCGGTGTGGGCGATTCGGGCAGCCTCTGTCACGACATCGATGTCAACCTCCAAGGAGAGGCCGAGGACGGTGCCGCTTCGGAGCGCGCCGATGTTGGCTTGCACGTCCGACCGATCAATCTTTGCGTTGGCGCCGGGCGAGATCACGATCGTGTTCTCGCCGCGGTCGTCGACGGTGACAAAGGCGAGCCCGGTGGCGACTCCTGCGACCGTCCGGATGCGATCCGTCGCGACCCCGGCGTCGCGAGCCGCGGCGATGAGCATCGCCCCATTGCTGTCGTCACCGACCGCACCGATCAGCGAGACCCGGGCGCCCAGGCGTGCCGCCGCCACCGCTTGGTTCGCCCCCTTTCCACCGGGCAGGATTGCTGCATTGCTTCCGCGGACAGTCTCGCCCGGGCGTGGCAACCGGCTCGTTGACACGGTGATGTCCGCGTTGAGTGATCCGACGATGACGACTCCCGTTCGGCCCTCCTGATCGGCACTGCTCATCGTCGCTCCTCTCCGTGGTCCCGTCGCGCCGCAGCCGCGGTGGTCTCGCGCAGCACGAGCCGCGGCGCGAGCGAGATGCGGGTGCCGGCGTCTTCGGGCTGTCGCGACGACGCCACCTGCAGCAGATGGAGTGCCTCGCTCGCCATCCTGTCCGTCGGTTGCGCCACACTTGTCAGCGACGGGACGACGTAGTCAGCGAAGGTGATGTCGTCGAAGCCTGTCACCTGGAGTTGGTCGGGGACGCGGACGCCCAGCCGGCGACATGCACGCAGGACGCCGATCGCGATGAGGTCGTCGGCGCAGACGACGGATTGTGGACGCGGGCCTCTGCCGTCGAGCAGCGACTGTCCGGCGAGCTCTCCACTCTCAATCGAGTAGTCCCTGAGGACGATCCAGCCCTCTCGCACTTCCATGCCCAGGCGCTCGGTATGCCGCCGAAACCCGGCAAGACGCTCGCTCGTCGAGGAATTGGTCATCGCGCTGCTGACGAAAGCAGCCGACCTGACACCTGACCTATGCAGGAACTCCAAGACCAGGCGCATGGCTTCGTCGTCGTCAACGCCGATCCAGTCAGCCCCCGGAAAATCGACCCTCCTGTCCAGTTGTACGAGTGGGGTCAAGTCGGCTGCGGCTCGCAGTGCGGGAAGGCTTCTGGTCTGATCACAGGCGCTGATCACGATGCCATCGACCTGACGCTGGAGCAGGGACTGCAACTGTTCGGCCTCGATCTCGGGATCCTGTCGCGAGTCGCAGAGAAACAACTGCTTCCCCTCGGCGTGCAGGGCGCGCTCCATGCTGTCCACGAGCCCGGTGAAGAACGGATTCAGGATGCTCGGAACGACCATGCCCACAGTGTCGGTGCGACTCTTGCGTAACGCTCGAGCGATGCTGTTGCCCGTGTAGCCAAGTTCGTTGGCGGCTCGCCGCACCCGGGCCGCGGTCTCGCGTCCCACTGGTCGTGAAGCCGACATCACGCGAGACGCGGTCGACTCGGAGACGCCAGCCCGCAACGCCACATCAGCAAGTGTTACCAGTGCCACTCGTCCTCCTCGGTGGGCGACGCGTCTCGTCCCACGCGTTCATCGTACGCAGCGCTGGACTCATCGGCAACCGATTGCCAACCGACACGCACCTCTTACATGTTCGTCATATTCAGACCCTTCCAGAACCTGCGCGCGTTCTGCGATAGTGGTCAGCAATCGATTGCCAGAACGCCCACTTCAGACCGGAGGAACGCCATGAAGCACACACGCCGGGTCGTCGCAGCAACCGCTCTCGGGCTGGCTGCAGCAACTCTCGTCAGCGCCTGCGATGCCAGGACCACTTCGCCCTCCCCGTCCAGTAGTGCGGGTGCCGCTGCCACGGTGCCTGCCCCCACCAATGTGCCTCGGGCATGCCCGTCGAAGAGCGGCGGTGCGTTCAAGATCGGCGTCGTCGACATCGACGAGCAGACCGCCTTCTTCACGCAGTTGAACGACGGCATCACAACCCTCGCCAAAGACGCCGGGGCCGAAGTGCAGATCGTCAGCGGACACGATGACGCGGCAACCCAAGTGTCCGCAGTTGAGAATCTGACAGCTTCGGGTGTGGATGCGATCATCGTCGACCCGTACGACTCGCAGGCACTCATCCCTGCACTGAAGGCCGCGAAGAAGGCAGGGATCGCCGTGGTCGCCGCCGACGGCACCGTCGCCGATCCCTCAGCGATCGACACTCAGGTCGGCACCCCGAACGAAGAGGGTGGAAAGGAACTGGCACAGGCCCTCTTGAAGGAGACGAACGGGAAGGGGACGGTCGCTGTCGTCACCGCGCTCAACAGCGCCATCCAGATCCAGCGTCAGAACGGGTTCCAGGATGCCGTCAAGCAAGGGGGGATGACCATCGGGACAGTCGTCGACGGTCAGAACATCAACGAGAAGGCGCAGGCGGCCGCAGAAAACCTTCTCACCGGGAATCCTGGCCTGAAGTACGTGTACGCCACCGGCTCGCCCGCGCTGCACGGTGCGATCGCGGCCGCCCGATCGCAGGGCGCCACTGGCACTTTGTCGATCGTCGGCTGGGACCTCGACTCGACCTCCGCAGCCGGCCTCCAGGAGGGCTTCGTGAAGGCAGTCCTTCAACAGAACACCTACGGATTCGGCTACGCGGCGGCGAGCGCGGCGATCAATCTCAAGTGCGGTGGCGAGAAGGTGCCCGCGACTATCAGTGTTCCGGTCACCATCGTGGACAAGTCGAACCTGTCCGACTACCAGTACTACCTGAAGGGCTAGACATGAGTAAGACGCCTCTTGTCGAAGCTCGCGGCATCACCAAGTCGTACGGCGCTGTCGACGTCCTCCGCGGCGTCGACCTGACGCTCGACCCGGGTGAAGTCCTCGGGCTGGTCGGCGACAACGGAGCCGGCAAGTCCACCATGATGAAGATCCTCGCCGGCAGCGTGCAGCACGACGCAGGAACAATCCGCATCAAAGGGAGGCCTGTGCGGTTCTCGAACCCCAGCGATGCACAAGCCGAGAAGATCGGGATCGTCTACCAAGACCTCGCCCTGTGCGACAGCCTCAATGTGGCGGCGAACCTCTTTCTGGGGCGCGAACCGCACACCGGCCCGTTCATGCGCTTGGGCCACATGCATGAAGAGGCGACCAACGTCCTTCGCGAGTTCGGCGTGCGGGTCACGTCGACACACCAGCTCATCTCCGAGCTTTCCGGCGGTCAGCGTCAATCGGTGGCGATCGCTCGAGCCGTCTCCTTCGATCCCGAGGTGCTGATCCTCGATGAGCCCACCGCTGCCCTTGCCGTGGCCGAGGTCGAGTCGGTGCTTCGTCTGATCAAGGAAGTGGCGGCCCGCGGCGTCGGCGTCATCCTCATCACCCACCGACTGCAGGACCTGTTCAGAGTCTGCGACCGCGTCACCGTCATGTACGAGGGGCGAACCGTCGACGACGCCCCGATCGACACCCTCAATATCGAATCGCTCGTTGCCATGATCACTCGAGACAACAAGGAGGCAGCATGAGTGCCGCTGCCATCGCATCGAAACCCACCACCGCACAGCGTCCACTGGCCCAGCGACTGAACAAGTCGACCATCGTCATGCTCGTGGTCACGCTGCTGGTGTTCATCGCTTTCTCGGTCAGCGCGCCGACCTTCCTCACCGTACACAATCTCGAGAACGTTGCCGTTCAGGTTTCACCGACAGTGATCATCGGGGTGGCGATGACGTTCGTCATCACCACCGGGATGATCGATCTTTCGGTCGGCTCGATCCTTGCACTCGTCGCCGTGACCGGAGCCACACTTCTGAGAACAGGCATGCAGTCGGTGCTTGTCATACTGATCTGTCTAGCCGTTGGAGCTCTTTGCGGCCTTGTCAATGGGTGGTTCTCCAGCTATCAGAAGATGCCCTCCTTCATCGTCACCCTGGCGACGATGTCGATCGTGCGAGGCATCGCGCTGCTCATCACTCTCGGTTACAGCATCGCAATTCCGTCGAACCTCATCTTTGCCCAAGTCGGACAGGGTGACCTCCTCGGCGTTGGCTACCCTGCGTGGATCTCCCTGGCCGTCGTGGTGCTCGGTCTGCTCGGACTCACGCGAACCCGTTTTGGGCAGTACACCACCGGCGTGGGATCGAACGAGGAGTCGGTGCGCCGGGCGGGCGTGAACACCAACTTCATCAAGATGGGCACTCTGACACTGTCAGGGCTTGCCGCGGGCTTGGCGGGCATCATCACCGCTGGCCGGCTCGGATCCGGGGATGCGAACACCGCCACCGACCTCGCGCTGTCCGTGGTGACCGCAGTCGTCATCGGAGGCACGAACCTCCTCGGCGGGAAGGGAAGCATCTTCGGGACGGCGGTCGGCGCGATCCTGACCGGAGTCATCACCAACGGTCTTACCCTGCTCGGGCTCAGCCCCTTCATCGTGCCGATCGTCACGGGGAGTCTGCTCGTCATCGTGATCTGGATCAACCTCCGCGGCGGATCGCTGACGGACTTCCTGCGCAGGAGGATCGCATCATGACGGTCATGGTCCGTACGGTGGCCGGCGAGATCTCGAGCGATGCACTCGGGTTCACGCTGCCGCACGAGCACCTACTCAACAGCATCGAGGCCGGCGGAATCGAGCCGGACCCTCGACATCCAGAACTATTCGACCGGCCTGTCACAGCCGACATCGCCTGGATCCTGCGCGACCGTCCCTTCGCGTCACGCGACAACTGCGTTCTCGACGATCCGGAGGACGCCCTCGCGGAACTGACCGCGTACGCATCGCTCGGCGGCGTCACCGTGATCGAAGTGACTTCCGAGGGCCAGGGGCGCGACCGGCGAGGCCTCTCGGCCCTGAGTGCAGCATCCGGGGTCCAGATCATCGCCGGAGGTGGCTGGTACCTCGAGCGCTTTCACCCGTCGATGACATCGAGCGATTCGATCGACGCGCTCACCGAATACCTTCTGGCGGACTACTCGCAGGGGCCCGACCGGACCGAGCCGTCATCCGGCGTCATCGGCGAGATCGGCATCTCCCCTGCGTTCACCGATCGCGAGGAGCGCTCGCTGCGTGCCGCGTGCCGGCTGCAGAGAGAGACGGGCTTGCCCTTGTACGTGCACCTGCCCGGCTTCGTTCGGCACGGCACGCGCGTCCTGGACATCGTGCTCAACGAGGAAGCAGTCAGGGCGGAAGCGGTCGTGCTCTGCCACATGGACCCATCCGGCCAGGACCCGGACTACCAGCGAAGCCTTGCGGACCGTGGCGTCGTGGTCGAATTCGACATGGTCGGCATGCCGTACCGCTTCACCTTGCCCGGCGAAGGAGACTCACCGTCTGTCGCGCAGACCGTGGAGGCAATTCGGGCGCTCGTGCGGGCGGGCCATGGCGATCGGATCCTCGTCAGCCACGACCTGTTCCTGAAGGGGATGCTCCGCAAGAACGGTGGGAACGGACTGTCCTACGTCCCAGGTGCGTTCCTCGAACGACTCATGGATGACGGGTTCGACGAGACCGTCGTCCGCAACTTCAACACCGCCAACGTCCGTGCACTTTTCGAGCACGCGGCCCTCACCACCGTCTGAAAGCAACGACATGTCGCGAATCCTTATCGCCGGCGAGAGCTGGATCACCACGACCACCCATGCCAAGGGTGTCGACGAGTTCACCGTCCACTCCTATGCGGAAGGAGTCGGACAACTCAAGGCAGCCCTCGAGTCCGGTGGCCACGACGTTATCCATATGCCGGCGCACCGCGTGCCCACTGATTTCCCGGAGACACAGGCGGCGCTCGCCCACTACGACCTCGTCATACTCTCCGACATCGGCGCGAACTCGCTCCAGCTCGCCCCGTCGGTGTTCGAAGGCGCACAGCCGGGCGGAGACCGCATCGAGAACCTCGCCTCCTGGGTGGAGAGCGGCGGTGCCCTCCTCATGATCGGCGGCTATCTGTCCTTCTCCGGATTCCAGGCACGTGGCGCTTATGCCGAGACCGTGCTGCCGCGTGTCCTGCCCGTCGAACTTCTTCCCACCGACGATCGGGTCGAGCGACCGGCAGGGGTCGTGGCCGACGTCCTCGACCCGGGCCACCCCGCACTGGGCGGAGCTGGCACCGAGTGGCCGGCACTCCTCGGCTACAACCGCGTCCGTGCAAAGGACGGAACACGTATCCTCGCCACCCTCGATGCCGACCCCCTGGTCGTCGTGGGCGAGGCCGGGCGGGGGCGCACCGCGGTGTTCACCAGCGACTGCTCGCCGCACTGGGCGCCTCTTTCCTTCTGTGAGGCGTGGCCCGGCTACGCCTGCCTCTTCACCGGCTTGGTCGACTGGCTCACCGTACGATGACGGCTGGTGCACCTGGATCGGGGCGTGCAGCTGCTCTGATCAGACGGAATCGCGAAGCTCTGGATCGCGCAGGACGCCGCCCGCTGCTGCGCCGCATGGCGAACGGCACCATCACGGCGACGCAGTTCAACACCTACCTCGCCGTCGAGCAGCGCTTCGTACGGACCGCGGCGCGGATCCTCGGCTACTGCGTGTGGCAGGCGCCCACCTGGGATGTGGTCGTCGAGCATGCGCAGGCCCTCCAGGGTCTCGTGGGCGAGCAGAGCGACTACTTCATAGCGAGGGTTGTTGGTCCGACCGTCGCACTGCCGGTCGGACACGATGCGCTCGACGTGGTCGTCCACGAGGCCGTCAGCACCGGCTATCCGGCCGTGATCACCTGTCTCGCGGCGGCAGAGACGCTCTATCTCGACTGGTGCCGAGCCGCCGTCCAGGAAGCCGGAGGGCACGTCCCCGGACTTGCATCGGAGTGGATCCATCTCCACACGACGCCCGAGTTCATGCGGAGCGTCGGCGCTCTGCACACGCTCCTCGACTCCACCGATCCCGGTGTCCTCGACGATACACAGCTGGACTTCTGGTTCAACCGAATGCTGGCAGCCGAGGACCGATTCCACGATTCAACGACGTCGGAAGGAACCCCATCATGAACGGCAGCACCAGCGCGGCTCTCCAGGACCTTGTCGATCTCACGCGCTTCGGGCCTCGGTTTCACGGTGATCGCGGCATTCACGACGCCGCCGATTGGATCGAGTCGCGTCTGTCGACGGCAGGCCTCCATGTTCGCCGACAAGCGGTGACGCTACCGGCGTGGGAACCGGGCTCCGCGAACACCCTCCGCGTCACTGCGCCGATCGATCGTGAGATGCCCGTCTGGCCGATGCTGTGGAGCGGCTCCTCCGACGGTGTCGTCACCGGTCACCTCCGGCCGCTCGGTCCGCAGGGGATCTGGGGTGACTCGATCACCTGGCAGCGCTTCATCGTCGAGGACGAGAATGGCGCATCCCTCGCCTACGTGCACGCCCGTGATATCGGCCCAGCCGCCCCGCAGCCACTGCCCCACGGATCGGACCTCACGCTGCCGCACCTTGTGGTCGGCCGCCTCGACGGCATGCAACTGAGGGAATGGGTGACGAGTGGCAAGGACGTGACCGTCATGCTGCAGGGCGACTCCGGCCCCGTCGGCGACCCAGCGATCGCCGACAACCTCATTGTCGACATCCCGGGGACCGGAGAAGGAACGGTCCTGGTCTGCGCTCACTACGACACCTTCTACAACACAGTCGGTGCCTACGACAACGGCAGCGGCACCGTCGCGCTGCTCCGGCTCGCCGAGCAGTGGGCGGCGAAGCCGCCGAGTCGATCGGTCAGGATGGTGTGGTTCACGGCCGAGGAGTGGCACCTTGGCGGCTCGCGGCACTATGTCGACTCATCCACCGATAGCGAGCTCGCCGAACTCGACTACGTCCTCAACGTTGACGGTCTCGGTCGCGGCTCCTTCCTTGAGACCTTCGCGTCACCGGAGGAGTTCGGGCATGCGCTGCATTGCGCCGTTGGACAGTACGCAAGTGACACCGGGAGAGCTCTTGAGACCGTCAACCGCTTCCCACCGACTACTGGCACCGATGACGCCTCGTTCTACCGTGCAGGGGTGCCGTCCGTGTTCATGACCTTCAACGATCTGCATCGTTTACACCAGCCTGACGACCTCCCGAATGCGGGCATCGCAGCCAACATCGTCTGGGCCCAGGGACTCGTCGAGCGACTGGTCGCTCTCAGCTCGCCGCGGCGTGTCGGTCGCCCCGGCATCCTCTGACACTGCCCGCGCAGTGCGTCCACCTGGTAGCTCAGCGGGTTGATCCGGCTGATCACCCGCAGCCAGGCCGGCATGATGTCGAGCGGATAGAGCGCGTTCGAGGCGAAGAACAACGGCATGGTGATCGCCTGACCGATGCCCATCAACCGGTCACGCACCCGGACGATCCCGGCGATGATCATCGACAGACAGGAGAAGGACCAGGTCGAACGATCACCCGCCCCGTCCGATCCACGATACCTGCGCCCGTAGCCGTCGGGCATCGCGTACGGCATTGCCGGCACCGTCGTTGTTGAAGTAACAGACCACCGAGTGGCCGTCCGCGCGCCACTCGGCCATGCGCTGTGCCCACCCTGCCAACGCGTCGTCGCCGTAGCTGCCGACGTAGAGCCGATCGGGATCAGGCCCGTGGAAGCGTACGTACACCGTCTCGGCGGTGGCGCGCAGCACGCACGGCAGCTGCGCGCCACTCATCACGCAGTAGCTGGCCCGATGCTCCTCCAGCACGGCGAAGACGTCCTCGTGGACCCAGGACGGGTGCCGCAGCTCGACCGCCACTCGTACGCCGGCAGGCATTGCCTGCAACGTACGGTCCAGCCGGTCGTCGTCGCGGACCAGATCCGGCGGAAGCTGGAGCAGCAGCAGGCCACCACGGTCGCCGAGCGCGGACAATCCCTCCGCCAGGCGAGCGGTCCACTGCTCCGGGGCCGCGAGCCGGCGGGCGTGGGTCAGGCCCCGGGGCGCCTTCACCGTCATCAGGAACCCGGGCGGCAGCCGGTCGCGCCAGGCGTGGAACATCTCGGCCCGCGGCCAGTGGTAGAAACTCGCGTTCAGCTCCACCGTGTCGAAGACCGCGGCGTACGCCTCGAGGCGGCGGGCGGACGGTGTGCCGGGCGGATAGAGCACGCCACGCCAGTCGTCATAGCTCCAGCCGGAGGTGCCGATCCGCACCTCGCCGGGCGCCAGTGCGATGTCCTCCATCGGGTCCACCCCCTGCCCTCGTGGGTGTTCGTGACCAGGATGCTGCGGGTTGTGGGGCTGCGGAACTGTTCAGTAGAGCGCTGCGAAACTGCATAGTAGAACGGTGCGGAACTGTTCAGTAGGACGGCGCGGAATGCGGCTGGGCTTGCTCGGTCCGTGATCCCCTGGGGTCGTCCGGGGTCCACCGGCTCGCCCGTCAGATCGTCGTCCGGGTCTTCCGGATCCCGACGACGATGCCGACGATGGCGGTCAGCGCCGCCGCCACCACGCCCCAGAGCACCGCAGGATCGGCGAAGACCCCGTCGGCCAGCACCCGTTCGGCGTCGACGATGTAGGTCAGCGGGCTGAACCGGGACGCCACCTGCATCCAGGCGGGGCCGGCCTCCAGCGGCAGCATCATCCCGGACAGGATCAGCAGCGGGAACAGCAAGGTCTGCTGGACGCCCCAGAACACCCATTCGCGGCCCTTGCTGGCCAGGCCGAGGGCGTACGACAGGGCGCCGACACCGATCCCGAAGACGCCGAGCAGCACCAGGCCGGCCAGCAGGTGCAGTGGGTGCAGCCGGAAGCCGAACGGCACGCAGGCGATCGCGATGACCAGGCCCTGGACGAACAGCGGCGCGAACTCCTTCAGGGATCGGCCGACCAGGATCGCCGAGCGGTCCAGCGGGGTGGCGAGCACCCGCTCGTACGATCCGGTCATCAGTTCGTAGAGCAGGTTCGAGCCGGTCATCGACGTCCCGAACAGGCTGATCATCACGATCACCCCGGGAACGAACCACTGCAGGGTGCTGTCGGCCCCGCCGGCCGGTCCGGGGGCCGTGGGACCGCCCGTCCCACCGAAGGCACCGCCGAGCAGCGGCCCGAACAACGCCAGGAAGACCAGCGGCTGGATCAACGAGAAGACCAGCGAGAACGGGTCCCGCAGGAACAGCAGGATCTCCCGGACGAACACCGCGACGGTGTCGCCGAGGAACTTCCGCAGATCGCTCGCCGGTGCGCCGATCGAGGACGCGGTCACCGAGGACGTGGTGGTCATGAGGTGGTCTCCTCCCGCAGGCTGCGGCCGGTCAGATTGAGGAAGACGTCGTCGAGGCTGGCCTGCGCCAGCTCGGCGGCCGTCACCGTGAGACCCCCGGCCCGGAGCCGGTCGATGGCGGCCGGCAGCATCCGGTCGCCGTGGGTGGTCGAGATGGTGGCCCGCACGGCTCCGTCGTGGTGGGCGGGGGAGTCCGACCGCTCGACGGTGACCCGGCCGAGCGTGTCGGGCAGCGCGGCGCGGACCGCGGCGGGGTCGGTGTGGTCGCCGGCCACCCGCAGCGTGATCACGTCGTCGGCGTGGTCGCGTTTGAGCACGTCCGGCGGGGCGTCGGCGACGATCCGGCCGTGGTCGATGATGACGACGCGTTCGGCCACGCTGTCGGCCTCGTCGAGGTAGTGGGTGGTCAGCACCAGCGTCATGCCGTAGCGCTCGCGCATCGCGGTGATGTGGTGCCACAGGTTGGCCCGTGACTGCGGATCCAGGCCGGTGGTCGGTTCGTCGAGGAAGAGCAGCGGCGGCCGGTTCATCAGGCCGAGGGCGACGTCGAGGCGGCGCCGTTGGCCGCCGGACAGCGACTGCACCCGGCGTTTGGCCAGGCCGGTGAGCTCGAGCGCCTCGATCAGGTCGGCGGCCCGGGCCCGGTACTCGGCGGCCGGCAGGTGGTAGAACCGCCCCTGGTTGTAGAGCTCGTCGAGCACCCGGTAGGAGTAGCCGCCGCCGGTGCCCTGGCCGATGTAGCCGATCCGGGCACGTACGCTCGCCGGATCGGACACCACGTCGTAGCCCGCCACCTCGGCGGTGCCCGCGGTGGGGCGCAGCAGCGTGGTGAACATCCGCAGGGTGGTGGACTTCCCGGCACCGTTGGGCCCCAGGAAGGCGACCATCTCACCTTCCCGTACGTCGACGTCGATGGCCTTCACGGCCTCGATGACATCCCTCCCGCGGTGGAAAGTGCGGGTGAGGCCTCGCGCAGTGATCACCGTTCCAGAGTGCCTCATCTGTGACTGAAGTCACACCCCCTGATCTTGGCCCGACGACTGTTCACGGGCGTTGCCCTGCGACCCCGGATGGCCGTCGGGCTGGATACGCTGGCTGTGCCCGTCACCGTCGAAAGGTCTCCCGATGTCCGATCCGCAGGCCGAGCAGCCCTCCCCGTCCGAGGAACCGGGCGACGCCCGCCCGGTGGACTCCGCGGAGGCGGTGGGGACCGAGCCGGCGGCGACGCCCGAGCCGCCGACAGGCCCGGAGAAGACCGTGCAACCAGGGACGGCGGGGACGCAGCCCGCGAACGTGGCGAGCTGGCCGCCGCCCCAGCCGTCCGCGGTGCACGGGGCGTCCGGGGTGCCCACCGGCCCGGTCCCGGCCATGGCGCCGCCCGCCCCGATGCCGGGCGGACCGGTGGTCGCGCCGCCGCGCCCGGCCGGACCGTTTCGACACGGCTTCGGCCTGGGTGCCGGTGCCGGTCTCGGCCTGGCCGTCGCCGTGCTGGCCATCGGCATCGTCGGCGCCCTGCTGTCGGCCCTCACCCTGGTCATCGTGCCGTTGCGCACCGGGGCCGCCACGACGTCGCTGCAGACGATCTGGGGATCGCCGACCGCGAAGTACACGCTGCGCGCCTTCCCGATCACCGGCACGATCCTGGCCGACACCTCCGACGGTGCGGGCCTGACCGTCGGCACGTACGGCTACGAGGTGGCCCGGACGATCGACGACCTCACCGCCGACGACGCCGACGGGATCGTGCTGCTGATGAACACCCCGGGTGGCTCGATCACCGGATCCCGGGCGATCGCCGACGCCGTGGACCGTTACCGGGCCCGTACCGGCAAGAAGGTGTTCGCCCACGTCGAGGGGATGTCGGCGTCGGGTGGGATGTACACGATGGCGAACGCCGATCGGATCGTTGCCGACCACGGCTCGCTGGTCGGCAGCATCGGTGTGATCTCGGGTCCCTTCGCCCGCTACAAGGACGTCACCGGCACCACCGGCACGCTGCTCGAGTCAGGCGTCACCACCACCGGCGGCGTGACGTACGAATATCTCTCGATGGGCCGCGACAAGGACTTCGGCAGCCCGTACCGGGACATGACGCCCGAGGAGCGCCAGGTCTGGATGACCGGGCTCGCCGTCGAATACGACGCGTTCGTCAGCTGGGTCTCCCAGCACCGCGACATCCCGGCCGACACCATCAAGAACTCGTACGGCGCCCACATGTTCGACAGTCAGACCGCGGTCACCACCAAGTACGTCGACGCGGTCGGTGGCCGGGACGAGGCGTTCCGGGAGTTCGCCGGGCTGGCCGGGATCGATCCGGCCGACACCCGGGTCGAGCAGCAGGCGACGCCCGGGCTGCTCGCCACCCTGCTCGGCGTCGAGGCCCGGGTCCCCGGCGTCGCGCCCGCGGTGACGGCCGAGGGTGGTCAGGCGGCCCGCGTCAGCGCCCGGATGTGCTCCGGCGCCCCGCAGGTGCTCGCCTATCAGGGCGACGTCGGCGGCTTCTGCGGTTGACGGGCGGTCAGTCGGTTGACGAGCGGTCAGTCGGTTGACGGGCGGTCAGTCGGTGACCGCCAGCGTCCCGTGCGCACCGCGCTCGGCCAGCGTCATCTGGTGGTTGACCACGCTGTAGTGACCGGCCTCCGGCAGGGAGAGCTCGACGAAGCCTCCCTGACTCGCCAGCAGATCCAGGGTCTGGCTGCCGCCGCTGCCCGATCCGGTGTCGCTGCCCGATCCCGTGTCGCTGCCCGGCGTGCTGGGGGCGCGGCCGTTGCGCAACAGCCAGCTGCCCTCCTTCCACACCGAGTCGAACTGTCCGCCGACCACGTGGAAGGCCAGCGACTCGTTCGGTCCGGCGTCGAGCACCCAGAGCCGGATCCGCTCACCGATCCGGGCGGTCAGCGGTGCCCGGTCGTACTGGTTCGGATAACCGTTGAAGACCACCGCATCGGGCGTACGGGCGGCGATCTTGTCAGCGTCCGCGACACCGCCCTGCGGGCCGTAGTACTGCTCGCCCTGGATCAGCAGATACTCCCGGTCGACCCGAGGCAGGTCGGGCGGGTCGATCACCACCGCGCCGTACATGCCGTTGGCGATGTGCAGTGACATCGGCATGGTCGAACAGTGATACATCCACACCCCGGCCCGGGTCGCCGTGAACCGGTAGGTCAGGCGCTCCCCGGGCTGGATCGTCCGCATCGGCCGGTCCGGCGCCAGGGACCCGGCGTGGAAGTCGATGCCGTGGCCCATCGAGCCGTCGTTGACCAGGGTGATCTCGAAGGTGTCGCCGACCCGGCCGTGCAGGGTGGTGCCGGGCACTGTCCCGTTGAATGTCCAGGCGTCCTGGGTGACCCCGGGAGCCACCTCGCGGACGCCCTCCCGGACGGTGAAGGTGAACTGGTGGACGGTCCCCTCGCCGACCGGCGGCAGCGTCGGATCGTACGCCGTCCACCCCGCCGCGGGGGAGGCGTTGCGATCCCACACCGCATCCGCGCCGGCTGCCCGCTCGGCCCCCGCCCGTGAGCCCGTCGAGCCCATCGCTCCCATCGAGTCCATCGTCCCCATGGCGCCGGTCGAGCCGGGCGAGGCTGTCGCGTCGCCGGCGCCGGTCGCGGTGATCGCCAGCGTCATGCCCATCTGCTTGTGCCCGGCCACCGAGCACCAGCCCTGGAGGGAGGCGCCGATGACGCCGGCGTCGACGGTGGCGGTCTGCCCCGGGGCGAGTCGTCCGCTGGTGGCCCCGTTCGCCAGGGTCAGGTCGTGGCTCTGGCCCTTCGGATCGGCGTTGGTGACCTCGAGGACGAGTCGGTCGCCGCGCGGCACCTCGATCGTCGCGGGGGTGAACCTCATGTCGGCCGCGGTGACCGCGACCGTCGTGGTGTGACCGGTCGGTGTCACCCCGGCCGGCGCGCCGGCGTCGGCCGCGGCCCGGGTGGCGGGAGAGGTGGGGGAGCGTACGACGGCCACCGGGTCGACCACCCCGGCCGCCACCACCAGCAGGGCGAGCACGCCGACCGCTGCCGCGAGCTGGCCCTGACCGCGCCGACGCCGGATGAGCGGGTCCTCCTCGCGTGGCGGTTCCGGCGGGGTGGCGGCACGCCGGCGGAGGCTGCGCAGTCCGGTGACGACCGTGGCGATCAGCACGCCGATCGTCCAGGCCATCACCACGTACACGGTCAGCGAGGTGGTGACCCTGACCAGGCTGGGGACCGGGAGCAGGAACGCCAGCCCGGCCGTGTTCGCCAGCACCACCCGGGCCACCGCGGCCTGGTCGACGACGGCGGTGGTGCGCCGGACGATCGACGGCCCGCCCCCGACCACGACCGGCAGCAGGTAGCTGAGGGCACCGAAGAGCACCTGTGCGACGAAACCCGCCGCGAACGGACCGGTGAGCGCGTGCAGTCCCTCGACGGCCGTCGTCAGGTCCTTGGCGGTCGTCAGGCCCACGGCCAGCGCCACCAGGCAGCCGGCCCACCACAGCAGTCCGGCGAGCATCGACCAGGTGCCGAAATCGTACGGTCGCTTCGCGAGGGTCTCCCGGGCCAACGGTGCGGCGATCACCGCCAGCCCGGACAGGTAGCCGAGCGCGGCCAGCACAGCCACCCAGCGCAGATCGGCGAGTGACGCCGCGGCCAGCAGCACCGTCGAGGGGACGAGCAGCCACCACGCGCGACGGCCGACCGCGACGGTGGCCTCGTCGGCGCGGGTGCGCAGCATGGTCGGCCACAGGGTGATCACCGTGCCGGCGACGGTGAGCCCGACCCAGCCGAGCAGGTTGAGCGCCAGGTGCGCCAGCAGGTAACGCGCGTGGACCGGGTCCGCGTCGGGCAGCGCGGCGAGCCGGGTGCCGAGCCAGGCGCCGACCGGCAGCATCAGGCCGGCGGCCAGGTAGTAGCGCACCGTGATGGTGAACCGAGCGGGCAAGGAGGTGCGCACCCGGACGGCCAGACCGACGGCATGGAGCACCGCCGCGAGACCGACCAGGGTGGCCCCCGTCCACAGCGCCGGCCGGTGGTCGGCCACCAGGCCGACGACCACGCCGACCGCGCCGAGATTGAGCAGCCCGAGGACCGCCGCGTCCTGTCGGCCGTGCTCACCGGAGCCCCGCAGGATCGCGTCGGTGACGTAGCCCGACCACACCACGATCGCGTTCGACACCGCGCCGAGCAACAGCAGGTGGACCATCAGCCAGCGCGGTTCCGGCACGAACCGGTGCGCCATCACCATCACGACCTCGGCCAGCAGCCAGCCGAACATCGGCGTCGAGCGCCGCAGCATCCGTCGGCGCCGGCCGGTGGGGCGACGATCGGTGGGGCGACGATCGGTGGCGTTGCCGGCTCCGGCGGTCCCGGCGGCGGAGTGGGAGAGCTGCACGTCAGGCCTCCTGCCTGTCGGCTCGGGGGGAGCGGGTGGAGGTTGCGCCGGCACTGCTCGCCACCGCGGTGGCGACGAGGGCGAGCAGCGCCAGCACGTTCAGGGTGCCGGCGACCGCACGCACCGGCTCGCTGCCCGCCAGGTCGGCGATCACCCGCACCAGCAGGGAACCGTGCAGCAGCGCGGCGACGACCCAGAAGGCCGGGGTGTACGGCAGCGGGCGGCGCAGCACGGCCGGCAGGATCACCGGAGCGTGCGCCAGGATCATCGACATCACGGAACCGAGGAAGGTCGCGTGCAGCACCGCGTCGTAGCGCAGCCCGGACAGCGTCGGGCGCAGCCACAGCAGGCCGGCGACGACCAGCCAGCCGTACCCCGCGAGCAGGCACGCGGCGCTGAAACGGGGCAGTCCGGTGGAGCGTACGGTGCGCAGCGCGATGTCCCGGCTGCCGTAGACGATCGCCAGCAGGACCAGCACGACGCCGAACGTGGGCAGTCCGACGTCGGGCCACAGGGCCGCGACGGCGACCACCAGCACGACCAGCAGGGCGAGGGCCAGCGCCTGTCCGTCGTGCCGCTCGCGCCGGGAGGTGTCGAGGGCGAGCCGGCCGAGACGGGCGAGTTCGACCCGCTCGCCGGCGATGGTCAGCAGCAGGAAGCCGGTCAACCACGGCACCAGCCGAGGGATGTCGACCCCACCCAGCCACAGCCCGGTCGCGCCGACCGCGAGGAAGGCCCCGGAGAACTGGATCGCCACCGCCGGATCGTACGATCGGCGCCACAGCGGCAGATAGACCAGCAGCAGCGCGCCGGAGCCGAGCAGCATCAGCGACTGGCCGACCCACAGCGGTGCCGGACCGAGAGCGGCCAGCGCGCCCAGTGACATGCCGAGCGGGGCGACGTACGCCCAACGGCCGCCGGCGGCGACGGCCCGCTCCAGCGCGATCAGGGCGCCGACGAAGCCGATCGTCATCACCATCCCGTGGACGGCCGGCAGCCGGGTGGTGGTCAGCGGGGCGGGGACGCCGAGCAGCAGCAGGCCGGCGTCCAGACCGAGCAGCAGGGCGATCCCGCTGGGCACCAGCAGCGCGATCCGGACCCGCCGCAGGGTCGTCTGGCGGGCATTGCGCGCGGACCCACTCCTTTTAATCACGGAAGGAGTGTATAAATAAAGGCGATGGCTCACCACTCGACGATCGGAGGCCGGGACATGACGACGGCGGACCGCCTTCCTGCTGAGCGCGTCAGATCCTGCGTCGGCGATGTCGGCGATGTCGGCGATGTCGGCGATGTCGGCGATGTCGGCGATGTCGGCGATGTCGGCGATGTCGGTCCTGCGGCCGATGCGGCCGATGCGGCGGGCGGCTGTGTCGGGCACGTCCCGATCTTCCGCGGGCTGACCGGCGAGGACCGGGCCGCGGTCGCCCGGAAAGCGACGGCGACCTCGGTGCGGAAGAGTGACGTCCTCTACCGTGCGGGTGAGCCGGTGGCCCAGCTGCTGGTCGTGCACCGCGGCCGGATCCGGATCGTACGGATGACCCCGGGCGGCCATGAGCGGCTGGTGCGGGTGCTCGGGCCGGGGGACTTCATCGGCGAGGGAGCATTCCTGACCGGCGAACGACCGGACCACTGGGCGACGGCGCTGTCCGACGCCCAGCTGTGCGTGTTCCGTCACGAGGATCTCGCCGGCCTGGTGGCCGAGCACCCGAGCATCGGCCTGGGCATGCTGAGCGCACTGAGTCGTCGGCTGTCGGAGACCGAGCGCCGATGGGCTGCGGGCAGCTCGGCCGAGGTTGACGTACGACTCGCGGACTACCTGCTGGACCTGCCTGCCCGGCGGACCGGTGGTGTGGCGCAGCTCAGCCTGCCGATGGCGAAGAAGGACATCGCGTCACTGCTGGGAACGACCCCCGAGACGCTCAGCCGGGCCCTGGCCAGGATGGCCCGGGACGGTCTGGTCACGCTGCGCGGGGCCCGCGGGATCGAGCTGTCCGATCCGGATCGGCTGCTCGACCTCGCCTCCGGGCGGTGACACCGACGCGGGAGGCCCGGCCGCGCGTCAGCCCTTGAAGCCCGCCTTGGTCAGTGCCGACTGCAACGACTGCTGGAAGGCGCCCGAGGTGTAGGTCGCCCCGGAGACGCCGTCGACCTGGGCGGACTGCGCCTGCAGGGCCTGCTGGACCAGGGCCGGTGCGGCGTAACTGTTGATCCGCTGGGAATGGCCGTCGCCCGGCAGCTGGACCCATTGGATGGCGGTGATCGTGCCGTTGCTGACGGTCGCCTTGACCTGCATGCTGCCGTACGGCGTGGACACGGCAGAGCCGGTGGCGGTGGTGCCGGACCCGGCGGACGGCGAGGCGGAGCTCGACGACCTCGAGGTGGATCGGGAGGACGACGACGCCGACGGGGAGCTGGAGGTCGAGGCGCTCGAACCGCCCGTGCCGGAGGCGGTCGTCGGGGAGGACTCCCCGGCGGAGTCGGCGGGCCCCGCCTGGGCGGTCAGCGAGTGGGAGGTGGGGTTGAGCGCCAGGACACCCGCGACGGCGGCGGCGGTGGCTCCGGCGATGGCAGCGGGCTTGACGATCTTCATGGTGGATCCTTCCGGGTGGCGGCACCGTCAAGACAACGGCGGGACCCTTTGCCCGGTCTGTGAATCCTGTGGGGTGGGATTGGGAAGTCGGGCCGTCTTCATCGGCCTCTCAGGTTCCGGCGGCCGGACCGGTCAGGGTCGTACGTCCTCGACCGGGTGCCAGCCCGCCTCGCCGGCGTCGATGCGCTCCTGGAGTCGGGCACTGAGGGCGGACGCCGTCTGGCGGAGGGCGGCGGTGAGGTCGTCGGTCAGTCCGTCCGCCGTCGGCGCGGACACGGCGATCGCCGCGACCTGCCGCCGATGCACCACCAGCGGACTGGCGGCGGTGAAGACGCCGGGATCCCATTCGGCCAGGTCGTGGGCGAGGCCGTTGTGCCGGATCGCGTGCAGTTGCCGTTCCAGCACCGTACGGTCCGTGACCGTCGTCGGTGTGAAGCGGGGCAGCGGATCAGGGAGGATGCCGTCGCGTTCCTCGACGGTCAGCCAGGCGAGCAACGCCTTGCCTACGGCGGTGGCGTGGGCCGGGAGGATCTCGCCGGGCCGCGGAGTCGGCAGGTCGTCGTCCGGTGCGGCCAGCCGTTCCAGGAAGGCGACCCGTACGCCTCGCAGCACCGCCAGGTGGACCGGGCGGCGCGACCAGGTGTGCAGCCGGGCCAGGAAGGGCAGGCAGAGGTCGCGCAGGTGGGAGGCGGGCATCGAGGTGGTGATGGCGAACAGGCGCATCCCGATCCGGTAGGCCTTGTCGTGCTCCTCGATGATCCCCAGCGACATCAACCGGGCGAGGACGCGGTGCACGGTGGACTTCGGCAGGCCGCTGCGCTCCACCAGGTCGGTGAAGGTGAGCACCCGCTCCTCGGCCGAGAAGCACTCCAGCAGCAGGAATGCCTTGGACAGGATCGACGGGGCCGAGCCGGCACGACCGGGCTCGGGTGGCACCGCGGTGGCCGGGACGGGGACGGTCATCGCGCCTCGGCGGCCAGCACGTCCGCAGGGTGGATGTCGGCCGTGTCGGCGGTGACGGTGGTGACGGTCGGGGTCGAGGCGGGAGTAGCCCGGTCGGTGGTGTCGGCGTGGTCGATCCGGTCGGTGCCCTGGTCGGGGCGGTGCGGGTGCAGGCTCCGTCCGGCCAGGTGGGACAGCACGGTCAGCGGGACGGTGACGGCGGCCACAGCGTGGAGCAGGGTCGGATAGCCGGTGTGGGTGCTGGCCCAGGCCAGCAGGACGGGCAGCCCGAAGCCGGTGTACGCGAAGGCGTAGAGCAGGGCGGACAGTGTCGCCTCGGCGTGGGCGGGCGCGACCAGTTGGATGCGGACCAGCGACCCGCTGATCACCAGGCCGTACGCCACGCCGAGCACACCGGACATGGCCCAGACCGTCCACGGGTCGAGGTGCGGCAGCCGCCAGGCCGCGAGGAGGACGACGGCCAGGAAGAGCGCCATGCCGATCGTCGGCGCCGGAGTGCGCAGCGGTGACCGGACCCGGCGGATCGCCTGCTGGACGCCGAACCCCGCGGTGAGCGCGGTGGCGCACAGCAGCGTCAGGTAGAGCACCGACACCGGGCCGCGGACCGCTGCCAGGCGCTGCGGCAGGATCGCGTACGCCAGACCGAGGGAACCGAAGATCCACGGCGCGACCGGCAGGACGGCCAGCAGCAGGCGGCCGGTACCGGTCCGTGCGGAGTCGCCGAGCGGCCGGGCTGTCGTCGCCGCAGCCCCCGTGGCCTCGCTGGCCGCCGTCCCCGGGTCGTCGTCGCGGGCCAGACCGATCACCAGCAGCGAGCAGCCGGAGAGCAGCAGGTGCGGGACGTACGCGCTGACCAGGGGAGCCGGAGCGGCGAAGGCGAGCAGGCCGGCGGCGGTAGCTCCCAGCCCGAAGCCGGTGGTCAGGCTGAGCGCCGACACCCGGGCGGCCGCGGCGAGCAGCCGAGAACTGAGTGGCGCGCCGGCGAGGGTGAGCCGGCGGATCCAGGCGCCGCCGTTGACCATCGCCATCCCGAGCGCGAGGCCGCTCAGCACCCGGCCGATCACCAGCAGGGTGACCCGGTCCCCGGCCGCGGCCAGCAGGATGCTGCCGGTCAGGCTGAGCAGCACCGCGACGGCGACCAGGGTCCGCAGCCGCACCGCCCGTTGCAGCCGGGCCGCCAGGAACAACGCCGGGACGATCCCGCAGACGTAGGCGCCCAGCAGCATGTTGACCGTCAGCTGGTCGAAGTCCCGCAGGGTTTCGTACGGGCCGAGCAGCGGGGTGAACTGGTTGCCGCCCCAGGCGGCCGTGGTGGTGGCCAGCGCCGCCGGCAGCCACGGGGCGCGGCCCGGCCGTGGCCGTCCCGACGGGGCGGGCACGGCTGCGGTGGAGTCGGCGTCGTTCGGGACGGTGGCGGGACGAGGGACGGTCACTCTGCGACGGTAGACAACGTGGTGCATGTCACGGCGACCAAGTTCCGTTCACCGGAACTCGGCGCCTCGGTGGTCGTGCGGCCGGGGATGGCGGTCCGGCGACCTGCTCGCGTCGATCGCCCGGCAGTCCGGACCGTCCCGACCACAGCCGGGCACGTCGCGGACTGCTGCCTCGTGCTGGCAGGCTGTGGCCATGACGATCTGGTACGACGATGCGATCGATGTCGACGTGATCAACGAGCGCAGTCGCGGCTCCGCGGTCGAGCACCTCGGCATCGTGATCACCGCCGCCACCGACGACTCGCTGCAGGGCACGATGAGGGTCGACGAACGTACGGTGCAGCCCGCCGGCGTCCTGCACGGCGGGGCGAGCGTCCTGTTCGCCGAGACCCTGGCCAGCTGGGCGGCGATGTACACCCTGGACCAGTCGAAGCAGTACGCGGTCGGGATGGAGATCAACGCCAACCACGTCCGCCCCGGCCTGCCGGGACTGCTCCGCGGGGAGGCGACGCCGGTGAACCTGGGGCGGACGACGCAGATCTGGGACATCCGGATCACCAATGAGGCCGGCAAACTCGTCTGCGTGAGCCGGTGCACGATGGCGGTGCTCGACCTCCCGGCCGGCGCTCGGGGCTTCGTGTCCTGACGCCGCGGCCACGTCCGCGGGACTCGCGTCGGCGACCGGAACAGCCCCGGTCGGCGCGACCCGGACCCGCCCGGACCGGACCGGACCGGCGTAGTCCCGGTGGCCGACCCGACCCGGACCGGCCCGACCCGGACAGGCGTAGCTCTGACCGGCGTCGCCCCGGTCAGGCCATTCGTTCGGTGGGGAGCGCGGGCAGCGAACTCGACGGCCGCGGTCCGCGCCACTCGGCGGCCCGGGCCCGCGCCGTGGAGGTGAGGGCGATCCGGTACTCCCGGCAGCCGGTGAGTGCGCAATAGTCGATCACTCGATCCAGGTGCGGATAGGTGTAGACCAGCGTCCGTTCGGTCACCAGTGCGTCGACCAGTCGCCACCCGGGCAGCCCCAGGTCGTACGGCAGCGCGCCGCCGTCGCGTTCGGCCTGCAGGTTGGCCACCCGTCGGTCGAGACGGATCAGGGCCGGCACGGTGAGCACTGCACAGACGAGGTAGCCGACCGTCAGGACGGCGAGGAACGGGTCGGCCACGCCGGCCGGCACGGTCGCGTCGAGCCACCCGAGGGCGTCCTGCATCGTCAGGACGAGCAGCACGCCGAGGCCGCCCCACGCGACGGCGTACCGCGGGCAGATCAGGCCCTGCAGATTGAACGGTTCGTCGGAGTAGTCCCAGAACCGCAGGTCCAGGCGCTGGAGCACCAGGCCCGCCACGTACTCGACGGCGGTGCCGACCACGATGGCGACCGGGAACGCCACCAGCAGGTGACCGATCAGCGGGGTCAGCACCAGCGTCATCGCGGTGCCGGCCAGACCGTAGATCGGGCCGAACGGCATGTGCACCACACCGTTGCGGCACTCCATCACGCCCCACTTGACCGCGCAGTACACCATCTCGACGACGGTGCCGAGCAGGCCCGACAGGTAGAACACCGACAGCACCGCCCGGAGGGACCAGCCGAGCAGGGTCAGCTCGAGGAGTCCGTGCGTCATCCTCGCCCCCTTCTCCCTGGCCGTACGCCCGGCGGCAGGGCCACCGGCGTGGTGCCGTGCATCACAGCTGATCGATTCCACGGTAGCGAGCGTCGGAGCGGGCGTCCCGCGGATGCGCCGGGTGGTCCAGCGTGGCGGGGATGACCGGCGTCGTTGCGGGCGGCGCGTACGATCCGCGCAGGAGACCACGCGGCGGGACGCGCGCCACCGAACAGGCATGGCGCGGTGAGGCGGCCGCCGTCCGAGGGGACCGGCGGCGCGGACCGCAGGTCGCGCAGACCGGACAGGAGAAGGCATGGACGAGGGCATCGTCGTCGCGGACCAGGACCAGATCGCCGAGGGGGGAGTGCTCGTCGTTCCCCAGGCCACCACCGGCACCGACGAGGACATCGCGGTCTTCCGCAGCGGCGACGCCTACTATGCCCTCGACGACATGTGTACCCACCAGGAGGCCTTGTTGTCGCGCGGTTGGGTGGAGGAGGGCGAGGTCGTCTGCCCACTGCACCTGGCCCGCTTCCGGCTGGCCGACGGGATGCCGACCTGCTTCCCCGCGACCTGGCCCACACCGACCCACCGGGTCGAGGTCCGTGACGGCCGGATCGTCGTCTTCCCCGGCGTGCCCGCCGACGGAGCGCCCGCCCTGGAGCACTGACCGGCCCGCTGCGTCTGCCGGGCAACGCGGCGGATGGTCGAGCGGGGACGCTTGCGATCCGGAGGAGGCGCCGGTGCGGAGAAGGCGCCTGTGATGCGGAGAACGCGCGTACGATCCCCGATCGGCCGAACCGGTGGCAGCCGGCCGCCGGGCATGCCATCCTGACCAGGACGCGGACGTGGGGCCCGCGCCGGGTCCCCGTCGCGAAGGCATCGGCGACGGGAGGACGATGAACGTCGAGCTCACCGGCATCCGGGATTTCCTGGCCGCCCATCACCCTTTCGATCTGCTGCCGTCGGCGGTGCTCGACGCACTGCCGGGGCGGCTGACCAGCCGCTACTTCCGGCGGGGCACCGTCATCCTGTCGGCCGGACGGCCCACCGAGGCGGTGTACATCCTGCGCAGCGGTGCGGTCGACATCACCGACGCCAACGGGGTGCTGGCCGATCGCTGCGGCGAGGGCGGCGCGTTCGGGATCTCGTCGGCCCGCGACGACGGGCCGTCCCGGTTCACCATGACCGCGCTCGAGGACAGTCTGGCGTTGCTGATGACCCCCGAGGACTTCCGTGGTCTGCTGAGTGCCCATCCGACCTTCGCCCGGTTCTTCGACGAGCAGTCCGCCGAGCGGCTCCGGGCCGCCGTCGAGGCGCTGCGGGTGCCGGGCACCGGCCATGAGGTGCTGCGGACGCCGTTGCGGGGGATCGTCACCCGGGCACCGGTCAGCGTCGACGAGGACACCGCGATCCGCACCGCGGCGCGGCTGATGACCGAACGGCGGGTCTCCGCGCTGCTGGTCACCCAGCCCGGCGGTGACGCTCGGGCGGCCGAGGAGACCTCCGGTGTGTTGTCCGGCATCGTCACCGACCGCGACATGCGCCGACTGGTTGTCGGCGAGGGGATGCCCGTCGAGAGCCCGGTGTCCTCGATCATGACGCCGCACCCGATCACCATCGACCCGGACGCCCCCGCGGTCGAGGCGATGCTGACGATGATGCAGCGCGGCTTCCACCACCTGCCCGTCGTCGAGCACGGCCGGCCGATCGGGATGGTCACCAGCGGCGACATCATGCGCCTGCAACAGGCCAATCCGGTGGCGATCGTCGGTGCCATCGTCGCCTGCCAGGACCTCGACGGCCTGATCGCCGCCCGCAGCCGACTGCCCGGGGTGGTGCGCGAACTCGTCCGCCAGGACGCCACCGCCGCCGAGATCGGCCGGATCGTCACCGCGGTCGGCGACGCCGTCACCCGTACGTTGCTGCGGCTGGCGGAGGCCGAGCTGGGGCCGGCGCCGGTGCCGTACGCCTGGGTGGCGCTCGGTTCGCAGGGCCGACTCGAACTGGGCCTGTCGTCCGACCAGGACAATGCGCTCGTCCTCGCCGACGGTCCCGACCCCGAGGCCGGGCTCGATCCGGCGGCCGATGCCTGGTTCGCCGAGCTGGCCGACCGGGTGACCGCCGGGCTGGCCGCCTGCGGCCATCCGCTGTGCCCGGGCGACATGATGGCGTCCAACCCGGCCTGGCGTCTCACCCGGTCGCAGTGGCGCCAGGTGTTCGCCCGGTGGATCGACGAACCGGACTCCGCGGCGGTCCTGCATGCCGACACCTTCTTCGACATGCGGGCGATCACCGGCGGCGACCTGGTCGACCCGATGCTCGCCGCGGTGCACCGGGCCACCGCCGGCAACCAGCTGTTCCTCGCCCGGCTGGCCCGGGAGGCCGTCTCCTGGGTGCCGCCGATCGGCTTCTTCCGTGGCTTCGTCCTCGACCGGGCCGGCCAGGGCTCGCGGGGGCTCGACCTGAAGGCCGGCGGGATCGCGCCCATCGTCCAGATCGCCCGGGTGCACGCGCTGGCGGCCGGCCTGCCGGAGGTCAACACCGCCGCGCGGCTGTCCGCCGCGGCAGCGACCGGCACCATCTCCCGGCGCCGGGCCGACGACCTGCGGGGGGCGTACGAACTGATCGGCCACCTGCGTCACCGCCACCACAGCGAGCAGACCGAGCGTGGCGAGGCGGCCGACAACGTGATCGACCCGGCGACGCTGGCGACGATCGACCAGCACAGCCTGCGCGACGCGTTCCGGATCATCAAGGAGGCCGAGCAGGAGCTGGCCTTCACCTACCGCCTGCACGCGGTGTCATGATGGCCCGACCGTTCGGCGACCCGGGCCGCGGCCGGGACAAGGCCCGCGACCGCGGCCGGGACAGGGGCAGGAGTAGCGGCCGGGCTCGGGGCGGCGGTCGGGGGCGACGGTCCGCGGGGACACTGCCCGCGGGGCCGCTGCAGACCTACGTCCTTGCCCCGCAGCCCGCTTCGCGCACTCCGCTGGCCGCGCTGCCGCTGCTGGCCGTCGACCTGGAGACCACCGGCCTGGATCCACGGCGGGATCGAATCATCAGCATCGGCTGGGTCCCGGTCGACGGCACGGTCATCCGACTCGGCGGCGCCGGGCAGGCCGTCGTCTCCGGTGAGGACCTGGGCGAGGGCGGGGTCGGCCAGAGCGCCACCGTGCACGGACTCACCGACGACCGGCTCCGCGACGGCGTGTCGCTGGAGACCGCGGTCGGCATGCTGCTCGAGGCGCTCGCCGGGCGGGTGGTGCTGGCCCACCACGCCGCCATCGAGGCCGGCTTCCTGCAGGCCGCCTGCCGGCGGCTGTGGGACGTACGCCTCGACCTCACCGTCGTCGACACCATGCGACTGCACCGGCGGGTGGTCGCCCCTGGGTTCGACGACGAACCGCGCGGTGAGGACCTGCGGCTGTGGAACGCCCGGGCCCGGTTCGGTCTGCCGGTGCTCCGCGCCCACGATGCGCTGCACGACGCGCTGGCCGCCGCCGAGCTCTACCTCGCCCAGATCGCCGAACTGGGGCTGGAACGCGCCGACCTGCGCTCCGTACGTTCCTGAGCCTCCTCGCCGGCCGTTCGGCGAGGATCACGGCTCATTCGTTGATGTCCAGCAGGGTCCAGGTCCGCCCCTCCCACTCCAGCAGGGTGACCTGGCGGTCGTCGTTCAGCAGCACGTGGGCCCACGGGCCGAGCGACTCGCCGCCGACCCGCGGCGCGTCGACCCGCTCGAAGACGATGCCCGACGGGCCGTGCAGGCCGTCGATGGTCCGCACCGGACGGTACTCGTCGCCGGCGCGGCCCCACAGCGGCAGCAGGTGCGGCCACAGCAGGTAGAGCGCCGGGTGGTACCAGCCGGGCGGATACTCCTCAGCCCGTTGCCGTGCGCCGACCGCGTCATGGGTGTCGTACGCCCGGACCGACGACCCGGTGCCGATCCATTCGATGGTCGAGGAGTGCACCACCCAGCGGTCGCCCGGTGCGACCGCCACCTCGTAGCGCTCGTCGCCGTCGCTGATCACGGCGGCCGCCTCGCGGTGCCGGGCGCGGGTCAGCACCACCGCCACCAGGGCGATCAGCTCGGATTCTGGGACTGGCGGCAGCGCCTCGTCAGGCTCGTCCACTGCGGTCTCTCCGTCGGGTGAGGGTCCGGACGCCGGCTGTCAGGCCCGGGAGGTGGCGCGGATCGCTGCCACCCGTTCTCGTCGCAGCGCCGGGAGGGGAGCCACCGGGAGCGGGTCGAGGCGGGTCCCCAGGGCCGTCTCGAGCAGGAAGTCGGCCAGTCCGGGGTTGCGGGCCAGCACCGGGCCGTGCGGGTAGGTGCCGACGACCGATCCTTGGACGGCGCCCTCGGTGCGTGCCTCGTCACCGTTGCCGACACCGATCTCCACGTCGGCCAACGGCGCGGCGTCCGGTCCCAGCGTGGTCATCCCGCCGTGGTTCTCGAAGCCGGTGACCAGGGCGTCGTCGCCGGTCAGCGGGGTGACGTCGCCCGGCAACGGGCGCAGGCGGGTGAGGATCTCCCCGACGGCGCGTTGCTCCCCGCGCCGGGTGGAGATGTCGAGCAGGCCCAGACCCGGCATCACCTCGTCGCGTTCGCCGATGGTGAACGTGGTGCCGAGGATCTGGTAGCCGGCGCACACCGCGAAAACGACCGCGCCGCGGTCGGCGGCCCGGTGCAGGGTGCCCTCCTGCTGCAGGAGGCGTACGGCGGTGGTCTGTGCCCCGTCCTCGCCGCCGCCCAACAGGTAGACGTCGGCGTCGTCGGGCAACGGGCGGCCCGGCTCGGCGACGGTGAGCCTCGGCTCGAAGCCACGCCACTGCAGGCGTCGCATCAGCACGGTGGCGTTGCCGCGGTCCCCGTAGATGCCCAGCAACGACTGGTAGACGAGGACGATGTGGACGGACCGCGTCATGCCAGGCCTCCGAGCTTGCGCAGCTTCTGGAACGGGGTGTAGGTCGAGAGTACGTCGACGTGACGTCCCAGGTCGGTGAGCGCGGCGGCGAGATCGGTGATCACCGTGCACTCCACCTCGGCGTACGCGAGCCGTACGGCCAGGTCCTGTGCCCGCGGGCCGGTCGCGATGACCTTCTTGCCGGCCAGCTGCTCGTAGTCCACGTCCCACATCCACGACAGGTCGCGGCCGTCCGCGGCGACCGCGTCGATCGCCAGCACGACGGTGTCGGACTGCAGCAGGGGCAGCGCCTCGTGCCAGCCGGCCGGGTTCTTCGCCAGCAGCAGCCGGGCCGAGGTGGTGCCGTACTGCGTCGTGGCGAACCGGCCGGCCGGGGAGGTGACCGTCCGCATGCCGGCCAGGGCGTCCTGCACGCCGACCCCGAGCTGCTCGGCGGCGGCGAGGGCGCAGGCGGCGTTGCCGACGTTGAACCCGCCGGGCACCTGGAGCTGTGGGTCGTGGGCCACCCCGTGGCGGTCGATGATCTGCCCGTTCTCCACCCGGATCGCAGCGCTGGGCTCGGTCATCGAACAGGCCGGACAGTCCCAGTCGCCCGGGTCGCCGGTCTCCGGATGCGGGTTGCGGCGCAGCAGGATCGCGCCGCAGTCCGGACACATGGTGGCGTCCTCCTGCCAGGTGGAGGCGGTGTCGACCCACACCACGCGCTTCGCGGCCCGGGCCGCCCACACCACCAGCGGCTCCTCGGCATTGGCGACGACCACCGGCCCGTCCTCGCCGGCGGCGGCCAGCGCATCGCGCCAGGACCGGGCCAGCTTCTTGATCTCGTGGTTGCGGTCCAGTTGGTCGCGGGAGAAGTTGAGCAACACCAGCACCTCGGGCCGGCCGAGCCGGATGATGTCGGCGACCACCCGCTCGTCGGTCTCCAGGATGGCCAGGTCGGCCCGCGGCGCCTGGGAGAGCGCCGAGGCGATGCCGTAGTGGAGGTTCGCCCCGTCGGCGTTGGTGACCACCCGGTCGGCGTCGTGCGCCCCGAGCCCTGAGCGGATCGCCGCCGCCAGCAGATGGGTGGTCGTCGTCTTCCCGTTCGTGCCGGAGACCGCCGCGATCCGGCGGCCCTGCAGCAGCTTGGCGAGCGCCTCGGGGTCGATCCGGGTCATCACCTGACCGCGGATCGAGGCGCCGGAGCCCTTGCCGGCCAGCCGGGACAGGGTGGCCGCCAGTCGGCCGGCGCCCACCGCTGTCGCCAGACGCAGCCGGGAGGCGGGGCCGAGGCCGGACGGCGCCCCCGGACGTTCGAGAGTCGATGCCATGGGGCCTATTCTCCACCACGCCCGCCGGGGCTCCGTCCGGCGTTCTTTCCTGTCCCCGGGACCGCTCTCCGGGTGCCGCGGAGGCAGGGCTAAACTCCGGCTCACCGCAATGAAGGGGGCCGACCGTGAGCATCGAGAGCGCAACACGCGTCGATGTGGTGGGCAGCGTCTCGGTCGAGACCGTCCTGAGCGTCGATCGGCTCCCGGCACCGGGGGAGGCGGTGGTCGCCATACCGACCCATCCCGGCCTCGGCGGCCGGGGTGCCAACCAGGCCGTGGCCGTGGCGCGGACCGGGGTCGAGGCCCGTCTGGTCGCGGCGATCGGCGACGATCCGGAGGGCCGCGAGCTGCTCGGCGAACTCGCCGGCTTCGGCGTCTCCACCGAGCTCGTCTCGGTGCACGACGGCGCCCGCACCGGGCGCAGCGTCCGGCTGGTGGCCCCCGGCGAGCATCGTACGGTCCTCATCCCGGGGGCGAACGAGCTGACCGACGTCGCGGCGGTCCAGGATGTCGCCGACCGGCTCGCGACCTCCTCGGTGGTGCTGCTCCAGGGCCAGGTCGGGGCGGGCGTGGTGAGGGAGACGATCCGGTTGTCCGCGGAATGGCCCGGGCGGCTGGTCTACCACGCGGCTCCGGCGACGGAGATCGATCCCGACCTCTACGCAGGTGTGGCGGTGCTCGTGGTCAACGAGAGCGAGGCGGCGGCGCTGTGCGGTGCGCCGGTCTCCGGTGACGTCGCCGAGATCGAGGACATGGCGGTCAGGTTGGCCGCGCGCGGCCGGTCGGTCGTGGTGAGCATGGGGGCGTACGGGGCCGTCGTGGTGCCGTCCCGCCGGCCGGTCGAGGTGATGCTGGCCGAGCCCACCGAGGTCGTCGACCCGGCCGGGGCGGGGGACGCCTTCGTCGGCGTGCTCGCGGCCGGCCTGGCGGTCGGCCTGGGCGTGCAGGAGGCGACCGCCGCGGCCGTCCGCCAGGCGACCCGGACCGTGGCACGCCGGGGGGCCGTACGTTCCTATCCGACCTTCGACTTCGACTAGGCCGGACCCACCGAGGCAGACTGGGCCGGGTGAGCACTCCGCACGTGATCGACGTGAACGATGTCGCCCCCCGACTCCGCCGGGTCGTCCTGACCGTCGCCGCCCTCAATTTCGCCTACTTCTTCGTCGAGTTCTTCGTCGCCGTCGGAGCCGGATCGGTGTCACTGCTGGCCGACAGCGTCGACTTCCTCGAGGACACCTCGGTCAACCTGCTCATCTTCGTCGCCCTCGGCTGGCCGCTGGTCCACCGGGCTCTGATGGGCAAGCTGATGGCGGTGATCATCCTCGGGCCGGCGATCTATGCCGCGGTCGAGGCGGTGCAGCGGTTCGCCGAGCCGACGGCGCCCAAGGTCCTTCCGCTGGTGTTGGCGTCGCTCGGCGCCATCGTGATCAACGGGGTCAGTGCGCTGCTGCTGGTCCGGGTGCGCCACACCGGGGGATCGCTCTCGAGGGCGGCGTTCCTCTCGGCACGCAACGACGTGCTGGTCAATGTCGCGGTGATCGCCATGGGTCTGCTGACGGTGGGGACCCGTTCGGGCTGGCCGGACCTGATCCTGGGCTGCGGCATCATCCTGCTCGCGGTCCGCGCCGCCTGGGAGGTCTGGGAGGTCAGCGAGGAGGAGCGTCTGGCCGCCAAGGCACTCGCCGGCGAGGAGATCGACTGAGCGGCCCGGGCCGGCATGCGCCCGGGCCGCGGGTCAGACCGTGCCACTTGCCGCCGGGCCGCGGGTCAGACCGTGCCACCGCCGCCGGGCCGTGGGATCCGCCGGCGCCGATCCGGTTTCGTCGACGGGCCGGGCTCCCAGGTGGCGACCCACGGCCGGTCGTCCTCGTCGGGGAGGATGCCCTCCTCCAGGAAGAGGTAGTCGCCGGCGAGCACCTTCTTCGCCGCCGCCCGGTCGCTGGCGTCGGAGTTCGACCACAGGGCGGTGAAGAGGGCGTCGACCCGCACCCGCGCCTGCCGGCAGAACACGTCGGCCAGCTCCGGGCCCTCCGGGCGTACGTCCCGCTCGGCGGTCGCCCGGACGCAGGAGGCACTCATCGCGAACAGTTCGGCGCCGATGTCGACGATCCGGCCCAGCAGTGCCTGTCGGTGTTCCAACCGGCCCTGCCAGCGGGCCATCCCGTAGAAGACCGATCGGGCCAGCCGTCGGGTGGAGCGCTCGACGTAGCGCAGGTGACCGGCGAGTTCGCCGTAGCGGGCGTACGAGGTGGCGATCATGCCTGGCCCGGTGACCAGCGTCGGCAGCCAGCCGGCGTAGAACCCGGTGGCTCGCCCGACCGCCCGCAGCTTCTCCTGCCGACTCGTCTCGGGGTCGATGATGGCGCCGGCCACCGCCAGGTGGGCGTCGACCGCCTCGCGGGCGATCAGCAGGTGCATGATCTCGCTGGACCCCTCGAAGGTCCGGTTGATCCGGATGTCGCGCAGCATCTGCTCGGCCCTGACCACCCGCTCGCCGCGTGCCGCCTGCGAGGCGGCCGTCTCGTAGCCGCGGCCGCCGCGGATCTGCACCACGTCGTCGGTGACCCGCCAGGCCATCTCCGAGGCATAGAGCTTGAGCAGCGCAGCTTCGATCCGGATGTCGTTGGTCTCCTCGTCGGCGAGCATCGCGCACAGGTCGAGCATCGACTCCATGCCGTACGCGGTCCCGGCCATGAACCCGATCCGGGTGGCCACGGCCTCGTGGTCGCCGACCGGCCGCCCCCACTGCACCCGATGGGTGCCCCAGCCCCGGGCGGTCGCCACCGCCCACTTGGCGTTGCCGACACACAGTGCCGGCAACGAGAGCCGCCCGGTGTTGAGCGTGGTGAGGGCGATCTTCAGGCCGCGGCCCTCGGTGCCGATGACGTTGGCGGCCGGCACGAAGACGTCGTGGAAGCGGGTGACGGAGTTCTCCAGGCCGCGCAGACCGACGAAGCTGTTGCGGGCCTCCACGGTGATCCCGGGCGAGTCGGCCTCGACGACGAAGGCGGTGATGCCGGCGCGGTGCCCGTCGACCGCCGGCACCCGGGCCATCACCACCAGGAGCGAGGCGACCGGTCCGTTGGTCGCCCACAGCTTGACCCCGTTGAGGAGGTAGCCGCTGCCGTCCTCGGTCGGGGTGGCCGAGGTGGCCAGCCGTGCGGGGTCGGAGCCCACGTCGGGTTCGGTGAGCATGAAGGCCGACACCTCGCCGGCGGCGACGCGGGGGAGATACGTACGCTTCTGCTCATCCGAGCCGAACATCGCCACCGGCTGCGGGACACCGATGGACTGGTGAGCGCTCAGCAGGGCTGCGAGCGACGGGCTCACCGAGCCGACGACCGCGAGGGCCCGTACGTAGTAGAGGTGGCTCAGGCCCAGCCCGCCGTACGCTGCGGAAATGTTCATCCCGAAGGCGCCGAGCTCCGCCAGGCCGGCGAACACCTCGTCGGGGATGCGGTCGTCGCGCTCGATCGCGGCGCCGTCGACGGTGCGCATGTAGTCGGTGAGCCGGGCGAGGAAGGCTTCGCCGGCGGCCCGGTCCGCGGCGTCGGGGGTGGGCCACGGTTCGATCAGATCGAGGCGTAGCCGGCCGAGGAAGAGTTCGCGCCCGAAGCTGGGCTTCGTCCACTCCTGCTCGCGGGCCGCCTCGGCGACCGTCCGTGCCTCGCGTTCACTGGGCCCTGGGCCGGCATCGGCCGGACGGGCCTGCTGCTGTGTGGTCATGACCGCCTCCGCGTCGGGGCACCCTGATCCATCCACGGTACCTGTCAGGTCGGTGGGTGGACATCGACTTCCGGAGCGGAATCGGGACCGATGCGTTCGCCAGACGGTGAGCGGTGGCACCACGAATGGTCAGTCGTGGCGCGCTCGGTCGTCGCGCCACGAATCGCGGGAGTGACCCGCGCCCGGTGACTGACCTGCTCACGGGTGGCGCCGCTGCGTGGAGGCGGGGCGGTCGGAGGCCGGGAACCCGAGGGGAGGAGGCTCACATCAGGCCAGAAGCGAGCGAGGCTCACACCAGGCCAGAGTCTCCACTGGCCGAAGGTGTGAGCCTCGCCGATACGGGGTGCCTGAGTAGCACGTTCGGCAACTCCGCCCCCAAGACAAAAATCCTGGTCAGCCGCCTAGACCGTGGGGTCTACGAGGTCTCCCGACGTCCCCAGGATACCGCTCCGAAGGACGATCGTGGCCCCGTCGTGAGGACTGTCGAGACGGCTCAAACTTTTCTCACCGCCTCCGAGGTGGATGCGCTCGTCGGCGACTACCTGGCCGGGATGAGCGTCAAGGCCCTCGCCGAGAGGTACGGTATCCACCGCGCCACCGTGTTCGCTCACCTACGTCGCCGCAACGTGCCGAGCCGCCGACCAGGGCTCGGGATCGACGAGAAGGCCGAGGCCGTGCGCCTCGCACGCGCGGGCGTCTCGATGCGCGCGATCGGCCGCCGGATGGGCGTGGACCGCAAGGCCGTGCGCGCAGCACTGGTCGAGGCTGGACTCATTGCGGATGAGTCCGCCAGCAGTTCGTAGCGCCGCTCTGGGCCGCTGATGGCGCAGAGGGTTTCGGCGGACATCGTCGCTCCCGACGTGTCTCAGCCCGGAGAGCGAGGCGTGCAGCTACCGTTGGAGACGAACGACTGCTCTCGCCAGTTCGGCACCGAGGGCGTGGATCGCCGGACGGAGCACGAGAGCAGGGCTGGATATGGCTTACGAGCAGCTACCGATAGTCGAGGTCGACCTCGAACAGCTCCTTCTCGACCTGGAGAACTACCGCATACCGACACGCCGCGACGACGAAGCAGGTGCGCTGAAGTACCTGTTTGCATCCGAGGACGTCCTCGGAGCGGCGCGCCTGATCCTCCGTGACGGCTACTTCGACAACGAAGTCCCGATCGTGACGTCGGCATCAGCGTCCGGCGGTAGCTCCCCATACACCGTGCTGGAAGGCAACCGTCGAGTTAGCGCGCTCAAGGCGCTTCAGGACCCGACGATCGTGCCCGGCCATGAGGCAGAGATTCGCGCGCTGCTGAAGCGGTACGCAGTGGAGGCGGAGAATCTCCCCGAACGAATCCGTGTCATCGTCGCTCCCGACCGGGCGACGGCTGCACCTCACGTCGCGAGGTTGCACACCGGCATCTCGAAGAGGCGCTGGAGTCGCGATCAGCAGGCAACCTTCTACTATTCGCTCGTCGACGAGCAGACCACGGTCGACGATGTGAAGGCACAGTACCCGGATGTCGAGGTTGCCAGGTTCATGCGGATGGCCGTGATGCGGCGCTTCCTCAGCGCAGCGCCATTCTCCGATCACACCCTCCGGCAGTACGCCGCAAGTGACGACCTGGCGATGTCGGCCTTCGAGTATGCCTACCGAAGCAAGGAGATTGCCTCCGCGATCGGTGTCGAGTTCGACAAGGATGGCATGCTTCTGCCGCGGGCCTCGACGCCTGAGAAGATCGCTGTGAAGTTGACGAAGAAGAAGCTCAATGCTTTGGAGTACCTTGTCAGCGAGTTCCGTGCAGGGCGTCTCAACACTCGCTCACCAGAGTTCAAGAAGCGCAACCAGGAGTATCAGTCCCTGGTGGATCGCCTCAACGGCGTATCGACTGCGGCTCCGCCCCAACCAGCGCCGCCCACTCCTCCCGTGCAACCGACGCCATCCGGGCCGTCCCAAGGTGGCGCGTCCGGCGCGCCCGGTGGCCCCAACACTGGCGGGAGTGGTGCTGCTCCGAACCCACCCGGCCCTCCTGGCGGCACGGGCAGCCGTGGACCCAACCATCCAGACACGAAGGACACGCTTGATCTGTCGGGGCTGGACTACGAGAACGCGCCGCTGAATCTCAAGCTGCGATACTTCGAGTTGCGCAAGATCAGCCTCTCGAATCTCCCTATCGCGGCCGCGATCCTCATGCGCTCAGTATTGGAGGCCACCATCAAGGTCCATTTCGAGGGCTCTCCAACCCCCGCCACTGGACAGTTGAGCGATGTATTCAAGCGCGTGGTGCAGGCCTATGGACAAGAGAAGTCGCTCAAGTCAGGCATTAGTGCTATCCAGTCGGGTAACGCGCACAAGCACGGATCGATCCAGTGGTTCAACCTCATCGCGCACAGTGCCGATGCTTCCGTGAGTGCGGATGACGTCCGGCAGGCATGGAAGGTCGTGAACCCGCTGCTTAGGCGCTTGTTGCGCCCGCCATCGCAGACGTCGTCTGCAACGACTTGATCGCCCGCGCGACAGACGGGGATGCCACGAGCAGCTCTTCCGCCTGGCCCGGATACCTGGCGGAGTAGGTGAGTTCCAGTCGGCACTGGAACTGATCTCGATACAGTTTCTCGATCAGCGGGGCTGTGTCATAGGTCATCAACCAGTGTGCACTTTCAACGGAGTTGACGATCGTCGAGAGTGCCTTGTGGTCTCGTCCGTCGAAGGCATTGAGATAGAGTTGCGAGCCTGCTTGCACGTAGGGCGGGTCGATGTACATGAATGACCGGTCATCGTGAGAGTACTGCTGGATCACAGTCCGGCCATCCAGATCAGAGACCGTGATTCGATCCGCTAGAGCACCGATCGCAGTCAACCGCTCGACGAGTGTGAGCCGGTTGAATCGCGCATCAATCTTGTATTTTCCCTCCTGGCGCTGGCCGCCGATAACGCCGGCGTTCAGAATCCCGGAGCGATTGGTTCGATTCAAGAAAAAGAACGCGAAGCCCAGGCGCAGTGCATCGCGCTCGTCCCGTGAGCGATATACGTCGCGCTGGCGCTGCCACTCGTCGATCGTGAGTGGTGTTGACGCCACCATTTCTACGAACTCTGCGTTGTTGCCAACGACGGACTTCCAGAAGGCGTGGACGGCTGGGTCGATGTCGTTGACTACCAAGTGTTGGACGATGCCCTCGCGCAGAAGCGCGATCCCCGCGCCCACACCTCCGGCGTAGGGTTCGATGTAGCGGGCGTCCTTGATGCCAAGAATGTCGATGATGTCAGCGAAGAAGCCAGCGAGCGCAGCTTTTCCGCCGGGGTATCGCAATGGTGAGAGTGTGCCGTATCGGCGTGACCCGATGACACGCAGGCTGTCAGTCATTGGAGTCCTTCCTTGCCCGGTGTGCGGCAACACGGCAGCGGGCTGAGCAGAAGCGAGCGTCACCTCGTCCGAGGAAGGCTTGGTCGCAGTGCTCGCAATCTCGCCATGCCTCTCGGCGGCGTAGGCGTTCATGGCGTAACGCGCGATCAAGCTCGGTGAGCCCCACGTCACTCAGGCTGCCTAGACGCTTCATGTTACGGATAGTACTCGTTACAGATCACATCGTGGTTCGCCACGCGGACGCTCCCGCGAATAGGCCGTTCTTCGGAGTCCGCCGGGTGAATCTCCGTAGCTGCGCCCGTTTCGCCTCACTCGGGAGAGGACCCCTGAGCAGGGTGGGTGTCCGCGAGGCTCGGTCCGCGCACCTCGTCGGTAACGAACGCCGAGAGGAACCGAAGATGGCCAGTTTGAGTGATGTCGCGAGCGACGAGCGCACCGCGAGGATGGTGCTGTCCATGCTCGTCGAGCCCAATGACTCGGTGACAGGACGCATCTTGTCCAGGCTCAGAGCAGTCGAGACGCTTTGGCTCGCTGAGCACGACCGCGAAGTAGTCGGTCTGAGCCCAGTGGACGCGCAGGTCTGGCGCGAACGCCTCAGGGTGCCAGATGCAAGGGAGCTCGCCGGGCGAATCGACCAGGTGCACCAATCGGGGGTTCGAGCACTCATCCCAGGCGATAACGACTGGCCTACCGCCTTCGACGATCTTGGTGAAGTTGCGCCCTACGTGCTGTGGACTCGCGGCACGTCGTCCTTCCTCTCGCGTCCGATGAGCGATCTCGTCACGATCACCGGGGCTCGGGCATGCACCTCCTACGGTGAATACGTGGCTCGGGAACTCGCCAGTTCCGTTGCCGCAGAGGAACGAGTTGTCGTCGCGGGAGGTGCCTACGGGATCGAAGGCGCGTCGCACCAGGCCGCCCTCGCTGCAGGTGGCGACACGATCGCCATTCTCGCCAACGGAGTCGATCGCCCGTACCCTGTCGGCCATCGCGACCTGCTTGATCGCGTCGCTGATGTCGGCCTTCTCGTCAGTGAGGTTCCGCCGGGTGCCGTTCCGACCCGACACCGGGTCATCGCCCGAGCCCGGCTGATGGCTGCGCTGTCCTACGCGTCGGTGATCGTCGAAGCGGGTGCTCGATCTGGCTCACTGCTGGTTGCCCAGCGAGCCGACGAGCTCGGCCGACGTGTCGGTGCCGTTCCCGGACCAGTCACGAGCGCCGCCAGCATAGGACCGCACCGCTTGTTGCGCGACGGCATCGCGACCTTGGTGGCGGACACTTCGGACCTCGCCAAGCTCGTGGAGCGGGGCCAGGTGTCACGAGAGCGACTCGACATGGAGCAGGTCGGCCCACCTTCTCCTGCTCCGACGCGCACGCTGTAGCGCGCCGGTCAGCAGTGGACGCCGGAGCCTGAACTCAGCGAGAGCTTCGAGTGAGCTCACCCAGTGGCACATCCTCGGAGAGCTCCTGCCGCTGCTGCCGCTGCTCGCGGTATTCACGGGCGCGAGCCCTTACGAGGAGAACGACGCTCACTGGGCCGATGGCCATCATCTTGAGAGCGTTCCAGAGGCAGACCAGCACGACGAGGTGGAGCCATCCAGGGCCGCCGTTCTCAATGAGTGTGGTGCACCAGAAGGCGATGACCAGGTAGGGACCGGCCAGGAGCATCGCGGGGACGCCCCACTTCAGTCCCTTCCTCGTGCGGATCAGATCGAGCAGGATGTTGCTCGGCATGTAGCAACGCAGGAAGTAGCGAACCTCGGCGCTGGCTGTCCACAGTAGGCGGATCATGATGGGCTCCTCTCAACACGCGAGTCGTTGTCGAGACGGTGCGTGGAGAGTGACCCGAAGGTCTGCCGCGAGCGGCCCAAAGATAAGGAGAAATCCGCCTCACCTCAAGGCTACGCCCCAGTCATGACATTGGGAAGGGTCAGATGCTGCGCCCGGGCCCGGGCTGGTCGCGCCTGACGGCCTGGAGATCGACCTCTGTCTGACGGCTCTCATCAGCGACCAGCTGACGTACCTTGTCGAGCGCGGAGCGCGCTCGGGCGGCGTCGATCTTCTGCGCGGCCGACTCGGGCGGGGCACCGATGGGCGCGTCGTCGGTGATGCGGTACCGGTCTCGGTAGGCCGCGACCACACGTGCGGACTTGCGCCAGGCCGCGGCTCGTCGTCGATCGGCGAGCGGTGTTCCGAGTGCCTTCGTCCACGCTGCGTTCTCGGTGAGCGCGGCTTCGAGTGTGGCGTCGGCGCGTGCCTCGATCAGTTCCTCTCGCTCGTCGAGAGCTGCTCGCATCTCGGCGTCGATGACTCCATGCGCCCGTGGGAGCAGGCCGGCGATGAGTCGTGCTGGCTTGCGGGTTCGGCCTGATCCTGCGGGCCGGGCGGTCGCCCGCTCGACTCGGTAGTGGAGGACGGCGGCGATGTCGTCCGCGTCACCGAACCCGCGCACGGCCACGAGGCGCGGCAGGAGGGCATCGACATTGTGATGGTTCGATTCAGCGCGTCGTAGTTCAGCCGCGAGCGGGCCGAACGCCTCGGACTCGATGGCACTCTCGGCCTGTTCCTCGGTGAGCCCGGAGCCCCGAACGAGAGTGGCCCAGCGGTCGCGTTGGGCTGCGGCGGCGATGGTCTCGTACTCGGCGGCGAGCTGGGCGATCGAGCCCCACTGTTCCTGCTCGGCGACGATGGTCTCGTGCGCCGAGAGTTCGGCCCCGCTGTGCTGAAGAACGCCGTACAGCACGCTTCGCGCGGTGGCATGCGGGTCGTCGCCAGGGTGCGGCTGGGCATGGTCGTCGGCGCGGTCGAGAGTCACGTAGGCGTGGTTCGAGTGCCGCCCTCGGGTCATCGCGACGTAGAAGGTCTCCCTCGTCGAGGTCGGTTCGACCAGCACGTGCGCAGTGTCGGTCGTGATGCCTTGGGCGCGGTAGGCGGTGACTGCGTAACCGAGATCGACATGCTCGGCCACATACGAGGCCGGGAGGACGATGCTGCCGCCGAACCTGCGCCCACGCCTGCGAGCCTTGATGGTTCCGTCGTCGCCGACGGTGGTGCCGGTTCCATAGTCGCGTGCGATGGTGATGGTGCTGTCGTCGCCGACGGCGGTGACGGTCCAGATGTCGCCGTTGCGTACCCAGTCCCGCCCGGCCAGGGTGCGCAGGTTCCGGTTGTTGAGTCGCGTGATGATGGTGTCGCCAACGCCGGCGGCGGTACCGTCGCGCAGCTCGACCTCGCGGTCGGGGTTCAGCGTCTTGTTGAGGATCAGATCGGCACGGGCGCGACCGTTCAGCGCGGTCACGTCCTCATGGGTCTCGGCGATCAGCACCGAGACGAGTCCCGCGTCGCGATCGGCGCGCCAGGCGTTGTAGGCGGCATCGGTCATGGCCTCGCCGTCGCCGTCGGTAATGCGCTGATGGGCGAGGTAGGTGTCGATAGCCGCCGTGCGGCCGTGGCGTAGCTCAAGTGAGGCGGTCTTCTCCCAGACGTGGGTGAAGCGGTGAACGTCGACCAGTTCGGGGGTGTCGGCTCGGTCTCTGGCGATCATCGCGAATGCTCCGCCGGCGTCCACGGATTGCAGTTGCGCGTAGTCGCCGACCAGCAGCACCTTCGCGCCCGCTTCATGGGCGAGGTGGGTGATGCGGTCCAGCGACAGGGCGCCGGCCAGGGATGCTTCGTCGATGATGACGAGCTGACTCGCCTCGAACGTGGTGCCGTGGATGAGGTGGTTCTGCCACCACTTCGCCGTGTTCTCCGTCGCGATCCCGAGATCGTCCGCCAGCACCTGGGCGGCAACCGCCGACGGTGCCAACCCGACGACCGAACCGGAGCCGTGCTCGGCTTCCCACGCTCGTCGGAGCGCGCTCATGGCGGTGGTCTTGCCCGCCCCAGCAGGACCGACCAGCACGTCAAGCATCCGCCCCGACACCGCGATCCGGGTCAAGGCATCGGCTTGGTCGTCGCCGAGCATTCGACCATCCGCGGCGGGTCTGCGCGTGGTCTTTTCGACCGTCGCGAGCTGCACCGTCGGCCCGGCCAGGTTCGCTGCTCGTTCGAGGAGTCTGTCCTCGGCCGCGAGCTGGGCCTCGGAGGTGAACACCGTCGAGCTCTTCGGTCGGAACACGGAACTGCCGTCGGGCCGACGGAACACGACAGGCGAGGAGGCGAGTTCGGGGGGCGTCAGCCGAAAGGAAACGAGCTCGGCGGCATCGGCAACCATCGCGACGATCGCTTCCCGATCGTGCATGGTGGCGAACCGCCAGCCCATCGTCTGCCGGGATGCCTCGGCCATGAGATTCCACCGCCGCCAGGTCGAACGCTTCTCACCGACCACCTCGACGACCGAACGCCCCAGCTCACCGATGACATCGAGCGGCACGTCGTCGGCATGCAGCAGGAGCGGCTTGTCGTTGTCGGTCACCTCGCGCGCCCACGTCGTCGCATCCCGCCCCAACGCTTTCGTGGCGCGCTCCCGCCATTCGGCGGTGAGGTCAGCCAAGGATCGGACCTGCTTCTCGGGGCGGGTCGCGAGTGTGGCTCGGGCTCGGAGTTTCATGATCGCTGCTGGTGCCGGTCGTCGTCCGTGCGCTGCGACGTACTCAGCGATGAGGCGATCGGTCTCGGCGTCGATGTGACGAGCGCGGGTAGAGAACTCGGCGACCAGTTCCTCGGGCACTCCCGCGATCGCCCATGCCGGGTTGTGGTCGAGGCCCATCTCTCGGGCCTCCCACGAGACGCCGAAGGTGCGCGTCATATGGTCGGCGAACACGGCTTCATGTAGCTCGGAGAGCGCCACCACGGCGGCGTGCATCGGTCTGCCGTCGAGCGAACGCCACTTCCCATCGAGGACGGTCTTGACCTTGTTGCTGATGACCACGTGCGTGTGGAGGTGGGGGTCGCCGGCGCGGGAGTCGAAGTGATCGAACGCGGTCGCGATCAGCCCCGTGACCTCGACCTGTGCAACCGCGCCATCTCCGACGGTTGCGCCCGTGCGGGTGGCTGCAACCTCGCGCTCCATGAACGCAACCACCTCCGCAACCGCTCGATGATGCGCCTCCCCGATGAGCGCTTGGACCCCGGCGTCCGCGACTGCCCACAGCACGCTCGTGGACTTCGGGATGGAGAAGGTGAAGTCGAAGCCCGCCACAGCACGCCGTGTGCTGCGGGCAGTCTCCTCGGCAACGATCTGCGCGACAGCCTCGCCCTTGGCGCCGGGGGTCATGGTCGGTTCGAGGTCGGCGATCCGCGCTTCGATTCGCTGCTCCTGGTTCTTGTATGCCGCGAAGCCCAGGCCGAGCTTGTCGCCGGTGATCGGATCACAGCCTGTGCCCATGAGGAGCTGGAGTTGGTGTTCCGATACTCGGTCGCCCACCTGAATCTCGCCCTTGCCGAGGGCCGCTACGCCTGCGCCGAGCCAGCGGCCGGGCGGTGTGCCTTCTTCCATGTAGTAGCGGGTAAGCGGCGTCGAGAGCGGCCTGTTGCCGTCGGCTGCCGCGACGGTCTTGAGCAGGTACTTGTAGCCGTCACCTGCCGACATCACGCGCATCGAAACCGTCATGCCCACCTCCGCTCCTGCCGGGCAGGTGAGCACCCTCACCCGGTGACTTCTGAAGCGGTCATGGCCGGCTCAACCTCGACCTGCAAGAGGCGTGTCAGCTCAGAAAAGGCAGGGTGTGGCGGAGCTTCCTGAGTGCGGGCTGTCGTGAATGGACGTTGCTGGTCGATGGACTGGATGGCACTGGGCCGGCGACCGCGAGGACAGGTCAGCACGACGTAGTGGTGCACCTGACAGGTGACCAGCCCGGCGACACGACTCACGCGAGTTCTGGCCGGGGATCATCCCGTCAGCCGGAGCATTCATGCACGACACACCGACCGATCCCGCGAGTCCGCTGAGGATCGGTTCGCTCTTCTCGGGATACGGCGGCCTCGACCTCGCTGTCGAACATGTCTTCGGCGGAGAGACCGTCTGGTTCTCTGAGATCAATGAGCCCGTGGCCAGGGTCTTCGCCCACCACTGGCCCGACGCCCCGAATCTGGGCGACATCACAAGGATCAGCTGGTCGCAGGTCGAGCCCGTTGACATTCTGATCGGCGGCTTCCCCTGCCAAGACGTGTCCACCGTCGGCAAGCGCGCCGGTCTCGCACCCGGAACCCGCTCAGGTCTATGGGCGCACATGGGCACAGCCATCGAAGTGCTGCAACCCCAATGGGTCGTCATCGAAAACGTCCGCGGTCTGCTCTCGTCCCCAGCCATCCGACCGATCACCGAAGGAGACGACAATGCCCCGCGCAACCCCTGCGCAGCAACCCCCGACGATACAGCCCTTCGCGCTCTGGAGCCCGACCCGTGGCATCTGGGAGACAGCGCAACTCGACCTCTACGAGCAGCCGGCGCCGTACTCGGCGATTTGGCCGACCTGCGGATGGATGCACGATGGGTCGGTCTACCTGCTTCCCTTGTCGGCGCTCCTCACCCCCGGTTCCGCATCTTCCTCCTGGCCCAGCGTCAAGACGCTGTTCCGAACCCCGCTCGCGTCGGACTCGCTTCGAGGTGGAGAGACCCTGGACAAGGTGAAGGCGAGACGGGGCACGATCGCACTCTCGCACCAGATCATCGACCTCGCGCTCCACGGACCGGATGGCTCGCTCAGCAGGCACAGCGACTCGGCGACGTTGTGGTCGCTGACCGAGGACATCTTCACCGCTGGGGACGCTATGCCCACGCCGTGGCTCGTTGGGAGCACATCACCGGACGAGTCGCACCAGCGCCCGCACTCCTGAGGAACGAGAATGGCCCGCGTCCAGCACCGGAGTTCGTGGAGTGGCTCATGGGACTCCCTACCGCCTGGCTCTCCGATCCACGACATGGCCTTCCGCCGAACCAGCAACTGATGGCGCTTGGCAATGGGGTCCTGCCTCTACAAGCGGCGATCGCACTGACTGCCGTGTCAGCGTTCTCGCCGCTTGGGTAGCGGAGGCTACGCGACCGCCGGCCGCGATCACTCCGCTGGGTGAGCGGCGGGGGTGTCCCCGATGCGGTGATCCTGCGTTCGTAGGTCGGCCAGGCAGCGAGCAGTAGGAGCCCGTTGGCGCTCGGCGTGCTGGGGTCCGCGGTGTGGGTGGTGATTGAGAGGTGTGGGGTAGCGCGCTTTGTTGCCTGTTTGGGAGTCGTTGACAGGGGTTGGGCCTATGACGCGTCCGCGTTATCCATCCTCGTGGGTAGCCGGTGTAGTCGTATGACGAGTGTCGCCGCCGTGGCGAAGGCGGCGAAGATGGTGATGTTTGTGAGGGCGTCGGTCCATGAGATCGCCTGCGTTGCCCGGAGTTGCGCGATGCTGGAGGTCATTGCGGCGATGGAGTAGGCGCCGACATTGTTGATGATGTGAGCCGCGATGCCTGCTTCGAGACCGCCGGTGAGGATCACGAGGGTCGAGGCGAGCAGCCCGAAAGCGAGTCTGTCTACGAACAGTGCGGCGTTCTGGACGCCATGGAGTGAGGCAAACACGAGTGACGATGCGGCGGCCCCGATCCAGGGGTTGGCGGTGAGTCTGGTCATCGACTGTAGTAGGTAGCCGCGGAAGAGGTACTCTTCGGCTGCGGCCTGCCACGGGGTGACGATTGCCACGACGACAAGGAAGCTCCACCACTGCGGCTGCGGCGCGAACTGGAAGGGCTGGCTTTGGAGGTAGCCGACCAGCAAGCTCCCGCCAAGGATGAGGATGGTCGCTATCCCGAGACATATCCCGAGATAGCCGCGGCGCAGACGTTGTTCCACCGAGGAGAGTTGTCCAAGCGGGGCACGGTGGAGTCGGGTCATCAGGAGCCAGCAGCACAGGAGCAGCCCGGCGATGGCGATGCCGTTCGCCGCGAGTCCGGTGGGTATCTGGTAGCTGGCGGCATAACTCTGAAAGTCGGTGAAAGGCACGTCGGGTGCTGTCACGTAGTGGGAGACGGCGGTGATCGCCAGCGAGATCCATGGCGTGAGAGTGAAGTAGAACGAGAACGCGATGAGGATGCCGAGCAGCGCTGCGGGTCGTCCTGCTTGGCAGCTGAGCTGCTCAGCGTAGGTGACCGGCGGCGCGGGCGAGGTCTTGTCCGTCCTGCTGTCTGGGTCCGGCTGATTGCTGGGATAAGCCATGTGCAGTGCTCTCTGTGTGCTCCCGTGAGCCCCGGCTGAGCGCTGTCCATGCCGAGGCCCTTCATTGGCGGAACCTAGGCGGGACCAGGGGTGTGTGCTTCTGGGTCTGTTCGGGGGCTGACGCGTACTGCAATGGCGGCCGGGAGGCCGAGGTCGATCGTAGTGTCGTCGACGGTGACCCGGACGGCCGCAGCCGCGGGGCTGACGTCGGTGACGGTAAGTCTGGTACCGACCGAGATTCCGTGTCCGGTGAGGTAGCGGAGGATGTCGGGCGAGCGATCCGAGACGCGCAGCACTTGCACGGAGGTGCCGGGTTCGGCCTCGTTGAGAGCTTGGCTGTGATCGGGCGGGATCCGTCCGTCAGGGTCGGGGATCGGGGCTCCGTGGGGGTCGTGGGTGGGGTGCCCGAGTGCGGCGTCCATGCGGTCCAGTACGAGGTCGGAAACGGCGTGCTCCAGGTGGTTCGCCTCGTCGTGGACCTGGTCCCAGGACAGCTCTAGATGCTCGACGAGATAGGTCTCCACGATTCGGTGTCGTCGAACGATGTCTATCGCGATTGCGCGCCCGTCGTCGGTCAACTCGATTGGGCCGTAAGGCTCGTAGGAGATGAGTCCGTCGCGGGCGAGTCGTTCTAGGTTGGCCGAGACGGTCGAGGGAGTCACGCCGAGTTGGGCGGCTAGGTCTGTTGTAGAGGGCTCCCCGCCAGGCCATTCGTGGGCTTTCCAGATCAGCGTTACATAGTCCTCGACCATGCGGGTGGCAGGAGAGCGCTTCATCGGGGTCATCCTAGGCGTGGGTGTCCATAACGGTCTTCGGCTCGTCTTGATCGACTGCGGGCTGCTCGTGGAAGGGCGCGACGAGTGTGGGGAGGATGCTGTGTCGATGAGCGACGAGGAAGCCGATGGTGAGGGCGAGGTGGATGGCGCTCAGCACGTACCGTCCGGTGGTGTCAGTGATGAGGAACTGGACGCCGAAGAGCGCGGCGAGCCCGATCGCGGACCACCAGTGGAACCGCAGCGCGAGGATGATTGCCACCCCGAGCAGCGTCTGGGTGGCCGTCAAGGTGAACTCCTCGACTTGGCGGCTGTCTAGAGCCAGCGAACTGGGTCCACCGCCCAGGAAGTGCGCCACGGGCAGTGAGCCGACCAGCAGGCTCCACTGGTTGACCTTGGATGCGATCAGCGTGCCGATGGCAGCCACACCTTTGCCGCGGGCGGCGAACATCACCGCGATGATGAACTCCGGGGCCTCCGAGGCTAGCGGGGCGAGCCACTGAACCAGAAAGTAGCTGTCGATGCCGAGCGCCGAGCCTGAGGCGACTAGTGCATCGGCGAACGGTTCGGCTGAGATCAGGATCACCGCCCCGGAGACGAGGAACATCGCCACGACGAGAATGCGCCTCGGTCGGGCGTCAAGCCCGGCAATCAGCGCTGCCGCGCCTACGAACTCCTCCTGGTCAGCGTCGTAGGTCTGCGCGGCTCGCCATAGATGGAGGCCGAACACGACGATGAGACCGACCCCGAACCACAGCGGGATGCTCCCGATGAGCGGGATCACGAACGCGACGAGCCCGAGGATAGCGAGGAAGCCGACGTCTCGTCGGCTGGCAACAGGCAGCTCCAGCGCATTGGGGGTGGGTGCATCGTCCCGGCGTGCCTGGCGGCGCGCGACGACGAGTGCGACGACCACGACGAGGGGCCAGCCGAAGCCGAGTAGCAGCCGGTTCGAGCCGGTCATGTTCGCGGCCGCGAAGTGGAGGTAGGACGGATCGGAACCGGAGCGGTAGGCGTAGTACAGGTCTACGGCATACTCCGGGAGAACTGCGATCAGTGCCAGCAAGGCAATGGCGAGGGCGCCCGAGATGTCCTTCTGGGCGGCTTCGGCGGCCCAGGCGAGAAGGAACGCTGCTGCCACCACAGCCGCGCCGAAGACGACTACCTCAGCCACTGCTGAGAACTCAACTCCCAACACACGGATGGCGACGGCTGGGCCTGCAACGAGTAGACACAGCAGGACGCGGCGGATCAGGGCAGCAGGCATTGGGCACTCCAGGTCAAGGCCGTGGCCGAAGGTCTCGTTCGCCTCGCAAAATGAGGTGCTACGCCGGGCGGATCAGGATGACCGCCAGCATGTCGACGCACCGCGTCCGAACCGAGGGCCTGGACGGAACTACTCCCCTTCGAGTTCCACCCTCTCCGACGGCTCCCTGGTGTGTCTATGCACAACTTGGTGTTGGAGGAGTCACACAACTCTCCCGTCTTGTTCCGTGGCGTTTGTGCAAGCCAGACGCCGGTTTCGTCTTCATCCAGACCCCGCGTTCCACATTCCGTCCCGGCCTCGATGAGCTGGCCGATGATTTGGCTCGGGTCGTCATGATTGGTGGCATGACCTATCCGAACCACCCGCGTCCATACGATCCCTATCCGGGGCAGGAACCCCCGCGGGCGGCGATTGTGTGCCCGAAGTGTCACGGCGCGATGCGAACTTATGAGCGCAACGGAATCCAGCTGGAGCAGTGCGGAAGTTGTCGAGGGCTCTTCCTCGACTTCGGTGAACTTGAGCACCTCACGCAGATGGAGGGCCGGTTCGTCAGCCAGGCACCGCCACCGCCCGGCTATGGCCCCGCTTGGGGCAAGCACGGTGATCGTCGGTATCGCAAAGGCGGCCTGGCGGGGTTGTTCTTTTCCAGCTAGTCTCGCGGACCTGCGTTCATCGACTGGTGGCGACGCGGGCGGTGCTCGCCAACCACGAGGACAGCCTCGGTCGCGGGCCGTCCGGCCCGCTCGCCGTTGTGGCTTGTGCGGATGCACCCGGGCGTCGGAGTGAGGCGGGTCGCTGACGCTGACTCGGATGTCGGCGTGGCACGGTGAACCGCCGGCACCTGTGGTTTCTGCTGGGGCTGTCAACTGTCCTGCATCCGGCGGCACGCCTGTAGCAGTGCGCGGGTCGTGGCTGGGGACTCGCCGGAGCGGAGAGAGCGAGCGGCCGCGATCAGGGTCGCGGCGCGAGCCGGTGGGTCGAGGTCGGTCCAGGGGTCGCCGGCTGGCGGCACGGCGGGACCGCCAGCGGCTCGATAGGCATTGAGGAGGATCGTCCAGGGCTCGTCAGGGAGCAACCCTGCCGCCCAGAACGCGGCTGGGCGCGCAAGGTCCCAGGCCGGGTCGCCGACGCCCGTGTCGTCGGGGTCGAGCAGGTACCAGTCGCCCGCCGGCGAGGGGCGGCCCAGTTGACCCAGGTGGAGGTCGCCGTGGATCATCGCGGTGCGTTGTGGCCGGCGTAGCCGGCTGGCAAGGTTCTCGCCGAGTTCGACCAGCCAGATCAGGTCGTCGTAGGGACGGCGGCGCAGATAGTCAATCGCCCGGCCAAGCCGGGCAAGCACGCCCGCCTGCGGGAATGACGACCCAGCGGGACGGGTGCGATGCAGCTCAGCAAGCAGGGTTCCCAACTGCGTCCACGGTGGCCGGTGGTCGGGAGCCAGCACGGCTACTCGTGGCCAGATCGTGGTGAGTTGTCCGTCGGGCGCGAGTATCGGAATGCCGTGCAGTGGCTGAACCCAGAAGCGGCTTGCTCCGGGTTGGGTGATGACCTGCAGCCGGCGTCGTAGGAGTGCTGTATCGGCCCCAAAGGGGTGTATCTTCACGACAACTCCGGCGCAGGCGTAGAGCCGTGCGCGCGCCCGATCGGGCTGCGGTCGGCGCTGGCCCTGGTGGGCCAACTCAGAGACGACAGTGTGCGAGGCCGCTTCACCGCCATGGTCACTCGCCACTGTTCGCACGAAGTCGGCTATCCCTCTCGGGATCACTGCCTGGATCTCGCTCACCTGGAGTGAACTGCCGAGATCGTTGAATGTGCCGGCGTCGGTACCGGACGGGTCAACTGGAGTCCGAGGTAGACCCACAGAGCGATGAATGCGACCCCGATGAGGAGCATCACGATCGTCCTGGTCCTCAGCCTGATGGGGGCTCGCGGCGCCGCTCGGGCGTCACCAGCGCTTGGGTGAGTCGATTGATCCTTGCTCATGTCAGTCTCCTGATGACTGCGTAGCGATGGTGACGGCTCCCGCGATTTGCAGCGGACGGTGAACTGCGGAGCGGGCCGAAGGACACCATCGAGTCCGTCGTGTGCGAACCTGGGTTGCCCGCTGAGTTCGCCATCGGGATGGCTCGTTCGTCACGCCCACGGCGTCGGAGGCATGAACCGCGTGCGGAAGCGGTGCCGCGATCCGGCTGGGCGCGGCGAACGAAGAGGGCTAGTCAGCAGAACGAAACTGGTGGCCCGCGACGTTGCGATGGCTGATAGTGCTCGAAAGAGTGGAAAGGCCGCGGGGTGGCGGCCGCAAGTACAGGCTTGGCCACGACTGGCCTGGTGAATGACGGCGTCGGGAACCTTCGGTGCAGCCAGTCGCGCGCCGACCGCAGGGTGCGGCGTACCCATAGTCCTGCGCCCAGCGCCAGCAGCACGCCGACGATGCCGGCGGCCAGGGTTGAGGTCGAGACCAGCACCCACAGCCGTACCGTGGTGTCGAAGTTGCTGCCGGGGAGATAGCTGTGTTCGGGGCAGCTTCGAGCCTGTGCGAACAGGTCCAGGTGGACGCCCACGGAGGCGAGCAGCGGAAGCTGCGGGGAACAGGTCTTGTCGCTCACGTCCAGACTGCCGGCCGCGCTAGCCAGGCCGATCCCGCCCAGCACCGTCATCAGCGCAGCGCTCCAGAGGCTGTGGTGACGGTTCCTCATCAGCGCTCCTCGTCCGGACACGCCCAGTGTAGTTGGGCGACACGGCCTGGCGGAGGCAATCGGCGAGCGGGTCAGCGGCCCTTGTAGCGCATGGTGAGCATCATGCCGGCTTTGGTGTGGTACTCGTTTTGGCAGTGGAGTGCCCATGTTCCCGGGTTGGTGGCATCCAGGTGCACGGCGGTGGTGCTGGATGGGGGAACCAGGAGGGTGTCTTTCCTCAGTCCGTTGTCCAGCGCGAAGGTGTGGCCATGCAGGTGCACCGGGTGTGCGCGTGTGGTGGTGTTGACGACCTCGAGCAGGAGGCGGTCGTTGTCGACCACTTCAAGGGGTTGATTCTGGCCGAAGGGCGCACCGTTGATGACCCACCGGTAGGGGTTGGCCTGCCCGCCCAGCTCGATGGTCGCGCGCGCATCGATCGGCCGGGTCGGGAGCAACGACGACTCCTCCGGGTACAGGTCGAGCCCCTGAGTGAGTTGGCCTGTGAACTCGGCCAGCTGGACCGGTGGTTCCGGTGGGCTCCCGGACCCGGTGCGTACCAGCGCGAGGCCGTGGCCGGGCTTGTTCCATGGCTTGGCCACGAGAGGGAAGACGCCGTCACCGAGGGTGACCAGGAGGTCGTATCGTTCGCCCATGCCGAGATAGAGCGCGGAGGTGGTGTGCGGCTTGACCGGGTGGCCGTCGGTGTGGGTGACGGTCAGGCGATGTCCGCCGAGGGCGAGGGCGAAGATCGTGTCCGAGGCGGCGTTGATCACGCGGAGCCGGACACGGTCGCCGGGGCGGCCCTGGTGGGTTACGGGCGCTGTCGGTACTGCTCCATTGATCAGGTAGAGCGGATAGGGGATGTCGCCAGCGTCGCCGAAGAACGGCTCGTTGCGGGAGGACAGCTGAACGGCCTGGGTGCCGGTGGTCGAGGGGCGGCGGGCGTTCAGGCGCCGGAACATGTCCTCAGGGGTTTGACCGTCGACGACCAGCCAGTCATCCAGGACTACGGTCCATTCGGCGTCGTAACGGCCCGGCTCTACGGGATCATCAACGATCAGTGGCCCGTAGAGGCCGCGGTCCAGTTGGACTCCGACGTGCGAGTGGAAGAAGTAAGTGCCGGGCTGGGGTGCGGTGAACTCGTAGAGATGCTGTTGCCCTGGCTGGATCGGGTTCTGCGTGAGTCCCGGGACGCCATCGACGTCGTTCGGAATGGGCATTCCGTGCCAGTGGATCGTGGTGGGGCTGGGGAGTTGGTTGTCCAGGTTGAGGCGCAGCAGATCGCCCGGGTTGGCTCGAAGGTCGATCCCGGGAAGGGTGTCGTTGTAGGCCCAGGCCTCGGCCAACGTGCCGCCGAGGTCGATGATCGAAGGCGCTGCCCGCAGCGTCTTCTGGACGATGGGTTGATCGGTGAGCGATCCACGTGGCCACCGCGAGCCACCGGGAATCGCAGGGTCGCTCGCCGCGGGTACGCATCCGGTGAGAAGCCAGCTGCCGGCGAGTGCGAATCCACCGCCCAGCAGTGCTCGACGTGAGGTTCCGGTGTCGCGGGGTGGTTGGATGCCGGCACTGGTGGTCGGAGAAGTCCGAGCTTGGGAGATGGCCACCGCTCAGTCCTTCACGAGGTAGGGCACAGGGTCGGCACCCTTGCCGTTCTCGTAGAGGGCTAGGTGGAGGTGGCAGGCGGTGGACAGCCCGGTGGTTCCGACGTAGCCGATCACGTCGCCCTTGGTGACACTCTGGCCTGCGCTGACGGCGTACTTGCTCATGTGGAGGTAGGAGGTCTCGACGTTCTTGCCCTTGATACGACCGTGGTCGATCCGGACGTTGTTGCCGGCGCTGCGGCTGAAGTTGGCCCTGGTCACGGTTCCGGACTGAGTGGCGTAGATGGGGTTCCCGCACGCGCCTCCGATATCCGCGCCGTTGTGCAGGCGCATGGAGCCGAGGATGGGGTGCTTGCGCATCCCGAATCCCGAGGCCACGCCACCCTTGGTGGGCCAGGTGAACCTGCTGAGGTCCTTCAACCGGGTGAGTTCTGCCTCGATGTCGGAGGCGACTTTGCGCTCGCGTTTCTCGTGTTTGGCGAGGAGAGACTGGAACCGCACCTGGTCGACCTGAGCGGCGGTTGCCTGGAGTTGTTTGCTGCGGTTCTCCAGCAGGTCCTCGAAGGTGGGCGCCCGCTCAGCGGCGACGGCTGCCGCCGAGGCGGGGGGCAACGGCGCATCAGCGGCATGAGCCGTGTGTCCCTGGTCCAGCGACCCGCTGGCGCCGATGAGGACGGCAGCTGCCAGAGCGATAATCCTTGCCGTTCCCGGCAATCGCTTCGCGCGAACCTCGCTGGCAGCCACCCCGTCCCCTCTCGACGGCGGTAAGACTAGCCTAAGAGTTTCTCAGATTCCATTCAGGGTTCTAGTCGTGACTGGCATGGTTCAGGATCTGTTCGACCATCGCTCGAACGTGGTCGTCCTGCAGGCGATAGAGGACGTTGCGTCCCTGCCGGTCGCCGGCGGCGAGGTTTAGGTGGCGCAGGATGCGCAGGTGGTTGGAGACCGAGGCTTGCGACATCGCCAGTTCTGTGACGAGCTCACTGACGGTGGCCGGGGAGTCCAACAGGCGAGCGAGGATCAGGACGCGCGCCGGCGTCGCCAGGCCGCCCATCACCTCCGCGATGCGCTCGGCTTCGCTGGCATTCAACCTCATGAACCACCACCCCTCTTCCGGAACGCGGCCTGGATTGATCCAACCAGATTCCGAGCGATCTGTGGCAATGCATCATTACATCATGATATATATAGATCATGAGTGCTGCGCATGAAGATCACGAAGACGACTCCCACGGACAGGGCAGGTGGGAGCTGTACTTCGCTATCGCCTCCGGCGTGACCTACATCGCGGGGCTGATCGCTGAGTTCGGCTTTGGTGCCCCGGAACCGCTGGTGCTGGGCCTGTATCTTGCGACCTACTTCTGTGGGGGCTTCTTCACCGTGCGGGGGGCGTGGGGCTCGATCCGCCGGGGCCGGTTCGAAGTGGACTTCCTGATGATCGTGGCCGCCGCCGGTGCAGCAGCGGTCGGCAGGCTCTCCGAGGGTGCCGTGCTGTTGTTCCTGTTCAGCCTCGGACACGCCCTGGAGGAGTACGCGATGGCCCGCGCGACTCGCTCGATCAAGGCGCTGGGCGAGCTCGCACCCCGCACGGCCACGCTCCGCGTCGGCCCGGACGAGCTTGTTGAGCGTCCGGTGGAAGAGCTTCAGGTGGGCGATGTCGCGGTCGTGCGACCGAACTCGCGGGTACCTGCGGATGGTTTCGTCAGCGTCGGCAGCACGGCGATCGACCAGTCCGCGGTGACCGGGGAGTCGATCCCGGTGGAGAAGGCTGCAGTGCCCGACGTCGCCAAGGCCCTGGCCAATCCCGACGCGATCTCCAGTGGCTCGCGGGTCTTCGCCGGGACGGTGAACGGCCCCGGCGCGTTCGACATGGTGGTGACCGCAGCGGCCGCCGACACCACATTGGCGCGGGTGGTGAAGCTCGTCACCGAGGCTGACACAGCCCAATCGCCCACCCAGCGGTTCATCAACCGGTTCCAGCGGTTCTATGTGCCCGCGGTCATCCTGGCCGTGGTCGTGGTGTTGGCGGTCGGGATGATCTGGTCTGCCGAGCCGTTCGGTGACAGCTTCTACCGGGCGATGCTGGTCCTGGTCGCGGCCAGCCCCTGCGCCTTGGCGATCGCAACCCCAGCAGCTGTGCTGGCGGGGATCGCTCGTGCTGGCCGCGCCGGCGTCCTGGTCAAGGGCGGTGCCCCGCTGGAGACTCTCGGCAAGGTCGACGCCATGGCCTTCGACAAGACCGGCACCCTCACCTGGGGACACCCCACGGTAACCGACACCATCCCAGCACCAGGCGTCCTCGTCGATGAACTCAATGCGATCGCCCTGGCTACCGAGACGTTGAGCGACCACCCGTTGGCGACTGCCATCGTCCGCGATCTCACCGAACTGGTCGGAGCGAACGCGCGCCGCGTGGCGACCGACCTCGAGGCCGTCACGGGCCGTGGCATCCGCGCGACGGTGGATGGTGAGATCGTCCTGGTGGGCAGCGTCCGGATGATGGCCGAGGCCGATCACGAGCTGCCGGTCGAGGTCAAGGCCTCGGTCGATCAACTCCAGGCCGAGGGCCGCACCACCATGGTGGTCACCCATGGCGCCCGCGTGCTCGGCGTGATCGGTGTGATGGACGCGCCCAAAGCCGAAGCCCGCCAGACGCTCGACGTCCTGCGCGAGTCCGGCATCGGGGAACTGGTCCTTATCTCGGGGGACAACCAGGCGGTCGCCGACGCCGTGGGCCGCTCGGTCGGGATCGACCGGGCCATGGGTGAGTTGTTGCCCGAGGACAAGGTGGTCGCGATCCGCAACCTCACCGAAGGTGGTCGCACCACGGCGATGGTGGGCGACGGTGTGAACGATGCCCCCGCGATGGCCAGCGCGAGCCTGGGCATCGCGATGGGCGCTGCCGGGTCGGCGGTCGCCCTGGAGACCGCCGACATCGCTCTGATGGCCGACGACCTCGGACGGGTACCGTTCATGGTGCGACTCGGTCGAGCAACCTCCCGGCTCATCCGGCAGAACCTCATCGCAGCCCTCGCCATCGTCGCGTTCCTCGTGCCGGCCAGCCTGCTCGGGCTAGCGATGGGTCCGATCGTGTTCATCCACGAAGGCTCGACCATCCTCGTCGTCCTCAACGCCCTGCGACTGCTGCGGTTCGACCACAACCGCGACCACCACGGCATCACCCACGAAGACCGTCCGGCCGGACGTGCAGGATCGGCTGCTCCACGGCAGGAACTCGCCGGCCGCACCCAGACCGAGTTGGACGGGCGAGTGGAGTGACGGCCCTGAACGGCTGGATCGCGCTGGCCTTGTACCTGATCGGTCTCGGTCTGGCGTTCGGCTTTCGAGCGGTGGTTCACCTGCGCCGCAACGGAGATACGGGGTTCCGACTCAAAGCAGGTGCGGCGGGCTCCGCCCAATGGTGGGGGAAGCTGCTGTTCGCGGTCGCGCTACTGCTCGGACTGGCAGGCCCGGTGACGCAGATCGTCGGCATCGGACGCCTGACCATCCCCGGCGGCACGATCGTGGAAGGGATCGGGCTGGTCCTTGCACTGCTCGGGATGAGGACGTTGCTGCGGGCGCAGCGGGAGATGGGCGCTTCCTGGCGGGTTGGCGTCGACCCGGAGGAGCACACCGAGATGGTGACCGATGGGACCTTCGCGATGGTGCGCAACCCGGTGTTCTCCGGGATGGCTGTGTCAAGCGTCGGGTTGTTCCTGCTGGCCCCGACGATCGCCTCGTTGACGGCGACGGTCGTGCTGCTCGCCGCCATCCAGGTGCAAGTCCGGGCGGTCGAGGAGCCCTACCTGCGCGCCGCCCACGGCGACGCCTACCGCGACTACGCCGCTAGGGTCGGCAGGTTCGTCCCAAGAATGGGGCGAACCTTTCGCCAGCCCCCTCGGTAGCCGGAATCGGCCGGGTCGAGGACATGGGACGCGCGTGGCAGCTTTTAGCGCCGAACTGCGAACCCGAGCAGCAGGAGGCCGAGCAGGCTGGTCGCGGCCAGAAGGCCGGCGGTCCATGTGCCGAGAGTGACAGCCGGGGTCAGTCCGGTGCGTAGTGGGATGGTGGTGACGCGGGCGCCGGCGGTGTCGGCGGGAAGGTCGTCGAGGAGGGTGCCGTCGGGGGCGAAGGCTTGGCTGGTGCCGGTCGTGGAGACGTTGACGACGCTTCGGCCGGTTTCGATTGCTCGCATCCGGGCGAAGGCGGCCTGTTGCAGGTTCTCGTCGGTGCCGCGGAAGTCGCCGTTGTTGGATTGGAGCAGGTATAGCTGAGCCCCGTCCTGGGCGCCCTGCCAGATGACGTCATCAAAGATGACGTCGAAGCAGATCGCCAATCCCACCCCGACCCCGTTCAGGCTGACATACGGGGAGTTGGTGCCGGGAGTGTACTCGCGTCCGATCAGGCCGATCAGGTCCGGAGCGATGCGCTGGTAGAACCAGCGGTCGGGCACATACTCGCCGAACGGCACCGGATTCGCCTTGTCGAACAGCTGGACTTCGCCGCCGGTGGCCGGCCAGAGCAGGGAGGTGTTGTAGGTGTTCTCCCCGCGGCGGGTTGCAGCGTTCACCAGCAAGGGCGCCGAAACCCGGTGGGACAGCTCATCGAGCGCGGTAAAGGGCCTCCTGCAAGCGTCTTCGTGGTCAGGTGGTCAAACTCCATCAGGCACGTGATCTCGCGTCAACCCTCAATCGCTGCGAGTAGTGCCGTCGTCGGACAGAGCGCAGCGGCACGCTTCGGCCACTAGCTAGACTCGTCGACAACCCGAGGAGCGAGCATGAGATCACAACGCCGTGGCGCCGCAGGCGCCGCCGCGTTGATGCTCATCGGTGCGAGCAATCTCGCTGCTGGTGTCAGGTCGGTGAACATCGCCGATACAGCCTGCATGCCCCAGGTGCCCCTGATCGCGCCGTTCGGCGTCCACCTCGATCTGTTGGTCGAGTCCGAGCTGTGCCCAGAGCACAGCTACCTGCCAGGGCTGAACTTCGGACGCTTCGCGCAGTCCTTTGTGGTGCTCTCGGCAACCACCTTGATCGCCGGCCTGGTCAGTCTGCTGCTCGGGCTCGGCGTGGGACTCTACGCCCGCCAGGCAGCAAAGACGGCCCGCGACTGGCTCCGGACACGCCTAAGTGATGCCAGGCCGGCCACCCTCCACGTACCTGCCCACGTTGCCGTCACGGCCCTCGTGGTGGCCACCCCCGGACGTCGCCCCTATCACCCGCTTCAACGCCGAGGCCCACCCGCCCTGTCCTGCTGATCGACTCAACTCGCACCCGTGCGCAGACGAGCGCCCTTTCGGTGAACGCCGAGGTCCTGGTGCTCGGCGCGGCGCTGCGGTGTGTCCGAACGACGACAGACAGGTCCAACCACCTTGACCACATCAGACGACCTTTTGGAGCGCATCCACCGTTTCAGACAGACCGACAGGTGGATCTTCTCCACCATGCTCTTCTCGGCCTGCCTCAGCCTGTACGCCTCCTTCGTCCTGTCAACCGACGCCGTCCGGCTAGCGGCCAACCCCAAAGTCGGACTCCCATGCAACCTCAACGAGGTCATCAACTGCAGCGCAGTCGCCAGATCCTGGCAGGCCGGACTGTTCGGATTCCCGAACGCGTTCCTCGGCCTGATGGCCGAGCCCGTAGTCATCACCATCGCGGTCGCCAGCCTCGCCGGCGTCAGGTTTCCGCGAGGCTTCATGCTCGCCGCCCAGATCGTCTATGGCCTGGGCTTCGTGTTCGCCTACTGGCTGTTCTTTGAGTCCACTTTTGTCATCGGGGCGCTGTGCCCCTGGTGCCTGTTGGTGACTGTGTCCACCACCTTGGTGTTCGCATCACTCACCCACGTCAACCTGCGCGACAACAACCTGTTCCTCCCAACGAGCCTGCACAAGACCTTGACCAAAGGGCTTCGCCTGGGAGTCGACAACCTGCTCGTCGTGCTCTGGCTCGGAGCGATCACCACCTTGGTGCTCGCCAAATACGGTCCAGCCCTCTTCGGGTAAGGACCCCAACCAAACGACCTGCCCACACACCGCGTCGCCGCCAGTCAGCACGCGTCCTACCCACATCTTCCGGCAAGGAGCCCTACATGCCCAGCAATCAGAAGCCCAAGAAGCCAATCGTCGACGAACGCCCCGAACCAGGGGAACGTGGCGCCCGAAGAACCATCATCTTGATCTGCGCGGTGCTGGTGATCTCGGTGGTCATCTTCGGCATCATCCAAGCCAGTCGCCAGCCCGCCGCCGTCGTCGAGCCGTCCACACCCGTCCCCACCGAAACCTCCGGCGCGCTCGTGGTACGCGAAGACTCCCGCCGACTCAACGACGCGCCAGATGCCACTGTGACCTTCGTAGAGTTCCTGGACTTCGAGTGCGAGGCCTGCGCCGCGGTCTTCCCGGCGATCGAGCAACTCCGGCAGACCTACGGCGATCGAGTGTCCTTTGTCATCCGGTACTTCCCGCTACCCAGCCACTTCAACAGCGAACGCGCGGCCAGAGCGGTCGAAGCTGCCGCTCAGCAAGGAGAACTTGAAGCGATGTACACCAAGATGTACCAGACCCAGACCGAGTGGGGTGAACAGCAGATACCCAAAGACGACCTGTTCCGCCAGTACGCCCAAGAACTCGGCCTCGACCTTGAGCAATGGGACGCCGCGTACAACTCTGAGGCCACGCTCCAGTTCATCCGCAACGACTTCAACGACGGTGTGGCCCTGGGCGTGACTGGTACGCCAACCTTCTTCCTCAATGGAGAGTTGATCAGTCCTGAGACCCTTGATGACCTCACCACCATGCTCGACCAGGCGCTCGCTGAGTAGACCGCTGCGGGTGCGGTACTGCCTACATGTCTGAGCCACTGCGGGTCGGCAGCGACTACTGGCCGGTTTGGGCATGCACGTACGCCGGCTCTCGCCCCATCGGCCCCGCGGCTCTCGATTGTGTCAGAGTCATCGTGATCCGTAGTGGTAGCGCACTCCTCGTTGGCGAGTTGGGGCAAAGGCTTGTGAAGACGGGGGATGTGGTCCTCCTTGCAGCAAACGTCCTGTGCGGAAGCGAGCCTGAGGGCCACATCACCTTGACCACGATCCATGCGGATACGGACTATGTGATCGATCAGGTCTACTGGCAGCACGCTGGGCTCGTGCGGGATCGGCTTGATGCTCAGGACTTCGCGGCGACCATCTACGCCGAGCCAGCGCAGGTTCTCAGCCTCGGTGAAAGGCAGGCCGAGGCACTCACAACTTGGCTCGACGAGATGGTCGCGCTGAGCGCCGAGCGGCCCGTTGCTCGCTACTTCTTCCGGATGCAGGCCCTGTGGTTTTCCATAGCACACGTCATTGCCCCGTTCATCAAGGCGTCCCCGGTGCGGATATCAGCCGCCCGGCCGAGTCATGTCCGGCCAACCTTGCCGAGGGAACGACGGTTCGCTCCCATCAGGGAGGAGGCCCGCAGAGTTGCTGAGCTGTTGCGGACATCACCCGAGCGGCGATGGACTCTCGCCGCTTTGGCCATGGAAGTACACCTGTCGGCTGCTCAGCTAGGCAGGGTGTTCGTCGACGCCTTTGGCAAGACACCGCTCGCGTTCCTAACGATGGTGCGAGCCGAACGCTTGGCAAGGTACCTGCGCGAGACGGACCTCACTGTCACCGAGGCAATGTGGCGGGTCGGATGGCGCAGCCGAAGTCACGGCACGGAACTGTTCCGTCAGTACGTCGGACTGACGCCGGGTGCCTACCGACGACGCCAAGGGTCGTGTGGGCGCAACTGATGTACCCGATCTCGTCGTGTTCAGTGCCCGATTTCGGGACGTCTGTCTTCCCTAGGCCTCTCATAGCCGGTCGGTGATGTAGTCCGGTAGGGACTCGTCAGGTTCGTGTTGTCGCCTGGCGGTCTTGGTCGCACCCCTGGCCCGCCGTGCTTCTTGATGTTCCTGGCGTACCTCACGGTCACCGACGATCGGGTGATTGAACCGCCCCGGCATGTCCGGAGACTCGCTGGTTTGACTCCTCAGCTTGCTGCTGAGGGTTGTTGTTGAGCGTAGTGGGCCTGCTCGAGAACGACCGGTGGCATGTCTCCGCAGTACTCGTTGAGGCGGCGGTGGTTGTACCAGTCGACCCACTTTGCGGTGGCGATCTCGACGGCGTTCACGTCCCTCCAGGGTCCCTGCCGGCGAATGACCTCGGTCTTGTACATCCCGTTGATGCTCTCGGCCAGGGCGTTGTCGTAGCTCGATCCGACGGCGCCGGCTGAGGGGGTGATGCCGGCGTCGGCGAGGCGTTGGCTGTGGGCCAGGGAGAGGTATTGGCTGCCGTGGTCGTGGTGGGCGACCAGGGCGGTGAAGTCGGCACGGTCCTCCCGCTCACGCACCCAGATGGCCTGCTCGACCGCGTCGAGGACGAGGTCGGCGGTCATCGTGGTAGCGGCCCGCCAGCCGATAATCCGGCGGGCGTAGGCGTCGACGACGAACGCCACGTAGGTCCAGCCGGCCCAGGTCGACACGTAGGTGAAGTCGGCGACCCACAACCGGTTCGGCGCGAGCGGCTCGAAGTTGCGATTCACCAGGTCGGCCGGCTTGGGCCCGATCCCGGCGATCGTTGTCCGTTTCACCTTGCCGCGGACCACCCCGGCCAGCCCCGCCTGGCGCATCAGCCGCTCGATGGTGCAGCGGGCGACGGGTATGCCTTCCCGGTTCAGCGCCAGCCACACCTTGCGGGGTCCGTACACCCCGAAGTTGTCGGCATGGATCCGCCGGATATGTGCCAGCAGCACCTCGTCGCGCTGCTCGCGCTTGGAGGGCAGCCGGTCGCGCCACTCGTAGTAGGTCGACGGGGCGATCTTCACACCATGCTCGGACAACACGGCACAGATCGGCTCTACCCCCCATCGCAACCCACCGGTGGCGGGCTGGTGGTCGGCGTGCTCGCGGATGAAGTCCACGATCACTGCCCGGGCCGGTCGAGCTCGGCCGCGAAGAAAGCCGACGCCGCCTTCAGGATCGCGTTCGCCCGCCGCAACTCGGCGTTCTCCCGCTTCAACCGCTTGACCTCGGCCGACTCCTCCGACGTGACCCCCGGCCGGGCGCCCTGGTCGACCTCGGCCTGCCGCACCCACTTACGCACCGTCTCGGCCGTGGAGATCCCCAGCAGCTCCGCGACCCGGGCCATCGCACCCCAATCGGTGTCCTGATCCGGCCTGATCTCGGCATACATCCTCACCGCCCTGGCCTTCAGCTCAGCCGGATACCTCTTCGACGTGTTCCCTGCCATGACTCCAACCTTCCCAAGGTTCGGAGTCTCCGGACATGCCGGGGCGGTTCAGATCTCGGCGGAGGGAAGGTCCAGGATGACTGCGACGGAGGAAGTACGAGCCAAGCGGGACGCGAAGCTCGATGAGCTGCACGAGAAGCTGACTGGCGCGGTGGAGACGCTGGTCTCCGGGCGGGACTGGGCCCGCGCGTTGGCGTTCGCGGCCCGGTTCCGATCGCGCTCGTTCAACAACACGCTGCTGATCTGGGTTCAGCACGAGGCTGCGTTCGAGGCTGGCCGGGTGCCCGGGCCGGTGCCGTCGTATGTGGCTGGGTATCGGCAGTGGCAGCAGCTTGGCCAGCAGGTGCAGAAGGGCCAGCCGGGTTACATGATCTTCGCTCCGGTGACCGGCCGGTTCGCCTCGTCGAATCCTGGTGATCCGTCGTCGTGGCGTCGTTTGGGTCCGCGCGAGAAGCACAAGGTCAACGAGGTAGTGCGCACGAAGATGGTGGGCGCTCGGCCCGCCTATGTGTGGGACGTGACGCAGACCGAGGGCGATCCGATCCCTGAGCCACCCGCACCGAAGCTGCTGGACGGCGAAGCCCCGCAGGGACTGTGGGATGGCCTGGCCATGCAGGTCGAAGCGTTGGGGTTCGAGGTGCTGCGTGTCCCGGATGCCGGGCGGATCGGCGGCGCGGACGGCCTGACCGACTATCTGGCTCGGCAGGTGTCGGTGCGTACCGATGTGACGGAGGTCAATCAGATCGCCACGTTGGCGCACGAGCTGGCGCATGTGCTGATGCACGACCCCAAGGATGAGGACGCTCGCCAGCACCGGGGTGTTCGGGAGGTGGAGGCCGAGAGCGTGGCGTTGATGGTCGGTGCTGCGCACGGTTTGGATACCAGTGGTTACACGATTCCGTATGTGGCGGGGTGGGCGTCGTCGGTCAAGGACGCTGAACCGGCGGAGGTCGTCAAGGCGACCGGTGAGCGGGTGCGGAGGACGGCGCTGGGCATCCTCGACCAGCTGGACACGTTCCAGGTCGCCGATGGCACGCCGCCTGGTCTTGCGCGTGATGTTCCCACTGCGGAGCCGAAGGCGCTGCATGTGCCGCCGCCGTCGGAGCATCGGCCGGCGGCGAGGGTGCCGGTGGTGGCGGGTCGGGGGTTGTGATGCCTGCGCGTGCCGACTTCACCAGGGCGTTGTTGCGTGCCAGTGGTGCTTCGACGCTGGCGGCGTCGGCCCGGCATCTCGCGCAGGTGGGGGTGCCGGTGTTCCCCTGCCAGCCGCGCGGGAAGCGTCCGCTCACGACGCGGGGGTTCCACGATGCCACCACCGACATCGGTCGCGTCGAGGCGTGGTGGTCGCGGACTCCGGAGGCGAACCTGGGTGTCCCGACTGGCGCGGTGTCGGGGATGGTCGTGGTGGATGTGGACGTGCATGGCCCGGTTGATGGGCGGCAAGCGTTCGCCCGCGCCGAGCGAGCCGGGCTCGTCGATGGCTGGGGTCTGCTGGTGGAGACCCCGACGGGTGGCCTGCACGCCTACTTCGCTGCGACGGCGGGGGTCGAGCAGCGGTCATGGCAGGCCGCTCGCGCTGGGGTGGACTCCCGGGGTGATGGCGGGTACATCATCGTGTCGCCCTCGGTTCGCATCGTCGGCGGTGTCCCGATCCGCTACGAGGTCGTCAATGTCGGCGACCAGCCTGCCGCTGCGCTGGACTCGCGTCGGCTGCGGGACTTCCTCGATCCACGTCCGGGACCGGTCGTGCGGCAGGGTCGTGGGTTGGTGCGGTTGGCGGATATGAACCGGCTGGCGTTCTGGGTCGCTGGGCGTGGTGAGGGTGAGCGGAACCGGGGGCTGTTCTGGGCCGCGTGCCGCTTGGCCGAGAGTGATGTCTCTGCCTCGGATGCGCTCGATGTCCTCAGCGCAGCCGCCAGCCAGGCCGGGCTGGGCGAACGCGAGATCGCCACCACGGTGCGCTCCGCCTACCGGATCGCGCACCCCGCGCCCGAAGCCGGTGGCCCCGGCCTCGGTGGCGGCGCCTGGTTCGAGCGAGCCAACGCCCCGAACCCAGGCATGGGTGGGCGGAGGCTGTGATGAAGACGACCGGTAGGCAGTGGGCGGGGCGCACCGCAGTGGTGGGGACGGTGTTCATCGCGTTGGGTGCGTTCTGGCTGAGCTTTACCGCGCTCGCCGATCTGGCGGCGCGTTCCGGGGTCGACCGGGGACAGGCGTGGGCGTGGCCGTTGATCGTTGATGGGATCATCGTGGTGGCGACGGTCGCGGTGGTGGCGCTGGCTGGGCAACGCTCAGCCTGGTATCCCTGGTCGCTGCTGGTCGGCGGGGCGCTGGTGTCGGTGACGGCGAATGCGATCCACGCTGTGGTCGCTGCGGACGCCGATGTGCCCGGCCTGCTGGCTGCCTCGGTGGCCGCGGTACCGCCGGTGGTGCTGCTGGCGATCACCCATCTCACCGTGATCCTCACCCGCACCTTCCCACAGGAGTTGCCGGGGCAGCCTGAGGTGTTGTCCGAGATCCCGGAGATGCTGTCCGAGGTGTATGCCGGACCGCAGGGTGTTGTCCACTCAAAGTCGTTGTTGTCCGTTGCCTCTGAACCTCTGGCCGATGAGCGGGAGTTGTCCTTAGCCTCGGATGAAACCCCTGGTCGTTCTGATCGCCGGGCTCGTGCTGCGGCGTTGCGGGCCGCGGGCTGGTCGAACAAGCGGATTGCCCGCGAGGTGCAGGTGCATCCGGCAACTGTGGGGAGATGGTTCGCCGCCGCGCACCTTCCCGACACCAATGATGACGCCGCCGGCGAGCGGGAGGAGACGCGTCAGCGCCAGCCCTCCCCTGACGACGCCGACGGCCCCCGCCCAGCACCGGCATTCGTCGAATGGCTCATGGGCCTGCCGACTGGATGGGTCACCGATAGCGGCGGCCTGACGCAGAATCAACAGATCACCGCCCTCGGCAACGGATTGCTACCCCTCCAGGCTGTGTCCGCGCTGTCACTGCTCGCCGCGTGAACGTGGGCTACGAGAGAGCGGCGTCCTCCGGTGCTCCCGGTGTCGTTCCCAGAGCGGCGAGCAGGCGGACCCGGACTCGCTGCTTGCGCTGCTCGAAGAACGAGGTGAAGTCGGCCAAGTCGAGCGGAAGGCCGTCGAGGTCGTCCTCGGCAAGGTACGTAGCTCGCTTGTCCTTCGCTCGGGAAGGCGGTGTCCATCCACTCCGCAGGCAGTCCATCCTGCTTCTCGATGTTGGCGGCCCCACTCAGCAACTGAAGGTTCGGCAGCAGGCATGCGGCGGCCAAGTAGTCGTCGACCTTAATCGAGCGGGACGCCGGCACGGAGGAACGGGACATATTCTCCACGACGGATCTTCGAGCACTTCGCCACGCTCGCTGGTAGGGAGCTGTCAACTGACTCGCCGCTCATGAGGACACCTGGCGCCGACTGTACGTCGTACAATGTATAGTCATCGTATGCTGACTATTTCCGATCGACTCGACGTGATGAACCGGCTCGGCCGAGCTATGGCCGACCCGACCCGCTCCCGCATTCTGCTGACCCTGCTGGCCGGGCCGAGCTACCCGGCGGTGCTGTCCCGCGAGCTGGGGTTGTCGCGCTCGAACGTGTCGAACCATCTGACATGCCTTCGCGGGTGCGGGATCGTGGTGGCCGAGCCCGAGGGCCGACAGACCCGCTACGAGGTGGCAGACCCGCACCTGGCCCGCGCGCTGACGGCGCTGGTGGATGTCACGCTCGCGGTTGACGAGAGCGTGCCGTGCATGGACCCGGACTGCGGGGTCGAGGGTTGCCAGGCGGGGGAGGTGCGGGCGTGAGCGCGGTCACGGGTTCGCAGGTCGAGCATGTCGACCTCGACGACCACGATGATGACGATGACCGGCCGTGGTATCGGAGCCCGAGCGTTCTGATCCCGATCGCCTCCGGCGTCGCGTTCGCCGCCGGCCTGGTGTGCGAGTGGACCGGCGCGGAGACCGCGGGCCTGGTGCTGTTCTGGATCGGCCTGCTGCTGGGCGCGTACACGTTCGTGCCGGGCGCGCTGCGCAAGCTGTTCACCAAGGGCAAGCTCGGCATCGGGCTGCTGATGACGATCAGCGCGACCGGCGCGGTGATCCTCGGCTACGTCGAGGAGGCCGCCGCGCTGGCATTCCTGTACTCCATCGCGGAGGCGCTGGAGGACAAGGCGATGGACCGCGCCCGCGCAGGGTTGCGGGCGCTGTTGAAGCTCGTGCCCGAAACCGCACTCGTCAAGCGCGGCGACGCCACCGCCGAGGTCGAGGCGAAGGAGCTGCGCGTCGGGGATGTCCTGGTGGTCCGGCCGGGCGAACGGATCGCCACCGACGGCACCGTGCGGGCCGGGCGGAGCAGCCTGGACACGTCCGCGATCACGGGTGAATCGATCCCGGTCGAGGTCGAACCGGGCACCGACGTCTCGGCCGGGTCGATCAACACCACCGGCGTGCTCGAGGTCGAGGCCACCGCCGCCGGCACCGACAACTCGCTCACCACCATCGTGGAGCTGGTCGAGCAGGCGCAGGCCGAGAAGGGCGACCGTGCCCGCCTGGCCGACCGGATCGCCCGCCCGCTGGTGCCCGGCGTGATGATCCTCGCCGTGCTGGTCGGCGTGCTTGGGTCGCTGTTGAGCGGCGACCCTGAGCTGTGGATCACCCGCGCTCTGGTGGTGCTGGTCGCAGCCTCGCCGTGCGCGCTGGCGATCGCCGTCCCGGTCACCGTTGTTTCCGCGATCGGCGCGGCGTCGAAGTTCGGTGTGGTCGTGAAGTCCGGGGCCGCGTTCGAGCGGTTCGGCGGCATCCGCCACGTCGCCGTCGACAAGACCGGCACGCTGACCCGCAACGAGCCCACGGTGACCCGCGTCGTCACCACCGGCGCGACCGAGAATGAGGTGCTGGCGTGGGCGGCGAGCCTGGAAGGTCACAGCACGCACCCGCTGGCCGCCGCGATCACGAAGGCCGTCCCCGACGCCCCGACCGCGCACGACGTCACCGAGACCGCCGGGCGCGGCATCACCGGCACGCTCGGTAGTGCCCGTCTCGCCGTCGGTAGCCCCCGCTGGCTGGACGCCGGCACGCTGGCCGACCAGGTGCAGGTGATGGAATCCGAGGGGATGACCGTCGTCATCGTCCACCGCGGCGACCGGCCGGCTGGCGCGATCGGGGTGCGTGACGAACAGCGCCCAGAGGTTCCCGAGGTCATCGCCACGCTGAACCGCCGCGGGATCGGGGTGACGATGCTCACCGGCGACAACGCCCGCACCGCCGCAGCGCTGGCCGGCCAGGCCGGCATCATGGACGTGCGCGCCGAGCTGCGCCCCGAGGACAAGGCCACCGCCGTCGCGGAGTTGTCGAAGTCTCAGCCCACTGCCATGATCGGGGACGGCATCAACGACGCTCCCGCGCTGGCGGCCGCGGATGTGGGGATCGCGATGGGAGCCAAGGGCGCCGATGCTGCGATCGAGTCGGCCGACGTCGCGTTCACCGGCCACGACCTGCGCCTCATCCCACAGGCCCTCGCCCACGCCCGCCGCGGCCGCAACATAATCAACCAGAACGTCGTGTTGTCGATCGCGATCATCGTGGTGCTGCTGCCGCTGGCGATTACCGGAGTCCTCGGGCTCGCCGCGGTCGTGCTTGTACACGAGGTCGCTGAAGTCGTCGTCATCCTCAACGGGCTCCGCGCGGCGCGGCGCACGAAGGCATGACCGATCCCCTTGACGGCTCCGCTCCCTCCCCGGGAAAAGCGGATGCCGTGGAAGCGAGTTCTGCCGGCCCGGCGGCGGCGCGCGTCCGGCTCCGCTGGTTCCTGCTCGCGTGCGCCGTCGCCGCTGGCGCGGTGCTGATCGATCAAGGCAGCAAGGCACTCGCCCTCGCTCAGCTCAGCGAGGATGACCGTATTCCGCTCTTGGGAGACTGGCTCGGCTTGCAGCTCGCGTTCAACCCCGGCACCGTGATGTCCCTCGGAGCCGGCGCAACCTGGCTGCTCACCGTCATCGCCGCGGCGGCCTCTGTCGCTCTACTCGTCGCCGCAACCCGCGCCCGCACCGTCGGGTGGGCGGTCGCGATCGGCCTGGTGTGGGGAGGCGCGGTCGGCAACCTGCTGGACCGGCTGTTCGCCCCTCCCGAGTTTGGCCGCGGTCACGTCACCGACTTCCTCGCCTACGGCAACCTGTTCATCGGCAACCTTGCCGACGTCATCCTCGGTTTCGGCGTCGCCCTGGGCGTCCTGCTTTACCTCCGAGGCCCACACCACACCAGGAACGGACAATGATGGTCGCAGAGTATCAACGGCACGCGGCTGCCGGAACCGCTGGGTCGCCAGGCGGCTGTAACGCGGCGGTGGGCGCATGATCCTGTCCTCCGTCCTGCAGGCGATCGGCCTATTCATCGCCACGAACATCGATGACATCATCGTGCTCTCACTGTTCTTCGCCCGAGGCGTGGGCCAGCGCGGGACCACCGCCCGAATCCTGGTCGGACAGTACCTCGGGTTCGCTGGCATCCTGGGCGCTTCCGTGCTGGTGACGCTCGGGGCGGGAGCGTTCCTGCCGCCAGAGGTCATCCCCTACTTCGGACTCATTCCGCTGGGGTTGGGACTTTGGGCTGCGTGGCAAGCCTGGCGCAACCGCGGTGCCGACGATGACGATGAGGCAAAGGTCGAGGGCAAGAAGGTTGGGGTGTGGACGGTGGCCGGGGTGACCTTCGCCAACGGCGGGGACAACATCGGCGTCTACGTCCCGGTCTTCCTCAGCGTGGGCCCAGCGGCCGTGGTGGCGTACTGCATCGTGTTCCTCGCCCTGGTCGCCGCCCTCGTCGGCCTGGGCAAGTTCGTCGCCACCCGCCGACCGATCGCCGAACTCCTGGAACGCTGGGAACACATCCTGTTCCCGATCGTGCTCATCGGCCTGGGCATCTTCATCCTCGTCAGTGGTGGTGCCTTCGGCCTCTGAACTCGTAGCCGACTGCGTAGATGGCAGCGTGCTGTGGTTGCTACCTGGCGGCTGAGTGTCCCGGTGCGCTGCGCGTGTGAGCGGCCCAGACGACGTGCTCGGCGCCGCTGCCTCAACTGAGCCCACGCTGACCGCGTAGGCGTCGATCACGCGGTCGGTGCCGGTGTTGAAGGCGTCGCGGATATCACTTGGATCACCACATCGCTGGGCCCGGCTCTTGTGTCAGGCGCAGCAGGAGGTGGGGAGTTCGTTGCGGAAGAGGTTCGCGGTGAGGCGGATGCCTTCGGCCATGGTGAGGTAGGGGGCCCAGGTGTCGGCGAGTTGGGTGACGGTGAATCCGGCGGTGATGGCGTAGGTTGCGGCGAGCATCATCTCCCCAGCGGTGTCGGCGAGGGCGTGGATACCGAGGACTTTGCCGGTGTCGGCGTCGGCGACGACCTTGATGCCGCCGCGTGTGTCGTGGTTGGCGATGGCCCTGGGCACGTCGGAAAGTCGTAGGAATCGGCAGGCGCACCGGTATCCGGCGGCGATGGCGCTGGCTTCGGTGATCCCGGCGGAGGCCAGTTGGGGTGAGGTGAACAGCACAGACGGCAACCCGGTGTAGTCGACTCGCTCGTCGTGACCCAGGGCGTTGTGCGCGGCGATCTTCCCAGTCCTCGCGGCGACGTACACGTACTGGGGCACGTCAGTGACGTCACCGGCGGCGAACACAGCCGGGTTCGTGGTCCGCTGCTGCTCGTCTACGATGACGAAGCCGCGCTCGTCGGTCGCGATACCCGCAGCAGGAAGGTTGAGCCCTTCGGTGCGCGGGGTGCGACCGGTGGCAACGAGGACACGTTCACCGGTCGCGTCCTTCCCGTTGCGGGTCGTCACCTGGACCAGGCCCTCGTGCTGGGTGATCGTGGCTGCGCGGTCGCCGATGACGCTGATCCCCTCGGCCAGGAAGGCCTTGCGGAGCTCGGATGACAGTTCCGGTTCGGCGTGCGGGGCGAGCCGACCGATGACGGTGACCTCTACTCCGAGCCGGGCGAACAGCTGCGCCTGTTCCAGGCCGACGAAGCCACCGCCGATCACCACGAGCGACGCGGGCAGTTCCGTCAGTTCCATCGCTGTGGTCGACGTGAGGTAATCAACCTGCTCAAGCCCAGGGATTGCCGGCACGTGCGGCTCGGCGCCGGTGGCGACGAGATACGACTTCGCGCGCACCGGTCGTCCATCCACGAGCAGGGTTCCAGCGTCTGTGAACGTTGCAGTGCCCGGGAGGATGTCAAACCCGTAGGCAGCGGCGATGTCGGCGTACTTGGTCTGGCGGAGCATCCCAACCAGATCATCCTTCTGCTCGATGAGCGCGCTGAGATCGACCATCCCAGCAGAGCTGGGGACGCCTGAGAACCGGTTCGTGAGGGCGGAGTGCCGGGTGTGCGCGGCCGCGAGAAGCGTCTTGGACGGCACACAACCCACGTTCACGCAGGTACCGCCGAGGGTTCCCGATTCGATGGCGACCACGCTGGCCCCCTCGAGGCGCGCGTGGATCGCTGCGGACATCGCCGCCCCGCCCGTCCCGATCACCACGAGATCAACCTCCGTGTGCCATGTCACGATGCCTCCTCCAGTTCGAACCGGCCACTCGTGCGGCCACTCCTGAAAGAATGGACCTTAAAGTATGCTTGAAGGTCAAGTCGGTGGCCGAGGTGACGATGCGGATCGGGGAACTCGCGGGGAAGGCGAAGACGAGGGCGTCCACGCTGCGGTACTACGAGGAGCGCGGGCTGCTCCAACCGCCGGAGCGCACCCCGGCTGGGTACCGCAACTACGGCGACGAGGCGGTGCAGCGGCTCGAATTCATCGACCGGGCCCGCGCAGCAGGGCTCACTCTCGCGCAAACCGCCGAGATCCTCGAAGTACGTGACGCGGGCGGGTCGCCGTGCGGTCATGTTCGAGACCTTCTCGACCGGCGACTGGTCGAGATCGACGAGCAGCTCGAGCAGCTCCGCCTGCTCCGTACCAGCGTCGCCGACCTACGCGCGAACGCAGCACAGACGCCGCCGGAGGTCTGCACACCCGAGTCGATCTGCCGGTACCTCTGACCAATCGGCTGAAGGGTCTTGCTGCCCGGAGGGAACCGTTGTCTTGTCCGCGTAAGGTTGTCGCGCTCGCGGTAGTTCGTCAGGAACTCGTAGAACGTGTACGACTGCGCGGTCGGGCTTGAAGTTCCAGAGCAGGAAGGAGCCGACGGGGTATCCGTGCCTCAGACAAATTCACGATGGATAGCTGGCATCAGATACTCGCGCTTGCGGATGGCGGTGAGCATCTCCTCGATGCTGCACGGGGTCTAGAAGTACATGCGGCTCTCTCGATTCGGGCTGACGGGTGGTCAGACTGCGGTCTCGTCGTTGACGGCGACGACGGTGTCGTAGAGGCCGTAGCGGCGCAGGCCCTTGTGGGACTCGATGCCGGTGTAGGACAAGGAGGAGTCCTCGTAGCGGCGGAAGGCGAAGACGGCCTGGTTCATATGGGTGGCGTTAACCTCCCTCTTTCATGAGGCGGGTTGAGGGCTGCCAGCTGGGCTGTCGGAGCCCGATCTGAACACTGGGCCGGGTGAGGGCGTGACTGTGGGCCGGCTGACGCTGCCGGTGGGCGGTTCTCCAGGTTCCTTCGGCTTGGTGCGGGCGGTTGGGGTCAGGCCGGTGGTGGGATCGCGGCGATCCGGGCGAACGCGGCCACGAGGTGCTCAACCCACGGCCAGGTCTTGGGTAGACGTAGCCGTCGCCGGCGGCCACCGTGTACGAGTCGGGCCGGGACGTGCAGCAGTCGATAGCGCAGCGCTTTCGGCTCAGCCTTGGCGAGGTCGCCGTCGAGAGCCAGCATCTTGAGCCAGGCGACCAGGTCAGCGGCGATCATGGTCAGGAGTAGCCAGGTTTGGTTGATGCTGAACTCGCGGGACGGGAACCGGCCCAGGCCGGAGTCTTTGGCGTGTCGGATCCGGTCCTCGACCCGGGCATGGGCCCGGTGACGGGTCTCGAGGAACTGCAGGGTGCCGCTGGTGGTGTTGGTGGCGAACGCTTGATACCGCCACCCGTCGTGGGCTTCGAAGAGCGACAACTGAGCCCCCGGATGCGGGCGTTCGCGGCGCAGGATCACCCGCATCCCGGCCGGCCAACTGGTCAAGTCCAGCAGTCCGGTGACCTCAGCGACCTCCCCGCCGTCTCGGACCTCACCATCAGCCTTCAGCGCCGGGGACCACAAGCCCGCGGGAAGTTCGGTGATCGCGGCACGCATCTTCTCGCCGATCGTGAACCCGACGCTGTAGTGCAGGCTGCGGCCTCTGACTTGGCCTTGCGCAGTGAGCCAGTCCAGCAACTGGTGCGAGGCGCCGGCCCCGTCGCAGCGGATCAACAGGTTGCGGCGATACGGCATCGGGATCTGGGCGATCGCCTCGCCCAGGACCTGAATGTGATCCACGGCGGTGTTCGATCCCGCCCGGCCGGTCCGCAGCGCGGCGGCGAGGAACTCCCCGGTGTTGTCGCACCACACGCCGATCGGGTGATACCCGAACGTCTTCTTAAACGTCGGCGACGCCAACTCCTTCTCCGAGTGGGCCACCACGATCGTGGCATCGACATCCAACACGACCGTCTCACCCAGATCGGTGCCGGCGACCCGAGAGGCCGGGACACCGCCAGCGGCTGTCAGTTGTGACCAGACGTGGCGCCGGACACGGGACCGGGCTGTCTGGATCTTCCTGCGTCTGGCGTCGGTGACCTCGTCCAACGCCCGCCACACCGTCGGAGCAGAGGCGACCGGCCCCAAGATCTGCGTCTGGTGGCGCAGCACGTTGATGTCGGAGATCGCCTCACCGCCGTCGGCGAGCATCACCGCGACATCGGTCAGTACCTGGCCGCGGTCATGGATCGAGGGGATGAACGAACGCCGGGCCATCGCCGTCGAGAGGGCTCCGGTCAGGCCGGTGTTCTCGGCCAGCATCCTGAGCCCGATGCTGCCGGCGTGGGCGATGACCGCGCCACCATCGCCGGTCACGGACATACCGGTGGACCACGAAGTACGCTTCACCTACGGAGTGCCTTCCGCTTCAGGGGTCTTGAACAGTCGCAAGTCCAAGTATCCCGTAGTCAGAAGGCACTCCGGCCTATCTACCGCACGCGTCCCTCACTCCGCCATGAACGATCGAGGTTAAAGACGCCGAGATTCACGAGGAGGTGGAAGTCCTCGACGGTCAGTCCGGTGACGGTGCGGAACAAGCCGGGTTCGAGCTTGGTGATGACGTCGGTAAGAGTGTTCTCACGGAAGTCGGTCAGGTACATGAACGCAGGGACGCGGGTGGCGAACTTGACCAGCTTCTCCTGAATCTGCGTCCGCTTGGACTTGTACTCCTTCTCCTCCTCCGTCAACTCCTTCTTCTCCGCCGGAGTAATGTCGTCGCCCTTCTCCTTCTTCGCCTTCTTCACGGCGTCGCTCTTGTTCACGACGGTCTCGAAAATGTCGCTGCCGAGCGCGCGGAAGCCTTCGATGTTCATGACGGCGTTGAGGGCGTCGGGGTTGTTCATGATCTTGCGCAGGGTGTCGTTGTCGACGTTGACGAGGATTGCGGACTCCCACTTGCGGGCCAGGAGGGTCGCGGAGGTGCCCGACATGGCGATGTCGAGGATGCCGCCGGCATCGACCTGGGTCATATTCGACCCGTCGTACGCCAACACGGGCAGGAACTTCACGAGCTCCTCGACGGCTTGCTCAGGGTTCGGCGTCTCCGGCGAGAGACCGGCGCCGTAGTCGGCGATCTGACGCAGCGCGCGAGTGGGCGCGAAGTCGAACACGAAGCACACAGGCTTGAGGACTGCTTCGGCGCTCGGGTTGTCTCCGTCGGGATTCTTGATCGACCACGGTGACTGTACGCGGAACGCTGCCTGAAAGTAGGTCTCGGGTGAGTTGAGGTTGCGCAACATCAGGATCGAGGACCACTGCTTGACGGTGACGCCCGTGGTGAGCTTGCCGCACGACAGGGTGATCGTCTTGGTGTCGTGGCCGTCGCCGATCGCCGCCCGCACTGGCGGGAGAGCATCCAGCCCGATGCCCGCGCCGGGACCCGCGACGACGAGGACCTTGTAGTCGTGCCAGAACACGTTCTGCTTCTCCGCGAGCAGGTTCGACATTGCCTCGCAGGCAGCAACGTTGGGCAGGAACCAGAACGAGTGCTGAAGGTACGGCAGGAGTCGGACATCGGAGTACGGGAATGGCGGGCGGGTGCCCATCCGCATCGCGTCGACCTGGGTGGGAAGGTGAGCGCCGCGGACGAGATCGAGCCACTTCTGCACGTCGGTCTTGTGGGTGAACTCGGCGTCCTTACCGATGCCCTTTGCCTCGAAGAACTCGTTGAGGTCGAACTCGTCGAACTCTCCCTGATTCGCAACGGCAATCAACTCGTCAGGCATCTGGTACGTGAACAGACGCATCTCCGGGAGCGACCCGTACGGGTTCCAGGCGTCCGGTTGCGCGACGGCGTACTCGGCCTTGGCGCGCTGCTCATCGGTGTAGGTCCAGTTGAAGATTTGCTCCTCGATGAACTCACCGGTTGCCAGCGCCTTGAATGGCGTGCCCGACAGGTACAGGTAGGCGCGGGTGGTGATCGGCAGGAAGTCGTCCTCGTCGTTGCCGAGTTCGTCAAGCTCCTCGTCGAAGGCCACGAGGCCGTCGTTGTACTCCGCGGCCAGTTCCTTCTGCTTGACTTTCTCGTCCTCGCCCTCGAACAGCTCCTTGGCGGACTCTCGCCACGCACCGAAGTGGTATTCATCGAAGATGACGAGGTCCCAGTTGGTGGTGTGGACCCACTCGTTCTTCGCCTTGATGAGGCCGGTCTTCCGATCTCGCCCGAGCAGGTCCTGGAACGATCCGAAGTAGACCAGTGGCCGAGTCTTGTCCGCCTCATCTGGGCTGCCCCCGGTGGCCGAGGAGAGGTACTGCCAGCCGTCGAAGTCGGCGTGAGACTCCAGGTCGGTCTGCCAGGCGTCCTCCACTGCGGGCTTGAAGGTGACCACGAGGATGCGTTTGGCGCCGAGCCGCTTCGCGAGTTGGTAGGAGGCGAAGGTCTTCCCGAAGCGCATCTTGGCGTTCCACAGGAACCGTGGCACCGCGTGAGAGTCCTCGGCCCAGATGGACTTGTAGTAGCCCTCGGCCTTGTCCACGGCGCTGGCTTGCTCCGGGCGCATCGGAAACTTCTCATGATGGGTTCCACTGAGCTTCACGCCTGTGCGAAGCTCAGTGATCGCCGTGCGCACATCGTCTGGGGTGCACCACATCCACTCTCGCGCTGAGCCGAAGATCGGGTTCTCGAAGCCCTTGTCGATCAGCCGTTGGCGCACATCTGAGTCGCGAAACACCGTCCCGTCGCCTCGTTCGGCGAGCTCATCAACGTGCAGCGTGTATGCCTGCTGCATCTGCCCCTGAGACTCGCGGATGCGCGCGTTCACATCCGCCTTCGTCGTCTGGCCCACCTTGAGAAGCCCCGCGTAGCCGACTGGTGGATCGTTCGGCGACCATGCGTAGATTCGCAGTCGCGCCTCGGGCTTCTTGGGGAGGAGTTCGTCAATCTCCCGCTTCACTCGTCCGCCTCCATCGGGCGAACGATCCGCTCGACGAAGTCGATCTCGTCTTCCGAGAGTCCGTACTTCTCGTAAAGATCATGATCGTTCCAGTCTCGCGTCCAATCCTGGGTCGGAACGAAGGCATAGACCTTCCGCGTGGTGTCTTGCGAGGGCTTGTGAAGGAGGATGAGAAAGCGCGTCAGACGGCAGCGGAGGTACGACAGCGCGCTCTCCGCCTCTCCTCGTGTATCGAAGGTTCCGATGCAGAGGTACGTCTCGGAGGAGATGCTCCCGCTCTCGCCAAGGAAGGGAGTGCTGATGATCCGATGGGGATAGGTGTCCTTATTTCCCGTGCCGGGCGCGGCGCGGCCAACGTAAACCTTCCAGCCATCGATGAGGTGAGCGCCCGAAGGGATCGATGCTCGGTCCACATACCCAGTCCCACCGTTCTGGTAGATGAGCACGTCGCCAGGCGCCTTTGACGCTCTGCCCTTGAACGTGGTCTCAAATCCAAAGGGCTTACGGGAGCTGACCAGCCTTTCGAAGCGCTTGCTCTCCGGCAGTGCCAGCGAGTGCTCCTGCCCGGTCTCGACGGCAATCACCTTGCGCAAGATTGACAGAGCCTCGTTGAACCGGATGAAGACATCCGCGCCTGGTTCGAGCAAAGAGGCTCTTCACAATCGAGGGTGTAGGTAGCGCTGTTCGGGGTTGCGGCGTGGCGGCTGGCTGAAGGGGTCGAGGCCCTCCGAAGATGGAAGTTCTCACGCTCCCCATCTGGAAGACCTCGACGTGTCCGACGCTACCTTCACGTGCCCTGATCTGACTAGGGCGTGTCTCCTATATGTGGAGTTCGGCTTGCCCGATACTGGCCAGGTGAGTGAGTTGACCCGGTTTGAGGCCTTGACGGATGAGCAGTGGGCGGTGGTGGAGCCGCTCCTGCCGTCCAACGAGGGCAGGAAGGGCCGCCCGTTCACCAACAACCGGAGGATCGTCAACGGGATCATCTACCGGTATCGCACGGGGATCCCGTGGCGGGACCTACCTCGGGAGCAGTACGGGCCGTGGCAGACGGTGTGGAAGAGGCATCGCTCGTATGCACGCCGAGGCGTGTGGGACCATGTGCTCTCCCACGTCATCTCCCAGGCGGACACGCGAGGTGAGGTGGACTGGGCGGTCAGCATCGATGCGACGATCAATCGCGCTCACCAGCACGCCACCAACACCAAACGCCCCGAGCAGGACACAGGGGGCGCGATCGAACTACAAGAAATCTCCCACCGGGGAGGATGAACCCGCAGGTCACGGCGTTGGCCGCTCCCGAGGCGGGTTGACCACGAAGATCCACCAGGTCGTGGACGGACACGGCCTCCCACTCGCCATGGTGGTCACTGGCGGGCAACGCAACGATGGCGTGATGCTCAAGGACACCCTGGAAGACATCTATGTTCCTCGGCCTACCGGCAGGCCTCGCACCACACCCGAGGTGGTCTTGGCGGATCGCGGGTACACCTCAGGTGTGAACCGCCGCTACCTGCGTGCCCGCCACATCAAGATGGTGATCCCCCAGAAGAAGAACGAGATCGCCGCCCGCCAGAAGAAGGGCTCCCAAGGCGGCAGACCACCTGGCCTCGATGTGGAGGCCTACAAGGGCCGCAACGTGGTCGAGCGGTCCTTCAACAGCGTCAAGCAATGGCGGGGACTGGCCACCAGATACGACAAGCTCGCCACCACCTACCGCTCAGCCACAGTCCTCCACGCCATCCTCCAATGGCTCAAGACATAGGAGACATGGCCTAGTTTCTGCCGTCTCGACGGCCTCGGGTTGGAAGTCACCGGCCAGCGCATCGAACCCGACCGTGCGATCCTGGCCTGCCGCCCGGTCGACGCCGACGACTGGTGCCGAGACTGCGGCGGCCAGGGCCTCATCCGGGGCTCGGTGGTGCGACTCTTGTCGCATGTCCCGCTGGGGTGGCGCCCTACCGTGCTGCACGTGCGGCTCCGGCGCTATCGGTGCATCGAGTGCGGGCGGGTGTGGCGTCAAGACACCAGTGCCGCAGCCGAGCCGCGTTCGAAGCTGTCGCGTGCGGCGCTGCGTTGGGGACTGGAAGGACTTGTGGTCCAACACCTGAGCATGTCCAGGATCGCCGCCGGTCTCGACGTCGCGTGGAACACCGCCAACGACGCCGTGCTGGCAGAAGGACAGCGCGTCCTCATCAGCGACCTGGCCCGGTTCGACGGGGTCAAGGTGATCGGGGTCGACGAGCACTGCTGGCGCCATACCCGCCATGGTGAGAAATACGTCACCGTGATCATCGACCTCACCCCCACCAGGGACGGCACCGGTCCGGCGCGCTTGTTGGACATGGTCGAGGGACGCTCGAAACAGGTGTTCAAGACGTGGCTCGCCGCCCGCCCCCGAGCCTGGCGCAAGGGGATCGAGGTCGTCGCGATGGACGGATTCACCGGCTACAAGACCGCGGCGGTCGAGGAACTCGGCAACGCCACCACGGTGATGGACCCGTTCCACGTCGTCCGGCTCGCCGGCGAAGCGCTCACCCGCTGCCGCCAGCGCGTCCAGCAAGACACCTGCGGGCATCGGGGCCGCGCCGGTGACCCGCTCTACCGCGCCCGCCGCACCCTGCTCACCGGCGTCGATCTACTCACCGACAAGCAAGTCGCCCGACTGGAGGCACTGTTCGCCGACGAACAGCACACCGAGGTCTACGCGACATGGAGTATCTACCAACGGCTCGTCGTGGCTTACCGACATCCCGACAAGCAACTTGGACGGTTCCTCCTTCAAGGCGTGATCGACTCGGTCAGCACCGGCGTCCCGAGAGACCTCGTCGAGCTCGTCAGCCTGGGCCGGACCCTCCACCGACGGGCGGCCGACGTGCTCGCCTTCTTCGACCGCCCAGGCACCAGCAACGGCCCAACCGAAGCGATCAACGGACGCCTCGAACACCTCCGCGGGATCGCCTTGGGATTTAAGAACCTGACCCACTACATAGCCAGAAGCCTCCTCGAAACCGGAGGATTCAAACCCCACCTACACCCTGCATTGTGAAGAGCCAGCAAAGAGCGAGTGGCCGTGGTCGTCGGCCAATCCTTGAAGTGGGTGGTGACCTCGCAGAGTCCGGGGTGGTCGCGATCCCAGAGGAAGTAGCACACCCCGCCCTTTAGTCCGACGCCTGGGAACACGTCCGAAGCGCTCAGGTAATCGTTGATTGCCCGCACGCGGCTGTCGGTCAGCATTGACTCCCTGAACTCATCGAGGCCTTTTCCTCCCGCAAACCAACGCGAGGGAACGATCATGGACAAGAAACGCGGGTCGAGTTTCTTGGCCTGCTCTACGAAGAGTTGATAGATCGGGGCGGCGCTGGTCCCATGACCGCCGTCGCTGAGCTGGTAGGGCGGGTTGCCGATGATGACGTCGAACTGCATGGTGTCTCCGAACAGCTCCGCGATGCGGGCTTTGATGTCGTCGGTGTGGATGAAGGCGTAGGCGTGAGTCTCAAGGTCGTCACCACGGGCGTAGTCATCCTCGCCTGCGCCGCAGTAGATGCACTTGCGGTTGGTATAGACGGCGACTTCCTCGCTGGTCAGTGGATCAGCACGGAACTCCCGCTTCCCGCCGCCCCAGGTGTGCTCGGTGCGCTCGAACCAGATGTTGCCGTCCTCGGTCGTGAATGACCTAGCGATCGAGTGCGGGCCGTTGGCGAACTTCGAGCAGTAGACGCTCCGGCGCGCGAGCAGCGCCGTGAGCTGGGTGATCCCGATGCCGAACACTTGGTGGGTGAGGATGTGATCGACGCGTTCGGTGAGGTCGGGGATCGTCAGGATCAGGCCGTCGGTGAGTCGGCGCACGATCTCGCGGAGGAACACACCAGACTTGGTGAACGGATCGAGGAACGTGACATCGGGGTTGGCCCAGATGTCGGCGCCGTCGTTGGCGTCTGCCCACGCGGCGGCAAGCGTGTCGAGCATCTGGTTCGCGAACTCCGGCGGGGTGAAGACCTCATCGTTGGAGAGGTTCGCGATGCAGGTCAAGACATCCGGGTTGTGCCCTCGGAGAGTCAAAGGTGCAAGGGTCACGCGGCGGCCTCGGCGATCTGAATGACGGTCATCGTCGGGTAAGTCTGCGCGGGGACGAACAGGTCCTCGTCATCGAGCTCGCCGAATAGGGTTCCCTCGTACGAGGCGCGCTGAGTGAGGTCGTCGTAGCGAAAGTCGCGCCTCTGGAACTTGCCTTTGCCGAGGTAGCCCCACTCAGGAAAGGTGATCGGCTGGCCGCTTGGCACGGTCATGGTCAAGGCATCGCCCTGGACGATGTTCACGGTGAGAACCGCGCGGGCCGCTCGTGCCCACTGGTCATCGTTGCCGATACCCAAGAACGTGTTGAACACCTCGGCGAGATTGTGACGGCACTCTTCGGCGTTGTCTGCGAGAAGTTCGATACCGTAGGTGCACATGAGCGCGAACAATGCGTAGTGGCGCTTCTCGAACTCGCTCTTGCCGTGCCGAAGCTCGACCGTGGCGAGCTTGCGAGCCAGGACGGGGATGAGGAAGTTGCCCGAGCCGCAGGCGGGTTCGAGTACGCGGGAGTCGATCCGCTCAGACTCGTGCTTAACGAGGTCGAGCATGTCCTCGACCATCCACGCCGGCGTGAACACCTCGCCGTGGTCCGCAACGCGTTGCTTGGACTTCACCAAGCGCTGGGCGTCTTTCAGGTTCATCTTCCCCCCTCCCGGTGCTCGTCGTTGTCATGAGCGTAGGAGCGTCCACCGACACCGGGATGGGCTACGTGGAGCTCTTGGTCACTGGCCGCCGCACCCGCGCGCACCCAGTCGTCTATCTCGCTGGCTTGGAACTTCCAGAGGCGTCCGACCTTGTGGGCGGGCATGGCCTTCTCGGCGATCCAGGTGTAGACGGTGTCTTTGGTGACCCCGAGGTGGGCGGCGATGTCGTCTGCGGACAGCCACGGCTCAGCCACGTTGGTCCTCCCTCGCTCAATGGCCCAGGCAGGCCAACACCCACGATGATACCGGCTGAGGTACGGCTTGAGTTGGGTTTCTCCGGGCGTGGCCGAACGAGACGGGTTTCGAGAGTGGCCGCTGCGTTCTGCCGATCAGCGTGGGATGCGCACCTTGAGCCAGGCGGTCACCGTGTTCCGCCAGCGGTCCAGATCGCTGTTCCAGCAGAGGGTGTGGCCGGCATCGAAGGTCTCAAGCTCAACGAGGTCCGGGCGAGCGTCTCGGAGTGCTTGTGAGAGCCGGATCGGCACGGAGTCGTCTCGGGTGCCGTGGAGGATCAGGGTCGGCGTGTTGAGCTCTACGGCTCGGGATGTCCAGTCGAAGGTGGGAAGTGGGATGCGTCCTGGCAGGCCGACTGCGCGTGCCAGTGGGTCGAGGGTGAGCCACGGGATCGCGAGGTGCCCGGCTGCTGCAGGCCATCCGCTGCGGGCGCAGTTGGACTTGATGACTTCGGTCCAGTTGAGGACTGGGGAGTCGAGTACGAGCGCGGCGATCAGTCCCGGATGTCGCGGGTGGTCGGCGAGCTGGAGAGCGACAGCGGCACCCATCGACCAGCCGAAGATCACGACCTGTTCGGCTCCTCGTCGGACGGCGTACCCGATGGCCTCGTCAACGTCGCTCGTCTCTGCGTAGCCGAAGGTCGTCCGGCCGGTGCCAACTCGCGGCCCTTCTGCTGTGTTGCGGTAGCTGACGACGAGGGAGGTGTAGCCGAGTTCGGTTGCGGCGAGGACGCCGCGGAGGGTGCCGGCGCGGGTGCTGCCGAGGCCGTGGATGTGGATGGCCCAGGTCGCGAGGTCGCCGTCGATGCGCCAGGCCGGGCATGGTCCTGCGGGGGTCGTGATGGTGATGTCGCGTGTGTGGAGTCCGGCGTCGGCTGGGGTGGCGTAGTAGATGCCGCTCCAGGAGGCGCAATCGCCGGTCTTCGGAGTGAAACCCGATGTGGTGCCCGTGATCCTGCGAGCGACGCGGGTGGGTCCTCGATCGACGCTATCTGTGGCGAGCTGCGCCCAGCCGCCGTGCTCGAACCAGAGATTGTAGATGCCTGGCGCGGCGGCCTGGTCGGTGCGGTCGAGCACGATCAGGTCGCCGTCGTCGGTGTACTCGACGCCTCGAACGGTGAGGTCGAACATTCGTGGGCCGACGGGTGCGGTGAGCCGCCGCGCGATGGCCCACCCGACCCCGGCAACCGCTGCCGCCGCGGCCCCAGCGCCGAGAGCGATGCGGCCTATCACGACTCCCGCTCCTCGACGTAGGGAACGGGCGAGGTCGTCGCGAGGGCACTGTCGCTTCCGACGAGGTGGCTCTCGGCGCGTTCGAGCAGGTCGCGGTCGTCGGTGCTGATGTCGAAGGTGATGCGAGGGTCGATCATCGCGTCGCGGATTTCGACGATCACTCGGTGGAGGTGCCCTTCGGGGTCTTCGCTACTGGCGGCGAGGGGGTCGGCCTGGCTCAGCCCGGGCCGTGCGCGCGTCGCCTGGTGCCAAAGCGACTCCAGCTGCGCTGTGAGGGCGACGGTCTGCCTCTGCCGGGCGCGGTGCTGAGCGCGACGGACGGCAGGCTGGATCGCGAACCCGGCACAGAGGAACACGAAGGTCAGGACGGAGAGCGGATCGTAGGCGGACTGGATAGTGTGCATGAGGTCGAGGTGGCCCGTGGCGTGGGCAACGTCCATGACGATCACGGCGAGGCAGAGCGCGACGCCGAACGCCGACCCCAGGCTCAACAGTGCCGCGGGGAGGTGCTGGATGCCGGTGTTGTGCCGGTACTGCCTTATGGCGAGGACGAGCATCGCCACGACAATGACGAGGCAGTAGGTGAAGTTGATGATCGAGTAGACCGCCGCCGCTGGCTGTGCGCCGAGGTCGATCATAAATCGTGTGGTAGTGGTGCCGCGGTCGATGAGCAGGAACGATGCGGTGATCGCGAGCAGCGCGACGAGCAGGACGGGGATGCTGACGGCGGCTCGGACGAGCCTGGGCCGGTACTCGCCGGTCTTCATGACGCCGCGGCCGAGGAAGAACAGCCCGGTCATCAGGAGCGCGTCCGCGATCAGGGTGGCGAGGTTGGTGCCACCGAGCAGTCGATCGACGGCGCTGTAGGCGGCATCCACGTTGAGCGTCATCGCGATGGCGATGGTGAGGGCGGCGTAGGTGATGCTTCGGTCGGTGCGTTTGCGTCGGAAGATGAGCAGGCTCGCCACGAGCGCCCACATGAGCGTTGCGACGAGCGTCTGGATCATCCGAATATCTCCGAGTATCTGGACTCTGCGAACACCGACCCTCGGATGCCGGCGGCGAGCCGGTCGGCGAGGGACTCGGCGGCGATCTCGGTTTCGCTGTCGAGGTCTTGCCGCCTGAGCAGGCGACCTCTGGTGTACGGCGGGATGTTGGGCAGCAGTACCTCCCCGACTGCACAGCCGTCGCCTTCGCCGTGGCCAAGGATCATGTGGGCGAGCTCGTGGAGCACGAACTGCTGGCGATGCAGCGCGGAGTCGCTGCGGGCGTGAAGCACGACGTCTTCGGCATCGGTGGAGAGCCAGAGCGCGCAGAGGCCGTCGTGGGTGTCGAGGTCTGCGAGTTCGACGACGCGGAGCCTACGGTGCCGCCGGTCTTGGACGGTGTGGAGGAGATCGTCAAGGGCGAAGGTATTGCCGAGCTCAAGGCCCGCGACGGCCGCCGATACGGTCTGTTCGATCTTCACGGTTCGCCCCTTCTCTGTAGGGAGCAGGGACCGGTGGCGGCTCCATCGTGCGGTACCGGTCAGTGCTCGGGCATGTGTGTCATTTCCTCGTCCAGGAACTTGGTGATGGCGTGGAGTGCTTTCGGCGAGATATCGCCGAGGGTGCGGGCAGCGTAGGACTTCACCTTCGCGGCACGCATGGACCGAACCAGGTCGAGCTGCGCAGAGACCTTCTCGGGAGTGGCAGCACCGTCCTCGCCGAGCAGGAACGCGGCGTCCACGTCGAAGAACTCCGCGAGCCCTTCGAAGACGGCGGGGTCTTGGACGTAGCGGTGGCCGTTGACCATGTACGTCCAGCGCGACCGCGACAGGTTGGTGCCTCGTTCTTGGAGGTAGCCGGCGATCTGCGAGTAGGTCGGCTCCGTGCCGGACTCGGCGACGGCGACATCCATCAGGAGCCGCAGACGTTTGGCGAGGTCTTCGGCCGCAGCCTGGCTCTCGTCTTCGGTCATGACGGTGACCCCCTTCCCTTCGCAACGGGCAAGGCATCGATGTAGTCCACCCAGAAGGTGGTTGTGCATGCTCAAACCGTACTCGTTGAGCATGCACAAATCAAGGCTTGCGCATGCTCAACGGTCAGTGTTAGAACAGGACTCCGGGGCATTTTGAGCATGCTCAATGTTGCGTCCCGGTCTCGGCTCGGGCTGCCTCAAGGAGGTGAACGATGTCCAGCTCACGGTCTGGGCGCGGGTGTTCGCGCCTACCTGCCAGGTGTACCGCCGCGCGCAGCCGCGTCGCGGCCCGCCGAAGAGGAGGCCGGAGCATGGCATCGAACGAGGACGCCCGCGCGGCGCGAGAGGCGAAGCTCGACGAGCTGCACGAGAAGCTGACCGGCGCGGTCGAGTCGCTGGTCTCGGGTGACGACTGGCGCCAGGCGCTCGCCTTCGCGGCGCGGTTCCGGTCGCGGTCGTTCAACAACACGATGCTGATCTGGGTGCAGCACGAAGCCGCGTTCGAGGCAGGCCGCGTGCCCGAACCCTTCCCCACCCTGGTTGCCGGGTACCGGCAGTGGCAGGGGCTCGGTCGGCAGGTGATGAAGGGCCAGCCGGGCTACATGATCTTCGCGCCCGTGACGGGCCGGTTCGCCACCGCGACCCCTGCCGATGCGGGCTCGTGGCGGCGGCTCGGGCCGAGGGAGACGCCGAAGGCCGGCGAGGTGGTGCGCTCGCGGATGGTCGGAGCCCGGCCGGCCTACGTGTGGGATGCCTCCCAGACCGACGGAGAACCATTGCCAGTTCCGCCCGCTCCGACGCTGCTGGAAGGCGAAGCACCCTCGGGGCTGTGGGACGGGCTGGCCGGGCAGATTCGCGGCGCGGGGTTCGAGGTGCTGCGGGTGCCACACGAGGGGATGATCTCCGGCGCGAACGGCATGACCGACTATGAGGAGCGCACGGTAGCGGTGCGGGAGAACATGGACCCTGCTGCGCAGGTCAAGACGCTCGCGCACGAGCTGGCGCACGTGCTGATGCACGATCCCGACGACGAGGAAGCACGTCAGCATCGCGGCATCCGCGAGGTCGAAGCCGAGTCCGTCGCGCTGATGATCGGTGCCGCGCACGGCATGGACACCACCGGGTACACGATCCCGTACGTCTCGACCTGGGCCGCCCGCGTGGACGGCCAAGAGCCCGTCCAGGTGGTGCAGTCCACCGGCGAGCGGGTGCGGAAGACCGCGCTGGCGATCCTCGACCAGCTCGACACGCTCCAGGTCGGCGACGGCACCCCGCCCGGACTCGAACGCGACGCTCCCAGTCCGCGCACCTCCCGTACGGCTGCGAACTCGGTGGAGACCGATCGTCCGCGTGCTGCGTCGGCGCCAGCGCTGGCAGGGCGGAGGCTGTGATGCCCGAAGCATTCGATGTCCTGGCGGCGCTCATTCGCGTGGATCGTTCACCGAGCCTGGGGCTCGCGGCGCGGAGCCTCGCGGCGGCTGGCGTGCCCGTGTTTCCGTGCGTCGTCGAGGGGAAGCGTCCGCTGACCCGCCGTGGGTTCCTCGATGCGAGCAGCGACCCGGAACAGGTTGCCGCGTGGTGGTCGCGCACACCGAACGCGAACATCGGCATCCCGACCGGCGCTCCATCCGGCGTTGTCGTCGTCGATGTCGATGTCCACGGCCCCCACGACGGCCGCGCGGCGTTCCAGCGCGCCACCGACGCGGGGCTCGTCGATGGCGCGGGTCTGCTCGTGCGCACACCCACCGGAGGCGCGCACGTGTACTTCCCGGCGACCCCGGGCCGCGAGCAGCGGTCGTGGCAGGCAGCCACCGCGGGCGTCGACTTCCGGGGCGACGGCGGCTACATCATCGCTCCTCCCTCCCGGCGAATCATCGACGGCAGTGTGTGCCGCTACGAGGTCGCGGACATCGCCGCGCACTCGGTCGGTCATGTGGACGCGGCCCGTCTGCGGGACTTCCTCGACCCGCGCCCCGTCGCTCCACTACGCGCCAGCAGCGGCTCGATGGATGAGGATGCTGAGCGGTTGGCGACGTGGGTCGCTGGGCGGGGTGAGGGCGAGCGGAACCGAGGCCTGTTCTGGGCTGCCTGCCGCCTCGCAGAGAACGGCGTCTCGCCCGCCGAGGCGCTCGATGCGCTGGGTGCTGCGGCACAGTCGGCGGGTCTGGGTGATCGCGAGATCACCACGACCGTGCGCTCCGCCTACCGAGCCACCCAGCCCGCATCCGAAGTGACGCCCGGCGGCCGGAGCCAGAGCGCGGGTCGGTGGTTCGGTCGCTCGGCGAGCCCACCGTCCGCAGCCTTGGGGAGGGCTGGGCTGTGAGGCGTGAATCGGGAGGGCGGCGCTGGGCCGCGATGACGGCGGTCGCGGGGACGGTGTTCATCGCCGCCGGGGCGTTCTGGCTGTCGTTCACGTCGTTGGCCGATCTGGCTGCTCGCTCCGGGATCGGGGCTGGGCAGGCGTGGGCGTGGCCGCTGATCGTGGACGGCATCATCGTCGTCGCCACGGTTGCCGTCGTCGCGCTCGCCGGGCAGCGCTCGGCCTGGTATCCGTGGGCGCTGCTGGTAGGCGGCGCGCTCGTGTCGGTGACGGCGAACGCCATTCATGCTGTCGTCGCCGCGGACGCCGACGTGCCAAGGATGCTCGCGGCCTCGGTCGCCGCGGTGCCGCCCGTCGTGCTGCTGGCCATCACGCACCTGACCGTGATTCTCACCCGCACCACCGACCCCCATGCGGAACCCGCCACTGCCGACTCGTTCTCGACGAACACCGCGGATTCGATGCCTGCGCTGCCGCCTGGCGAGATGGAGGCCAACCGTCGCGATGAGGGTGTGGCGGATCGGCGGGCGCTGGGGTGGGAGCTGCGCGAGGCGGGCTGGTCGAACAAGCGGATCGCCCGCGAACTCGGGGTGCATCCCTCGACCGTGGGCCGCTGGTTCGCCGTCGCGCACCTCACTGACACCACTGACACCGCCGACGAGCGGGAGGAGACGATCCCATGAACACCACTGAGAACCCCCAGCGCAACGATTCCGCGAGGCCCGATCCCGCACGGCTGGTGCCCGAGGAGCCGCGGGAGCGCCCCGAGTCGGTCGAAGTGATGAGTACGCCGGAGGCGGTGCGGGCCGCGCCGGTCGCCCGCGACGACAAGCGGCACGCGCTCGTTCGTGGGCGAGGCGTGGAGTGGGTGCGCCCCACTGACTTGATCGCCCGGCACTCGGCGCACGCGGCCGGGCGGGGTCTCGACTTCCAGGCCGAGCTGGCACGCCGCACCCGCACCCCGCTCGGTGCAGGTGTTCGTCGTCTCGGGGATCGCGCCCGGCGGTTGCCGCCGATCTCGGCGTTCGGGTGCAGCACCGCACCTGCCTCGCAGGTGTCCCGCTCCGGGGTCTCGATGAGTTGACGGTGGTGACAGGTCATGGCTGCGACGGCATCGGCATGCAGGACGCGCTCGTGGGAGCGAGTGCGCACCTGCCTGCCAGGAGGTGCCGACACCATGACCAGACCAACCAGCACCAGCACCGAGCAGACGGCCGACGGGGCTGAGGACTTCACCACCGGCGAGGGCCTGCGTGCCCTGCTCAATCGCCTCGCCGAGGGCGGCGAGGATGCCTGGGTTCACGACCCGGTGGCCCGCGACCTGATGGAGTTCGCCGCCGACAAGTACCGCGCTCTCGCGAGGAAACACAGGCTCGACACCTGGGAAGCGGTGACGGCGGCGTTCGACGCGATGCAGTACCGCTCGACCCGCGAGGCCAACGATCCGTGGGCGATCATCACCCACGCCGTGCGGATCACCTGCGTCTACGAGGAACGCGCCCAAGGCCTGCTCTGCTCGGTGCACCAGGCTCGTCGCGCGCACGTTTCGGCGTTCCACGATCCTGAACGGTTCTCCGAACGCGACACCGCGCTGGCCGACTATCATCCCGCGTTCCACACCACCGACCTGCGTCCCAGCGACCTCGAACCGGAACCGCGCGACAGTCTCGGGTCAGCGCAAGCGTGCATGTCCGCTGGATCGGCGGCCGAGGACGCCATCGCGATGCTGTGCCTGCTCGACTGGCCCGCCGACACCGCACGGGCCGCGGTCGAGCACGTCTGCGGGGCGTTGACGAAAGCCGGCACCCGCCAGTCCGCCTACGAGACGCTGCGCCGCGACCGGCACGCGCGGGCACTGCTCGACCTCCCGCGCCGCTCCTGGGCCGCACTGCTGAAGGCGCTGCTCGGGAACCCGCACCCGGCCTACGTCGCCACCAGCAGCGGTCGCGGCATCCTGCTCCGGCTGCTGCTGGGCGAAACGCTCGACCTACTGCTCCGCGACGACGATCTGATCCTCGCGCTCGCTCTGGCCGCTCCGAGTGGTGGAGGCGGTGAGTCGTCGTGACCGAGCCACAGATCGGCAGCATCCAGCTCGACCGCACCGTCGAGTCGATCCTCGTCGGCACCCGGCACCGCGCCGACCTCGGCGACATCGACGCCCTCGCGGCATCCATCGGGCGCGACGGATTGCTGCAACCACTCACCATCACGATCGACGGCGTACTGGTGTGCGGGGCACGACGCCTGGCCGCGATCAAGAAGCTCGGCTGGCGCACCGTCAACGTGTGGGTGCGCAGCGGCCTGTCCGACCGGCTCGGGCAGCTCCTCGCCGAGCAGGACGACAACATGCTCCACAAGCCCTACACCCAGCTCGAAGCCGCCGGCCTCTACCGCGAGATCAAGCAGGTCATGGCCGAAGACGCCGCCCGTCGCAAGAGCGCGACCCAGTTCAGCAGCGAGAACCAGCCAGGAAACGACGGTGGTGCAAAATTTGCACCACCGTCGAGCGGGCCGCTTGGGAAGGCCCGGGAGCAGGCGGCGGCGATGATTCCGGGTGGCGCGTCGCACACGACGCTGGAGAAGATCGGCTACCTCGAAGACATCGCTGGCAACCCTGCTCTGCCAGAGACTCTGCGCGCCGAGGCCGCCGCCGGGTTGGGTCGGATCGAGGCCGGTGACGCGGTGCATCCGATCTATCAAGCGATCCGCGATGCCGACACCGCTGCGCGGGAGCGGCGCGAGGCAGAGATGCACGCTCGCGCCGAAGCAGCCGTGGCCCAGGCGAAGTCGATCAAGAAGGGCAAGCGCACCCCACCCAAGCCGTTGCCGCTCGTCACCGGCGACGGCCAACCCGTCCGCTACCCGCTTCGCGCGTTCGTGCAGACCTGGGGCGAGCTCACCAACTGGTGGACCCACTACGACGCCGACACACTCGCCGCCGAGTTAACCGACGAGCAGTTCGAGAACTTCCTCACCACCACCGACGGCACCGTCCGGTTCGCCGACGCCCTCCGTGCCGCACGCGAAGACGCGGTGGAGCGGCCACGACTCCGCGCGCTCTGACCGCTGGCATGGGTGTCGGATGTGCACCTGCTCGGCATGAGCCCTGCACCCACCGATCCCCGGAACCGCCGCCGACTCGTCGCCCTCATCGCCGCCGGCATCGTCCTGCTGCTCCTCGCCAGTGTCGGCGTCTACGGACTCCTCACCGGCCCCCGCACCAGCACCAGCACCGATCCCGGCCCGGAGCCTGGCCCGACCACGACGGCACCGCCGACCGTGGCACCGAGCACGCCCCGGACACCACGGGTTCCAGCGGTTCCGCGTTCGGTAGACCCCGAGACCTTCGCTCGCGGCGTCGCGTCCACGCTGTTCGCGTGGGACACCGCCTCGGGGCTGTGGCCGCTGGACTACAGCCCGACGATCCTCGCGGTCGGTGACCCCAGCGGGGACGAACAGGCGGGGCTGGCCTCCGACGTAGCCGTCTACCTGCCGACCCGAGACGCCTGGATCGAGCTGCGGCAATACGCCACCCGCCAACACCTCACCATCGAGGCCGCGTACGTCCCCGACGGCTGGGCCGACGCGGCAGCGCAGGCCCAGCCGGGGCAGCTCGCGGCAGGAACGACGGCCGTCACGATCGAGGGCACCCGCTACCGTGCCGGGGTCTGGAACGGGCAACCGGTCACCAGCGAGCATCCGGTCGCGTTCACCGTGTTCGTCGTCTGCGCCCCGACCTACCCGACCTGTCATCTGCTGCGGCTCTCGCAGCTCGACAACCCGCTGCGCTGAAGGGCTGGCGTCGTGTTCCGCAAAGCCACCATCGCAGCGCTGGCACTGCTGTTCTTCGCCCCCGCCGCCACGCTCCTCGGGATCGGGGTGCTGATGAACCCCGCCGCTGCGTACTGCGCCACACCTGCCGGGAGCGTGAACCTCGGACCGATCCCGGACGCGCTCACCGTGACCACCGCGAACGACGAGACCTTCACGCTGAATCGTCAGCAGCTCACGCACGCGGCCACGATCATCACGGTCGGCAACGGCATCACCAACGTGGGCAGGCCGGGAATCAAGATCGCGCTGATGGCCGCGCTCACCGAGTCCACGCTGCGGATGCTCACCAACACCGGCACCTACCCCGACTCGGCGAACTACCCGAACGACGGCAACGGCGGCGACCACGACTCCCTCGGCCTGTTCCAGATGCGCCCCCAATCCGGGTGGGGCACCGTCGCCGAGTTGATGGACCCGAACTATCAGGCGCAGGCGTTCTTCGGCGGGCCGACCGGCCCGAACTACCCCTCGCCGCGCGGGCTGCTCGACATCCCCGGCTGGCAACAGATGGACCCTGGCGAAGCCGCCCAAGCCGTCGAGGTCTCCGCCTTCCCCGACGGCTACCGCAACTACGCGCCCGTCGCCGACAGCATCCTCGCCGCCCTCACCACAGGCGGCGGTGCCGCTAGCGGCGCGGGCGGCCCGGCGGTCTTGTCGTCGCGGGTGGTGTTCCCGCTGCCCGAGGGCACCTGGGTGCTGACCTCGCCGTTCGGGATGCGAGTGCACCCGATCACGGGCGAACGGAAGATGCACACCGGCACCGACTTCGCCGCGCCCGACGGCACGCCGATCCTCGCCGCCGCGGATGGCACCGTGACCGTCGCGGAGTTCTCCGGTGGGTACGGCGGCCTCATCGTCATCGAGCACACCATCGACGGCCAGACCGTCGCCACGGCCTACGCGCACATGTGGCAGAGCGGCATCCACGTCCGTCCCGGTGACCGCGTGAACGCAGGGCAGCACATCGGCGATGTCGGCTCCTCGGGCATGAGCACCGGCGCACATCTGCACTTCGAGGTCCGGCCCGGCGGCACGAACGGGGAAGCCATCGACGCCGCCGCCTGGCTCAATGAGCACGGGGCTGCGAACCTGCCGACAGCGACCAGCGGATCACCCGCCGCCTGCAACAACACCACTGCGGGCACGCCGACCGGCGTCGATGGAGACCCCGACCGGCTCGTCGACGATCCCACCAGCTCGGGCAAGATCACCGCCCGCATGCTCCACCTCTACCAGCAGACCCTCGCAGCGTTCCCCGACACCGGCTGGGGCTGCTACTCACCACGCCCCGGCACCAAGTCCGAGCATCCCCTCGGCAGGGCTTGCGACATCACCTTCGGCAACCGCATCGGCCAGCGACCCACCCCGGCACAACTCGACGCCGGCTGGAAGGTCACCAACTGGATGAAGGACAACGCCGACGTGCTCGGCGTCGAGTACCTGATCTGGCAAGGCCAAATCTGGTCCGTCGCCCGCGACGCCGAGGGCTGGCGGCCATACAACGGCGGAGGCATGCACGACCCCGCCTCCATCACCGGCGGCCACTACGACCACCTCCACCTCACCGTCAAGGCAGGGTGACCTGCAATGGGTGTCTTCCCCGACTTCGACGGACTCGGCGGCATCGGCGACCTCCGCGCCGTGGTCGGCGCGCTCCTGACGTTCGTCCTGATCGTGGCCGTCCTCATGCTCATCGTCTCCGCGATCGTCTGGGCGATCGCGACGGCCCACGGAAACTACGCGACCGCCAGCAAAGGCCGCATCGGTGTCCTCGTCTCCGTCGGCGCGGCCGTCCTCGCCGGAGGCGGCGTGGCCTGGATGAACTGGCTACTCACAGTCGGTTCAAGTTTGTAGCTGCGGCTTCGCGGTCATCGGTCTGATTCCTCCGCGTCGGCGCTCGCTGTCTCGCACTGGTCGAGCAGGCGCGCGAGGTAACTGTATGCCGCGAGGCGCTCCATCGCTTCCTGCTCGGACAGTTCGGTGCGCGTGTGCGTCGTCACGTTGCGGACCGTGAGGTTCAGACCAGTGGCCAGCGCGTTGAGGGCCTTAGCGAGCGGTTCAAGACCGCCGCGCATGCTCTTCACCGTCTTGTCATCCGACCCTCCCGGCCAGGTGAGCTTCGGCTTGCCCGGTTCAGGAGCGCCCGACGATAACGTCTGCTGCCAGAAGACCGTGTCATCGACATCGTTCCGGCCGAGACGTTCCTTCCAGTGGACCGTGAGGCCTTCGGCTGCTTCACGAACTGCAACTCGGTACTGATGCGTCGTCCAATGGGCGGAAGCACCAGCCCAGACCACGGGGTGAAACTGTGCGGGAGCGAAGGTCGGAAGGTCAGAGTCGGTACGTGACTCGGCGTCGACGATCATCGCGTCGAGCCTGCCCTTGACGTTGGCGGTCGTAGTCCGAATATCCCGAGGCGCGATGGGGGCCTTGGGCGCAGACATAAATGACCAGTTAGAGATCGGGTCGATCGCTCCGAGACCAGCGATCCCAATGTAGGCACCGGTCACTGACACAGCGCTCGCCGCCAGGCCAGCAGCCTCCGCGACACCGAGTTCGAGCCGTTGAACCTCGCTCTGGTCCTGGCCTTCCTTTGTCCACACAGTAGGAAAGAGGCCGCGCGCCGACATGTGATCCGACTCAACCTGAGTGCTCATCCAGGCGTCGAACGCTTCCTCGAACTTCTCAACAGCGGCACGCAACCGCTGGAGGTAATCCACCCCGTACTGACTCATGTTCCTTGCACCTCTCGTCCGGCGGTCCCGTGCGGGCGAGCGACGCACAGATACTCCAAGGCTACGGGCGGCCACCGACAGGGACGGCGACGAGCGCGCACCTGTCGCGTGTACCCCGTCTGCGAGTTCGTGGGCGGGCCGCCCGTCGCCAAGGAGACCTACCGTGTTCGATCTGCTCGCCAACGTCATGTCCGCGCCGCTGCTGGTGCCAATGGACATCAACATCGACCCCAACACCAACGGCCTGCCGGGGATCAACCAACTGCGCACCATCGTCGGCGCGGTGATGACCATCGGCCTCATCCTGTCCGTGCTCGCGCTGATCGTGTCCGCGATCGTGTGGGGCTTCGGCGCGAACTCCTCCAACCCACACCTCGCCTCGCGCGGGAAGATCGGCGTCCTCGTCTCCTGCGGCGCTGCGGTGATCTGCGGCTCGAGCGTGACGCTCATCAACTTCTTCTGGAACGTCGGCCAGTCCGTCTGACCCGCCCCATCGTCGTCGAGAGCTGGTGTTCGTGATGGGCGTGTGCGACGTTCCCGTGATCTCCTCGGTGTGCGATGCCGTCGGCGAAGGAGCCGCGTCGTTGGTCGCGGCCCCGTTCGACTGGCTCGCGCAGGCGATGGGTGCCGCCGCCGGGTGGCTGTTCGAGGCGGTCTGGTCGGTCTTCGACACCACGACGCTGGTGGATGTCACCAAGCCCGGCTACATCGCCGTCTACAACCTGCTGTTCGGCATCGCCGTCTTCGTGATGCTGATCTTCTTCTGCCTCCAACTCATCACCGGGCTGATCCGCCGCGACCCCACCGCCCTGACCCGCGCCGCGCTCGGCCTGGCGAAGTCCGTCCTCGGATCGTTTGTCGTCATCACGCTCACGGCACTGCTGCTGGAAGTCGTCGATCAACTGTGCATCGGGATCGTGCAAGCCGCCGGAGAGACCACCGAGTCGATGGGCGACAAGATCGCCCTCCTCGCCGCAGGGCTGGTCGGCATCAACATCGCCGCTCCCGGTGTCGGCGCCATCATCACGATCTTCATGGCTGGCCTCGCGATCACCGCCGCCGCGATCGTGTGGCTGTCCCTCCTCGTCCGGAAAGCGCTCCTGCTGGTGGCGGTCGTGTTCGCGCCGCTCGCGTTCAGCGGTGCCTCGTGGGACGCCTCGCGGGGGTGGATCGGGAAGTGGGCGATGTTCGTCGTCGCGCTGATCTGCTCCAAGCTCGTGCTCGTCGTGATGTTCCTCGTCGCGATCACCCAGGTCTCCGCACCGATCGACGCCGACCTCGCCTCGGTCAGCGATCCCATCGCGGGGATCGTGCTGATGGCGATGGCCGCGTTCGCCCCGTATCTCACGTACAAGTTCATCGCGTTCGTCGGGTTCGACATGTACCACGCGATCGGCTCCGAGCAGGACGCCAAGAGCGCACTCAACCGCCCGATCCCCGTCCCGACCAAGCCGCAAGGAGGCGGCGATCGGAAGAAGGTGCTCGACGGGAGCAGCAGTGGCGGCGGGAACGCGGGCGGAGGCTCCGGTGGAGGAAGTAGCACACCGCCACCGCCGAAGACCCCGGCACCGGCACCCGCCGCGGGTGGTGGAGGTGCCGCCGCAGGCGGGGGCGGCGCGGCCGCGGTCGGCCCCGTGGCCGCAGGGGTGGTGGTCGGGGCGAGTGTCGCCAAGGGTGCCGCGACCGCCGGGCCGAAGGCCGGAACGGCGCTGGGAACCCAGGGCGAGCACGCCGCCGACGCAGCCGCGCAGACAACGCCACCGCCCGCCGCCTCACCTGCGGCACCGCCGTCAATCTCGGCACCACGACCGCCGAGCACCGACCCGTCACCGCCGCCGAAGCAGCCCCCGCCGCCCGCGCCACGCCCACCAAAGGAGTAGATGATGAGCAGCACGAACCAGGACCGGCCCACTGCGGGTGAACTCGTGCCGGTGAAGTTCTCCCGCCTCACCCGCCGCGGCGTCCTCCTCGGCCTGTCGCTGACCCAGCTCATCACACTCGCCATCGGCGGAGCCACACTCATCGGCGCGTTCTACGCCGGAGGTGGGATGCTGCTCGCCTACAGTGCCCCGATCTGGGTACTCGCCGCCGCGCTGACTTGGATACCGATCGCGGGCCGGCCGATCGTGGAGTGGCTGCCCATCGCCTGCTGGTGGCTGTGGCGTACCACCGGCGGACAACTGCTGTACCGGCGCAGGATCGTCGTCCCGCGCCCCGTCGGCACCCTCGCACTGCCCGGCGACATGGCGCGACTGCGCGAGTACACCGACCCCGACACCGGAGCGGGGATGATCCACGACCCCCACGCCGCCACGTTGACCGTGGTGTGCGAGGTCACCCATCCCGCGTTCGTGCTCCTCGATCCCGGCGAGCAGGAACGCCGCGTCAGCTCCTGGGGCCGGGTGCTGGCCACCGTCTGCCGCTCCGGGCGGATCGCGACTCTTCAGGTCTTGGAGCGGACTCTGCCGGACTCCGGCACCGGACTGGCCGAATGGTGGGCCACCCACGGCACCCCGGACGGATCATGGGCGGCCGACACCTACGCAGAACTCATCGACCGTGCCGGACCCGCCGGCGAACGCCACGCCACCACCCTCTCGCTGTCACTGGACATGAAGACCAGCGCTCGGCAGATCAGGACCGCGGGCGCCGGGATGCGCGGTGCTGCCGCCGTGCTGCGCCAAGAGATGAACACTCTCATCGCGGCGCTTCGCTCCGCCGACCTCTCGCCGTCGGGATGGCTGACACCAGGGCACATCGCGGTGATGCTGCGTTCCGCCTACGACCCAGCGATCGCCGCCACGCTGGAACGGCACGGCAGGCTCGGCCAGTCCCTCGCGACCGCAGGGCCGGTTGCGGTCACCGAGACCTGGGGCAAGCTGCGCACCGACTCCGCCCACCACGCGGTGCTCTGGGTCAGCGAGTGGCCCAGGTCGCTCGTCTATCCGGGATTCCTGTCGCCCGTGCTGCTGTCCACCGGCATCCAGCGGTCGTTCTCGCTGATCTGCACCCCGATGCGCTCCGATGCCGCTGCTCGCGACATCCGCAGGAAGAAGGTCGAGCACATCTCCGACCAGGCCCAGCGCGCGAAGATCGGCCAGATCGAGGACGCCTCGCAGACCGCCGAGTATCACGACGTGCTCCAGCAAGAAGCCGACCTCACCGCCGGCCACGGCATCCTCCGCTACACCGGCCTCATCGCCGTCTCTGCGCCCACCGGCGAAGAGCTCGATGCCGCCGTCGCCGCGATCGAGCAGGCCGCGATCCAAGCCTCCTGTGAGACGCGGCTGCTCGTCGGCCAGCAAGCCGCCGCCTTCACCGCCGCCGCGCTCCCGCTCTGCCGGCGGGTCTGAGTTCAGCCTTCAGGGCTGACGAGGATCGTGGCTGATGGATCGACATCGGGTGCCCAAGCAAGGGTCGGCAGGTCAGCGCTTTCCAGTCCCGCGAGTTCGAGCGCAGCCTGTCCCGACAGATGCGAAGAGATGATGGACTGCCCGTTTGCGACTGCCGCGTAGAACTGTGCGGCGTAGTTGATCGCATCGGCGTCTTCGATGCTGTCGGCCATCCCGATCGCGAACGGCACGACTCGAGCCACCAGGTCGTCGATCTGGGCTGCGGAGCGACACGAGTTCAGCAGGACGAGGAGCGGAGGATCGTCGGTTGCGCTGATCGCGCGTGCGAAGGCTAGCGCCGTCACGATCACTCCCTCGTGGGGTTCGTCTGCTTCATCCTCAAAGACGATCAGGTCGTCGTTGCTGTGGCCCGAGAAGTGGACCACGTGAGGACGGAACTTCGTGATGCCGTCCAGTAGGTCAGCCGTAGTTGCTGCTGGCCGCACATCGAGTTCGATCTGGTCACGGTGCAAAGCCGACTCGACCGCTGCCCGGATGCGCTTCTGCTCCCTTCCAACGCGGAGGTCACCTTCGGCCGAAGCACCCAGCATGAGCACTCGGAGCTTCTCCGGCTTGGGCGCTGGGAGCTGACGCAGCGCGTGACTGACGGCTACCTCGGCACCGCTGATCCGCGATTCAAGCTGGGCACGTTCAGCCGCCGCCCGCCGGTCGGCACGCTGCTGCTCGCTCTTTCGGCGTCTCTCGGCGGCATCGGCCTCCGACTGTTCGGCACGGGAGAGCTTGGTCTGTAGCGCGGCCTCGTCCTTCGCGTAGCCGGCTGCCCGGGTCTGCCAGCGGCTGGCCTCCTTGCCCGCAGTCTCCGCTTCCTTCTCGCGGCGCTCGGCGTCCCGCAACTTGCTGCTGCGGGTGGAACTGCTCGTCGTCTTTGCGGCAGCCTGCCGCGCCTTGGCGGCATCGGCTCGCTTCGAGGACTCCTTCGACCGGTACTCACCCGCCTTCTTGTCCGCGTCGATCCGCTGTTTGCGCTTGCGGTCAAGCTGTCCTCGGTACTGACTTGCGCTCACTCTGTCGGGCTCCTGCCTCGTTTGCCCTCGTGTCATCTACAACGCTAGGCCGCACCACCGACATTTTCCGTTCGCTGGTGCGCACCTCCCCGTCATACGGCACCAGGAGGTCACCATGCCTACGTTCTTCGATTCGACTGCCGACGCCGCCGAGGCGTCCGAAGCCTTGCGCGGCCTCGCGCACGCGAGCCGGGGCTTCGATCAGCCCGCCGAGATGTACGGGGTGATCGGTGATCTGTCCTCGGGCATGCGCTCGCTGCGGCAGGCGCTCGACCAGATCGCCGATGTTCACGAGCGCAAGGCCGCGCACGCGTTCAACGACGCCGGAAGCCACGAGGCAGGCGTGCGGGAGGCGCTCGCTGCTGCGGAAGAGTTGCGTCAGGCCGCGAACCTCGTCGACCGGGCCCACGACCGGCTCGCGGAAGGCTTCATCGCCGCGGGGCGGATCGCCTGGCACCCCGAGCCCGCCGTCGAGGAGGTCATGCCGTCGCGGTGGGTCAGCGTGGTGTTCCTCCAGGGCGAGGAGGCCGACCGGCCGTTGCACATCCTGGGCGAGCTGGGACACGTGGATGCGGTGGACTTCCTCGCGCAGTGGGACTACGGCGACGAGACCACGCAGGCCGCGCTGGAGAACGGGTATGTCTACGACAAGCCCGGCGAGGGCACCAACGATCGGGTTGCGCTCTCGGGCGACTACGCGCTGGTCGTCAACCCGCATATCGGCTACGTCTCGCTGCTGCGCCGCTACACCGAACCAGAGGCCGAGCCCCAGGATGCCGAGCTGGTCGAACCGGCTCCGGTGCAGCCGGGGCCGGAGCTTCTGGTGTCGTACTCGTCGCCGGGCGCTCCGAAGCGAGCCGACCCGCCGACCCCGAAGCGGGATGGGTCGTGGTTCGAGCCGGCCAAGATCACGGCGGTCAAGCAGTCGCGGGGGCTGGTGCGGTGACCGAGGATCGCGCGCGGCTGCATACCGCTGTCCTGGTGGCACCGTCGAAGGAGCGGCGGAAGCTCCGCAAGCAGCGCCGCAAGGCCGAGGCCCGACTCCACGCCGAGCAGCGAAGGACCGCGCTCGCCGCCGCGAAGGCAAAGGCCGAGGAGGAGCGTGCCGAGCGCCGCGCGACGGTCTACCTGCCGAAGGCAGGCGAGTCCGGCGCTGCGCGGCTGCGCACTCCGGGCCGGTTCCATCTGACGCGGCATCAGGACACGTCGGCGACGCTGGCGGGTGCGTACCCGTTCGTCGCCGAGGGCGGTCTCGGCGCCGATGGCGTGTTCGTCGGCCAAGACCTCTACTCGGGCGGGAGTTTCGTCTACGACCCGTGGGTGCTCTACGCACGCGGCATCATCACCGCACCCAACGTGGTGCTGGCCGGGATCGTCGGCTCCGGCAAGTCATCGCTGGCCAAGTCCCTCTACACGCGCTCGCTACCGTTCGGACGGCGCGTATACGTGCCCGGCGACCCGAAGGGCGAACACACCGCCGTCGCCAACGCCGTCGGTGGACGTGCCATCGTCCTCGGTCACGGACTCAACACTCGCCTGAATCCGCTCGATGAAGGCCACCGGCCCAGCGGTCTCTCGGATGAGCAATGGGCGTCCACTGTCGCAGCCCGACGGCGTGACCTGATCGGCGCACTCGCGGAGACCGTGCTCGCGCGGGGATTGTCGCCGTTGGAGCACACCGCGATCGACATCGCCCTGACCCAGACCGTGCGGGAGAACGATGTGCCGATCCTGCCGATGGTCGTTGACCGCATCCTCGCCCCGAGCGCGGATGCCGACGGCCGGTTGGCCGAGGACGGCAGGCTCGTCGGCCACGCGCTGCGCCGTCTCGTGGCCGGCGACCTGGCCGGACTGTTCGACGGGCCTTCGACGGTCGCGTTCGACCCGTCGCTGCCGATGATCTCGCTCGACCTCTCGCGCGTCACCGAGAACTCGACGCTCATCTCGGTGTTGATGACGTGCTCGTCGGCGTGGATGGAGTCCGCGCTGCTCGACCCGAACGGTGGACAGCGGTGGGTGATCTACGACGAGGCCTGGCGGCTCATGTCCCATCCAGCGCTGCTGCGGCGGATGGATGCGCACTGGCGACTCGCGCGGCACTACGGGATCGCGAACATGCTGATCTTCCACAAGCTCACCGACCTCGACAACGTGGGCGACCAAGGCTCAGCCATGCGCTCCCTGGCGAACTCACTACTCGCGAACGCGGAAACGCGGATCGTGTACCGGCAGGAGTCCGACCAGCTCGGACCGACCGCGACCGCCCTCGGTCTGACCGGCACGGAGCAGCAGCTCTTGCCGAACCTTGGCGTCGGCCAAGGGCTGTGGCGGATCAAGGCCAGGAGCTTCGTCTGCCAGCACCAACTCCACCCCGACGAACTCGCCCTGTTCGACACCAGCAGCCGCGCCGCAGGAGGACACCGATGAACCTCACCGGCCCGCGCCGATCCACCCCGAACGAAGACGATGCCACGGCTCCCGTCGAGCTGCCGCACGTCCTCGTCACCGTCGCTGCAGACGGCACCCTCACCGCCACGGTCGATGGAACACCGTTCGCGTCGCCGGACGCGGGCGACTGGACGCGCGCGACGTTCGGGCCGCTCATGGATGCCATCACCAACGACCGCACCATCGCAGTCCGAGTCGAGGTGCGCGAGAACGACGGCAGCGTCTTCACCGACATCCTCCGCACCCGCAAACCCCGACGCGCAGTCGCACCGTCCGAGACCCCTGCGCCGGAAACTCGTCGAAGTCGCCACGCCCGACGGGTGCCGCGCTTGGCTGAGGTCACCGCGGGCGGGTTCGTGCCTGGCGAGGATGTCGCTGTCGCGACGATCGTCTCCCACACCGACGCTACCGGGACCGGCGAAGCCCGGACGCTCATCGACCTCGACGACCTACCCGACGGCACACACGAGGTGATCCTGTTCGGGCGCATCTCGGGCACGCTCGCGGTGCGGCGGCTGACATGAACCAGCGGCAGGCCGGGGGCATGGGCGACGAACTCACCAATGCCGCCCTCATTGGGCTGATCGGCATGTTCGGGATCGCCCTCGTTCTCCGCGCCGGTGGCAGTGTCGCCGCGTTCCTCACCGGCACACCCCAGCCAGACGCCGGCGCAGCGGCGGGACTCGCCGTGCTGTTCAACCCCGGCGACCCGGCAACCGCGCTCGGTGCCGACGGTCTCAACCCGGTCGCCTACTGGCTCGTCAGCGCGGCACTGCTCGGCGGACTCGCCACCGGGATCGTCTGGGTGTGGATCGTGCTGCGCCGCCACACGCGGAAGACCGAGACCGACCCGCACCGCCTTGCCGGGATCGCGACCAGCCATGAAGTCAAGACCGCAGCATCCGCGAAGGCACTGCTGCACCGCGCGGCCACACTGCGCCCCTCCTTGGAATCACCAGCCCCGCAGGATGTCGGCTACCTCCTCGGTGCCAGTCGCGGGACGGAGGTCTGGGCATCTGTCGAAGACTCGATCCTGCTGATCGGCCCACCCCGCTCAGGCAAGGGCCTACATGTCGTCATCAACGCGATCCTCGACGCACCCGGAGCGGTCGTCACCACCAGCACCAGGCCCGACAACCTCACCGCGACCCTCCGCGCCCGACGCCGCAGGGGCGGACCGGTCGCGGTGTTCGACCCGCAACACCTCGCCGAAGGCATCCCCGCCGGGCTGCGCTGGTCGCCCATTCGCGGCTGTGACGATCCGCTGACCGCGATGATCCGCGCTAACGGCCTCGCAGCCGCCACAGGACTCAGCGCCGGAGGGGTCGAGTCCGGCGGGTTCTGGGAAGGCAAAACCCGCACCGCACTCCAAAGCCTGCTGCATGCCGCCGCGCTCGACGGCCGCCAGCCAGCCGAGCTGTTCAGATGGACCCTCGACCCCAGCGCCGCGTCCGAAGCCGTCGCCATCCTCAACTCACACCCGAACGCGGCGATGGGCTGGGACGACTCCCTGGCCGCGATGATCGACGCCGACCCCAAGACCCGCGACAGCATCTGGCAAGGCGTCTCCCTCGCACTGGCCGCACTGGCCGACCCGCGCGTGCTCGATGCCGTCACGCCAGGCCCGCACGAGCACTTCGACCCCGAGACCTTCCTCACCGAACAAGGCACCCTGTACCTGCTCGCCACCGGAGCAGGAGCAGGAGCCTCGGCATCGCTGGTCGCGGCGTTCGTCGAAGACCTCATCGAAACCGCCCGCCGACTTGCCGCCCGCTCGCCCGGAGCACGGCTCGACCCGCCGCTACTGCTCGCGCTCGACGAGATCGGGAATCTCGCACCGCTGCCGTCACTGCCGACGCTCATGGCCGAAGGCGGTGGCACCGGGATCACGACCATGCCGGTCTTGCAGTCCCTCGCACAGGCTCGCGACAGGTGGAGTGAACACCAGGCCGGCGCGATCTGGGACGCTAGCATCGTCAAGATCATCCTCGGCGGCGCATCCAACAGCCGCGACCTCCAAGACCTCTCCACGCTCATCGGAGAGCGCGACGAGTACACCGACAGCGTGACACTCGGCGACCACGGCACCCGCTCCAACCAGCGCTCGATCCGCCGCGTCCCGATCCTGCCGCCAGACCGCATCCGCACCCTGCCATTCGGCACCGGCATTGCGATGCTGCGCTCCGCGCCGCCCATCGTCACCGACCTCCGCGCCTGGCCGACTCGCCCCGATGCCGCGCAACTCCGCAGCGACCGCGACGAACTCGAAACACTGCTGCGCCACCGCCCCGTCACCTGACGCTGCGTCTGGGTGCCGAAGCGCACCTGCCTGACACAGCGGCCACACACGGCTGGTCGCCCGAGTTCAGGAGGACGCCATCATGGCCATTCGTACCCACCAGTCCATCTCCGGCTTTGTCGCCTCGGACCCGCAGCTCAGCTACACCGACCGCGGCGACGCACGGCTCTACATGAAGGTCGGCATCGAGCATTACCGCAAGGAGCCCGACAACTCCTTCACGCAACTGGAGACGACGTTCCACGACCTCATTGCGTATCGCGGTGCTGCCGAGCAGGGAGCCGAGCGGCTCGCCAAGGGCGACAACATCATCGCCGACGGACGGGTGCGCGACTACTCCTACGAGCGCAACGGCCAGCGGTACGAGGGCGAGGAGTTCATCGCGACGCGCATCGGACACGACCTCGCCCGCACCCGCTACGAGGTGGATCGCAGCGAACGCACTTCCGGCCGAGACGCCGCGGCGTTCACCGGACCTCAGCAGGCCGCGCCGTCCACCGCGGCTGCCATCGGAATGTGAGCGATCCCGCCATGAGCGATCAGTTCCACCCTGAGCACGACGACATGCCACCCGAGGCAGGTCTCGCGTCCCCGCGTTTCGACGTGCCCGAGCCGCCGCATCCGGTCAACTGGAATCTGCTGACCGCCAACGATCTCGAAGCCGAGTTGCTCGAACTGAACCGTTGGGTGGACTGGCTTCGCCACACCTACGGACTTCCGGCCAGCGTCGTTCCGCCCTACTGGCACCGTCACCCCGAGCTCCTCTGGGAACTGTCGGCGCTGCACCTGCACTGGCTGTGCGCATACGACCCCGAGCAGAATGGGTCGGCACCGCTCGGCTGGCACCGCGACTTCGCCGATGCCCGTGCCCGCCTTCGTGATTGGGTGTCGGCCTGCGGTACGCGGCTCGACCGAGACCGCCCGACTCGCCAGACGAGCTGGCCCGGTGAAGACCCCACTCAGCCCATCGAGGACTCACCGATCACGGATCGCGACGAAGACTTCGCTCGGTTCGTGATCGACATGGTGGATGCGCGCCAGGAAGCAGAGGATGCCTTCTTCGCGGGCATCGACCCGGAGACGGGCGAGGTGTGAATCGTGGCGCGCCGCTATGAACGGAAGACCGGGCAGCGTCAACAGAGCGAGCGCGAGCTGACGATCCGCGCCGAGTTCCACGAGCCGCCCGACCTGGACAAGCTCTGCGAGCTGCTGATCCGCCTGGCGCTCCAACAGTCGGGAGCGTGCCGTTCGGAGGGATCGACGCGACCGAAGCGCCCTCGTGCCTCCGCGAGCGCGTCGTCGTAGAATGGAGGCATCCGTCGCGGATGGCGGATGTTGTGGTCCTAGCGCTTCGCCGCCACGGCGAGGCAAAGTAAACGTGGCCGACTCGGCCTAGTCCTACAGCCTTCGGGCTCTTCTCACGATCAACATCCGCTCTCACAAGTCCGCGTCGGCAGGACCAGTGACTGTGGAGAAGAGCCATGACGATCATCGACGCGGACCGAACCGCGATAGACAGCCTCGTAGCGCCCACCCCGTTCCCCGGATCATTCGCCGTCTCCTACCTACGGGTCTCCACGAAGGAGCAGGCGGAGAAGGGCGGCCAGGCGGAGGGCTTCTCGATCCCGGCCCAGCGCGAGGCGAACCAGCGCAAGGCCGACCAGCTCGGAGCAACGATCATCGAGGAGTTCGTCGACGCGGGCGAGTCCGCGCGCAAGGCCGACCGGCCCGAACTGATGCGGATGATCCAGTACGTCGCGAAGCACAAGACGAACTACTGCATCGTCCACAAGGTCGACCGGCTCGCCCGCAACCGAGCCGACGACGTGACCATCCACCTCGCCCTCAAGGACGCCGGCGTCACGCTGGTGTCGGCCACGGAGAACATCGACGAGACCCCGTCCGGGATGCTGCTGCACGGCATCATGTCCTCGATCGCGGAGTTCTACTCCCGCAACCTCGCCACCGAGGTCGTCAAGGGTCTGTCGCAGAAGGCCGCGCAGGGCGGCACCGTGACGAAGGCACCCATCGGCTACCGCAACGTCGGCGTGCGCGACGAGTTCGGGCGGGAAGTACGCACCGTCGAGATCGACGAGGAGCGAGCCCCGTTGGTGCGGTGGGCGTTCCAGGTGTTCGCATCCGGCGACTGGACGACGAGCCAGCTTCACCAGGAGCTCGTAGCGCGCGGGCTCACGACAGCGGCGTCGCCGCGGCGACCGTCCCGACCCATCGGGAAGTCGTCGGTGCATCGGATGCTGACGAACCCGTACTACAAGGGCAGCGTCCGCTACCAGGGCGTGACCTATGCCGGAGCGCACGAGGCCATCGTCCCCAACGAGGTGTGGGACCAGGTGCAGACCGTGCTCGGCACGCACCGCTCGGCAGCAGATGCAACGCAAGTCCACGAGCACTACTTGAAGGGGACGGTGTTCTGCGGCCAGTGCGGCTCGCGGCTACTGGTGTGCAACGCCAAGAGCAGCCAGGGCACGATCTACCCGTACTTCGTGTGCGCGAGCAGGCATGGTGGCAGAGGCGACTGCACCCGGCAGGCGATGCTCATCGAGCAGGTCGAACGGCTCATCGAGCGCTTCTATGCCAAGGTGCAGCTCGATCCCGAGACGACGCAGGCGGTCTCGGCGATGATCCATGCCCGGTTCGACGAGATGATGGCCGAAGGAGCCGCCGAACTTGCCGACCTCGCGTCCCGGAGAACCCAACTCGAAGGCGAGCAGCAGAAGTTGCTGCAAGCCCACTACGCCGGAGCCATCCCGCTCGACCTGCTCAAGAAGGAGCAGGACCGGATCACCGCGTCGTTGGAGACCATCGAGCACCGGATCACCGCTCACCACGGCCACTATGCCGACGCGCGGGCGAACCTCGACGACTCGCTGAAACTGCTGTCCAACGCAGCCGACCTCTACGAGCACGCCGACGACGCGAACCGCCGACTGTGCAACCAAGCACTGTTCAGGGCGATCTACATCGACGAGGACAACGACGTGCGCGTCGGCTACCGGAACCCGTATGACGGACTGAGCCTCTCCGGCCTCCACGCCGACGCCCTGAGCTGGGCCGCCGAGGCGAAGAAAATGGGCCAGGCGCGAACCGCGACCAAGGGTGGCCCCTTGGTCGCAAGTTCACACCTGACCCGTTTGGGGTGAGTAACGGGGCTCGAACCCGCGACATCCTGGACCACAACCAGGTGCTCTACCAGCTGAGCTATACCCACCATCGTCGCCGTAGGTTTCCCTTCCGGGCGAACTTGAGCAGTATAGCCAAGTCCGGCAGACGTACGCCAATCGGCGTCATTCCGTCGATCTGTGGGCACGTGGTCGGGGGTGTGAGGCGCTTGGCTGCCCGGCCACTCCGGTCAGTGCCGACGATCCTCGCAGATCGCGACGATCCTCACGAACCCCGATGATTCTCACCAACCGCGACCCACGTCAGGATCCCCGACCGAATACGGGCGAATGCGGTCGGGGAACGTGGCGAACATCGGGGATGTTGAGAACGGTCGGGGACCAGGTCCCCTTTACGGGCATACGGAGACAGTGGCCGGTTGATCGGGGGAGGGCGTCGGCGTCCCCCGACGCGGTCACTCGGCGTCGGCGGCCACGCTCTCCTCAGCGTTCTCCGCAGCACCGCCTTCGACCACACTCTTCTCGGCCACACCGTTTTCGGCGGGGATACCGTTCTCGGTCACACCGTTCTCGGGCAGACCAGTGATGCTGCCGCGGTGCTTCCGGGCGATCCGCTTCAGGCTGGTCGTGTCCGGGCCGGGCTGGTGGACGAAGACCGCCTCGCGGTAGTAGCGCAGCTCCTCGATCGACTCCTGGATGTCGGCGAGGGCGCGGTGGTTCCCGTTCTTGGCCGGCGCGTGGTAATAGGTCTTCGGGTACCAGCGCCGCGACAGCTCCTTGATCGAGGACACATCGACGTTGCGGTAGTGGACGTACGCCTCGAGCTCCGGCATGTCCTTGGCCAGGAACGCCCGGTCGGTGCCGATCGTGTTGCCGGCCAGCGGGGCCTTGCGCGGATCCTTGACGTACTGGCGGATGTAGGCCAGCACCTGCTGCTCGGCCTCGGCCATGGTCAACCCGCCGTCGAGCTCGGGCAGCAGGCCGGACTTGGTGTGCATCTCGCGGACGAAGTCACCCATGTGCTCGAGCGCTGCGGCAGCGGGCTTGATCACAACATCGACGCCCTCGCCGAGGACGTTGAGCTCCCCGTCGGTAACAAGTGCGGCCACCTCGATCAGCTCGTCGTGGGCCAGGTCCAGGCCCGTCATCTCGCAATCGATCCACACCAGTTCATTCGTCACGCGTCGATCCTAATCCGGCGGGTGGCGTTGCTCCCCGAGTGGCCGCGAGTGGGGGCTTTGGGTGACCGCTCCACCGGGAGCATTCTCGGCGAGTGACCGAGTGACCGAGTGACCGAGTGACCGAGTGACCGAGTGACCGAGCGGCCGAGTGGCGGGAGGGGGGGGCGGGGAGTGGTGATGCGGTGGTGGGGCGGCCGGTGGCGCCGGGCGACGTGGGCTGGTGGCGACGGGCCGTGGCGTGGCACGGAGCCTTGGGTGGCCCGGCCCCACCACCGCGTCCTGAGTTTAGGCTACCCTAACCAATAAGGGGCGGCCAGGACGCAGAGGTCAGCCCGGAGGAAGGAATGATGCGGTGATCGTCTGTCAGTGCAAGGTCGTGACGGACCGCGATATCCGTTCCGCCGTCGATCGCGGTGCCCGGACGGTTGCCCAGGTGTGCCGTGCCACCACTGCCGGCACCGATTGTGGCAGTTGTGTCCTGACGATCCGGCGGCTGCTGTGCGAGCATGTTGAGACCATCCACGCGTCACTCCCGGAGGTGGACCGTGAAGCCAGTTAGTCCCCGGGTGATCGAGCTGCTGAACGCCGGCCTCACGCTCGAACTCACCGTGATCAACACCTATTTCCTCAATGCTCGGATGCTCGACAACTGGGGGCTGTCCCGCCTCGGGAAGGTCTTCTACGACCTGTCGATCGCCGAGATGAAGGATGCCGACGAGTTCATCCAGCGCATCCTGATGTTCGACGGCCACCCGAACCTCCAGCGGATGAACCCGATCCGAGTGGGGGAGGATCCCGAAGAGGTCCTCCGCCTGGCGTACGCCGGGGAACAGGAGGCGATCGCCCTGTTCAACGCCGGCGCCGAGGAGTGCCACACACTCGGTGACCACGCGACCGCCCTGTTCTTCGAGACCGGAGCCCGTGACGAGGAGGAACATGCCGACTGGTTCGAGGGCCAGCTCGACGCCCTGACTCGCGTCGGCGTGCCGAACTACCTCGCCCAGCACCTCGACCCGTCGTCCGGTCCGGCCTGATCCCGGGGGTGGAGATCGGCCCCCCGGGGTGGGATCGGCCCCGGGGCACCGGTCCGACCTGAACCTGACCCGAGCTGACCCGGACGACCTGGCTCCCTGATCCGGTCCGGTCCTCGGACAACGACCCGGTCCCCGGACGGGGACATCGCAGAGGCCCGAGCCATCGGCTCGGGCCTCTGCGGTGACGGCGTCCTGTCCTCAGGCGCTATCGCCTGCCGGCGTACGTCACCGGGTGGACCCATCGTCCGTGGTCGGGCCGGCACCGGCCGCGGTCTCCTCCGCATTCGCGGCCGCCCGGTTGGCCTGCTCCTGCAGTGCGGAGTGCATGCGCAGCTCGGGCACCTTGAAGAACCAGGTCAGCACGAAGGCGATCAGCAGCACGCTCATGCCCACCCAGTAGATGCTGACGGCCGACTTGGTGAATCCGACCAGGAACGGACGGGTCAGTCGCGCGTCGGCGCCGTTGAGGAACGACGTGTCGGACGTGCTGACGTCGCCGGAGGTGCTGGTCCCGGATCCGTCGCCCGCCAGTCCGTCGAGGACGGTCGGCACGGTCTTGTCCACGATCGCACGGCGCTGGGCGTCGTTGCTGTAGTCGACGACGATCCGGCCGTCCTTCACGGTGGCCCCGGCCTGTGCCGCGACCTGCTGGAGGATGACCTGCTTGGCGGCCTCGTTCGGCGCGTGGCTGGTCGCCTGGGCGGCCGCCTGGTCGAGCTGGGCCTGCACCCCGTCCTCGATCGGGGTGACGATCGGGGTCCAGATCTGGCGCATCGCACCGGCGTTCTGCGGGGCCTGGGCCACCGCCGGGGTCATCGCCGCATCCAGCGCGTCGGTGAGGGTGTCCTTGTCCTGCATCGCCGTACGGATGTTGCCGGTCATGCTGGCGAACAGCACCGACAGCAGGATGGCGGTGCCCAGCGTGCCGCCGATCTGCCGGAAGAACGTGGCCGACGAGGTGGCGACGCCCATGTCGGTCGGGGCGACCGAGTTCTGGCTGGCCAGGACGAGGCTCTGCATGAGCTGGCCGAGGCCGAGACCGATCAGCACCATGCCGCCGGCGATATACACGAAGCGGGTGTCAGCGGTGATGAAGGTGAGGTCGAGGAAGCCGAGGACCACGAACGCCGTCCCGATGATCGGGAACTGGCGGTACCGGCCGGTGCGGGCGATGATCTGGCCGGAGACGATGGAGGCCACCATCAGACCGCCGATCATCGGCAGCGTCGCGAAACCCGACTCGGTCGGCGACATCCCCATCACGATCTGCAGGTAGAGCGGCAGGGTCATCATCGCGCCGAACATGCCGAAGCCGACGAGGGCGCCGAGGACGGTGGCCATCGAGAACACCCGGGACCGGAAGATCGACAGCGGGATGATCGCGTCGCGGCCCATCCGGGACTCGATGATGATGAAGGCCACGATGCCGACCACGCCGATGCCGAAGCAGGCCAGTGAGGCCGCCGACGTCCAGCCCCAGACACGACCCTGCTCGGCGACCATCAGCAGCGGGACGAGAGCGAGGACGACCGCGGTGGCGCCCCACCAGTCGACCCGTACGTGCTTGTTGTGGTTGAACCGCGGCAGGTGCAGGAACGCGATCACCATCGCCAGCGCGATGATGCCGATCGGCACGTTGACCAGGAAGACCCAGCGCCAGCCGGCGATCCAGGCGATCGTGTGCGTGCCGGCGAAGAGTCCGCCGACCAGCGGGCCGATGACGGAGGAGACGCCGAAGACAGCGAGGAAGTAGCCCTGGTACTTGGCCCGCTCCCGCGGGGCGAGCATGTCGCCCATGATCGCCAGCGGCAGCGACATCAAGCCGCCGGCGCCGATGCCCTGGAAGGCGCGGAACGCCGCCAGCATGTACATCGACGTGGAGAACGACGACAGCAGTGAGCCGAGGATGAAGACGGTGATCGAGAAGATGTACAGGGGCCGGCGGCCGAAAATGTCGGACAGCTTGCCGTAGATCGGGGTCGCGATCGTCGAGGTGATGAGGTAGGCGGTGGTCACCCATGCCTGCTGGTCGAGGCCGTGCAGGTCGTCACCGATCGTACGGATCGCCGTGCCGACGATCGTCTGGTCGAGCGACGACAGGAACATGCCGGCCATCAGTCCGTAGATGACGAGCATGATCTGCTTCTGGGACATGACCGGACTGTGCGTCGATGCACTGGTGCGATGCGAGGTAGATGGTGCGGCAGACTCGGATTCGAGCATGGCGGACAAAGAGTCTCCTTGCGTTCCTTGTGGGGCGGCGGTGCGGATCGCTGCGTGACCGGGCCGGATCCCGTCCGGGGTGTCCGTCCTGACCGGCGGGTCGACGAAAGACAGATCCGTGCAGCCCATGCAGTTTTGCGCATAGTGCAAGATTATTCAAGTGCCGGTCGGCCGTGCCGGGGGCGACTGATGTCCATCGGCGCTCTCGCATCCACGGTGCGGCGCCATTGCCGGGTCTCAGTCTGCCACCGCGGGGTGGAGGGGGTAGGGGTGGAGTCGGCGGATCTCCTGTAACAGTTCGTATCACCTTGTCCCGAGGCGTACGTGCCAGCGGAACGCTTCCGGTCGGCGATGGGCGGGCGACCTATGGGTCCGGTGATCCGTGTGGTTCGGCGGCTTGCGGGTCCATACGATCCTGATTCCGAAGCTCCGGCGGGGTGGTGGTGCGCATCACTCGGCAGGGGTGGTGCGTGTGATTATCACAGTTGCTAACATTGCCGTGTTGGTGACGATGTACGACGAGGTCCATCGCTGCGGTCGTACCCGAGGCCACCGACGGACGATCCCACCGGCGGAACGGACGGGTCGTCAGCACCCACCGGACCGCGGGGGTGTCGGCCACGTACGGTGCGATGCCCCGGCTGAGAGGAAGCTCGATGCCCGACGTCATTTCTTTCGGAGCCCACATCGCCGACGCGCTCGGATGGCCCTTCGCGGCGGTGCCGCCGGGCCAGCAGCTCGCGATGCTCGACCGCATCTCGTTCACGGTGGCGGGCACGGCCGCTGCACCGTCGGTCAACCTGGCCAAGCTCGGCGTCCGGGTCGCCACGGTGGGCCGGGTGGGCGACGACTCGATCGGCGGATTCATCCGCACCACGATGGAGAGGTACGGTGTCGACACCACCCACCTGGTGGTCGACCCGGAGCGGCAGACCTCGTCGAGTTTGCTGCTGATCCGGCCCGACGGCTCGCGGCCCGCCCTGCACGTCATCGGGGCCAATGCCGGCCTCACCGAGGACGACGTCCCGTGGGACGCTGTCGCCGAGGCCACCGTGTTCCATCTGGGCGGCGCCTTCATCCTGCCCGGCATCGACGGCGCGCCGATGGCCCGCATCCTGGCGAAGGCCAAGGAACTGGGCTGCACCACCACGGTCGACTTCCTGATGAGTCCCCGTCCGGACGCCCAGGAACTGATCGGTCCCGCGCTGCCCTACATCGACTACCTGATGCCGAACATCGAGGAGGCCGGCTGGCTCGTCGGCACCGAGGACCGCGCCGAGATCATCGCCTGGCTGCATGCTCAGGGGGTCGGTTGCACGGTGCTGACCATGGGCGGCGACGGCGTGAGCATCGCCCCGCGGGGACAGCAGGAGATCGTCCTGCCGGCGTACGACGTCGACGTGGTCGACACGACCGGGTGCGGTGATGCCTTCACCTCTGGCTTCATCTCCGGCCTGCTCGACGGTCTCGACCCGGCGGACGCCGCCGAACGGGGCCTGGCCTGTGGCAGCCTGGTCGCCACCGGCCTCGGGTCCGACGCCGGCATCGTCGACCGTGCCCAGGTCGAGGAGTTCCGGACGACCCAGCCACGGTTGGCCGGCTGACCGACCCGGAGTCCGGGGGTCCGTGGTCGCGGACTCCCGGGCTCAGGCCCCCACCGTGCCCGCCGACCGTCGGCCCAGCGCCGCACCGCGCCCCTCGGGACGCGTCATCCACCCGTCCGGCGACCGACCCTGGAGACCTCGATGACTGCCCTGAGCGACCCCGACCGGCCCGCGCCGCACCACCGTCCGCTGTCGAAGGCCGCCCGTCTCGACCGGATCAGCACGGCCGTACGTCGCGACGGCTTCGTCAACGTCGACGACCTGGTCGAGGCACTCGGGGTGAGCCGGATGACGGTGCACCGCGACCTCGACGAGCTCCAGGCGCTCGGCACGTTGCGGAAGGTGCGCGGCGGTGCCTCCGCCCAGCGATCGACCCGCTACGAGAGCGACCTGGAGTTCCGGCTGGGGACGGCGGTCGACGAGAAGCGGCGGATCGCGGCGGCGGCCGCCGAACTGGTGAACGACGGGGACGTCGTGATCGTCGACGACTCCACCTCGGCGCTGCACCTGGTGCCCCACCTCACCCAGCGCAGCCCGTTGACGGTCATCACCAACGCCCTGCCCGTGCTGCAGGCCCTCGGCGAGCAGAACGAGGTGAGCGTCATCGCCCTCGGCGGGCTCTACGACGTACGGCACGCGGCGTTCCTCGGCATCCTGTGCGAGAACGCCCTGGCGACCCTCTACGCCGATGTGCTCTTCGCGTCGACCTCCTCGATGCGCGACCGGGTGCTCTACCACCAGGATCCGGCCGTCGTCGCGGCGAAGCAGGCGATGATCCGGGCGGCCGGGCGCCGGGTGCTGCTGCTCGACCACACCAAGATCGGCCACGGTGCGCTCTACCGGCTGTGCGACGTCGGCGACTTCACCCACGTCGTGGTGGACGACTCCGTGGACGACGAGGTCGTCCGGACCGTCCGGGAGACCGGCGTCGAGGTCCTGGTCTGCTGAGCCGGTTTCAGTCGGTGGGCCGTCCCGGTCGGGCGGGGTGCCAGCGGTACTCGTTCTCCGGTCGGCCCGGGGTCCCGTAGCGCGGCGTACGGTCCACCATGCCGGTCCGGTGCAGATGTTCCAGGTAGCGGCGGGCGGTCACCCGGGAGGAGCCCACCGCGGTCCCCACCTCGCCGGCGCTCAGTGCCCTGTCGGCCGCCTGCAGGACCGCGACGACGGTGTTCAGCGTTCCCTCGGTGAGACCCTTCGGCAGGTCGCCGGGGCCGGTCGACCGCACCATGGCGAACGCGCGATCGACCTCCGCCTGGCCGTCGGCCCTGCCCGGTCCCTCGATCTCGACCGAGAGGTCGCGGAAGGAGCGGACCCGTTGGGCGAACTGCTGGTAGCCGAAGGGCTTGACCAGATACTGCACGACGCCCAGGGCGATCGAGCGGCGGATCGTCTCCAGTTCGGTGTCGGCGGTCATCGCCAGCACCCCGCCGGTGAAGCCGGCCGCCCGCAGCTGCCCCAGGACGTCCAGGCCGTGACCGTCCGGCAGGTTCATGTCGAGCAGGACCATGTCGACCCCGAAGGTCCCGGTCCGGCGCAGCCGTCCCGCCAGGAACCCCAGGGCGTCGTGGGCGGTGCGGGAGCTGTGGACGACGACGAACGCGCCGGCCCGGGTGAGGTACTCGGCGTACGTCGTCGCGGTGAGCCGGTCGTCCTCGACGATCAGCACCTGCCGGTCACGCATCGCCACCACTCCTGGCGGCGGACCGACCGGCACCGAGGGCCACCGGCCGTCGGACCGGGATCTCCACCGTGAACACCGTCCCGGAGTCCTGCACGAGGTCCACCTGACCGCCGAGCTGGCGCGCGGTCTGGCGGACCAGTGCCAGTCCCATGCCCCGCCCCGCCGGACCGGCCGGCTTCGTCGACCAGCCCAGCTCGTACATCCTCTCCCGGTCGGCGGCCGATGGTCCGGGGCCGCCGTCGGCGACCTGCAGCACCAGCCAATCCCCGTCGAGCCGCGCCTCGGCATCCACCCAGCGGTCCTCCGGCGGCAGCCCGGCGGCGTCGGCGGCGTCGATGGCGTTGTCGAGGAGATTGCCGAGCAGGGTCACCAGGTCGCCGGGGGAGATCCCGGTCGGGGCGTCGATCTCGTTGCGGTGGTCCATCCGCACCCCGCGTTCTCGGGCCTGCGCCGACTTCGCCAGCAGCAGGGCGGTCACCGCCGGCTCCGCCTCGAGGTCCGGTGAGGACAGCAGCGGAGTGCCGACGGTGTGCAGGCCGTCGGTCAGCAGCTCACGAGCCTGGTCGGCACGGCCGAGCTCGAGCAGGGACAGCACGGTGTGCAGCCGGTTCGCATGCTCGTGCGTCTGCGAGCGCAGGGCATCGGTCAGCGACCGGGTCGACTCCAACTCGCGGTTCATCCGCTGGACGTCCGTACGGTCGTAGAGGGTGACGACGGTGCCGTTATCAGCCGGCGTCTCCGACCGGCGCCATGGGCGCAGCCCGGGACGGGCGACCGGACGGGTGCGCTGCTGGTTGACGACGAGGATGCGTTCCCCGGCCAGGAAGAGCTCGTCCCGCGCCTCCCGTCGGGAGGCGAGCAGGCCGGCGAGCGGCGCCGGCAGGTCGAGGTCGGCGATCCGGGCCGTGGCTCGGCCTCCCCGGTGACCGCCGGCTTCCGGCGGCTTCGGCAGTCCCAGCAACTCGGCCGCCCGGTCGTTGTAGAGACCGAGACAGCCGTCCGGCGCCAGCAGGACGATCCCGACGTTCACGTTGTGCAGTGCGGTGTCCAGGAAGGTGAAGTTCTCCGCCAATTGGCGCGGCCCCAGCCCGAAGGTCGTCCGCTCGAGGTACCGGTGGAGCAGCCAGCTGGCCCCCAGACCGGCCGCCCCCACGGCGGCCGCCAGGGCGAGGATCGTGGGGATCTGGGCGCGGGCGACGATGTCCAGCTGGGACACCGTCTGGCCCACCGACACGATGCCGATGACCGGGCCGGGAGCGCCTGCGGCGTCCGGCCCGGGCTGTGCACGGATCGGGACGAGGGCGCGCACCGACGGGCCGGCGGTGCCGGTGGTCGACGTCTCGACGAACTCGCTCCCGGACAGGGCCGGCTCGAGGCGACCCGAGTAGTGGGAGCCCACCCAGTCCGGCCGGAAGTGGGCCAGCCGGGTGCCGTCGAGGGCCAGGAAGGTCACCCAGCTGACGTCCGCCCGGTCGGCGGCCGCGAGCGACACGGGTTCGAGGACCTGCGTCGGATCAGGGGAGGCGTACGCCTCCCGGACGTCCTGCTCCTGGGCGAGCAGACGGGCGGTGGTGAGGACCCGGTCGCTCTGCGCCCGATAGACGCCCTCCCGGGCGTAGAAGTAGCTGACCCAGCTGGCCAGCGCCGTCAGCACGAGCAGCCCCAGCAACTGGGCGACCGCCAGTCGGCGTGCCAGGCTCCAGGCGTGCACCGTACCCTCCCGTCCGGCCGGCGGCTGCGATCCGGCCGGCGTCCACACGGCCGGCCGTCCGGACCGATCCGCGCGAGCCCATTGTGACGCGAATCATGACCTTTATGACCGCAAACGTGACGGCGGACATGGCGGACCCGAAGATCGTGACGGGCCTCACCGGTGAGCGTCGTCGCCTCGCTCCACCGGTCCCCCCGTATCCGTCCACCCCGTATCCGTCCACCCCGTCACGACAAGGATGTCGAATGCTGACTCCCACAAGCGCTGCGCCCCGAGCGGCGAAACCCGAAGCCGAGAAGACCAGGGATCGTACGCACTGGCTCTACATCTCGGTGATCGCCTCGGTGGTGCTCGGCGCCGCCGTAGGCCTGCTGTTCCCCGAGGTCGGCAAGTCGCTCAAGCCCCTGGGAGACGGTTTCGTCGCCCTGATCAAGATGATGATCGCGCCGGTCATCTTCTGCACCATCGTCCTGGGCATCGGGTCGATCGCCCGGGCCGCCACGGTGGGCAAGGTCGGCGGCCTGGCCCTCGTCTACTTCCTCACGATGTCCACCTTCGCCCTGGCGATCGGGCTCGTCGTCGGCAACCTGGTGCACCCGGGCACCGGCCTGCACCTGACCCCGTACACCGCGGGCAAGGCCGCCGTGGATCCGACCACCGCCTTCCTCCTCGAGATCATCCCCGGCTCGGTCCCGGTACTGCCGGTGCTGTTCGTCGCCCTGCTCGCCGGCTTCGCGCTGCAGAAGATGGGCGAGGCCGGCAAGCCGCTGCTCAATCTGGTCTCGCTGATCCAGGGCGTGGTCTTCCGCATCCTGATGATGGTGATGTGGGTCGCCCCGGTCGGCGCGTTCGGTGCCATCGCGGCGGTCGTCGGCGCGACCGGGTGGTCGGCCATCGGTGCCATGGCGCTGCTGATGGGCGCCTTCTACCTCACCTGTGTGCTGTTCATCGTCGTGGTCCTCGGGACCATCCTGCGGGTCGTCACCGGCGTGAACATCTTCCGGCTGATGCGCTACCTCGCCCGCGAGTACCTGCTGATCTTCGCGACGTCGTCGTCGGAGTCTGCGCTGCCCCGCCTGATGGCGAAGCTGGAACACGCCGGTGTCTCGAAGCCGGTCGTGGGCGTGACGGTGCCCACCGGCTACTCCTTCAACCTCGACGGCACCGCCATCTACCTGACGATGTCCGCCCTGTTCGTCTCCAACGCGATGGGCATGCAGATGTCGCTGGGCGAGCAGATCGGACTCCTGATCTTCATGATCATCGCCTCCAAGGGGGCGGCGGGCGTCACCGGCGCTGGGCTGGCGACCCTCGCCGCCGGGCTGCAGTCGCACCAGCCGGCCCTGCTGGGCGGCATGGGCGTGATCGTGGGCATCGACAAGTTCATGTCCGAGGCCCGGGCACTGACCAACTTCACCGGTAACGCCGTCGCCACCCTGGTGCTCGGCACGTGGGTCGGCGAGTTCGACGCCGCGAAGGCCAAGGCCGTGTTCTCCGGCAAGGATGCGTTCGACGAGGCCATGGTCGTCGGTCACGGTGAGGTCGGCCCCACGGTCACGATCGATCCGTACGATTCACCGACCATCGCCGAGCAGGCCGTCGAAGGCCACCCGGAATCGAGCCTGAACGTGACCGTCGGAGCCCGGCTGTAGGAGCCTCGACCAGCACGTACGAACGCGGCGCCGCGGCACGGGATGGATCCCGGTCGTGGCGCCGTGTCGGCGCCCACCCGACCATCCCCAACTTCGAAATCGAAGAAACCCTGCCAGCTACTTGACGCGGGACAGCTTCTGTGCGGCACGGATCTGGCTCAGGCACAACTCGTCGGCCTCCCGGAGTCTTCTTACCTCTGAAAGGTCATAGGTTTGCCCTATGCAAGGGGACTGCACTGCTTCGCTTCGTGGCCCGGCGGCGCCCCTTGATCCTGCCGTGCACCATCCCGGTGGAGTGCTCGCGCACAGGCATCGCCCCAGTTCCCGCACAGGCATCGCCCCGGTTCCATAGGTTTGCCCTATCACGTTTCAGCCGACACCAGACTCCGCTCCGACTGACCGGATCGCGTTTCGACTGAACGGATCGCGTTTCGGTGATGGATGGCCCGGTTCGCGAAGTGGAGCGGGTGCCTGACCAGGTGTTTCACCAGCGCCCCCAGTGCGACTCGAACGCACGACCGGCAGATTAGAAGGCTGCTGCTCTATCCAGCTGAGCTATGGGGGCAGTGGGGACGATTGTACGACGCCCGGCCGGCGGACCTCGTCACCCGTACGACCCGGGCTGCACCGCCGCGTACGACCAAGGGGTCTGCGCCGTCGACGCGGTGCTTCCGGGGCTGGGTAGCCTTGGCGGCATGTCCGTCCAGACCCACCGTACGACCGGCGCGCCGTCGCCGTCCCCGGTGGGCCGTGGCCTGCCGGAACTGCCCTCCCCGGGGAAGGGTCGCCGCAAGGACACCGCCCGGGCGCGCCTGCGCCGTGATCGGCGCCGCAACGGCCTGCCGGCGCCGGTGGATCGTACGGTGCCGCTGGCCCGCCGGTTGCTCGGCGACTGGCGGTTGTGGATGTCGGCGGCCATGGTGGTGATCTTCGTGGCCGCGTTCCTGGTCAACTGGACCCTCTTCGTGCCCGAGCACACCACCGCCACCGGCACCATCCAGGGGCTCGGCACCGCGGTGATCCCGAAGGCGGCCCGGCTGGCCGCCTTCACCGCCGTCCCGTTGGCGGTGGTGTTCGTGCTGGCCGACCGGCTGCGCCCCCAGGGCCTGTGGCTGTGGGCGATCGCGCTGGTCTGGGGCGGTCTGGTCGCGACGGCGATCGCCGCACCGATCAACACCTGGGCGTCGGCCCACCTGTCGATCGTCGGCGACGGCGATCCGGCCACCAGCCTGCGCGGTGCGGTGTTCGTCGCGCCGTTCGTCGAGGAGGCGGCCAAGGCGACGGTGGTGTTCTGGATCGCCATCCTGCTGCGTCACCGGGCGATGTCGTGGCTGTCCACGGTGGCGCTGGCCGGGCTGTCGGGCACCGGGTTCGCCTTCGTGGAGAACATCGTCTACTACGGGCGGATCTACCGCTACGTGTCGGTCACCTCGGGCACCGGCGTCGACGCCCAGCAGGCGATGAACCAGCTGGCTCTGATGCGTGGCGGGATGACGTTCTTCGCCCACCCACTGTTCACCGTGATGACCGGCATCGGTGTGGCCACCGCCCTGCGCGCCCGCAGCAAGCGGGTGCGGGTGCTGGCGCCGCTCACCGGCTTCCTGGTCGCCGCGCTGCTCCACATGGTCTTCAACTTCACCGCGTCGGCCGATTCCCCGGTCGGTCTGATGCTGTGGTTCGTCGCCCTGTCCCTCGTCGGTGCGGTGGTCGGGGTGGTCCTTGGCCAGCTGCGCCGCGAGCGGGCGGTGCTGCGGGCCCGGCTGACGGAGTACGGACGGTACGGCTGGCTCGACCCGGCCACCGCCGAGGCGTTGGTGGCGGCCCGGGTGCGGATCCGGGCGCGGTGGTACGCGCTGTGGCGCGGTCCGGCGACGTTCCTGGCCACCTGGCGGCTGCAGCGTGCCGCCGTCGAGTTGGCGTATCTGCGCGACGCCGTCGGCAGGGGGCTGGTGGACTCGGCCGGTCCCGGCCGTGAGGCCGAGCTGTTGCGTGGCATGCACGCGGTGCTCCCGGCTGCCGTCGTGGTGGGCGTGGGGGCGATCGAGTATCCCTGGCAGCGCTGGCGTCAGGCACTGCGCGACCGGGTTGTCCGTGCTCGCCAGGCACCGCCGTCGCTGCCGGCGGACGGTGGACCGCTAGGATCATCAGGCGTCGAGTACTCGCCGGTGGATCCGCGTTGGGGCCCACCCGAGCAGTAGGAGGATCCATGACGGGACAGCTGGCCGCATCGCTCGAGGAGCTTCGCGTCGCGCTGTCCGACGTTCACCTTCCGCTGCCCTTGCCGGACGCCGCCCGGGCCCTCTCCGAGGCCGGCTCGATCACCGGCCAGCTCGACGACTACGTGCTGCCGCGGCTGGCCCGACTGGACGCCCCGCTGCTCGTCGTGGTCGGCGGCTCCACCGGGGCAGGCAAGTCGACCCTGGTGAACTCCTTGGTCGGGCGTGCCGTCACCAGCTCGGGGGTGATCCGGCCGACGACCCGCCGGCCGGTGTTGGTGCACAACAGCCGGGACGCGGCCTGGTTCACCGACCAGCGCATTCTTCCGGGCCTCGCCCGGGCGACCGGGGAGTCCGACGGCACCGGCCTGCAGCTGGTCGCCGAGCCGACGCTGCCTCGCGGCCTGGCGATCCTCGACGCCCCCGACATCGACTCCGTCGCCGACGAGAACCGGGCCCTGGCGGGGCAGCTCCTCGCGGCCGCTGACATGTGGTTGTTCGTCACCTCGGCCGCCCGCTACGCCGACGCGGTCCCGTGGGACGTGCTCAACGGTGCCGCGCAGCGGCACGTGGCGGTAGGAGTCGTGCTCGACCGGGTGCCACGGGCGGGCATGCGAGACATTCCCGGGCATCTGGGCCAGATGATGGCCCACCGTGGCCTCGGCGACGCGCCCTTGTTCGCCGTGCCCGAGACCACCGTCGACGCGCAGGGGATCCTCCCGAACGCCGCGGTCTCGCCGATCCGTGGCTGGCTGGCAAGCCTGGTCGCGGATGACCGGACCCGCCAGGACGTCGTACGGTCCACCCTCACCGGGGCGATCGAGGACACTGCGCGGCGCTCACCGTCGATCGCCACCGCTGTCGACGACCAGGTGCGCGCCGTGGCGCAGCTGCGCGACGACGCGAACACCGCGTACGACCAGGCGGTGAAGGCGGTCAAGCTGCGTACGGCGGACGGCACCCTGCTGCGCGGCGAAGTGCTCGCACGGTGGCACGAGTTCGTCGGCACCGGCGAGTTCATGCGCGCTGTGGAGAAGCGGATCAGCCGACTGCGCGACCGCCTGTCGGCGGCCCTGAGGGGTCGCCCGATGGAGGCCGACCAGGTCAAGGTGGCCGTCGAGTCCGGCCTTGAGGCATTGGTCATCGAGGAGGGCCGAGCTGCCGCCGAGCGTGCCGAGGCCGCGTGGCGCGGCGATCCCGCCGGCCGCTTCGTCCTGGAGGGGAGCCCGGCGGACCTGGCCGTCGCCTCCCACGACTTCGCGGACCAGGTCGCCCGGATGATCCGCGACTGGCAGCGCGCCGTCCTGGACATGGTGTCCGAACAGGGCGGTCAGCGCCGGCTCACGGCGCGCTACCTCGCGCTCGGCGTGAACGGCATCGCCGCCACCCTGATGGTCCTCGTCTTCACCCAGACAGGTGGCCTGACCGGCGCGGAGGTCGGCATCGCCGGCGGGTCGGTCGCTCTGGCCCAGAGCCTTCTGGAGGCCGTGTTCGGCGACGAGAACGTCCGCCGGATGGCGAAGCGCGCCAAGGAGGACCTCGACGAGCGGGTGGAGGTGTTGATGTCCTCCGAACTGCTGCGTTACCACCAGACCCTGGTCGCCCTGCAGGTCCGCCCCCAGCAGGCCGCGGAGATCCGCGACGCCGCCCGGAAGGTGGACGAGGCGATCGCTGCCGGTCTGGATCCCGCGTCGTACGAGGACCCGGAGTCGTACGCGTCCGGCGAGGAGGCCCCGTCGGTGGCGGCGGCCGTGGTGCCTGAGGCGATCGAGACGGCCGTGGTGCCTGAGGCGATCGAGACGGCCGAGGTGCCCGAGGCGATCGAGACGGCCGAGGTGCCCGAGGCGATCGAAGCGACGACCCCCGTGGCAGTTGAGGCGGTGGACATGGTCGGGACACCCGAGACCTCCTCCGCGGTCGAGCCGGTCGAGCCGGTGGAGTCCGCCGAGACGACGGTCGAGGGAGGGACACCGGTGGTGGCGACCGGTCGGCGGGCGTACGCGCCGCTGTCCGACGAGGACCTCGAGGACTCGACGTCCGACGAGGATCCTGATGTGGGCGAGGTGACCGAGGTGCCTGCTCGTCGAGCGACCAGCGAGGCGCCGGCGGAGGTCCAGTGGCCCGGTGCGGTGTCGGAGTCGGAGGAGCCCGCCGACGACCCGGCCTCTGCAGAGTCTGGTGAGGCGCCTGCGTCTGTGGAGTCGAGCGAGACACCCGCGTCCGAGGAACCGGGGGAAACACCCGCGTCCGAGGAGACCAGCGAAACCGGCCTGCTGCGGCCCGAGAGCGACTGGCGACGTGACCATGGTGGGGCCGCCCACCGTGACGAGGAGAAGTGATGGCCCGTTCGTCGAAGCCCGGTCTCGCCGACCGTCTGCGTGCCCTCGGAGAAGCGGCCGACGCCGCCTCCGGGCGGGTCGACGCGCAGCTCGTCGAGGAGGCCAACAGCGTCGTCCGCCGGGCGGGTCAGCGACTGCGGTTCTCTGGAGCGGCTACCGTCACGGCGCTGGCGGGCGCCACCGGGTCGGGCAAGTCCACGCTCTTCAACGCCCTGGCCGGGAGCGAGGTGTCCGTTCCCGGGATCCGCCGGCCGACCACCGGGCAGCCGGCGGCGGTGACCTGGGGCGACGAGCCGACCTCCGAGCTGCTCGACTGGTTGCAGGTGCCGCGGCGCCACCACGTCGACGCGTACGGCGGCGAGGCCGGACTCGACGGACTGGTGCTCCTCGACCTGCCCGACCACGACTCGGTCGAGGTCTCCCACCGGATGGAGGTCGATCGTCTGGTCCGCCTCGTCGACATGCTGGTCTGGGTCGTCGATCCGCAGAAGTACGCCGACGCGGCCCTGCACGACAACTACCTCGTCCCGTTGCGGGAGTACGCCCCGGTGATGATGGTCGTGCTCAACCAGACCGATCTGCTCAACAGGGAGGACCGCCGCCGGACGCTGGACGACCTGCGTGGCCTGCTCGACCGCGAGGGCCTGCAGGAGGTGCCGGTGCACGCCGTGTCCGCGCTCACCGGGGAGGGCATGGCGGAGCTGCGGGCCATTCTCGCCGGTCGGGTCCGGGACAAGCAGGCCGTCGCCGACCGGGTCGGCGTGGACATCGATCGCATCGTGACGCGACTGAGCAAGGCTTCCGGCACCGCACAGATGCCGCGGGTCGACGACCGTACGGTGACCGAACTGGACACCGCCTGCGCCCGGGCGGCCGGTGTCCCGGCCGTGACCGAGGCGGTCGGGCAGGCCTGGCGGCGCCGGGGTCGGGGCGCCACCGGCTGGCCGGTGGTCTCCTGGGTGGCCACGTTGCGCCCGGATCCGCTGCGGCGCCTCCACCTGGACCTGGGCCCGCGGCGCCGCGCGCGCCGGGAGATCGAATCGGGCGTCGACGCCACCCACGCGCCGACCGCGCTGTCCCGGACCTCGGTCACGTCCTTGAAGGGCGTCCCCGCTGCCCAGGTCGATGCCGCGTTGCGTGTGCTGGCGGACCAGGCCTCGGCCGGCCTGCCCCGCGGCTGGGCGGACGCCGTACGGACAGCGGCCCGCTCGCGGACCGGCGACCTCTCCGACGCGCTGGACCGGGCCATCGGGTCGACGAACCTGCAGATGCACCGCAACCGCCGGTGGTGGTCTGTGGTCCGCGTCGTCCAGTGGATCCTGATCGCCACGGTGCTGGCCGGCCTGGCCTGGCTCGCGGCGGACTTCGGCCTGCTCTACCTGCGGATGCCACCGCTGCCCGACTTTTCCTGGCGAGGCATCCCGGCCCCGACCGCACTGGCGGTCGGTGGGGTGCTGCTCGGCCTCGTCCTCGGCGGCCTGAGCCGGATCGGCGTCGAGGTCGGTGCCCGACGGAAGGTGGTGACGGCACGTCGGGCGTTGCTCGGCAAGATCGACACCGTCACCCGCGAGCTGGTCGTCCACCCGGTCACCGACGAGCTCGAGCGCTACGAGAAGGCCCGTGCGGCGCTGACCATCGCTGCCGGCTGACCGTCGACCGGCCCTCTCGTCAACAGGCCTGGCGGGCCGGTGCAGAGTTGTCCACAGGCCGTCGATGTCGCGACCGATCGGCGTCCGTACGTCCCACTCTCCGGGGGAGATCACTCCCGACCTGGGTAGACACGACCGGAGGAAACATGGACGCCATCATCACGCTCACCGGCAATCTGGGGGCCGACCCACGGATCCGCATGGTGGGCCCGGAACAGCACCTCTTCACCGAGTTCTCCATCGCGCACACTCCGCGGATCCAACGCGACGGCCAGTGGCACGACGGCACCACCACCTGGTACCGGATCACCTGCTGGCGCCGCCTCGCCGAGAACGCGTTCCAGTCCCTGCGCCGCGGCGACTCCGTGATCGTCCACGGCAAGGTCCGCACCCACGAATGGGCCGACAAGGACGGGGTGCTGCAGACCCGCGACGAGATCGAGGCGCTGTCGATCGGTCCCGACCTGAATCGCGGCACCGTCGTGGTGGTCCGCCGCCCCCGGCCCGCGGCGCCCCTGCGCACCGCCGAAGAGGCGACCGCCGACGCCAGTGCAGACGACTCGCAGGCCACCAACGTCGAGGCCGACGCCATGGGCGCCACCGGCCAGGAGCCGGTGCGGATCGACGCGCAGCAGGAGACGACCGCGGCGTACGGTGCGCCGACCGGCCTTGTCACCGACGCCAGCGCCGAGCCGGTCGTGTCGGCTCCTTCCGGAACGTACGCGGGGCTCGCCGGGCCGGGCGACGACGACTTCACCGGGGACCCGGACGACCTTCCCGTCGACGACGGTGTCGACGCGTACCGCCGGGCGGTCGCCTGACCGCCCGGCGGCGGACGCCCGAGCAGCCACGGACACACTGTCGGAGCCGCGGAGCGCGGCGCGAGGATTGGGGCCTGCCCCGCGGACGCTGGCATACTGGCGACGGCGTGCCCTCGCGCCGTGCCCGCCCTCCCGGACCCGGTCCGGGTCCGTACGTGAGAAAGCTGGAGTGATTCGTGGCTGAGTTCATCTGCACGATGCACAACGTCCGCAAGAAGCTGGGTGACAAGGTCGTTCTCGACAATGTCACGATGTCGTTCTTCCCCGACGCCAAGATCGGCGTGGTCGGCCCGAACGGCGCCGGCAAGTCGACCCTGCTGAAGCTGATGGCCGGGCTGCTCCAGCCCGACAACGGCGATGTGATGATCGCGAAGGGCGCCTCGGTCGGCATCCTTCTGCAGGAGCCGCCGCTGACCGAGGGCAAGACCGTGCTGGAGAACATCCAGGAGGGCGTGGCCGAGATCAAGGGCAAGCTCGACCGGTTCAACGAGATCGGCATGGAGATGGCCGACCCGGACGCCGACTTCGACGCCCTGATGGCAGAGATGGGGGAGCTGCAGACCGCGCTCGACGCCGCGAACGCCTGGGACCTCGACTCCCAGCTCGAGCAGGCCATGGACGCCCTGCGGTGCCCGCCGGCCGATGCGATCGTCGACGTGCTGTCCGGTGGTGAGCGCCGCCGGGTCGCGATGTGCAAGCTGCTGCTCGAGCAGCCCGATCTGTTGCTCCTCGACGAGCCCACCAACCACCTGGACGCCGAGTCGGTCGCCTGGCTCGAGGGCCACCTGAAGTCCTACCCGGGCGCCGTGCTGGCGGTCACCCACGACCGGTACTTCCTCGACAACGTCGCCAGCTGGATCTGCGAGGTCGACCGCGGCCAGCTGCACCCGTACGAGGGCAACTACTCCACCTACCTGGACACCAAGCGCAAGCGGCTCCAGATCGAGGGTCAGAAGGACGCCAAGCGCGCCAAGATCCTGGAGAAGGAACTGGAGTGGGTGCGGTCCAGCCCGAAGGCCCGCCAGGCGAAGAACAAGGCCCGTCTGGCCCGCTACGAGGAACTGGCGGCGGAGGCGGAGCGCAACCGCAAGCTCGACACTTCCGAGATCAACATCCCGCCGGGCCCGCGCCTCGGCAACGACGTGCTCAAGGCCGACGACGTGCACAAGGCCTTCGACGACCGAGAGCTGTTCGACGGGCTGGGCTTCGAGCTGCCGCGCGCCGGCATCGTCGGCGTGATCGGCCCGAACGGTGTCGGCAAGTCGACGCTGTTCAAGATGATCGTCGGCCAGGAGGAGCCGGACAGCGGCTCCCTGGATCTCGGCAAGACCGTCTCCATCTCGTACGTCGACCAGAGCCGCGCCGGCATCGACGCGGAGAAGAACGTCTGGGAGGTCGTCTCGGACGGCCTGGACTTCATCAAGGTCGCCAACTTCGAGATGCCGTCCCGCGCGTACGTGGCGTCCTTCGGCTTCAAGGGCCCGGACCAGCAGAAGAAGTCCGGCATGCTGTCGGGCGGTGAGCGCAACCGCCTCAACCTGGCCCTCACGCTGAAGATGGGCGGCAACCTGCTGCTGCTCGACGAGCCGACCAACGACCTGGACGTCGAGACGCTGCAGTCGCTCGAAGACGCGCTGCTGGAGTTCCCCGGCTGCGCCGTGGTGATCTCCCACGACCGGTGGTTCCTCGACCGGGTCGCGACCCACATCCTCGCCTGGGAGGGCACCGAGGACGATCCGGCGCAGTGGTTCTGGTTCCAGGGCAACTTCGAGGACTACGAGAAGAACAAGGTCGAACGCCTCGGCGTCGAGGCCGCACGGCCGCATCGCACCACGCATCGCCGGCTCACCCGTGGCTGACCCCGGGCCCGGAGGTCACTGATCGCCGCAGGTCGGCGATCGACGCACGAGGGGGGCTCCGCACCGGTTCGGTGCGGAGCCCCCCTCGTCTGCCTCAGGCCGACTTCACCGTCGCGGCCCGCTGGCGGCGGGCCCGCAGCTGGGCGGCGTAGACCTTGGAGGCCTCGAAGGAGATCTGGCGCAGCGGAGTCGCCCAACGGCGCGGATCGAACTTGCCGACCGGCCCGGAGATGCTCAGCCCGGCCACCGGAGTGTGGGTGGGCGACATCACCGGCGCGGCCACGCAGTTGAGCCCGCGGCGCACCTCTTCGAAGTCGAAGGCGATGCCCTGCTCCTTGACCCGGGCCAGCTGCCGGCGCAGCTTGTCGGGGTCGGTGATGGTGTGCGGGGTGATCGCCGGCAGTTCGGAGCTGCACACCTGGTCGATCAGGACCGGGTCGTACGCCAGCATCGCCTTGCCGATGCCGGTGCAGTAGGCCGGCACCCGCCCACCGATCCGCGAGGGAGAGGGCACCCGGTGGAAGCCGTGCAGCTTGTTCAGGTACACCACGTCCGTGCCCTGCAGGACGGCGAGGTGCACCGTCTGTCGGGACTGCTCGTAGAGGATCGACAGGAAGGGCGTGAGCACGTCGCGCAGCATGTCGATCTCGGGCGCGGACTCGGGCGTCGGGAGGTCGTGGATCATCGGGCCCAGCCGGTAGTTGCTGCCGGCACGCTCGACGGCCCCGTTGCGCTCCAGGATTCCCAGCAGGCGGAAGGCGGTCGACTTGCTGAGCTCAGTGCGACGCGCCAGTTCACTCACCCCGACCCCGGTCGTCACTTCGTCCCCAAAGGCTCGAAGCAGCGCCAATGCTTTGTCGACGGCAGTCCGGCTGTCGCGCTGGCCCGTTGTCATCCATTCACCTCCGGCGATGCACCGTCGATGGTGCACTGAACAGGAAACAGTGCCGCAGGGTGGCACCGTGGGTCACACAATACCTGTCGAGACCGAGGTCCGATGCCATCGGCGGTCGCCGGAGCTCCCCAGCGGCTCCTTGGAGGTTCGAAAGGCGCGCCAATCCGCGCCATTGTGGGGAATGAGACGTGCGCCACATTGTGTCCGACGGTTGGACAACAGGCTACGCGATACGTCGTACTACGCACACCGGGGGGTTGTCGGGCGGAGTGAGGTCCCGGGGGGCGGGACGCACGCTTGCCGAGATATGCGCTCGGCTGCCGCAGGGACGCTGAGACCCGGAGTGGCCGAGGGCTCAGGTCCGGGGGCTCAGGTCCGGGGACACAGCGACAAGGGGCGCCCGGGTGAGACCCGGGCGCCCCTGGATGGTGCGCATGATCGCGAGGCGATCGGACCGTCGTGATCAGCGAGGCGATCGGGCCGCGGTGGCCAGCCGGTGGTCAGGCAGTGACGATCAGGCCGCGCTGCCGCCGGACGCCAGCGAGACGGCCACGTCGATCAGCATGTCCTCCTGGCCACCGACGTAGCCACGACGGCCGGCCTCCTCCAGGATGTCCTGGACCGGGACGCCGTACCGGTCGGCGGCGCGCTCGGCGTGGAAGAGGAACGAGTTGTAGACGCCGACCTTCCCCTGGATGATCGACGCCCGGTCCATCATCGGCTGGCGGGGGATGATCGGGGCGGCGACGTCCTCGGCCGCGGCCAGGATCTTGATGGTGTCCACGTTGTTCTTGATGCCGAGACGCTCGAAGGCCGCGGCCAGCACCTCGGTGGGGGAGTTGCCGGCGCCGGCACCCAGGCCGCGGAGCGATCCGTCGATCCAGGTGGCGCCCTCGGCGACCGCGTAGACCGAGTTGGCGACGCCGAAGCTCATGTTCTGGTGGCCGTGGAAGCCGACCTCGGCGTCGTCGCCGAGCTCGTCCTTCAGCGCGCGGACCCGCTCGCCGACCTGGTCGAGGATCATCGCGCCGGCGGAGTCGACGACGTACACGCACTGGCAGCCGGCGTCGGCCATGATCCGGGCCTGCTTGGCCAGCTGGTCGGGCTCGATCATGTGGGACAGCATGAGGAAGCCGGCGGTCTCCAGGCCCATGGTGCGGGCCTCCTGGAAGTGCTGGATCGAGACGTCGGCCTCGGTGCAGTGGGTGGCGATCCGGATCACGTCGATGCCACGTTCCTTGGCCTCGCGCAGCTCGTGCAGGGTGCCCAGCCCCGGTAGCATCAGCGCGGCGATCTTGGCGTGCTTCGCCTCGCCCTTGGCGGCCTCGATCAGGTCCATCTCGTTGACCTTGGAGAAGCCGTAGTTGAAGGACGAGCCGGCCAGACCGTCGCCGTGGGTGACCTCGATGATGTCGACACCGGCGGCGTCGAGGGCGCGGGTGACGTCCTTGACCTGCTCGATGGTGAACTGGTGGCGGACCGCGTGGGAGCCGTCGCGCAGCGTGGTGTCGATGATCCGCGCGGCGTACGTCGTGTTGGGATCCAGCGTGTGCTTGGCGGAGCTCATGCCCGCACCCCTTCCTGGGTCTTGCCGGCCTCGATGCGGTCGACGAGCAGGTCGCCCGTGCGCGTGGCGGCGGAGGTGATGATGTCGAGGTTGCCGGCGTACTCCGGCAGGTAGTCGGCGGCGCCGCGGACCTGCACCAGGCAGGTGACCCGGCCCCAGTCCTTCCACTCCGGACGCGCGTGATCGAACTGCGGCTCGGCGACGAGCTTGTAGCCGGGAACGTACGACTGGACGGTCTCGACCATCCGGGCGATGGACTCCTTGACGGCGTCCTGGGTGACGCCCGGCTCGGCGGCCTCGGCCGGCAGCGAGCAGTACACCGTGTTGCGCATCATCATCGGCGGCTCGACCGGGTTGAGGATGATGATCGCCTTGCCCTTCTTGGCGCCGCCGACGGCCTCGAGAGCTGCCGAGGTGGTCTCGGTGAACTCGTCGATGTTGGCCCGGGTGCCGGGGCCGGCGGACTTCGAGGCGATCGAGGCGACGATCTCGGCGTAGTCGACCGGCACGACACGCGACACGGCGGCGACCATCGGAGTGGTCGCCTGGCCGCCACAGGTGATCATGTTGACGTTCATCACGTCGGTCAGTGAGTCGAGGTTGACCGGCGGGCAGAGGAACGGGCCGACGGCGGCCGGGGTGAGGTCGATCGCGTGGATGCCGGCTTCCTTGTAGGCCGGGGCCCAGGCCGCGTGGGCCTTGGCGCTGGTCGCCTCGAAGACGAAGTCGGGCCTGTCGTCCTGGGCGAGCAGCCACTTGGCGCCCTCGGCGGAGGTCTTCAGGCCGACGCGGGCGGCGCGCTTGAGGCCGTCGGACTCCGGATCGATGCCGATCATGTGGGTCGGCTGGATGTGCTCACTCTTGCGGAGCAGCTTGAACATCAGGTCCGTACCGATGTTGCCGGAACCGACAATCGCTGCGGTGTACTTCTTCGACACGAGATGGTCCTTCGGGTCAGGGGACAGTCGCGCCCTCGTCCGTCCTCCTGACACCTGACGTGATGGCGTACGCGGCAGCGTCCGCACCTCGACGTACGCTCCCGCGCGGCGTCGGAGGTTGGCCTCGGGAGCTGTCCGTGCGGCCGGTGACGCGTGCGGTTCCTCCACGTTAGGGCGACCGTGACAGGCCGGCGGGCGAGGCGTGCCGGAGCGTGAACCGCGTCACATTGGTCTGTCCGATCGGCGCAACGACGCCGGACCCAGGGTCTGACCAAAGTCCTGGGCAATGCCAGGGGAATGTCTGGCCCGTGAATCTTGGTCAGACCGCTCGGAAAGACTGGCGATCGCTCTGTGCGGCCGGTCGCGCGGTCGGCGGCGGGGTCCGGGAGGTGGCCTGGGTGCGGGGTCGGCGGCGACGGCACGGGAGGCACGGAGGACGACCGTCGAGCCGTTCCCGACCGGCGAACAGGACGGCAGTGGGTGCCGGCTCCCGGCACGCCGTGTGCCGGGAGGACCGGGTCAGTGCTGGGGGCCCCGCGCCAGCAGTTCGGCGAGGGTGAGGGCCGTCCGGTCGGCGAGGTCGGCCACCTGCGTACGACAGGAGAAGCCGTCGGCGAGGATCACCGCATCGGGCCCGGCGGCGTCGATCGCCGGCAGCAGGTCGTGTCCGGCGACCTGCACCGACACCTCGTAGTGCCCGGTCACCGACCCGAAGTTGCCCGCCAGGCCGCAGCAGCCGCCGAGCGTACGGATCTCGGCCCCGGTGCGCTTCAGCAACTCAGCGTCGGCGCCGTAGCCGATCACCGACGACTGGTGGCAGTGCGGCTGGGCGACGATCGTGGTGCCGGTCAGGTCGGGCACCTGGTAGTCGGGGGTGCGGGCGAGCAGTTCGGCCAGGGTGAGCACGCCGGCCATCGCGGGCGTGCGCGGATCGTCCGGCAGAAGGTCGCGGACGTCGCTGCGCCACACCGAGGTGCAGGACGGCTCGATGCCGATCACCGGGGTGCCGGTGGCCAGGATCGGGTGGATGACGTCCATCGCCCGGCGCATCCGCGAGCGGGCGCCGTCGAGCTGGCCGGTGGAGATCCACGACAGGCCGCAGCAGGCCTCCCGGCCCAGCAGCCGCGGCGCGTAGCCGGCGTCCAGCAGCACCTTGATCACCGAGGGCAGAGCGCCGCCGGCGAACACGTCGGTGAACGAGTCGGTCCAGATCACCACTTCGCCGTGCCAGGCCTTCCGGGGCCGCTGGACCTGCTCGAGGTGCAGCAGCCGCCCGGCCGCCCGGGTGGACCGGCCGGCGGCGAAGGTCGGGATGGTGCGGCGCTGGTCGGCCCCGGCGGCCCACTTCGCCAGCGCGGCCAGCGGCTTCAGCCCGAGCGCGGCGTTCGCGACCCGGTGCAGCCCCGGGATGCTGGTCACCAGCCTGCCCCACATCGGCAACAGGCCGATGAAGTAGTGGTCGCGGGGCCGGAGCCGTCCGGCGTAGTAGTGATCGAGGAACTCCGCCTTGTAGGCGGCCATGTCGATCCCGGTCGGGCAGTCCCGGCGGCAGCCCTTGCAGGACAGGCACAGGTCGAGGGCCTCCAGCACCTCCACCGAGCGCCAGCCGTCGACGAAAAGGCCGCCGTTGACCATCTCCTGCAGCGCGCGGGAGCGGCCGCGGGTGGAGTCCTTCTCGTTGCGGGTCGCCTGGTAGGACGGGCACATCACGCCGCCACCGGACGTGTTGTCGGCGATGCACTTGCCGACGCCGGTGCACCGGTGTGCCTCGTCGGAGAAGTGCAGGTGCTCGCGCCGGAGCGGGCTCGTGCCGGCGGCGACCGCGCGGATGTCCGCCTCGACCGGTGCCGGGTCGACGAGCACGCCCGGGTTGAGCAGGTTCTCCGGGTCGAAGATCCGCTTCACCTCGCCGAACAGTGCGATGGCTGTACGGGAATACATCTTCGGCAGCAGCGCGGAGCGGGCCCGACCGTCGCCGTGCTCGCCCGACATCGAGCCGCCGTATCGACCGACGAGGTCAGCGGCCTCCTCGATGAATCGCTTGTAGTGCGCCGCACCGTCCGGCTCGGTGAGCGGCCAGTCGATCCGGCAGTGTACGCACCCGTCGCCGAAGTGGCCGTACGGCAGTCCGCGCAGGCCGTGGCGCTGGAGCAGGTCGTCCAGGTCGCGCAGGTAGGCGCCCAGCTGGGCCGGCGGGACGGCGGAGTCCTCCCAGCCGGGGTAGGCGGGCTTGTCGAACGCGACTCCGGCCAGCCCGGCCCCGTCGGCTCGGATCTTCCACAGCCGGGCGGCGAGCTGCAGGTCGTCGACGATGCCGCCGCGGGCGGCCGGGTTCGCGGCCAGCGCCGCCTCGGCCATCGCCTGGGCGCGGCGGCGCACCTCGTCGGCGTCATCGCCGACCATCTCGATGAACACCCAGCCGTCGCCCCCGGGCAGTTCCGGCACCGCTGCCGGTCCCTGGCGCTCGGCGACCACGTTGACGATCCGCCGGTCGAGGCCCTCGATCGCGACCGGATGGTGCTCCAGCAGCAGCGGGGTGGCGTCGGCGGCTTCCGGCATCGACGGGTAGCCGAGGGCGACGGTCACCTTGTGCGGGGCGTCGCTGACGAGGCGCACGCGGGCGCGGGTCACCATCCCGAGGGTGCCCTCGGTGCCGGCGAAGAACGACGCCACGTCGAAACCGTTCTCCGGCAGCAGGTGTTCCAATGAGTAGCCGGAGACCTGGCGGGAGAAGTGGCCGAACTCGGTGCGGATCGTCGCCAGGTTGGCCGCGACGAGCTTCTGCAGGGCGGTCAGGGCGGGGGAGTCGGCCACCGGCGTGGTGGCCGGGTCGTCGGCCGGGCCGAGCACCAGGGTCTCCCCGGTGCCGGTCACCACCTCCAGGGAGACGATGTTGTCGGCGGTCCGCCCGTACCCCAGCGCCCGGGGGCCGCAGGCGTTGTTGCCGATCATGCCGCCGATCGTGCAGCGGGTGCTGGTGGACGGATCCGGCCCGAACCGCAGGCCGTGCGGCGCGGCGGCCTTCTGCAGCCGGTCCTGGACCACGCCGGGCTCCACCACGGCGGTGCGGGTGGTCGGGTCGACCTCGACGATCCGGGTCAGGTGCTTGAGCGTGTCGACAACGATCCCCTCACCCACCGCGTTGCCGGCGCAGGAGGTGCCGGCGCCGCGGGCGGTCACGGTGATGCCGGCGCTCCGGGCGGCGGCGAGCACCTGCCGCAGTTCCTCGGTGTCGTGGGGGCGTACGACGCCCGTCGGTACCAGCCGGTAGATCGAGCTGTCGGAGGAGTAGAGCCCGCGGGTCAGCGTGCTGGTGTCGTAGCGGTCCGCGATCCGCGCCCGCTCCAGTCCCTCGGCGAAACGGTCGGCCGGGGAGTGGCCGGAGGTCGCAGGGCGTTCGGTGGGGCGGGGACGGGACAGCACGGACGGCAGGCGCATGGGTTCATCTTGCCGTACGGGCCCGCCGGGCCGGTCGGCCGCTCGCGCGGGGAGCAGCGCCGGCGATCCGGCGACCGGCGATCGGCTGCGGGGGCCGGCCGCTCGTGCCGGCAGCAGGGCGGCGTACGACGCAGATCTGGATCAGATCTGGCCGGATCGACCGTTGCTGACGTCGGGGACGGCGAGCACCTCCGCGAACACCCGGCCGAGCGCCTGGAAATCCTCCGGGGTGGCGGCGTCGACCAGCGCCGTGCGCACGGATTCGACATGACACGGAGCGGCCGTCACCAGCAGGTCGTAGCCGGCCGGGGTGAGCTGGGCCCAGACGCCGCGCCGGTCGCTCGGGCAGGCCACCCGCTCGATCAGGCCGGACTTCTCCATCCGGCCGACCGTGTGGGTGAGGCGGGAACGGGACTGGTGGACGGCATCGGCGAGATCCGACATCCGGAGCCGGTGCTCGTCGGCCTCGGAGAGCGAGACGAGGATCTCGTACTCGGCGAGGGAGAGGTCGAACGGACGCAGGGCGCGATCGAGGTATTCGTTGAGGTGGTGGACACCGCGTAGATACGTACGCCAGATCTGTTGCTGTTCATCGTCCAGCCATCGGGGCGGACACTCGGTCGTGGGCACTGCGGTCATGGACCCATGTTACGCGGTACGTTGATGTTTCAATAGTTGCCACCCCGCCGGGGGAGGCCGTGCTGAATGTAAGAGTGCTCACGGTGGGTGTGATGCGCGCCACAGTCGTACGCCATTGACACTTCAATTGTGCCGACCTAGCGTCCGGGGCGTTGGAGGTTCAACGCTGGACCGGCAACGGTAGTCACCAGGCTCTCACCGCGAAGGATTCCCATGACCGAACTCGTCCCCGGCACCTGGACCATCGACCCCGCCCACTCCGAAGTGGCCTTCACCATCCGGCACATGATGAGCAAGGTGCGCGGCAACTTCGGCGACGTCAGCGGACAGATCGTCACCGGGTCCGCCGACCCGAAGGACGCCACCGTCCGTGCCGAGGTCGCCGTCGCCTCGATCAACACCAACCAGGCCCAGCGTGACGAGCACATCCGCGCCTCCGACATCCTCGGTGCCGCACAGTTCCCGACCTTCGCCTTCACCTCGACCTCCGTGGAGGGCGACGGTGAGGACTACAAGATCCACGGCGACCTGACCATCAAGGACGTCACCCGGCCGGTCACCTTCGACGCCACCTTCAACGGTGCGATCGACCCCGATGCATTCGGGCTGTTCCGGATGGGTGCCGAGGGCACCACCGTGATCAACAAGAAGGACTTCGGCGTCGAGTTCAACATCCCGCTGCAGGGTGACGCCGTCATGCTCGGCGACAAGGTCACCATCAGCGTGACCCTCGAGGCCACCCTCGACCGCTGAGCCGTCACCGGGCCCCACGGCCCCGGACTCTCCAAACGAACCACGGTCGACTTGTGGCACTTCCACAAATCAGTGGGGTGACCGCTCGGCGGACCGGGGCACGTCGGCCCGGGCGTACGACACGGACGATAGGCTGAGAAGACCTGTCCGGTCAGTGCTGCCCGGGCCGGTCCGCGCTGTCCTGCGGCCCCGTCCCATCCGTCGTCAAGGAGAAGAGATGCCTGATCTGGCCGACTCTGTGCTGGAGCAGCTGGCTCCGCCGTCCGCAACGTTCCTGGCCCGCCGTGAGGATTCGGTGGGCAAGATGTTCCTGGCGGCGGTCGAGGAGTTCGGGGCCCGCCCGGCGTATCTCTACCGCGGCGCTGATGACGCGTGGACCACGATGAGCTGGACCGAGACCCACCACCGGGTGTTCGACCTCGCCGCCGGCCTGCTCGCCCTCGGACTGCAGCTCGAGGATCGGGTCGCCATCGCCTCCAGCACCCGGATCGAGTGGATCCTGATCGACCTGGCGATCATGTGCGCCGGCGGGGCGACCACGACCGTCTATCCCAACACGCACGACCACGACGTCGCGCACATCCTCGGCGACTCCGGCTCGCGGATCGTCTTCGCGGAGAATGCCGACCAGGTCGACAAGATCCGACTCCACCGCGACACGCTGGACGCGATCGTGAAGGTGGTCGTCCTCGATCCCGAGGGTGTCGACCACGTCGACGACGGCGGCAAGGTGATCTCCTGGTCGGCGTTCCGTACGCTCGGGGAAGCCTGGCTGACCGACCATCCCGGCTGCGTCGACGCGGCCATCGCCGCGACGAATGCCGACACCCTGTCGACCCTGATCTACACGTCCGGGACCACCGGCCGTCCGAAGGGCGTCCGCCTGTCGCACCGCTCGTGGACCCACGAGGGCTACCGGGTCGGCCAGGACATGGGGATCCTCCGGCCGGACGAGATCCACTTCCTGTGGCTGCCGCTGTCGCACGTCTTCGGCAAGTGCCTGATCTCGATCCAGCTCGGCAGCGGGTTGGTGCACGCCGTGGAGGGGGACATCTCGCGCATCGTCGAGGGTCTCGGCGAGGTGCGGCCGACCATCATGGCCGGCGCCCCGCGGATCTTCGAGAAGGTCCGCAATGCGGTGATCCTGAAGAACCGTGGTGTCATCTCCCGGATCCCGCGCTGGGCGTTCTCGGTCGGGCAGCGGGCACTGCCGTACCTGACCACCCGGCGGCGGCTGCCGCGCGGGTTGGCGATCCGCTACGCCATCGCCCACCAGCTGGTGTTCTCCAAGCTGCACGCGACGATGGGCGGACGGGTGCGCTGGTTCGTGTCCGGGTCGGCGAAGCTCAACCCCCAGGTGCAGAACTGGTTCTGGGCCGCCGGGATCCCGCTGATCGAGGGCTACGGGATGACCGAGACCGCCGCGATCACCTTCCTCGACATCCCCAACGATCCCGACCTCGGCACCGTCGGCGGGCCGATCCCGGGCAACGAGGTGCGGATCGCCGAGGACGGCGAGATCCTCGTCAAGAGCCCTGCGCTGGCCGTCGGCTACCACAACCTGCCCGAGGAGACCGCAGCGGCGTACACGGCCGACGGCTGGTTCGCCACCGGTGACATCGGCGAGCTCGACCGGCGCGGTCGGCTGCGGATCACCGATCGCAAGAAGGACCTGATCAAGACCTCCGGCGGCAAGTACGTCGCGCCGCAGAAGGTCGAAGGCGCGATCGTCAACAACAACCCGTACGTCTCCCAGGTGTTCGTCCAGGGCGAGGGCCGCAAATACATCTCCGCGCTGATCACCCTCGACGAGGCCGCGATCATGACGTGGGCGGGTCGACACAACCTCGAGGGGTTGTCGTACGCCGAGCTCACCCAGAACGCCGAGGTCCGCGGCATGATCGACCACTACATGGAGAAGGCCAACGCCCGCCTGGAACGGTGGGAGACCGTGAAGCGCTACGAGATCCTGGACCGGGAGCTGTCGGTCGCCGACGGGGAGGTGACCCCGAGCCTGAAGGTCCGGCGCTCCGCCGTCGCGACGGCCTTCGCCGACAAGCTCGACAAGCTCTACGACCCCGAGGACTGACGTGGGCCCGACCGGAACGGCAGCGAGGACCGACACGACCCCGACGACCGACACGACCCCGACGACCGGGACGACCCCGTACGTCTATCGGGCACGGGTGCGCTGGGCCGACCAGGACCCCCAGGGACACGTCAACAACGTGGCCTACCTCGACTACATGCAGGAGGCACGCGTCGACTGGATCCTCAACGGTCCGTACGCGCGGATGCTCAGCGACGGCGTGCTGGTGGTCTCCCACCACATCGAGTACCTGGCGCAGTCGATGTTCTGTCCCGACCCGATCATCATCCGGCTGTGGGTGACCGATCTGGGCGGGGCACGGTTCGGGGTGGCGTACGACATCTACCAGGGCGACACCCATGTGGCCCGGGCGAAGACGATCCTGGCGACGTACGACGTCGACGGTGGCCGGCTGCGCCGGATGGCGCCCGAGGAGCGGGAGTGGCTGCGGGGCTACCTCGGTGAGCCGATGGACTTCCGGCCGCTGCCGCGTCCGGCGGTGGAGTGGGTGTCCGGTTTCGGCTACGAGCACCCGTTGCGGGTGCGGTGGTCGGAGCTCGATCCGTACGACCACGTCAACAACGTCAGCTACCTGACCTACCTGCAGGAAGCCACCATCGCGATGATGGAGGAGCCGCGCCGTGACCTGCCCTGGGGCCATCCCGGCGATCCGCGCACCTGGGTGGTGGCGGCGCAGGACATGACGTACCAGGTGCCGATGACCTACCAGATCGAGCCGTACCTGGCCGAGGTGGTCATCCTGCGCGTCGGGTCGACCTCTGTCACCTTCGAGATGCGGATCCATGACCCGCACGTCGACGTGACGTACGCCGTCGGCCATCTGGTGCTGGTGCATGCCGACCCGCACGGGACCCCGGTGCCGCTGCCGCAGATCCTCCGCGACCGGCTGCATCCCCTCACCCTGACCTGAATCTGAACCGACCTGAACTGACCTGATCGGAGGTGCCGCGGTGACGCAGTACATCTACCAGGCCCGGGTCCGCTGGGCCGACCAGGATCCGCACAACCACGTGAACAACGTGGTCCACCTGGACTACCTCCAGGAGGCCAGGGTCGACTGGATCCTCGACGGCCCGCACCCCGAGCTGCTGGACCACGGCATCGCGGTGGCCGCCCAACACGTCGAGTACCTCGCCCCGGCACACTTCGGCGGTGAGGGGATCGTCATCCGGTTGTGGGTGGCGCGGGTCGGCGGGGCGCGCTTCACCGTGGCGTACGAACTGTGCCAGGGCGACACCATGGTCGCCCGCGCCACCACCGACTGTGCGCCGTTCGACGTACACACCGGCACGGTGCGCCGGCTGACCGCCGGCGAACGCGCCTGGCTGGAGGACTGGTCGGGCCCGGAGCTGCACCTGCGGGCACTGCCGCACGCCGACTGGCCCACCGGCTTCGGCTACGAGTACCCGGTGCGGGTGCGGTGGTCGGAACTCGACCCGTTCGGCCACATCAACAACGTCGCCTTCCTCACCTTCCTGCAGGAGGCGCGGATCGCCGCGCTGGAGGTGGCGGGAGCGAGTGAGGACTGGGGCCGGGCCGGCGCCGACGTCAGCTGGCTGGTCGCCGCCCAGGAGGTGGAGTACCGCGCCCCGATGAGCTACCGGATCGCGCCGTACGTCGCCGAACTGGTGGTGCTGCACGTGGGGTCGACGTCGATGAGCCTGGAGGTGCGCATCCGCGATCCTCGGGCGGACGTGTTGCACGCCGTCGGCCGGGTGGTGCTGGTCAGCGCCGACCCGCAGAGCCGTCCCCGGCCGATCCCCGCCCGGGTCCGTGAGGCGCTGCGCCCGATCACCGTGCAGCCGGTCGGAACGGGCCCGCACCAGCATTGACGAGGCTCGGGGGCGATCCCGCTCAGCGGGTGAACCAGACCGCCTCGTCGGTGCCGAGCAGGTCAGCGTCGGAGCCGGAGTGGGGTCCCTCGGCGACGCGTCCCGGGTCGTCCGAGGATGGCCGGCGGGGCGCCGAGGCCAGCAGCACGCGCGCCCCGGCCGGCAGGACCACCGGCTCGTCGCCGAAGTTCACCCAGCAGGAGAATCCGGGGTCCCGATCGAAAGCGAGCACCCCGGCCGGGGCGTCGGCCGCCCACCGCAGCGTCCCCGCCCCGAGCGCCGGGTGCTGGTGCCGGATCGCCAGCGCCTGACGGTAGAGGGTGAGGAACGAGTCCGGGTCGTCGGCCTCGGCGGCGACCGTACGGTCCGCCCAGTCGGGCTGCGGCAGCCACGGCGCGGCCGTCGCGTCGGCCGGGCTGAACCCGTACGGCGGACGATCCCCGGACCAGGGCAGTGGCACCCGGCAGCCGTCGCGGCCCTTCTCGGTGTGCCCGGACCGTGTCCAGATCGGATCCTGCAGGACCTCGACCGGCAGGTCGACCTCCGCCAGCCCGAGCTCATCGCCCTGATAGACGTACGCTCCGCCGGGCAGGGCCAGCTCCAACAGGGCGGCCGCCCGGGCGCGGCGACGGCCCAGCACGAGGTCCTCCCCGGCCGCGGGCCCCTTCGCCGCCCGGCTGCCGAGGCCCCCGTCGGCGGTGAACGTCGCCCCGGTCACCGCCCGACCGTAGCGCGACACCAGCCGTGGCTGGTCGTGGTTGCCCAGCACCCAGGTGGACGGTGCGCCGACCGCGTCGTAGCCGGCGAGGGTCGCTTCGATCATCGCCCGCTGCGAGGCGTACGACCACTCCGTCAGCAGTGCGTCGAAGTTGAACGTCAGGTGCAGGCGACCGTTGCTGGTGTACGCGGCGAGCCGGTGGGTCGGCCCGAGGTAGGCCTCGGAGATGAGGACCCGCGGCCCCTGCGGGGTGTCGGCGTATTCGTCGGCGACCGCCCGCCAGCGGCGATGGATGGCGGCGAGTTCGGGACGGTCGAAGTAGGGGTGACCGGGATACTTGCCCTCGCCGTAGCCACCGTTGCCGGCGCCCGGCGGAAGGTCGGGCAGCGTCATGTCCTTGGCGCAGGAGTCGGCGACGTCGATCCGGAAACCGTCGACGCCGCGGTCGAACCAGAACCGCAACACCTCGTCGAACAGGGCCGGGACGGCCGGGTGGCTCCAGTTCCAGTCGGGCTGCTCGGGGGTGAAGAGATGGAGGTACCACTGTTCGGGGACGCCGTCGGGCCCGATCACCCGTTCCCAGGCCGGTCCACCGAAGTGGGCGGGCCAGTTGTTCGGTGGCTGGTCGCCACCGGGGCCGCGGCCGTCGCGGAAGAGGAACAGGTCCCGCTCCGGCGAGCCGGGGCCGGCGGCCAGCGCGGCCCGGAACAACGGATGCTCGATCGAGCAGTGGTTGGGGACCAGATCGATAATGATCCGCAGGCCTTGCGCGTGGGCCCGGGCGACCACCTCGTCGGCCTCGGCCAGCGTCCCGTAGCGCGGGTCGATGGCGCAGTAGTCCGCGACGTCGTAGCCGCCGTCGTGGAGGGGCGACGGATACCACGGGGAGATCCACACGGCGTCCACGCCGAGGGCGACCAGGTGGTCGAGGTGGGCGAGGATTCCCGCCAGGTCCCCCTCGCCGTCCCCGTTCCCGTCGGCGTACGAGCGGGGGTAGATCTGGTAGACGACCGCCGACCGCCACCAGTCCGCGGAGGAATCGGTGGCGTTCACGGTGCCGGGCGCGTCGGAAGTCACGTCCCGAGCCTAGGCCAGCGCGGTCTGCTCAGAGCAGGTTGCGCCGGTGGGTCGGGGTCATGTCCTCTCCCTCGAAGGCGTTGATCATCGCGTCGGCGGCGCGGGACAGGTAGTTCCACAGTTCGTCGCGGGCCGCCTTGTCCATCTCGACCGACCCGACCGCGTCGTGCATGCAGGCCAGCCAATTGTCCCGCTGGGCCGGGGTCACCTTGAACGGGGCGTGGCGCATCCGCAGCCGCGGGTGGCCCCGCTGCTCGGAGTAGGTCGTCGGCCCGCCCCAGTACTGCTCCAGGAACAACCGCAGCCGGTCCTCGGCCGGGCCGAGGTCCTCCTCCGGGTAGAGCGCGTGCAGATCCGGGGTCGTCCGGACGTTCTCGTAGAAGCGGTGCACGATGGCGCGGAACGTCTCCGCACCGCCCATCCGCTCGTACGGGCTCCGCTCGTCGGTCGGCTGGGCGGCGTCGGGCCCGGCGGCCTGGGGTGCGGCGGCTTGGGGGGCGGCGGCATCGGGAGCCGGGGTGCCGGGTGCGGGGGTGCCGGCGGCGTCGGTCGGGTTGTCGGTCATGACGTCCTTGTCTTCTCGGGGACCTGCCTGTCGGGGTGGGCCGGTGGGTCAGCGACGGTAGGTCACGTGGCCACGGCACACCGTCAGGCGCACCGGATCGGGCAGATCCCGACCGGCGTAGGGATTGTTGCGTGCCAGCGAGGCGGTGTCAGCCGGATCCACCCGGTGACGCGCCTTGGGATCGACCAGGCAGAGGTTCGCCGGCTCGCCGGGGGCGACCGGACGGCCCTGGTCGGTCAGTCCGAGCAGTGCCGCCGGGGCGTACGACATCCGGTCGGCGACCCCGGCCCAGTCGAGCAGCCCGGGACGCACCAGCGTGTCGATCACCACCGCGAGGGACTGTTCCAGCCCGACCATGCCCGGCCGGGCGTCGACGAACGCATGGTCCTTGTCCTGCAAGGCGTGCGGGGCATGGTCGGTGCCGATCACGTCGACCGTGCCGTCGGCGACCGCCGCCCGCAGCGCCTCGACGTGCTCGGCGGTGCGCAGCGGCGGGTTGACCTTGAACGTGGTGTCGTAGTCGGTCAGCAGATCGGTGGTCAGCAGCAGGTGGTGCGGGGTCGCCTCGGCGGTGACCCGTACGCCACGGGCCTTGGCCGCCCGGATGATGTCCAGCGACTCCTTCGCCGACACGTGGCAGACGTGGTAGCGGGCACCGGTGAGGGCGGCGAGCTCCACGTCGCGGGCGACGATCGTCGACTCGGCAGCCGGCGGCCAGCCGCCCAGACCGAGTTTGCCGGAGAGCTCGCCCTCGTGGCAGCAGGCGTCCGGGCCGGCCAGCCGCGGGTCCTGGGCGTGCTGGGCCAGCACCCCGTCGAAGGCACGGACGTACTCGAACGCCCGGCGCATCACCTGGCCGTCGGCGACGCAGGCGCCGTCGTCGGAGAAGCAGCGGGTGCCGGTCGCCCGGTGGATCAGACCCAGTTCGGCCAGCTGCTCACCGGCCAGCCCCTTGGTGATCGCCCCACAGGGGATGACGACGCAGGCACCCTGCGCGGCGGCGATCGCCGCGACCTCGCGGGCGATCTCGGCGGTGTCGGTGACCGGGGTGGTGTTGGCCATCGCCTGGACGGCGGTGAAGCCGCCGCGGGCCGCGGCCGCGGTGCCGGTGCGGATCGTCTCGGCGTCCTCCCGGCCCGGCTCGCGCAGGTGGACGTGCGGGTCGACCAGGCCGGGCAGCGCGACCAGCCCGGTGCCGTCGAGACGCTCGACATCGGCGGGCGCGGTGGCGGGATCGCCGAAGACCGGACCGTCCACGTACACGTCACCGGTCGTGCCGTCGGGAAGGGTGACGCCGGTGACCAGCAGCCGGGTCGGGATGCCGGCGCTGAGCGGGGTGACGGTCATGCCGTGGGTCCTTTCGCGTCGGCCGGTGTCGACGGGGTCGGGGTGTCGAGGGGGGGAGTGGAGCCGCCGAGCAGGTGGTAGAGCACACTCATCCGTACGGCCACACCGGCGGCCACCTGGTCGAGCACACGGGAGGCGGCGGCGTCGGCCGCGTCGGGCGAGATCTCCAGGCCGCGGTTCATCGGGCCGGGATGGAAGATCGCGGCTTCCGGGCGCAGGGCGGCGAGCCGGTCGCGGGTGAGGCCGTAGCCGATGGTGTACTCCCGGGCGGTGGGGAAGTAGCCGCCGTGCATGCGTTCCTTCTGGACCCGCAGCATCATCACGATGTCGGCCTCGGCCAGCGCGGCGTCGAGGTCGTTGGTCGCCTCGCACGGCCAGCTGTCGACCGCCGACGGCATCAGGGTCGGCGGCGCGACGAGCACCACCCGGGCGCCGAGCGTACGCAGCAGCAGCACGTTGGAGCGGGCCACCCGGGAGTGGGTCACGTCGCCGACGATCGCCACGGTCCGGCCCGACCAGTCGGCCCCGGGGTCGCCGGTGACCGCGCGGAAGTGGCGGCGCATGGTGAACGCGTCGAGCAGTGCCTGGGTGGGATGCTCATGGGTGCCGTCGCCGGCGTTGACCACCGAGGCGTGGGTCCATTGGGCGGCCTGGGCGGGCGCGCCGGAGGCCATGTGGCGGATCACCAGGGCGTCGACGCCCATCGCGGACAGGGTCTGCACCGTGTCGCGCAGCGACTCGCCCTTGGAGACCGACGAGCCCTTCGCGGAGACGTTGATGACGTCGGCGGACAGCCACTTGCCGGCGATCTCGAACGAGGAGCGGGTGCGGGTGGAGTCCTCGAAGAAGAGGTTCACCACCGTGCGGCCGCGCAGCACCGGCAGCTTCTTCACATCGCGGGTCTGGACCTCGCTCATCTCCTCGGCCAGGTCGATGATCGAGACGGCCTCCTGGCGGCTGAGGTCGGCGGCGGACAGCAGATCGTGCATCACGCCTCACTCCCGGTGCGGGAGATGGTGACCCGGGAGACCCCGTCGGTCTCCTCCAGCTGGACGCGGACCCGTTCGGCGGTGGCGGTGGGCAGCTCGCGGCCGACCACGTCGGCGCGGATCGGCAGGTCGCGGTGACCGCGATCGACCAGCACCGCGAGGCGTACGGCCCGCGGTCGGCCGATGTCCTTCAGGGCCTCCAGTGCGGCGGAGGCCGTACGGCCGGAATAGAGGACGTCGTCCACCAGGACCACCACGGCGTCGTCGATCGGCCCGGGCATCCGGGTCGGACCGACCGCCCGGGTGGGCTGCTGGCGCAGGTCGTCGCGATAGAAGGTGACGTCGAGTTCGCCGACCGGCACCAGGTGCCCCTCGATCTCCTCCATCGCCGCGGCCAGCCGCTGCGCCAGCGGTACGCCGCGGGTGGGGATCCCGACCACCATCAGGCGCCGGGCGTCGTGGTCGCCCTCCAGCACCTGGTGGGCCATCCGGATGACGGCCCGGGAGATCTCGTCAGCGTCCATCACCACCCGTGGGGCGGTCTCCGTCCGTTCCTCCGCAGCCACCGGCTCCTCCGTCCCCACCCGTCCTCGGGTGTCCTCGACCTGTGCAGCCCCCGCGGGCGGGCGCGCATCCCCTCCCCGCGGGACGCCGACTGCAGTACGTTAGATTACGTGAGTGAGTTGCTGACTGTGATCACACCCATGACGGCCGGACTCCTTCCCCTGGACAACCTGCCCGGCTGGCCGGTGGCCCCTGCCGTTCCCGTGATGCACGAACTGGTCTGGATCCTGTTCCTGCCTGTCGCCGCCTTCCTCGTCATCGCCGTCATCCAGCTCGCCAGGATGATCGGCAAGGAGGATCGCTCGCTGCACCCGCCGACCGAGCCGTTGATGGTCGGCGGCTCCGGCCCCGAAGCCCCGGCCGTGACGAGCGGCTCGGACCGCGAGGACGGCACGGGCGGCTCCCATGCTCGTTGGTGACGGGCTCTCCCCGACCGATGTGAAGCGGGTCGCCTGGGCGACCGAGCAGGCCGAGGCCCGCTGTGGCTTCCGCTTCACCGCGTACGTCGCGCAGGACGACCACGAGGGGACGGTCGACGACCGGGCCCACGCCCTGCACGCGACGCTGGCGGACCGCGACACGGCCGTCCTCGTCTACGTCGATCCACGCCATCGTGAGGTCGTCGTGGTGACCGGCGCCCGCGCGGCCCGCACCCTCTCCGACGCGTCCTGCACCCTGGCCACCGCCACGATGGTGACGAGCTTCGCGGCCGGTGATCTCGCCGGCGGGCTGGTCGCCGGCGTCCTGCAGCTCGGCGAGGCCGCCCACACGTTCATCATCGAGCATCGGCGGCCCGCCGCCGACCGCTGAGCCCGGTCGTCGGCGCAGCGGACCGCTGCTGATCCCGACCGTCGTGAAGCAGGCCGGCCGCTGCCGTGGCACCGGCGGGGCGACAGTCGATCAGCGTCGGTGGAAGGTCCCGGTCCACGGGTCGGTGACCAGCGTGCTGATCTCCACCACCACGTCGTCCAGGTCGGTGGTCAGCCGGTCGGCCAGCACCGGCAGCCAGGTCCATTCCGCGGCCCAGTGGCTGATGTCGACCAGGGCGGGGTGTGCCGGATTGAGCTGCGTACGCTCCAGGAACTCCCCGGCCGGATGGTGGCGCAGGTCGGACGTCACGTAGCAGTCGACACCCAGCGCACGAGCCTGCTCCAGCAGCGAGTCGCCGGCGCCGGCCAGCACGGCGACCCGGTGGACGGCCCGCTGCGGATCCCCGCCGATCCGTACGCCCCCGGCGGTGGCCGGGATCGCGTCGGCGATCCGCTGGCCGAACTCGGCCAGGGTCAGTCCCGGGTCCAGACGGCCGACCCGGCCCAGACCGGCTTCGGCCGGCCCGGGAGCGGTCTCGACGATGTGCCAGGCCGGCGTCTCGTACGGGTGGCTGTCCAAGAGGGCGGCGACCACCGCCTCCCGTCGTGACCGGGGCAGCACCATCTCCACCCGCACCTCGGCGACGTGTTCGACCTCACCGATCGTCCCGACGTACGGCGTGGCGCCCTCCAGCGGACGGAAGGAGCCGGTGCCCGGCGCCGCGAAGTGGCAGGAGTCGTACGCCCCGACCCGTCCGGCGCCGGCCGCGGAGAGCGCTCCGACGAGGGTGTCGAGATGGTCGGGCGGCACAAAGGTGACGAGGTTGTCGAGGCCGGGTGCCGGGCGGGGCACCATCGGCCGCTGGTCGACCAGCCCGATCGCGTCGGCGAGCGCCTCGCCGACGCCGCCGGTGGCGATGTCGGCGTTGGTGTGACCGGCCCACAGGGCGATCCGGTACTCGGCCAGCCGCAGCACCATGGCGCCCTTGGGGTCGGCGGCGTCGACCGCGTGGACGCCACGCAGCAACAGCGGGTGGTGGGCTACCACCAGGTCGGCGCCCATCACGATCGCCTGCTCCACCACGGCGAGCGTGACGTCGACGGTGCACAGGATGCGCGACACCGGACGGCTGCGGTCGCCGACCACCAGCCCGACCCGGTCCCACGACTCGGCCGTCGCCGGCGGGAACCACGACTCCAGCAGCGCGACGATCCCGCCGACCGTACGCATCGTCACCGCTCGGTGGGGGAGACCGGAGACTCCGGGGACCCGGCGGACTCCGGGGAGAACGGGGACTCCGGGGAGAACGGGGACTCGGCAGACTCCGGGGGGACCGCGGCCGAGGGCGAGGTCGAGGATGCGGGAGAGAACGCCGCGGTCGGTGAGGTCTCTGACTCGGGCGCGAACACCGCGGTGGGCGAGGTCTCCGGGGCCGGGCCGAAGACCGCGGTCGGTGAGGTCAGGCCGATCGGATGCACGTCCTCGTCGTCGGTGAGCACCGGGTCGGTGACCGGCTGCAGGCTGTGTGCCGTCGGGTCGTCGTCGACCGCCCCCTCGTCGATCACGGCCTCCTTGTCGATCACCGCCTGCTCGTCGGCGGCCTGCTCGTCGGCGGCCTCCTCACCGATGGCGGGCAGGTCCTCGACAGCGGCGACCGGGCTCTCCGCCGGCTCCTCGCCGACCGCCAACTGGGACGGTTCCTCGCTGGGCACCGGGACCGTCAGGCGGGCCCGGGCCACCGTCTGCGCGTGCAGGGCGCGCAGCGCGTCGTCACGCGACTCCGCCAGGGACCGACGGATCGGGGTGGTCAGCTCGTGCTCGGCGAGGAAGGCGTCGAGTCGGGCCAGGAATGCCTCGTCGGCGACCAGCGATGGGAAGAGATGCCGCAGCACGTTCTCCCGCAGCGCGATGCCCTTCTTGTCCCAGCCGTTCGCCCCCGCCCCCATCACGTCGACGACGTCGAGGAAGCGGTCCGCGTACGGCCGTAGCAGATCCTCCTGGCCACGCCGCCAGAACGACAGGCAGATGCTGCGCTGGGTCTCGTTCGCCACATCCGCGGCGGCCGTCGCGAGCCGCCAGGCCTCCGCCTTGTCGGTCGGGTCGGGCAGCGCGGCACGGGCGGCGGCGGCGTGCTGCTCGCCGCTGATGGTGCGGTCGCGGTCCAGCTCGGCGTCGATCCGGGTGCTGTCGGCCAGCCCGAGACGGGCCAACTGGGTGAGCAGGTGCCAGCGCAGATCGGTGTCGATCTCCAGACCGGAGACCTTCTCCTCGCCCGCGAGCCAGGCCAGCAGGACCTCCCCGGCGGTGCCGCTGACGGCGGCCGAGGCGAGGGTCCGGACGAAGGTGAGCTGGGCGTCCGATCCGCGCTCGGCCCCGGCGACCAGATGGGCGAGACCGATCTCGAGGGCGTGGTCGAGCTGGCCGCGCTGCTCGTCGGGGGCGTAGAAGGTCGCCGCGGTCAGCGCCTGGCCCAGCGTCCGCTGTACGGCGGTCGGGTCGGTCTCCCGGCCGACCGCGCCGAGCACCATGGCGATGTAGTCCGCGGCGAGCATCTCCCCGTCCCGGGTCATGTCCCAGGCGGCGCCCCAGCAGACGGCGCGGGCGAGCGCGGAGTCGATGTCGGCCAGGTGCTCGACCACGGTGGCCTGCGACTGCGCGTCGAGGCGGACCTTGGCGTACGTCAGGTCGTCGTCGTTGAGCAGGATCAGGTCGGGGCGCGGGACGCCGACCAGGTCCACGACGTCGACCACCTCGCCCTCGACGTCGATCTCGACCCGGGCGGTGCGGGTGATGGTGTGCTCGTCGACCCGGTTGTAGAGGCCGATCGCCATCCGGTGGGTCCGCGCCACCGGGAAGGCCGCCGGCAGGTACTGGCGTACGGCGAAGCGGCTGAACCGGCCGTCGGCGTCGACGTCGAAGTCGGCGACCAGGGTGCTCACCCCGGGCACCTGGAGCCACTGGGCGGCCCAGCCGGACAGATCACGGCCCGAGGCGGTCTGCAGCGCGTCGAACAGGTCCTGCAGGGTGGTGTTGCCGTACGCGTGGTCGGCGAAGTACTGGCGGACGCCGGTGAGGAAGTTGTCCCGGCCCACGTACGCCACCAGCTGGCGCAGCGCGGAGGCACCCTTGGCGTACGTGATGCCGTCGAAGTTGGACTCCACCGCCAGCAGGTCGACCATGTCGGCCGCGATCGGGTGGGTCGTCGGCAGCTGGTCCTGGCGGTAGGCCCAGGTCTTGCGCTGGTTGGCGAAGGTCACCCACGGCTGCTCGGGGTGCTCGTGGTACTCGGCCATCGCGAAGTGCGAGGCCCACTCGGCGAACGACTCGTTGAGCCACAGATCGTCCCACCACGACATCGTGACGAGGTCGCCGAACCACATGTGGGCCATCTCGTGCAGGATCGTGTTGTCGCGGTTCTCGTACGCTGCGGCGGTCTCCCGGGAGCGGAAGAGGTAGTCGTCGCGGTGGGTGACGCAGCCGGCGTTCTCCATTGCGCCGGCATTGAACTCCGGCACGAACGACTGGTCGTACGTCCCGAACGGGTACGGGGTGCCGAAGGCGGCCTCGAAGACCTCGAAGCCCTGCTTCGTCGTGGCGAACAGGCGGTCGGCGTCGAGGTGCTCCACCATCGACTCCCGGCACAGCAGGGACAGCGGGATGTCGCCGTGCGGGCCGGTGTACGTGTCGTGCACCCGGTGGTAGTTGCCGGCGATCAGCGCGGTCAGATAGGTCGAGATCCGTACCGTCGGGGCGAAGTCCCAGCGGGCGTACGGCAGGCCCCAGATGTCCCAGCCGTGCAGCGGATCGGGCTCCTCGATCACCACCGGGTCGACCGACGCGGCGTTGGAGATGACGACCCAGTTCTGCGGAGCGACGACCGACAGCTCGTACGTCGCCTTGAGGCTCGGCTGCTCGAAGTTGGCATACATCCGCCGGGCGTCGGCCACCTCGAACTGGGTGTAGAGGTAGACCCGCCGGTCGGCCGGATCGACGAAGCGGTGCAGGCCCTCACCGGTGCGGGAGTAGCGGCACAACCCGACGACGGTGAGCTCGTGCGCGCCCTCGGTCAGGGTGAGCGGCAGCCGGGCGCCGTCGTACGCCGACACATCGAGCGGCTCCCCGTCCAAGGACGCCTCGAGGACCGCGTCCGCGATCAGGTCGATCCAGGTGACTCCGGCACGGCTGGAGAACTCGACCGTCGAGCGGGACACGAAGGTCCCGTCCGGGTCCGCCAGCGCAGCGCCGGACGGCGCCCGCCCGGTGAGGTCGACGAGGACGCGGTAGGCATCGGTGGTCACCAGGCCGGCCCGGATCCGGGCCTCCTCGCGCGTGATGTTCTCGGAGTACAAGGCTTTCCCTTCGGGTCGTCGGGAGCCTGCGGGCAGGCTGTCCGGGGGCAGTGAGTGCTACCTCACTTGCGGGGACAGTCGTCAGACTAGCGTCCCTTCGGCGTGTTCCGGCGGAATCCCCCGCCTCAGCTGGCGATCGGCGGCCGAAAGAGCCGGCACCGATGGGCACTCGGTGACCGATCGGCTCGGTCGGGTCGGGGCGGGGCTGGGCGGGGCGGGGCGGGGGCGGCGGTCGGCCGGTCCGGGCGGACGAGCTGACGGGGGCAGTAGGCTGCGGATGTGACCGACACCATGACCGAGACCCAGCCAGTGGCGCAGAAGGCCCTCCAGCAGGTGGATTTCTGGTTCGACCCGCAATGTCCGTGGGCCTGGATGACTTCCCGTTGGATGCTCGAGGTGGAGAAGGTCCGTCCGGTGCGGACGGTCTTCCACGTGATGAGTCTGTCGGTGCTCAACGAAGGCCGCGACGAACTGCCCGAGGACTACAAGCGGTTCCTGGCCGGTGCTTGGGGCTCGGCGCGGGTCGCCCTGGCGGTGGAGGAGCGGTACGGCTCGCAGAAGCTGCGGGAGTTCTACACCGCGATCGGCACCCGGTTCCACCCGCAGGCCGCCGTACGCGACCGGGCGACGCTGGAGGCTGCGCTGGTCGAGGTGGGCCTGCCCGCCGAACTCGCCGACGCGGCCGAGACCGACGCCAACGACGAGGCGCTGCGCCGCTCGCACCACGAGGGGATGGACCCGGTGGGCAACGAGGTGGGCACCCCGGTGCTCCGGATCAACGGGCACTCGCTGTTCGGCCCGGTGATCTCGCCGGCGCCGACGGGGGAGCAGGCCGGTCGACTGTTCGACGGCGTGTCGCTGGTGACCGAGTACGACGGCTTCTACGAACTGAAGCGCTCGCGCACCCGGGGACCGATCTTCGACTGATATGTAAGTGTTTCTGTCACGGGGCAGGGTCAGTCACGAGGCAGGGTCAGTCACGGGGCAGGGTCAGTCACGGGGCAGGGTCAAGCGCCGCCAGGCTGGGTGTACGGCGGCGCTTGTTCGTTCACCGTGGGGCGGGTCGGGCCGGGCCGGGCCGCTCATGTCCTCTGGCGTTCCATAGGTTTGCCCTATGGAACGCCAGAGGAAGACCGGGGCGCCGTCGGGCCGGGGCGTCGTCGGGCCGGGGCGCTGTCGGGCCAGGTGTGGTCGGATCGGGGTGTGGTCGGGCCGGGTGATCAGCGGCCCGCCGCCCAGCGGCGGACCGTGGCACGGAGCAGGCCTTGCCAGGTCTCCTGGTGGGTGAGGCCGCCGGTCAGGTCGAGCCCGGACAGGATGTCGGCGACACCGCTGCGGGTGGCGGCGTCCCAGGCGCCGGTGAGCGGCACCGGCCGGTCCCACAGGTAGCGGCAGATCGCCTGGACGGCCTGGTTCTGCACACGGGACCGTCCGGTGAAGGTCGACATGCCCGCACCGGACACCCCGTTGTCGACGTGGATGTGGTTGTGATGGGCGTCGTCGTAGAGATAGGTCAACACGTACGCGAAGTGCAGGTGCAGGCTCGCCGCCAGCGCCCAGTAGCCGGCCAGCCTGCCCGTGGTGGCCCCCGACCCCCACGTGTCGTAGCGGCAGGAGACCAGGTCGGTCCCGCCGATCGCCAACCGGGAGAGGTCGAAGGCCCGCCCGGCGTAGTGCCAGGAGTCGCACCGGCCGTCGTCCGGCAGCCAGGAGCCGTACGTCCCGACCAGGTCCGGGGCGGTGCCGGTGAGGTCGCGCCAGTCGCGGAACCACGTCTCGAGCTGCCCGGCGAATCCTGGTGCCATCCGCAGCGTGATCGGCTTGTCGTTCACCTCGTAGCGCAGCCGGGCCTCGCCCAACCGGGCGTACGTCTCGGTGTCGGAGACCGGGACACAGGAGGCGCGCTCGAGCGGGACGCGGACCGGCCCGCTGGAGCCGACGCCGCAGGCAGCCAGGGCCGGGCCGACCACGGCGGCCCCCAGACCCGTCATCACCACGCGTCGGGAGACCCTGCGCTCGGCGCGGGGACCGGGCGGGTGGGACGGGGCGGACATGCGTCAAGGCTAGGCGGGTGCCGGTCGGGCGCCAGGAGTCGGCGGAAGGACCGGGGGAGGACGCGGGATACCCCCGAGGGGTGCCGGTGAGGCGCGCGACCGTGGGGGAGGTGGGCTCCGTGACAGCCACCGGGAGGGCGTCGGCCAGGCCGTTCGGGCAGTGGTGACGCCGCCGGAGCCCGACGTAGGGGCGTGAGATAGTGACCGCATGCGCGTTCACATTGCCACCGACCATGCCGGGTACGAGCTGAAGAACTACCTCGTCCAGGCCCTCACCGAGGACGGCCACGACGTGGTCGACCACGGCGCCCTCGAGTACGACGCCCAGGACGACTACCCGGACACCTGCATCCCGGGCGCCCAGGCCGTGGCCGCCGATCCGGGGTCGCTGGGGATCGTCATCGGCGGGTCGGGCAACGGCGAGAACATCGCGGCGAACAAGGTCCCGGGGATCCGGTCGATCCTGGCCTGGAACGTCGCGATCGCCGAACTGGGCCGTGAGCACAACGATGCCAACGTGGTCGCCGTCGGCGCCCGCCAGCACGAGCCGGAGTTCGCCCTGGAGATGGTCCGCGCCTTCCTCGCCACGCCGTACTCGCAGGATGCACGCCACCAGCGCCGGATCGACAAGCTCAGCGCGTACGACGCGTCCCGCTGACGTCGGCCGCGTCCCGGCAGCCCGGCCGGCGTACGTCGGCGGCACCGGTCGATCCCCCGGCGTAGGTCGATGTCAGCCAGCCCCGACCCGGCCGGAGTCGTACGGGCTCGACACTGCGCGTAGGTCAGTGGTGCCGGCCGAGTCTGCGCAGCATCGCCTCGGCGCCCGCGACGGCCTCCGCCTCGTCCTCGGGCGTGGGCCGGGACACCTCCCGGGCGCGGAGCGCACGGTCGTGGGTGACCAGGCCGGACGTGCCGTCGCGGCCGAAGTCGTGGGGGAACGGGGTGTCGCGCTCCGCCTGGCCCTCGCGCTCCTCCTGCGCCGGTCTGCGGGACGCCGTACGGTCCTGGTCGGCGCCGTTGCGCCGCCGCCGCGCGCCGGGGATCCGCGGTCCGGGACGTGAGGTCTCGCCGCGCTCGGCGGACGTGCTCGTGCCGCGCTCGGCGGACGTGCCGCGGTCGCGTTGGCCCGCTCCTGATGTCATGCGACTAGCCTAGACAGGCGCCACGCCCAGTGGCACGGACAGGAGGTGCCGGGTGCCTGAGGGTCACGTCCTGCATCGGCTCGCCGACGACCTCGACGAAGCGTTCGCCGGGCACCCGGTGACGGTGAGCAGCCCCCAGGGACGTTTCGCCGCCGAGGCACTGCTGCTCGACGGCCGGACGCTGACCGCGGCCCGAGCGGTCGGCAAGCACCTGTTCGTCGAGTTCGACGACGAGCGGGTCGTGCACATCCATCTGGGTCTGATCGGCCGGATGACCGTCGCACCGACGCATCCGGTGGTCGGGCAGGTACGGCTGCGGATCGCCGCCGACGGGCGGGTCGCCGACCTGCGCGGCCCGCAGGGCTGTCGGCTGACCGATCCGCCGACCGAGGCCGCGATGATCGCCCGACTCGGACCGGACCCGCTTGATCCGCAGGCCGATCCGGGGCGGGCGTACGACCGGCTTCGGCGTTCCCACCGTCCGCTCGCCACGGTCCTGCTCGACCAGTCGGTGCTGGCCGGCGTCGGCAACGTCTACCGGGCCGAGGTGCTCTTCCGGCACGGGGTGGATCCACTGCTGCCGGCCAACACTGTCAGCCCAGCCCTGTGGTGCCGGCTCTGGGAGGACCTGGTCGACCTGATGGCGGAGGGCAAGCGGCTCGGCCGGATCGACACCGTACGCCCCGACCACACCCCCGAGGCGATGGGTCGTCCACCCCGGGTGGACGACCACGGTGGCGAGGTGTACGTCTACCGCCGCACCGAGCAGCCGTGCCTGGTCTGCGGCACCCCGATCCGGCAGCGTGACCTGGCCGGTCGCAACCTGTTCTGGTGCCCGACCTGTCAGCGGGGTGAGTGAGATGGTCGGACGCGCCGCCACGCAGCTGCGGTGGTGTGAGGCCGTGCTCGCCTTCGACGAGGACGGGGAACTGGTGTCGCTGGTCCACGACCAGTGGGGCCCGTACCTCGACGGCCTCGACATCCGACTCGCCGGCAGCGACACCACCGCGCCACTGGTCGCCCGGGCGGAGGATGAGGTGGAGGTCCATCGCGACGGTCCCGTCCACCTCGACATCCGCCACAGCGTGTTGGCCGGTTGGGACCAGCGGATCGTCGCCGTGAACACCTCCGGTGCACCGCGCGCCGCAGGAGTGCGGTTGCGCCCGGTGCCGGCCCGGGGCTGCGAGGCCTGGACCTGGAGCGCCGGCGCCGAGGCGGCCTGGATCGTCGCCCCTCGTGGTGACGGCCCACTGCTGGTGGTGCGGCAGCGGCAGGGCGCCACCGAGGCGACCGACGCCTTCGAACTCGGACCGTCGTCGCACTGGGACGTGGGGGAACGCCGGCTGTGGCACTGGCAGGCGAGCTGGCTGCCGGACCTGCGGGCTGCCGCGGTGGTGCTGCCCGGATGGTGGCCGGATCCGGTCGACCTGCCCGACACGGTGCCGCTGGTCATCGCCGATCTCGACCAGGCGGTGGACGACGAGGGGGAGGATCTCGAGGTCGACCTCGTCGGGGACACCGTGGAGATCCTGCCCGCCGCCGGACGGCACCGGGTGACCGTACGTCTCAACTCGGCGCGCGGGACCACGCTGGTCGAGGCCCGGTGGGCGCCGGCGCTCGACCAGGTCGCGGCCACCTGGGCCGGCCGGCTGCTGGATCGGGCCGGCGTGTCGGAGACCAACCCGTACGACCACGCCGACCCGTACGACCTGACCGACCCGTACGACCTGACCGGTGCGTACGATCCGGGCCTCGGCCACGGACTGACCGGAGTGCTCGGCACGACGACCGCTGCGGCGCTGGTGCTGGCCGCGTTGGCCGGGCCGGGCCTGGTCGACCCGCTGCGCGCTCTCGACGTGGTCGAGGCGTCGGTGACCGGACCGTTGCGTGCGCGGACCGACCCGGAAGCGGTGTTGGCCTGTCTCGGCCTGCACACGGCGACCGGGGACACCGGCTGGCTCGACCGGGCCGCCGACCTGGTCGGGGAGCTGGGGCCGGTCCCGCTCGGCGCCGTCGCGGCGATGAACCTGGTCACCACTCTCGCGACGGCCGGCCGCGACCCGTCGGTCCCCGCCCGGGCGCTGGCCAGGGTCGCCGCCCACTGCGCCGGGGGCTTCGACGCGGAGGGTCAGCCGATCCCGCGTGACGTGCGTGCGGAGTATGCCTTGGTGCTCGGCGCCGGCCGGTGGGACGCCGGCCTGCGGGACGCCGCGCGCTGGCTCGGGCGTCGCCTCGGCGGCGGACTGCCCGGGCAACCGCCCGGCGGAGGCGATCCACGGACGATGGCGCGTGAGGTGCTGATGCTGCGGATGCTCGACGAGCGGGCGGCGTACGAGTTGGAGAACGAGTGGTTGGTCGGACCGGCCGAGCTGGCCGAGCGGACCACCCGGCGGTTGCTCGCCGACCTCACCGATGCCGCGGATCGGTTCCCCGCGGGGGTGATCGCCGACCTGCTGCCCGATGACCCGGTCACTTTCGGGGCTCAGGTGGTGCTGCCGCTGGTGCTTGCCCAGTCCTGGTGATCGCGGGGGGCAGTCGGGTGTGACCGTACGACGTCCGTTCCTCGATCGGCGGGCAACAGGATCGTGACACGCGTCCACTAGCATGTCCCGAGCGAGGAGACCCGCGGGGGCTCACGCATGGTTCCACGGAAGGAAAGTCGATGAAGAAGATGGCACGACTGTTCGCCGCGGCGGCCGCGCTGGCGGTGGCCGGCACGCTGGCCGCGTGCGGCGGTGGCTCGAGCACCCCCGCGGCGAGCGGGAGTCCTGCCGCGGCGGCACCGACCACCGTCAACACCAGCGCCCCGCTCTACGCGAAGCTTCCCCAGGCGATCAAGGACAAGGGCTCCATCCAGGTCGGCGCCTCGATCGAGTACGCCCCGATGGAGTACTACGACACCGACGGCAAGACGGTGATCGGCTTCGACAAGGAGCTCAGCGACCTGCTCTCCCAGAAGCTCGGCGTGCCCTTCGTCTGGAACGGCACCACCTTCGACGGGTTGATCACCCAGCTCACCTCGAACCGGCTCGACACCATCATCTCCGCGATGACCGACAACCCGGAGCGGCAGAAGGAGGTCGACTTCGTCGACTACTACCGCGCCGGCATGGTGATGCTCGTCCAGAAGGGCAATCCGAAGGCCATCGCGACCGTTGAGGATCTGTGCGGCAAGACGGTCGCCGTGCAGCGCGGCACCAGCCAGGACCAGTACATCCAGACCACCCTGCAGGACCAGTGCAAGGCCGCGGGCAAGCCGCAGATCAACCTGCTGGCCTTCGACACCGAGTCCCAGGCGATGCTGCAGGTCAAGCAGGGTCGCGCCGACTCGGGCATGCAGGACTACCCGGTCGCGGCGTACAACGTGAAGCAGGGCAACGGGGCGTACGAGACCGCCGGCGAGCAGGTCATCGCCAACCCGCTGGGCATCGCGGTGCGCAAGTCCGACACCGAGCTGCGCGACGTGCTGCAGCAGGCGGTGCAGCAGGTGATGGACGACGGGTCGTACCAGCAGCTGATCGCGAAGTACGACACCCCGCAGGGCGCCATCGACAAGGCCACCATCAACGCGGGCAAGTGACATGGCCGGCTCCACTGCTCCGGGTGCCGGTGACGACGCTGGCACCTCTGTGAACACCGAGGGCACCCGCCCCCCGGTGAACGGGGACATCGTCGCGGTCCCGGTCCGCCATCCGTGGCGGTGGGTCGGCGCCGGCGTGGTCCTGGTCCTGCTCGGCCTGCTCGTCTGGGCCTTCTCCCAGGCCAGCATCGACTGGACCGTGCCGCCCAAGTACTTCCTGCAGAGCCAGGTGCTCAAGGGCATGGGCAACACGCTGCTGATCAGCGTGCTCGCCCAGGTCATCGGTGTCGTGCTCGGCATCCTGGTCGCGGTGATGCGCCAGTCGGACAACTGGGTCACCCGCGGTGTCGCGGAGTTCTACATCTGGCTGTTCCGTGGCACTCCGGTGCTGGTCCAGCTGATGATCTGGTACAACCTCTCGCTGGTCTTCCAGTACATCCCGGGGACGTCGATCCAGACGAACGCCGTGATGACGCCGTTCGTGGCGGCGCTGCTGGGCCTGGGCATCAACGAGGGTGCCTACATGGCCGAGATCGTCCGCTCGGGCATCCAGTCGGTCGACAAGGGCCAGATGGAAGCGGCCAGCGCCCTGGGCATGTCACGTACGCACACCATGCGGCGGATCGTGCTGCCGCAGGCGATGCGGGTGATCATCCCGCCGACCGGCAACGAGTTCATCAACATGCTGAAGACCTCGTCGCTGGCCTACTCGATCCAGTACCTCGAACTGCTGCAGGCAGCTGTGCGGATCTACTCCAACACCCTGCAGGTGATCGAGATGCTGATCACCGTCTCGGCCTGGTACCTGATCCTCACCACCGTCTTCTCGATCGCCCAGCACTACCTGGAGAGGTACTTCAACCGCTCCGACCAGGAGTCCGGCCAGGACGGCGGCCCGCTGGCCACCGTGAAGCGCAACCTCAAGTTCGGCAGGCAGGAATGAGCGAGCACAACGCAGCAGGCGGCACCGCCGCCGGCCAGGACATCATCGTCGAGGCCCGCGGGGTCCGGAAGCGCTTCGGCTCCCTGGAGGTGCTCAAGGGCATCGACATGAAGGTGACCCGCGGCGAGGTGGCCGTCCTGATCGGCCCCTCCGGGTCGGGCAAGTCGACCTTCCTGCGCTGCATCAACCACCTGGAGCGGATCAACGGCGGCAGCCTGCGGGTGCGCGGCCACCTGGTCGGATACAAGGAGCGGGAGGGGAAGCTCCACGAGTTGCGCGACAAGGAGATCGCCGAACAGCGCCAGGGCATCGGCATGGTCTTCCAGCGGTTCAACCTGTTCCCGCACATGACCGTGCTGGAGAACATCTGCGAGGCCCCGATCCACGTCGCGGGAGTCCCGGCGGCCACCGCCCGGGCCACCGCGGTGGAGTTGCTGGAACGGGTCGGCCTGCCGGACAAGGCGAACGCCTACCCGGGCAAGCTGTCCGGCGGGCAGCAGCAGCGGGTCGCGATCGCCCGTGCGCTGGCGATGAAGCCGGAGCTGATGCTCTTCGACGAGCCGACCTCGGCGCTCGACCCCGAGCTGGTCGGTGATGTCCTCGGTGTGATGAAGCAGCTCGCCGAGGACGGCATGACGATGGTCGTCGTCACCCACGAGATGGGCTTCGCCCGCGAGGTCGGCGACTACTTGGCCTTCATGGACGGCGGGGTCATCGTCGAGGAGGGACGACCCGCCGACGTGCTGGGCAACCCGCGCGAGCCCCGGACCCAGGCGTTCCTGTCGAAGGTGCTGTGATAAGTAGCTCTGTCGCGCGGCAGGGGCGAGCGCCGCAGGGCTGGGTCCGCCGGCGCTTGTTCATTCACCGGGTGGGCGGGGGACGGATCCACGGCGCTCCGGGCCCGGTCGGCGTTCGGGCGTGAGCCGAATCTGACCCCTCGGCAGTCCCGGCCGGGCGCACGTGGCGTCGTTGCGTGGGTCGGCCGCGGCAAGCGGAGCTGAGCCGCCAGATTCGGCTCAACCTCCGGCCCTCTCCGGTGAGGGGCCCGAAGCACGTGAGTTGTAGTATTCGCCGGGTACTGGGTCCGGCGGGGCCCGTGATTGCGAAAGGACCTGCTCGATGAAGATGATCACCCGCGTACTGGCGCCGCTGACCGCGGTCGTCCTGGCCGGTGGCCTGGCGGCCTGTGGCGGCAACGGCGCCGCCGCCGGCTCGGGCTCACCGGCGGCTGCCTCGGCGCCGACGACGGTGAACACGTCGGCCCCGCTGTACGCGAAGCTTCCCCAGTCGGTGAAGGACAAGGGGTCGATCCAGGTCGGCACCGACGCGGCGTACGCGCCGATGGAGTACTTCGACGCCGACGGCAAGACGGTGATCGGCTTCGACAAGGACCTCGGCGACCTGCTCGCCAAGCAGCTGGGCGTGCCGTTCGTCTACAACAACTCGACGTTCGACGGCCTGGTCACCCAGGTCAACTCGAAGCGTTTCGACACCGCCATCACCGCGATGAGTGACACCCCGGACCGCCAGAAGGAGGTCGACTTCGTCGACTACTACATGTCCGGGTCGGTGATGATCGTCAAGGCGGGCAACCCGCACGCGCTGAAGTCCGTCGACGACCTGTGCGGGCAGACCATCGCCCTGCAGCGCGGCACGGTCCAGGACGCGTACGTCACCGACGAGCTCACGCCGAAGTGCGAGCAGGCCGGCAAGGGCAAGGTCAACGTGCTCGCCTTCGACCACGAGTCCGAGGCGATGTTGCAGATCCAGCAGGACCGCGCCGTCGCCGGTCTACAGGACTACCCGGTGGCCGTCTACAGCGCCAAGCAGTCGGGCGGCAAGTACGAGACCGTCGGCGACCAGGTGACCGCCGCACCGCTCGGCATCGCGGTCTCCAAGGACAACCCCGAGCTGCGCGACGCGTTCAAGGAGGCCCTGCAGGCCGTGATCACGGACGGGTCGTATGCGAAGCTTCTCGACACGTACGGCACGCCGCAGTCCGCGGTGACGGAAGCCGCCATCAACAGCGGGAAGTGATCGGGTAGCGGTTGCGCCCGGTCCCCCCGGAAGGGTCCTCCATGAAGATCTCCAGGCACCTCCTGGCCCCGGTCGTCGCGCTCGTCGCGGCGGCGTCCCTGACGGCGTGCGGCGGCGGGTCCGGGGGCGCCGCGGCCACCCCGGCGGCCGGGGCGGGCGGGGTCGACACCTCGGCACCGCTCTACGCGTCGCTGCCGCAGGCGATCAAGGACAAGGGCTCGATCCAGGTCGGCAGCGACATCGCGTACGCCCCGATGGAGTACTACGACACCGACGGCACCACCGTGATCGGCTTCGACAAGGAGATCGGTGATCTGCTGGGCGCCAAGCTGGGCGTGCCGGTGGTCTTCAACAACTCGACCTTCGACGGGCTGATCACCCAGCTGCAGTCGGGCCGCTTCGATGCCGCCATCTCGTCGATGAGCGACACGAAGGCGCGCCAGAAGGAGGTCGACTTCGTCGACTACTACCTGTCCGGATCGATCATGTTCGTCAAGGCCGGCAACCCGAACGGGCTGACCTCGGTCGACGACCTGTGTGGCAAGACCATCTCGCTGCAGCGCGGCACGACCCAGGAGGAGTACGTCACCTCCGAGTTGTCGCCGAAGTGTGAGCAGGCGGGCAAGGGCAAGGTCACCGTGATGGCCTTCGACCGGGAGTCGGAGGCCATGCTGCAGATCGAACAGGGCCGGGCGGTCGCCGGCATCCAGGAGTACCCGGTCGCCGTCTACAACACCCAGCAGTCCAAGGGGAAGTTCGAGGTCGTCGGCCAGCAGGTGATCGCCGGCCCGCTGGGCGTCGCCGTCCCCAAGGACGACACCCAGCTGCGCGACGCGGTGCAGAAGGCCCTGCAGGCGGCGATCGCCGACGGTTCTTACCAGAAGCTGATCGACAAGTACCAGACCCCGCAGAGCGCGGTGAAGGAAGCCACGATCAACGCGGGCTGATCATTGCCGGGTGTCCTCGTCGATCCAGTCGAAGGTGCGGGTGACCGCCTTCTGCCAGCAGCGGTAGAGGCGCTCCCGTTCGGCCGGATCCATCGACGGGGTCCAGCAGGAGCCCTGCTGCCAGTTGGCGACCACGTCGTCCTCCCCGGCCCAGTAGCCCACCGCGATGCCGGCGGCGTACGCCGCGCCGAGGGCCGTCGTCTCGGCCACCTGGGGCCGCACCACCGGGGCGCCGAGGATGTCGGCCTGGAACTGCATCAGCGTCTCGTTGGCGACCATGCCGCCGTCGACCTTCAGCGAGGTCAGTTCCACGCCGGAGTCGGCGAACATCGCCTGCACCACGTCGCGGGTCTGGTAGGCCGTCGACTCCAGCACCGCCCGGGCGATGTGGCCGCGGTTGACGAAGCGGGTCAGACCGACCAGCGCGCCGCGGGCCTCCGGCCGCCAGTACGGGGCGAACAGTCCGGAGAAGGCCGGCACGATGTAGGCGCCGCCGTTGTCCGCCACCTCGAGGGCGAGCTTCTCCACCTCGGCGGAGCTGTCGAACATCCGCAGGTTGTCGCGCAGCCACTGGACCAACGACCCGGCCACCGCGATCGACCCCTCGAGTGCGTAGTGGGTCGGCTGGTCGCCGATCTTGTAGCCGACCGTGGTGAGCAGCCCGTTGTCGCTGAAGACCGGCTCGGTGCCGGTGTTCATCAACAGGAAACACCCCGTGCCGTACGTGTTCTTGGCACTGCCCTTCTCGAAGCAGGCCTGTCCGAAGGTGGCCGCCTGCTGGTCGCCGAGGATGCCGGCGATCGGGGTGTCGATCAGCAGGCCGTTGGGACGGCCCTCGCCGTAGATCTCGGAGGAGGACCGGATCTGCGGCAGCATCGACATCGGGATGCCCAGGTCGGCGCAGATCTGCGGGTCCCACTGCAGCGTACGCAGATCCATCAGGAGCGTACGGGAGGCGTTGGTGACATCGGTCAGGTGGACGCCGCCGTCGACGCCGCCGGTCAGGTTCCACAGCACCCAGGTGTCCATGGTGCCCATCAACAGGTCGCCGGCCTCGGCGCGTGCGCGGGCGCCGGGGACGTTCTCCAGGATCCAGGTCACCTTGGGGCCGGCGAAGTAGCTCGACAGCGGCAGGCCGGTGCGGGAGCGGTAGCGCTCGATCCCGCCATCGGCGGCGAGCCGGTCGCAGATCTCCTGGGTGCGGGTGTCCTGCCAGACGATGGCGTGGTGGACGGGCTCGCCGGTGTGCCGGTCCCAGACGACCGTGGTCTCGCGCTGGTTGGTGATGCCGACAGCGGCGAGCTGGTGGCGGTTGACCTGTGCCTTGGCGAGGGCCTGCCCGATCGCCTCGTTGACGTTCGCCCAGATCTCCTGGGCGTCGTGCTCGACCCAGCCCGGCCGGGGGAAGATCTGCTCGTGCTCCAGCTGACCGACCGAGACGATGTCTCCGGCATGGTCGAAGATGATCGCCCGGGAGCTCGTGGTTCCCTGGTCGATGGCCATCACGTACTGGGCGTCGTTGCTCATGTCTGTGCTTTCCGGTGGTGTGGGGGATATCAGAGGGAGGGGATGAGGGGCATGGTCAGCGCGGCGACGGCGCCACCTGCCAAGGGTGCCAGGATCGGGACCCAGGCGTAGGCCCAGTCGCTGGAACCCTTGCCCGGGATCGGCAGGATCGCGTGGGCGAGTCGGGGACCCAGGTCACGGACGGGGTTGATGGCGTAGCCGGTCGGCCCACCGAGGGACATGCCGATCACGGTCACCACCGAGGCGACCGCCAGCGGTCCGAGCTCCGCCGGAGTCTTGCCCGAGACCAGCACCCAGCCGACCAGGACGAAGGTGCCGATGAACTCGGAGACGAAGTTCCAGCCGTAGCGGCGGATCGCCGGACCGGTGGCGAAGACGCCGAGTTTGTCCGCGGCGGGCGCCTCCTCCTTGAAGTGCTCGTGGTAGACGAGCCAGCAGGCGACGGCGCCGAGGAAGGCGCCGGTCAACTGAGCGGCGAGGTAGGTGGCGACGGCGGCTGCGGTGGGTGGGACCCCGGGCGCGAGGTCACGTCCGGCGATCGCCAGGCCGAGGGTGACCGCCGGATTGAGGTGGCCGCCGCTGGCGAAGGCGGCGTACACGCCGACGAACACGGCGAGCCCCCAGCCGAAGGTGATCAGCACCCACCCTCCGCCATTTCCTTTGGAGTGTGGCAGTGCGTGGGAGGCGACGACGCCGCAGCCCAACAGGGTGAGGGCGGCGGTGCCGACGAGTTCGGACAGGAAGATCGAAGAGAGCGGCATTGCTTCTCCTGGAGCAGTGAGGGGGGTGACCGGGCGCCCGGTCGGAGTGGGGGCATCGGGGGAATGGTCGGGGAGTCGGCGGATCGCTGGATCCGAAGACTGGGGGATCGGCCCGGTCCGCATGCAAGACCGGGCCGATCCGTCAGCGGGTCGGACTGATCCGTCAGCGGGCCGGACTGATCGGCACGCGGGACCGGACCGAGTCAGAGTCGGTGAGCCTCGGGTCCGGAGGTCAGGCGACCCCGAGGGGCCGGACCGGACGCAGGTCGTCCGCCTCGAGACGGGCCGCGACGGCATCGGTGTCGGTCGCCCGGCGCTCGGCCTCCAGCTCGGCCCGGGCCTGGCGTTCGTAGGAGGCGATCTCCAGCTCGCGGGTCGCGTCGTCCCAGCCGAGCTGGTCGGCCGCGACGGCCGCGATGGCCGGCAGGGCGCTGATCCCACGGTCCGGGGTCTCCATCGCGAGGCGTACGCGATGGTTGACGATGTCCTCCAGATGCAGCGCGCCCTCGTGCGTGACGGCGAAGGCGACTTCGGCCGCGAGGTAGGCGTCGGCCTCGGGCAGTGGCCGGGCGAGCGAGGGATCGTCGGCGATCATCGCCAGCAGGGTCGGCAGCTCGGCGCCGTAGCGGCCGAGCAGGTGTTCGACGCGGTCGGCGGTCCAGCCGTGCTCCTGGGCGATCCGGCCGGCCTGCGCCTCCACGTCGGCCAGACCCTCCGCGCCGACCAGCGGCGTGGTGGTGGTCCGCGACGGCATCCGCCGGGCACGCTCCTTGCCGAGGACGAAGTCGACCGCGTCCTCGGCCATCACGCGGTAGGTGGTCAGCTTGCCGCCGGCGATGGACACCAGGCCTGGGGCGACCTGGGTGACGGTGTGCTCGCGGGAGATCTTCGTCGACTGCGACTCGTCCATCGTGCCCGGCTGCAGCAGGGGCCGCAGGCCGGCGAAGGTGCCGATGATGTCGTCACGGGTCAGCGGCTCGGCCAGCACCGAGTTGGCGTGCGCGAGGATGTAGTCGATGTCGGCGCTGGTGGCGACCGGGTGGGCGAGGTCTTCGTGCCAGGCGGTGTCGGTGGTGCCGATCACCCAGTAGCGCTGCCACGGGATGATGAAGAGCACCGACTTCTCGGTGCGCAGGAAGATGCCGGTGGTGGCGTCGATCCGGTCCCGCGGGACCAGGATGTGGATGCCTTTGGAGGCGAGCACCTTGAGGCCGCCCTTGCCACCGAGGCGCTGGGTCTGCTGGGTCCAGACACCGGTCGCGTTGATCACCTGGCGGGTCTTGACGGTGTGGGTCGTCCCGGTCTCCAGGTCGGTGAGGACGGCGCCCACGACCCGGCCGGCCGCGTCCTTGACGAGCTCGGTGAGCTCGGTGCGCGAGGCGGCGAGTGCGCCGTTGCCGGCGGCCGTCCGGACCAGGTCGATGACCAGCCGGGAGTCGTCGACCCGGGCGTCGTAGAAGCGGATCGCCCCGCACAGCGCGTCCTCGCGGATGCCGGGGAACAGCCGCTTGGCGCCCTTGCGGGAGTAGTGCTTCTGCAGCGGGACCGTACGACCGTGGGCGCCGATCACGGCGAGAGCGTCGTACATGCCGACGCCGACCGCGCTGTAGGCGCGCTCGATCACCGGGGTCCGCAGCGGCCACAGGAAGGGCTGGGCCTTCACCAGGTGCGGGGCGATGGTGGTGAGCAGCAGACCGCGCTCCTTGAGTGCCTCGGCGACCAGCTTGAAGTCGAGCTGGTAGAGGTAGCGCAGTCCGCCGTGGACGAGTTTGCTGGATCGGCTCGAGGTGCCCTGGCTCCAGTCGCGCGCCTCGACGATGCCGGTGCGCAGGCCGCGGGTGGTGGCATCGAGGGCGATCCCGGCGCCGGTGACGCCGCCGCCGATCACCAGGACGTCGAGTCCTTCGCCGTCCGCCATCGCCTCCAGGGCGGCCTGACGCGACTCGCGGGTCAACCGGTTACTGGCCATGTCTGCTCCTTGGACATCCACACTGATGCGGCGAGACCGTGCCCTCGGGCGCGGTGGTTCGGTCCGCCTGGGACCGCGGTCGCCGCTCGGGTGGTTCCGGTGCGTCGGTGCCGCGGTGACACCATCGTTCGTCGGGGTGGACGGACGTGCAACCTTGATGGAAGGATGTGCAGGAGGGGGTGGTCCCGTGGGAGATCGCGTCAGTGAGATGTACCGAGCGGCCGAGCTCTACTACGAGCAGGGCGCCACGATGGACAGTGTCGCGCGCCAGCTGCGGACGTCACGCTCGACCGTGTCGCGGCTGCTGAAGGATGCCCGGGAGACGGGGGTCGTACGGATCAGTCTGGTCCGCCCCGAGCAGCACACCGCGGCCGGCGACGTGCTGGCCGGGATGTTCGGGATCGAGGTGCACGTCATCCCGGTGCCCGACCTCGTCGGGGACGTCGAGCGCCTGCGGCTGGTGGCCAGCGCGGCCGCGCAACGTCTGGCGGCGTACGCGGCGGAGGCGGTCGATCCGGTGATCGGGATCGCCTGGGGCACGACGCTGGAGCAGGTGGTCCACCAGCTCGAGCCGGTCCCGCAGGCGTGCGCGACGATCGTCCAGATCAACGGCGCGGCCAATCCGTCCACCTCCGGCATCCCGTACGCCGGGATGATCCTGCAGGATGCCGGACGAGCGCTGGGGGAGCGCGTGGTGCAGTTCCCCGTGCCGGCGTTCTTCGACGAGGCGGAAACCCGCGAGGTGCTGTGGCGGGAACGGTTCGTCCGCCGGATGCTCGACCTGCGCCGCCGGATGGACCTCGCCGTCTTCAGCGTGGGCTCGCTCTCCGGGCAGGTCGCCTCGCACGTCTATGCCGGCGGCTACCTGTCGGGTGAGGAGATCGCCGGCCTCGCGGCCGACGGCGTGGTGGGCGACGTGTGCACGGTGATGCTGCGTCAGGACGGTTCGTGGGCGGAGATCCCGATCAACCGTCGGGCGTCCGGCATGACGCCCGAGGAGCTGGCGGTCGTGCCGCATCGGCTGTGCGTCGTCGGTTCTCCGGGGAAGAGTCGGGCCCTGGTCGGGGCGCTGCGCGCCGGGGTGGTGACCGATCTGGTGGTCGACGACGCGACGGCCCGGAACACCGTGGCGGTGCTCCGGGCCGGGTGACAGTCGCTGGTCCGGACGGTCAGGCCGCCGGGGCCTGGACGATCAGGAAGCCGGCGCCCTGGTCGTCGGTGACGACGGCGAAGCGGCCGTACGGCGAGTCCTGCGGTGCCTCGACCACCGTGCCGCCGGCCGCGACGATGCTGGCGGCGGTGGCGTCGACGTCGACGGCACCGAGGTAGGTCCGCCAGAAGCCGGGGCCGTCGCCGAGGAAGGTCGCCTCCATGATCCCGGCCGCAGCGGCATCGTCCGCGCCGTCGGTGGCGTAGCGGAAGTCGTCGGTGTCGCTCATCGGGGCGATGGTCCAGGCGAAGACGTCGCGGTAGAAGTCGAGGCTGGTGGCGTACGCCGGGGTGAAGATCTCGAACCAGCACGGCGCACCGGCCACGGCCATCCGTTCGGTGCCGCCGAAGTCGCCGGGCTGCCAGAATCCGGTGGCGCACTGCGCCGAGTCGACGATGACGCCCATCGTGCCGGAGCCGCCGACCTGCATCGGCGGGACCATCACGCTGCCGCCGTGGGCGGTGGCCTTGTCACAGGTGGCCTGCGCGTCGGGGGTGTGCAGGTAGACCGTCCAGACGTCCGGCCCGGCCGGCATGTCGGGCACCCGGCCCATCATGCCGCCGATGAAGGCATCCCCGGACTTGATCATGTTGTAGTTGCCGAAGTCGGCGCCCTGGTCCTCGAAGGTCCAGCCGAAGACGTCCCCGTAGAACGCGCGGGCCTTGTCGATGTCGGTGGTGGTGAGGTCGATCCAGATGGGGCGACCCGGTGGAATCGTGTTCTCGCTCATGGGGCCATCCTTGCAGTGGCCCATGACACTGGCCAGACCCGCTGAGCGTCCGCTCAGCGGTCCCGGCCGGTGCGCGGCTCGACGATCACCACTTCGCCGTACCGGGCCACCGCGGAGGTCCAGCCGAGTTCGTCGGCGATCCGTCCGTGCAGCGCCGCGGCCGCGTCCGGCTCACCGTGCACGACGAACACCGTCTCCGGCACCCGGTCGAGGTCGCGCAGCCAGTCGACCAGGTCGGTGGCGTCGGCGTGCACGGAGAACTCGGCATCCCGCACGATCTGGGCCCGCACCGGGATGTAGCGCCCGTGCAGCTTCAGCTCCCGGGCGCCCTCCTCCAGGCTGCGGCCACGGGTGCCGGTGGCCTGGTAGCCGGTGAGGATCACCGTGTTGCGCGGGTCGGGGAGCATGTCCTCCAGGTGGTGCAGCACTCGGCCGCCGGTGGCCATCCCCGACGAGGAGATGATGATCGCCGGGCCGCGCAGCTCACTGAGCTCCCTCGAACTGTCCGCATCGGGCGTCTCGTGGACGTTCGGCAGCCCGAGGAACTCCTCGACGTCCAGATCCGGGCGCAGCTCGGCGCGATGGACGGGGGAGCGGTAGACCCGCAGGGCGTTGAGCGCCATCGGGCTGTTGACGTAGAGCGGCACCGTCGGGATCCGTCCGTCCTGCTGCATCTCCCCGATGGTCTTCAGCACCACCTCCGTACGATCCACCGCGAAGGCCGGGATCAACACCTTCCCACCCCGGGCGACGGTGTCGCGGATCGCGGCCGCGAACTCCTCGTGCGGCCGGTCGGGCTCGGGGTGCTCCCGGTCGCCGTACGTCGACTCGACGACCACGAACGGGGCGCCCGGCGGGATGTCGCGGGCCCGCAGCACCGGGTGGTCATGGCGCCCGATGTCGCCGGAGAAGAGGACCGCCGTACGGTCGGTCGACACCCGGACGCTCGCCGAACCGAGGATGTGCCCGGCCCGGGTCCACCGGCACCGGACGCCGTGGCCCAGATCGACGTCGGTGTCGTACGCCACCTGCCGCAGGTGGGTGAGCGTCTCGCGGACGTCGTCCTCGGTGTAGAGCGGCAGGGCGGGCCGGTGCTTGGAGTAGCCGTACCGGGCGGCGTGCTCGGCATCGCGCTCCTGGAGGTAGGCCGCGTCCCGCAGCACGATCTCGGCCAGCGCTGCGGTGCCCTCGGTGGCCCAGACGTCTCCGGTGAACCCCTCCTTGACCAGGCGCGGCAGGTAGCCGCAGTGGTCCATGTGGGCGTGGGTGAGCACCACGTCGTCGATGTCGGCCGGATCCACCGGGAACGGCGCCCAGTTCATCGAGCGCCAGTGCTTCTCCCCTTGGTACATGCCGGCGTCGACGAGGATGCGCCGTCCGTCGAGGGTGAGCAGGAATTTGGAGCCGGTGACCGTGCCGGCCGCGCCGAGGAAGGTCAGTGTTGCGGGAGCCATGGATCCACAGTGACCCACCCGGCGCGTCGGCGGGGTCGATTCGGGGTGACCGGTGGTGTGAGGAACGGGACGTACGACCGTGTGAAGAAGTCGTCAGGACCTACTTGACTGACGGTCAGTCAGCTCTATTCTTTTCCTCGTGGTGAGGGTTTCCAAGGCACCGGAGGAACGGCGCGAGCAGCTGCTCGACGTCGCCCTGGGGCTGTGTGCCGAGGTGGGGTTCGAGGCGCTCTCGATCGAGCAGTTGACCCGCGAGGCGTCGGTCGCCAAGGGGACCTTCTACTACTACTTCGCCTCCAAGCAGGATCTGCTCCTCGCTCTGGTCGGGCGCTACGTCGATGCGCTGTTCGTCGAGCTGGAGGCCACTGCGAGTCGGCTGACGGGCAGCGGACTGGAGCGCTTCCGTGCGCTGATGCTGGGCGCGACGACCTGGAAGACCGGTCACGTGACCGACGCGTACGCCTTCGTCCCGTTGTTGTACAAGCGGGAGAATCTTCCGCTGCGTTACCAGCTCTTCGACGAATGGGCCGGGCGGATGCGGGAGGTCTTCCTCCCCCTGGTCGAGCGAGGCACGGCCGACGGTTCGCTCGCGGTCGACGACCCGGAGGCGACCACCGATCTGGTGCTGTCGATCTGGATCGAGGCCGGCGGACGGATGTTCGACCGGGCTCTGGCCACGACGACCGAGGAGGCCTGGGTGGACACCCTGCTGCGCGGGATCGCCTCCTTGACCTCGGCGGTCGAGCGCATCCTCGGCGCCGCACCCGGATCGTTCCAGGTGCCCGTGGACGGTGCCTTCCTCGGGGCGTCCCGCGCCCCCTTCCTGGCGGCCCTGGACGGGCCGTCCGACCAGCGAGCGTAGGAGTGCAGATGAAGAAGGGGCGCATCATCGCCGGTGTCGCCACGCTGGCCGTCCTCGCCGCCCTCGGCGGTGGGTACGCGTTCTCGAGCCAGGCCGGCAAGCCGACGGTGAACACCGCACGGGCCTCCGTGCAGGATCTCTCCGTCAGCGTCTCGGCGCCCGGCACCGTGGACGCGACCTCACGAACGGCCGTCTACTCGCCGGTCGCCGGCACCTTGGACGACGTCCGGGTGAGCGACGGCCAGACCGTCAAGGCCGGCGACGTCCTCGCCACCCTGGACCAGGCGTCGATGCGGGCCGCCGTTGCCCAGGCCGACGCGCAGGTCGCCCAGGCCGACGCCCAGGGCCAGGCGGCGAAGGCACAGCTCGCGACCGCCCGGGCGCAACGTGCCGCGGCGCTCGCGATGCCACACGCCACCAGTGACCAGACCTCCGCCCGCTCCGCCGCGCTCTCCGCGGCCGACGCGGCCGAGAAGTCGGCCGACGCCGCCTCGAGCGCCGCGTCGGCGGCCCGCTCAGCCGCTGTCGTCGTACGGACGAACGCCCAGAACAACGCGCGGAACGCGACGATCACCGCGCCGACCGGCGGCGTGGTGTCGTTCCCCGTGCTGACCGTGCTGTCCCTCGACGGTTCCGGGCCGAAGGCGGCCGCGGGTGCCGCCGTCACCACCGCGGCACCGGTCTTCAGCATCGTCGACCTCTCCGCGGTGGACTTCGCCGCCCAGGTCGACGAGGCCGACATCGCGGGGGTGACGCCCGACCAGAAGGCCTCGGTCACCCTCGACGCCTTCCCCGGACACCCGTTCGACGGCACCGTGTCGCAGATCGCGACCACCTCGATGAGCACGAAGACCGGCGGCACCGCCTTCGTCGTCAGGGTGCCGCTGACTCCGGGCGATGTCTCCCTGCGGCTCGGGATGAGCGGCAATGTCACGATCGCGACCGAGTCCGTCCCCGGTGCGCTGGTGGTTCCGGTCCAGGCGGTGCAGAGCGACGGGGCCGCCAAGTACGTCTACACGATCACCGACGGCACGGCGCACCGCACCCGGGTCGAGGTGGGCGCCTCCACCGACACCCTCGCCCAGATCACCGCCGGACTCGCTGCGGACGACGTCGTCGCGACCACCCAGCTGGGGTCCCTCACGGACGGGGCATCGGTCCATGTGGCGGGATAGGAAGCCGGCAGCGGCGCCGGAGATGACCGTGTCGCCGGATCCCGCGGACGTCGTGGATCCGGTGGTCGCCGGCGAGCCGACCATCGCGGTGACCGCTCCGGCCGCGGGGCCGGCGGCAGCACCGGTCGACCCGGACAGCGACCGTACGATCGTCCGGACCGAGGGCCTCACCAAGGTCTACGGCGCGGGCGACGGCGAGGTCCGGGCCCTGGACGGGGTCGACATCGCGGTGTCACCGGGGGAGTTCGTCACCGTGATGGGGCCGTCGGGGTGCGGCAAGTCCACCCTGCTCAACATGCTCGGCGGTCTCGACACCCCCACCGCGGGCCGGGTGCTGGTGGACGGGAGCGACCTGACCACGCTGCCCGACGACCGGCTCACCGAGCTGCGTCGGCGGCGGATCGGATTCGTCTTCCAGTCGTTCAACCTGATCCCGGTCCTGGACGCGGTGGAGAACGCCGCCCTGCCGCTGACCCTCGACGGGGCGGCCGACGCCGACGAGCGGGCCACCCGCTGGCTGGTCCGGGTGGGGCTCGCCGAGCGCCTGCACAACCGCCCGGACGAGCTCTCCGGAGGCCAGCAGCAGCGGGTCGCCGTCGCCCGCGCACTGTCCACCGATCCCGCTCTCGTGCTGGCCGACGAGCCCACCGGCAACCTCGACTCGAAATCGGCGACCGAGATCGCCGAACTGCTCCGCCAGGTCGCCGCGGAATGGCACCGTTCGGTGCTGATGGTCACCCACGACCCGCGGATCGCGTCGTACGCCCAGCGACTGATCCTGATGAACGACGGCCGGGTGGTCGACGACCTGCTGCTCGACGGGTCGCGGGAGGGGCCGGTCCGGGCGATGGAGCGAGCGGGGTTGCTGTGAACGGGCAGGTCCGTCGCGCCGGGGGCGCGAGCCGGGCCAGCATGGGGCTGGCCTGGCGCTACCTGCGTGGCCGCGGCCTGCGCTCGTTGCTGACCAGCCTGGCGGTGGCTCTCGGCGTGATGCTCGTCTTCGGCCTGAACGGCATCCTGCCGACGATCATGCAGACCTTCAACCGCTCGATCCTGTCGACCTCGGGTCAGATCGACCTCTCCGTGACCAGCACGCTGGCCCAGCCGTTCTCGACGGCCGTCCTGGACCGGATCTCCCGCGTCGGCGGCGTCGCGCTGGCGACCGGTGAGGTGGAGCAGCAGGCGCCGCTGCCGGTCCGCCGGGACGTGCCGGTGACCGACCAGGTCAGCGCCGTGACGGTGGTCGGCGTCGATCCGGCGGTCACCGGACGGATCCGCGACTATCCGATCGTCGAGGGCCGGCTGCTGTCCACCACCGACACCACGTCGGTGGTGCTCGCCGCGGACCTGGCCGACCGGCTCGGGCTGCGGATCGGCGCCGAACTCGCCCTCCCCTCGCAGGTCGGGACGACGAAGTTCACCGTCGTCGGCCTGCTGTCCACCCCGTCGGTGGGCGGACAGGAGCGGGTCTACGTGCCGCTGACGGCGGCGCAGCAGCTGTTCGGTCTGGGGGACAAGGTGACAGTGGTGCAGGCCACGCTGGCGCCCGGCGCCGACCGTGGCCAGGCGGAGGACGCGGTGCGCCGGGCCGCCGGCGGCGACTACACCGTGGGCGGACTGTCCACGGCGGGGACCCTCGTTGCGTCCCTGCAGACCAGCCAGTTCGCCTTCACCCTGTTCGGCGTCTTCGCCGTGGTCACCGCCGGGTTCATCATCCTCAACAGCTTCCGCACGATGGTCGCCGAACGCCGCCGCGACATCGGCATGCTGCGGGCGATCGGGGCCGGGCGACGTACGGTCACGATGATGTTCCTCGCGGAAGCCCTGGTGCAGGGCGCGCTGGGGACGCTGATGGGCATGGTGCTCGGCTACCTGATGGCGGCCACGCTGTTCGCGGCGATGCGGCCGGTGTTCGCCACCATCGTCCACCTGGACCTGGGACCGGTGGTCTTCGAGCCGTCGGCGTACGCCCAGGCGATCGGTCTGGGCATGGGGGTCACCCTGCTGGCCGCGCTGATCCCCGCCCGGGCCGCCGGCCGGATCACCCCGATGGAGGCGCTGCGCCCGGTGAGCGAGGCGGCCTATCGCGCGTCCGCCGGCGTCCGTGCCTGGATCGGTGTCGGGGTGCTGATCGCCTCCGTGTTCTGCCTCGTCACCGGGATGCCGGCGATGATCGGGTTGGGGGCGGTGCTCTTCCTGGTCGGCATCGCTCTGGTCACCCCGGCGGTGGTCAACCCGCTGGCCCGGGCGTTCGGCAACCTGGTCGACATCGTCTTCTCCCGGGAGGGCGCGCTGGCCCGGTCGAACCTGGAACGCAACCCCGGGCGATCGGCCGTCACGGTGACGGCGGTGATGCTCGGGCTCGCCTCCATCGTGGCGATGGTGACCGTCATCCAGTCGATCTTCGCCGGGTTCCTCGGCTACATCGACAAGTCGCTCAGCGCCGACTACATGGTCATCCCGCAGTCGATCGTGCTGAGCCAGGGCAACGTCGCGGCCGGACCCGCCCTGAGCCGAGAGATCCGGCACACCCCGGGCATCGGGCCGGTCTCCAGCCTGCGCATCGCCCGCGGTCAGCTCAACGGGCGCGACGTCCAGGTGATCGGCATCGACCCTGCCGCCTACCTCAGCGTCGCTGCGCTGGACTGGAACCCCGGCTCCTCGGATGCCGCGGTGGGCCAGCTCGGTGCCGGGCGCTGGCTGATCGGCAACGGCATCTTCTCCAGCCAGGAGGGGCTCATCCCCGGCGAGGCGGTGACCCTGGAGACCCCCAACGGCCCGCGGACGTACCACGTCGCCGGCATCGGCAACGACTACCTGAACGCCAAGGTGTCGACGATCTACGTCAGCCAGGACATGCTCGCACGCGACTTCAACGTCACCTCCGACATGCTGATCATGGCGAACCGGCTGCCCGGTGCGGATCCGGCTGCGACGAAGACCGCGCTGGACCGGATCGTCCAGGACTACCCGGGATTCCGCCTCTACGAGGCGTCCGAGTGGCGCGCCGAACAGGAACGTACGTTCAACGCCACCCTCGGGATCTTCAACGGTCTGATCGCCGCGCTCGCGGTGCCGTCCCTGCTCGCCCTGCTGAACACCCTGGCGATGTCGGTGCTGGCCCGGACCCGGGAGATCGGCATGCTCCGGGCCGTCGGCTCGACGCGGCGCCAGGTGCGCCGGATGGTCGTCGCGGAGTCGCTGTTGCTGTCGGTGATCGGCACGATGTTCGGCGTGATCTCGGGGGTGTGGCTGGGCTACGCGCTGGTCCAGGCGATGAAGAACGTCGGCTGGCCGATGCCGTACGCCTTCCCGTACGGCGGGGTGCTGCTGACGATCGTGGTGGGCGTCGTCTTCGGCGTCCTGGCGGCGCTGATCCCGGCGCGGTCGGCGGCCCGCCTGGACGTGGTGGCGGCACTGCATCACGAGTAGCACTGCATCACGAGTAGTGCCGCATCACGAGTAGCACCGCATCACCAGAAACGCGACAGCCCTCCGGGTGACGAAGGGCTGTCGTGGGATGCCAGGAGCGAGGCCGTGACCGGCCCCGCAGGTGATCAGTGCGCCGGCTGGTGGATGAGGTGACGGTGCGGCACGTGGGCGAACGGGCTGCGCAGGGCCTCCATCAACCGGGCGATGCGAACGCCGCCGGCCTGCAGGTCCCAGGCCTCGCCACGGACCAGACGCGCCGTGCCGGTGGGGAGAAGGAGTGGGTCGACGCCATCGGCGGCGCAGTACGCGGTGTCGTTCATGATGCTCTCCTCGGTTGATCGGTAAGTCCATTAAACCAAGGAGACGGAGGTTGAAGCTTCATTCTGGGCGTGAGCTTCGCCACATTAACGACTGAGGGGGCGGTTGGGAAGGGGTCTTTTCATCGTCGGGTGGGATCACCCTGCGAGCCTCCAGAGGCGTCGCCGGCGGTGAGGCCCGCCGTCAGGCGAGATCGCGATCGGTGATCCGCCGGACGGCCGTCGGAGCGACCCGTGCCAGGTAGCGCCAGGCGCCCCATCCGGCGAGCAGCGAGATGGCCGCCCCGAGGGCGACGGTCGTCCGCGCGCCGAGCTGCTCGGCGGTCGCTCCGATGAGTGGCCCGCTGATCGTCGAGGTGCCGTTGATGGCGATGATCAGCAGGGACACCGTACGTCCCCGTAGTGCCGGCTCGGAGGTGAGTTGGATCAGCGAGGTGGCCAGGGCTCGGAAGGTCGTCGAGACCGCGCCGAGCGCGAACATCGCCAGCAGGGTGACGATCATCGTCGGCGAGGCGGCGACCAGACCGAGCACCACGGCGAAGGCCATCCCCGCGGCGAGGAAGGTGCGGGGTGCCGCGACCAGGACGCCCGCCAGGGAGAGGCTGCCGACGATGGCGCCGGTCCCCATTGCGGCGAAGAGGAATCCGATCGTGCTGGCGTCGGTGGAGAAGTCCCGTGCCAGCAGGGGGATGACGGTGTTCCAGTCGTACGCGACCAGCCCGGTGATCGTCATCACGGCGAGGACGGCGGCGATGATCGGGGTCCGGCGCGCGTGGTCGAGCCCGGCGAGCAGGGCGCCGGTCTGCTTCGGTGCGACGTCGCGGGCACGGATGTCGTCGGGACGGATCCGCAGCAGGGCGACGATCATGACGACGAACGACAACGCGTTGAGCAGGAAGGTCATCGGCACGCCGGCCACCCCGATCACCAGGCCGGCGGCGGCCGGGCCGACCACCTTGCCCGCGTTGAACATGGTGGAGTTCAGAGCCACGGCGTTGGTGATGTCCTCGGTCGGCACGATGTCCGCCGCCAGCGTGTGGCGTGCCGGCTTGTCGAAGGCGTCGGCGATGCCGCTGGCCACCGCCAGCACCATGATCACCGGCACGGTGGCCCGGTCGAGATGGGCCAGGATGCCCAGGATGGCGGCCGGCAGCACTGCGCAGGTGTTGGTCCACAGCAGCACGGTCCGCCGGTTGAAGCGGTCGGCGAGGCTTCCTCCCCAGGATGTCAGCAGGAGGGTGGGCAACTGCTGGAGTCCGGTGGTGATCCCCAGCAGGGTGCCGGAGCCGGTGAGGTGGAGGACGAGCCACGCTTGGGCCACCTTCTGCGCCCAGGTGCCGATGGTCGAGATGAGTTGGCCGGTGAAGTAGAGCCGATAGGCCCGGTGTCGCAGGGAGCGGAAGGTCGCTGCGACGTACGCCCTCATGGTCGCTCCGCCAGCCGTGCGAGGACCGGGAGGGCGTCGAGCAGGCGGTCCCGATCGGCGGCGTCGAGGGCGTCCAGGCGCTGTCGGAGATAGTCGTTGGACCCTTCCGCGAGGCCGGTGAGCAGGGCGTGCCCGGCGGGGGTGATCGTGATGATGCTGCCGCGGGCATCGTGCGGGTCGGCGGTGCGTACGGCCAGTCCCTTGGCTTCCAGGGCGGCGACGAGCCGGGTGACAGTGGATTTGCCGATCTGTTCGCGGTCGGCGAGTTCGCCGAGGCGGAACGGTCCGTGCCGGTCCAGCGCGAACAGTGCCGAGTGTTGCGACGGCGTGATGCCGCCCGTGCCCATGCTCTTGCGCAGCTTGCGCTCGATGCGGATCACGGAGAGCCGCAGGGTGTCGATCTGGGCGGCGTCGAACCCGGACTGGGGTGTGGGCGCGGTCACAGAAGTGATCGTACGCAATGCGTACTAATTCGCCTCATCGCCGTTCGGTGTGTACCCGTGGTGGGGTTTGTCGGCAGGAGGGGGCGTGGCTTTCCGGTGATGGAGGTTCTCGGCAGCGCTCGTTCGGCGGGCGCACCGCGCGCTCGTCCAGGTCTGGGTCGCCCTGCGGTGCCCCGTCCCGCGACGCAGACCGTACGCTGCGTATCAGACCGTACGCTTCGTGTTCATTCGCGCTCGGGCGACCGGGAGGGTATGCATACCACGAGTACGGTCTGGCAGGCGAGGGCTCCGGTCCGGCCACCGGCGGAGGATTCCTGTCCGCTGCACGCCCGGGCAAGGACTCCCAGGGGACCGTGCCCGGGTCGCGCGCAGCGGTTGTCAGGCCGCCTGGAGCTGCTGGTCCCGGACTGGCTGGAGAGCCCGGGTCCCGTGATGTGGCTCTGACTAGGCCATTTGCGTGGAGCGGATGACGGGAATCGAACCCGCGTAGCCAGTTTGGAAGACTGGGGCTCTACCATTGAGCTACATCCGCGAGCGCCGACCAGCGACGCAGTGCCCCACTATAGCGGGCGACGTATCGGTCGGCCAATGCGCCCGGCGGGCCGGGTCGGGGCCGGTACGGCGGCGCCGAGGTTCCGGCGGTCTCTCCTCCTCGGGACGACGGCAGCCTCTGGTCACGCGCCCACGTACGCCGCCAGATGCTTCCCGGTGAGGGTGGACCGCGCCTCGACCAGTGCGGCCGGAGTGCCCTCGAAGACGATCCGGCCGCCGTCGTGGCCGGCGCCGGGGCCGAGGTCGATGATCCAGTCGGCGTGGGCCATCACGGCTTGGTGGTGCTCGATCACGATCACCGACTTGCCGGCATCCACCAACCGGTCGAGCAGGCCGAGCAGCTGCTCCACATCGGCGAGGTGCAGGCCGACGGTGGGCTCGTCGAGGACGTAGACGCCGCCCTTCTCGCCGAGGTGGGTCGCCAACTTGAGTCGCTGTCGCTCGCCACCGGACAGGGTGGTGAGCGGTTGGCCGATGGTGAGATAGCCCAGCCCGACGTCGACCAGCCGCTTCAGGATGGTGTGTGCGGCCGGGATCCGCGCCTCGCCCGCGGCGAAGAACTCCTCGGCCCGCTCGACCGACATTGCCAGCACCTCGCTGATGTCCTTGCCGCCCAGCCGATACTCCAGCACCGAGGCCTGGAAGCGCTTGCCGCCACACTCCTCGCAGGGGATCGCGACGCCGGCCATCATCGCCAGGTCGGTGTAGATCACCCCGGCGCCGTTGCAGGCCGGGCAGGCGCCGTCGGAGTTGGGGCTGAACAGCGACGGCTTGACCCCGTTGGCCTTGGCAAAGGCCTTGCGGATCGGGTCGAGCAGACCGGTGTAGGTGGCCGGATTGCTGCGCCGCGAGCCCTTGATCGCGCCTTGGTCGATCACCACCACGCCGTCCCGCTTGGCGAGCGAGCCGTGGATCAGGGAACTCTTGCCGGATCCGGCGACGCCGGTCACCACCACCAGCACGCCGGTGGGCACGTCGACATCGACGTCGCGCAGGTTGTGCTCCGAGGCGCCGCGGATCTCCAGGGCACCCTTCGCGGACCGTACGGTCTCCTTGAGTCGCGCCCGGTCGTCGAGGTGGCGTCCGGTGAGGGTGTCGGCGCCGCGCAGATCCTCGACAGTGCCCTCGAAACAGATGGTGCCGCCGGCCGAGCCGGCCTTCGGACCGAGGTCGACGACGTGGTCGGCGATCGCGATCATCTCCGGCTTGTGTTCCACGACGAGGACGGTGTTGCCCTTGTCGCGCAGCTGGAGCAGCAACTCGTTCATCCGCTGGATGTCGTGCGGGTGCAGACCGATGCTCGGCTCGTCGAAAACGTACGTGACATCGGTGAGCGAGGACCCGAGATGGCGGATCATCTTCACCCGCTGGGCCTCGCCGCCGGACAGCGTGCCCGACGGCCGGTCCAGGCTGAGGTAGCCCAGCCCGATCCGTACGAACGAGTCGAGTGACTCCCGCAGACCGGTCAGCAGTGGCGCCACGGTCGGCTCGTCGAGCCCACGGACCCACTCGGCGAGGTCGCTGATCTGCATCGCGCAGGCGTCGGCGATGCTCATCGAGCCGATCGTCGACGACCGGGCCAGTGCGTTCAGCCGGGTGCCGTCGCACTCGGGGCAGGTCTGGAAGGTCACCGCCCGCTCCACGAAGGCGCGGATGTGCGGCTGCATGGCGTCGACGTCCTTGGACAGGTACGACTTCTGGATCCGCGGGATCAGGCCCTCGTACGTCAGGTTGATGCCTTCGACCTTGATCTTGGTCGGCTCCTTGTGGAGCAGGTCGTGCAGTTCCTTCGTGGTGTATTTCCCGATCGGCTTGTCCGGGTCGAACAGGCCACTGCTGCGGAAGATCCGGCCCCACCAGCCGTCCATGCTGTAGCCGGGGATGGTCAGCGCGCCGTCGTTGAGCGACTTGTCGGCATCGTAGAGGGCGGTCAGGTCGAAGTCGGTGACCGAGCCGGTGCCCTCGCAGCGCGGGCACATCCCGCCGACGATGGCGAACTCCTTGCGCTCCGCGCGGGCGTTGGCCTTGTCGACGGTCAGCGCTCCGGCGCCGTGGGCCGAGGCAATGTTGAACGAGAACGCCTGCGAGGACCCGATGTGCGGTCGGCCCAGTCGGCTGAAGAGGATCCGCAGCATCGCGTTGGCGTCGGTCACCGTGCCGACGGTGGAGCGGATGTTGGCCCCCAGCCGTTCCTGGTCGACGATGATCGCGGTGGTCAGCCCCTCGAGCACGTCGACGTCGGGACGGGCCAGCGTCGGCATGAAGCCCTGGACGAACGCGCTGTAGGTCTCGTTGATCAGCCGCTGCGACTCGGCGGCGATCGTGCTGAACACCAGCGAACTCTTGCCCGACCCGGACACCCCGGTGAACACCGTCAACCTGCGCTTGGGCAGGTCGACATCGATGTCCTTGAGGTTGTTCTCCCGGGCGCCGCGGACACGGATCAGGTCATGGCTGTCCGCGATGTGCTGTTCAGCCGACCGTACGTCGGTCCCGGCATCCTTGGCCATGGTGGTCTCCCTCTCGTTGCCCGGCGGTCCTGCGGTGACACGGTCTGGTGGCATGTCCGGTGGCGGCATGTCCGGTGGCGACGCGTCCGGTGGTGGCACCGTGGTGCCACGTCGCCCATCGTGGTCGCCGGGGGCCGTACGAGGCAAGCCCGGGCCGACTCGACAGAAGACTCCTCGCGACCCTGTCGGACGACACGGACGCGGCCCGTGCCCGGCACACCGGTGTCTGATGTCGGCGCAGGCACTGACACGGCGCAGGCACTGACACGGCGCAGGCACTGACACGGCGCAGGCACTGACACGGCGACGGGACCAATCCCCCAAGGGAAGGGTCCCGTCGCCGAGTCGGACGCTCGACCGGTCAGCGGGCGCGGGTGGCCGTCGAGGACTCCGGGGTCGCGGAGATCTGGGTGGGGGAGGCCGGTGCCGGGAGGTCCCGGGTGGCGTTCGCCCCGGTGAGGGCGCGGGCGGGCTGCGGGGTGGCCGCCTCCTCGTCGGTGCGGTTGTGCTCGGCGATCAACTGTGGCGGCATTCCCCAGAACCAGGTGGCGACGAACCCTGCCAGGTAGCCGACGAGCAGACCGGTGACGTACGCGAGGATGGCGTATCCCTGACCCCGGTCGCTCTGCAGCAACGGCAGCAGGGCGAGCCCGGAGGGACCGATCGCGGTGGCTCCGAACGGGGCGACGAACTGGTTGAAGGCGCCGACCACCGCACCGCCGAACGCACCACCGATGCAGGCGGTGATGAACGGGCGGCCCAGCGGCAGGGAGACGCCGTAGATCAGCGGTTCGCCGACGCCCAGTACGCCGACCGGCAGCGCGCCCTTGATCGTACGGCGCAGCGAACGGTTCCGCTTCAGCTTCAGCCAGACCACGACCGCGGCCCCCACCTGGCCGGCGCCCGCCATCGAGAGGATGGTCAACAGCGGGGTGAAGCCGAGCTGTTCGATCAGGGTGGCGTGGATCGGCACCAGGGCCTGGTGCAGGCCCAGCATCACCAGGGGCAGGAAGGTGCCGCCGAGGACGAAGCCGGCCAACACCCCGGAGTGCGCCAGCAGCCAGACCGCCCCGGCGCCGATCGCCGAGGCGATGACACCGGCGACGAATATGAAGACGTAGATGGTCGCCAGACCGGAGACCAGCAGCGCCACCGTCGGCGTGACGAGGATGTCGATCGCGTCAGGGATCCGGCCACGCAGCAACCGTTCCAGCCAGGCACACAGCCCGGCGGCGAAGATGGCGCCGATCACGCCGCCCTGCCCGGGGCTCAGGTGCACCTGACCGACCAGCGGCAGGGTGTACTGGATGTTCGCCACTGCGGGAACGACGATGATCGCGGCGACCGCGCCGCCCAGTGCCGGGGTGCCGCCGAACTCCTTGGCGGCGTTGATCCCGGCGAAGACGGCCAGGTAGCCGAGGAACGCGGAGCCGATCACGTTGAGCGCGGGCAGCAGGGCGCCCAGCCAGTCGGGTGCTCCACCGGCGGTCTGCCAGTTGGCGAGCAGGCCGCGGATCGCCAGGATGATGCCGGCGCCGATCAGGGCGGGGATCAGCGGCACGAAGATGTTGGCGATCTTGCGGATCGCGTTCTTCATCGGGGTGTTGTTGCGCGCCTTCTGGGCCGCCTTCATCGCGGCGCCCTTCTGGGCCAGCCGCTCGGCGTCGGAGGTCGTGTCGGCCGCGGCACCAGCAGGAGACGTACGTTGCGCGGTGACCGACCGGCGGAACTCCTCGGCGACCCTGGTGACGGCGCCGGGGCCGAGGACGATCTGGTAGGTCTCGTCCTCCACCACTCCCAGCACGCCGGGGACCGCGCGCACGGCGTCGCCCTGGATCAGCTCCGGATCCACGACGCTGACCCGCAGCCGGGTCATGCAGTTGTTGATGTCGTCGATGTTGTCCGCCCCTCCGAGCAGGGGGATCAGGGCGTCGGCGATGTCGGTGTACCGGTCAGTCATCAGTGCTCCTTTGCGTGAACGATGACGGCAGGGGGTCGGGGGTGACGGCGTGGCGCACGAACCCCCGTGCGGCGGTGAGGCGGGCGTGGGCGGTGGGAGCGTCGACCCCGGTGAGGATCGCCACGATGGCGGTCTTGGCGTGGCCGTCGGCCTCCTGGAAGGCGGCCTGCGCGGTGGCGCGGTCGCAACCGGTGGCGTCGACGATGATCCGCAGGGCACGGTCGAGCAACTTCTCGTTGGTGGGACGTACGTCGACCATCAGGTTTCCGTAGACCTTGCCGAGCTGCACCATGGTGGCGGTCGAGATCATGTTGAGCACCAGCTTCTGGCTGGTGCCCGCCTTGAGCCGGGTCGAGCCGGTGAGCACCTCGGGGCCGTTGTCGACCTCGATCGCCACCTCGGCGTGCCGGCTGACCGCGGCGCCCGGATTGCAGGCGATCGAGACGGTCGCCGCCCCCAGCGAGCGGGCGTGGTCCAAGCCACCGATGACGTACGGCGTACGGCCGGATGCTGCGATGCCGACCACGGCATCGGCCGCCGACAGGTCGATCGCGGTCAGATCGTCCGCCGCCAGCTGTGCGGAGTCCTCGGCGCCCTCGATCGCGGTCGTCAGGGCGGGCGTGCCCCCGGCGATCAGACCGATCACCAGTCGGGGGTCCGTGCCGAAGGTGGGCGGACATTCCGCGGCGTCCAGGACGCCGAGCCGCCCGCTGGTGCCGGCGCCGAGGTAGATCAGCCGACCGCCGGCCCGGAGGCGTCCGGAGATCTCCCGGACGGCCCGTTCGATCGCCGGGATGGCGGCCCTGACGGCGTCCGGTACGCGGTGGTCCTCGTCGTTCATCACAGTGAGGAACTCGTGGATGCTCATCGTGTCGAGCTCTCGGGTCCGGGGGTTGTGGGCCTCGGTGGTCGACATGTGCAGGTCCGGGGATGGGGATCCGGTCACGGCGCTCCTTCGGGTGGGTCGGCACTGACTGTGTAAGTAAGATACACATCTTAAGCGACATGTGAAAGTCTCTTTCAGAGGTGCCTGCGGACGTGTCAGACTTGTCCGGCGGGACAGTGAAGGGAGGGGCGCCATGGTCGACGTCGTGGAGGAGATCCGGGCGGCGAGGTCACGGCTGCGGCCGGCGGAGGCCCGGGTGGCGGCGGTCGTGCTGGCCGATCCGGAGGCTGCCGCGGTGGCCTCCATCTCGGAGTTGGCCGACCGGGCCGAGGTGTCGCAGGCCAGCGTCGTACGGTTCAGCCAGGCGCTGGGGTTCGCGGGACTGCCGGAGCTGCGCAGTCGACTCACCGGCGACCTGTCCCGGCGGGCGCTCGAACTGGAGCAGTCGAACATCGCCGAGGGGGAGATCAACGACGCCGACAGCGCGCTCGACGTGGTGACCAAGCTGGCCTTCCACGAGGCCCGGGCGATCGAGCACACCGCGCTCGCGCTGGATCTCGAGGCGCTGGACCGGGCCGCGGTGGCGATGGCGCGCGCCGACCGGCTGGTGGGGTTCGGGGTGGGGGCCAGTGGCCTGGTGATCGAGGACCTCTCCCAGAAGCTGCAGCGCATCGGCTGTCCGTTCCTGTTCTCCGCCGACACCCACGTGCAACTCGCCAACGCGGCGCTCGCCGGGCCGGGCGGGGTGGCTGTCGGGGCGTCCTTCCGGGGGGCCACCGACGAGGTCGTTCGGGGGCTGCGGGTGGCGCGCGGATCGGGGGCGTTGACCGTCGCCCTCACCAACGTGCCCGACTCGCCGGTCGCTCGCGCGGCGGACGTGGTGCTGACCACCTCCGTGCGCGAGGCGCAGTTCCGGGCGGCGGCGATGGCCAGCCGGATGGCCCAGCTGGCGGTCGTCGACTTCCTCTTCGTCCGGGTGGCCCAGCAGCGCTTCGACAATCTGGCGGTGGCGCTGGAGGCGACCCGGGCGGCGGTTCGGCCCGACCCGGCGTGAGGCCCACGGCCCGCCCGTCACCGGCGGCGTGTGACAGTGGCGGTGTGTACGTCTCTCGGATCGGATTCACCTCGCTGAAGGGGACTCGCCACCGGAGCCGGTCGTCTGTCGACCTCGCTCCGGATGGGCCGGTCGGCGACCGGGTGTTCTGTCTCGTCGATCCGGCGCGGGATCGGGTGCTCCGTACGGTCGAGAACCCGACCCTCATGCAGGCCGACGCCACCTGGCAGAACGGCGTGCTGTCCGTGACGCTGCCCGGGGGGACCGCTGCCGGTGTGCCGACACCCACCGGCGAGACCCGTGTGCTGGACTACTGGGGTCGGCGTGTTTCGCTCCAGATCCTCGACGGGCCGTGGGCGGCGGCATTCTCCGCGCACCTGGGTCACGAGGTGGTGCTCGCCCGGTCCTCCAGGGGCGAGGTCGTCTACGGTGCGTGCGTCAGTCTGGTCACCACCGGCTCGCTCGACGAGCTCTCCCGCCGGGTCGGTGCGTCCGTGCACGACGCCCAGCTGCGCGCGACGTTCACCGTGCACACCGACACACCGCACTGCGAGGACGGCTGGATCGGCCGGCGCTTCGCCCTCGGCGAGGCCGAGATCGAGGTGCGGGGCGCCATTCCACGCTGCCAGGTGATCGACCTCGACCCCGCCACTGGGATCCGACGCACCGACGCCCTGCGGGCACTGGCGGCCTATCGCCGACAGGGCAACGAGGTGGTCTTCGGGGTGGATGCGGTGGTGACGAGACCGGGTCGGGTCGACGTGGGCGGTGCTGTCGTGCCGATCGCCCCGGTGGGGCGCTGACACTGGGGGATCGATCGGTTCGCCGGCCCCGGTCGGGCGTACCTCGACGAGGGGGTAGGTGGGTGGACGGCCGCGCGTCGCGTTGCTCGCCCGGTGGGTGGAGGCGATGATGTCGCCCGTGGCACCTCGCGCAGACCTCGTCGAACGAGCAACCCCGCTCCTGCCGCCCGGGAGCGTGATCCGCCAGGCGTTCATCGCCCAGTCGGCACCGAACTTCGGGTACTTCATCATCACGTACCTGACCGGGCTGACGATGTTCCGCAACAAGTACCGGTGCGTCGCGGTGACCGACGACGCCCTCTACGTCCTGGAGAGCACCAAGCTGTCCGGGGGAGCGGACCCTCGGTCGCTGGTCGGTACGGTGCCGCGGAGCACCCGACTCGGCCCGACGTCCGGGCACTGGACGGAGATCGACCTGCTCGGTGAGCGGCACTGGGTGCACCAGAGGTTCTACGAGCAACTCGCGGAAGCAGACCGCGAGCGGCCGACCGCCTGACCCGAGGCGGGCTCGACCGGTCGGGGTGTGAGCCTGGGCGTGATGCGGCCTCGCGCCGCGTCATGACGCGGGATCAGAGCGGAATTTCGAGAGTCCGGACGACAGGACTCGAACCTGCGGTCTCCTGCTCCCAAAGCAGGCGCGCTAGCCACTACGCTACGTCCGGTTGTACGGACGGACCGTACGGTGATGTTGCGACGTACGACGACCGCCGTACGCACCATGATCGTACGGGTCGGGCGGTCATCCGTCCGCCGCTCGCAACTGTTGGAGTGTAGCGGCGAGCCGGTGCGGTGACCAAGTCCAGGTTTCCGCGGTGCGGCGGCGTCACGCTAGGATGACATCCTGTCTGCGCCGGGCGAGACTCCGCTGCGGACACCATGACGTGAGGGGGCGACCAACCGGCCGTCGCCCTGTGTCCATCGATTCAGGAGTATCCGTCTTGCCGAGCACTGTTGAGCAGCTGAGCCCCTCCCGGGCCAAGATCACCGTCGAGGTGCCCTTCGCCGACCTGAAGCCGCACCTGGACAAGGCCTACAAGGAGATCGCGCAGCAGGTGCAGATTCCCGGCTTCCGTCCGGGGCACGTGCCGGCGGCGATCATCGACCAGCGGTTCGGCCCGGGTGTCGCGCTGGAGCAGGCCCTGAACGAGGCGCTCCCGGATCTCTACTCCTCGGCGGTCACCGAGCACGAGCTCGTGCCGCTGACCCAGCCGGAGATCGAGGTCACCAAGCTCGAGGTCGGCGAGACCGTCGAGTTCACCGCGGAGATGGACGTCCGTCCGGACTTCATGATCCCCGCCTTCGACTCCATCGAGGTCGAGGTCGACGCCGTCGAGTCGACCGACGAGGAGCTCGAGGAGCAGGTCAAGATCCTGCGCGAGCGCTTCGCCACCAACACCGAGGTCGAGCGTGCGGCCGCCGAGGGTGACCTGGTCACCTTCGACCTGAAGGCCACCAAGGACGGCGAGCTGGTCGAGGGCGGCGAGGCCGAGGGCGTCACCTACCGCGTCGGTGCCGGCGGCATGGTCGAGGGCATGGACGAGGCGCTGGTCGGGATGTCCGCCGGCGAGTCGAAGAGCTTCACCTCCACCCTGGTCGGTGGCGCGGCGATGGGCCAGGAGGCCGACATCGAGGTGACCGTCACCAAGGTGCAGGAGCAGGAGCTGCCCGAGGTCGACGACGACTTCGCCCAGATGGTGTCCGAGTTCGACACCGCCGAGGAGATGTACGACGACCTGCGGGAGAACCTGGCCCGCCTGCACCGCGTCGACCAGGCCAACGCCGCCCGGGACAAGGTGCTCGAGGCCGTCGTCGAGCAGATCGACATGGAGCTGCCCGGGCAGCTGCTGGCCTCCGAGGTCGACGCCCGCAACAACCAGGTCGACCAGGAGCTCGCCCAGGCCGGGATGACCCTGAAGCAGTACCTCGCGGACTCCGAGGACGAGGCCGAGACCGAGGACGAGTTCCGCGCGACCCTCGCCGATCGTGCCGCGCAGGCCGTCAAGGCCCAGCTGGTGCTGGACAAGATCGCCGAGGACCACGACGTGCAGATCGAGCAGACCGATCTGACCGAGCACCTCTTCGCCCGGGCCCGTGCCAACCGCACCTCCCCCGAGCAGGAGATGCAGCACATGCTCGAGCACGACCACACCCAGGAGTGGATGACCGAGATCCGCCGCTCGAAGGCGCTCTCGCTGATCCTCGGTGCCGCCACCGTCAAGGACGCCGACGGCAACGTCGTCGACGTGGCCAACCTGCAGGCCGACGGCACCTTCGCGGCGACCGCCGAGGGTGACGAGGTCGACGCTGCCGTGGTGGACGCTCCGGCGACCTCCGCTCTGGAGGCCGAGCTGGTCGAGGCCGATGACGCCGAGACCACTGAGGAGACCACCGAGGCCGGCGCGTCCGACGAGGCCGCGGCGGACGCCGCCGCCAAGTGATCGCTCGCTGATCGTACGATCCCAGGCGGCCGTTCCCTTCGGGGGGCGGCCGCCGTCGTCGTGCGTCTGCCCATAGCGAACACGGGGCGGATGGGGTCCGTTTTGGCGCGACGGGCCGGTAGGTTCGGGGTCGTGAACGTGAATCAGGGAAGCCCCCTCGCCGCCAACGGCGCGAGCCCACTCGGCATGGCGGACAACGTCTACCAGTCCCTCCTGGCGAACCGGATCATCTTCCTGGGCTCGGAGGTCAAGGACGAGAACGCGAACGCGATCTGCGCCCAGATGCTCCTCCTGAACGCCGAGGACCCGGAGAAGGACATCTATCTCTACATCAACTCGCCGGGTGGATCGGTGACCGCGGGCATGGCGATCTACGACACCATGCAGTGGATCTCGAACGACGTCGCCACCGTGGCCATGGGGATGGCCGCGTCGATGGGCCAGTTCCTGCTCAGCGCCGGCACCCGCGGCAAGCGCTACGCTCTGCCGCACAGCCGGATCCTGATGCACCAGCCGCTCGGCGCCATCGGCGGCACCGCCACCGAGGTGAAGATCAACGCCGAGCAGCTGCTGGCCACCAAGAAGGAGATGGCCAAGCTGATCTCCGAGCACACCGGCCAGCCGCTGGAGAAGATCGAGACCGATTCCGACCGCGACCGGTGGTTCACCGCGCAGGAGGCCCTCGAGTACGGCTTCATCGACGCCGTCTACGAGAAGGCGTCCCAGATCACCGCCGACCGCGACGACGCCCCGAACCAGTGAGGAGGACGACCATGGACAAGCAGCATCTCGCACGGTTCGACATGGAGCAGCGGCACGAGGCCCTGCAGCCCGCGGGCCTGTCGCCGTTCGGTGGCGCCCCGCTGAGCGCCGGGGGAGCCGCCCCGGTCGGGCCGCAGATGGACTACTTCATCCCGCAGTGGGAGGAGCGTACGTCGTACGGCGTCCGCCGTGTCGATCCGTACACCAAGCTCTTCGAGGACCGGATCATCTTCCTCGGCACCCCGGTGACCGACGACATCGCCAACGCGGTGATGTCCCAGCTGCTGGTGCTCCAGTCGATGGACCCGGAGCGGCCGATCAGCATCTACATCAACTCGCCCGGTGGCTCCTTCTCCGCGATGAGCGCCATCTACGACACGATCCAGTACATCAAGCCGGACGTGCAGACCATCTGCCTCGGCATGGCGGCCTCCGCCGCAGCGGTGCTGCTGGCCGCCGGCACCAAGGGCAAGCGGCTCGCCCTGCCGAACTCGACGATCCTGATCCACCAGCCGTCGATGGGCCAGACCTCGTACGGTCAGTCGTCCGACATCGAGATCCAGGCGAACGAGATCCTGCGGATCCGCTCCCTGATGGAGCGGATGCTGTCCGACGCGACCGGCCAGACGGTTGACCAGGTCAGCCGCGATGTCGACCGGGACAAGTACCTCACCGCCGCCGAGGCCAAGGAATACGGTCTGATCGACGACGTGCTGAAGTCCCTCAAGGACGCTTAGGTCACGAGGGGAACGAACAGTCATGTCGCGCATCGGGGAGACCGGTGACCTGCTGAAGTGCTCCTTCTGCGGGAAGAGCCAGAAGCAGGTCAAGAAACTCATCGCAGGACCCAACGTCTACATCTGCGACGAGTGCATCGAGCTGTGCAACGAGATCATCGAGGAGGAGTTCTCGGAGAGCGGGGAGACCGGCACCTTCGACGAACTGCCCAAGCCACAGCAGATCCGTGATTTCCTCGATGAGTACGTGATCGGCCAGGACGGGGCGAAGAAGACCCTCGCCGTCGCCGTCTACAACCACTACAAGCGGGTGCAGGCTCAGAACGCCCCGACTCCTCGGCGGGCCGCCGAGGAGGACGGGGTGGAGCTGGGCAAGTCCAACATCCTGCTGATCGGCCCGACCGGGTGCGGCAAGACGTACCTGGCGCAGACGATGGCCCGGATGCTGAACGTGCCCTTCGCGATGGCCGATGCGACCGCGCTGACCGAGGCCGGCTACGTCGGTGAGGATGTCGAGAACATCCTGCTGAAGCTGATCCAGGCTGCGGACTTCGACGTGCACAAGGCGGAGACCGGGATCATCTACATCGACGAGATCGACAAGGTGGCTCGCAAGTCGGAAAATCCGTCGATCACCCGGGACGTGTCCGGTGAGGGCGTGCAGCAGGCGCTGCTGAAGATCCTCGAGGGCACGGTCGCCTCGGTCCCGCCGCAGGGCGGCCGCAAGCACCCGCACCAGGACTTCATCCAGATCGACACGACCAACGTCCTGTTCATCGTCGGCGGTGCCTTCGCCGGGCTGGACGACATCATCAACGAGCGGGTCGGCAAGCGCCCGCTCGGCTTCAACAACGACCTGGCGTCGCGGATGTCGAAGAACCCCGACCCGTACTCCGACGTCCGCCCCGAGGACCTGCACAAGTACGGGCTGATCCCCGAGTTCATCGGCCGGTTGCCGATGATCGCGACGGTGGCGCCGCTGGATCGCGAGGCACTGGTGAGGATCCTCGTCGAGCCGCGCAACGCGCTGGTCCGTCAGTACCAGCGGCTGTTCGAGCTGGACGGTGTCGAGCTGGAGTTCACCGAGGACGCCATCGCGGCGGTCGCCGACGCCGCGCTCGAGCGTGGCACCGGGGCCCGTGGGTTGCGCGCCATCCTCGAAGAGTCCCTGCTCGACGTGATGTACGACGTGCCCTCCGACGAAAGCATCACCCAGGTCGTGGTGGACGGAGAGGTGATCACCGAGGGGGCGAAGCCGGAGCTGTTGAGCCGCGCGAAGACCACCAAGCGCGGCCAGCGGCACGAGCGTACGGCCTGACCTGCTGTCCTGACCCGCTGCCACAGGTCGGTGCGGCCAGCGATACGGGCGTACGGCTTGATCCTGCCCTCGTTCCGGCGCGCGGTGCTATCTGACCCCGGTGTTATCCGACCCCGGCTTGGGCTCCGGCTCGCGGCGGGATCTGACCCTGCACGTCTGACCTACCCGGCGTGGGGTCGATGATGCACCGTCTGTGCCAGCACAGCGTTCGCCCCCGCATTGTTGCGGACTTCAGGCAACAATGCGGGGGCGAAGTGCATGACCCTGGAAGCGCATGACCCAGGAGAACGCATAAGACGGCGTCCAGGCCTTTCCCGGGGATCGATCCCATCCTGAAGCCTGGGTCGACTCGCGGACGCCGCTGCACCTTCAGGCGAGGGACCCCTGGCCGATCGGGTAGGTCGACGACGATGCGCTGAGTCTCCCGGTCGACGGGCCGCAGCTCTGTCAGATCCGGCGGGCCGTCGGGGATCTTGGCCCTCGAAACCTCGACGATTCCGAAGAACCTCGCGGACACGTTCCCCAAGGACCCCGACGTTCCCCACCAAGACCGATGGTTCTCAAGAAGACCGACGTTCCGCGGCAAGACCGACCGAATACGGTCGGGGAAGGCCGCCAACGTCGGGGAGGCTGAGAATCGTCGGGGATCGTGAGATCGTGACCCGGGCCGGCCGGCACTGCCGGCGTGACCGCACGTCCCGGGGCGGGTCCGGGCTACGTCGGTCCGTGCCGGCACCGCACCATGCCGGGTGTCCCTCGCCTGTCTGCCGATATCGCACCCGGCATCGCATCGCGCGGGGCCCAGTGCGGCGTCGCCCGCCGTACGACACCACGCAGGCCCGGGAAGACGCGCTCTGCGTCGGGCCTGCGTGGATCCGCTCTGTGGCCGCTCAGCCCTCGGCCGGCTCAGGCACCACGGGCCGCTCAGGCGTCCTCGGGCTCCAGCTCCACCGCCGCACCGATCGCCTCGGCACCGGTCTGCCAGGTGATCTCGCCGCTGATTCGGCCGACCGCGCGCAGATCGGCCTCGACGCTCTGCAACCGGGCGATCGCGTCCGCCGGACCATCGATCGTCACCGCGACGATCTGGGTCTTCATCGAGCGCTTCGCCGCCGACTTGGCGCCGCGCAGCAGCTCCAGGGCCGACGCGACGTCGCCGAGCAGCTCCGGGTCACCCGCACCGGACAGCCCCGACGTCAGTTCCTCGGGCGTCGGCCACGCGGCGCGGTGCACCGAGCCTTCCTGCCACCACGACCACACCTCTTCGGTGACGAACGGCATGATCGGCGCGAACAGTCGCAGCTGCACCGACAGAGCGAGAGCCAGCGCGTTCTGCGCCGACGCGGCCGCCGCCTCACCCTGGGCGCCGTACGCCCGCTCCTTGACCAGCTCCAGGTAGTCGTCGCAGAACTGCCAGAAGAACTTCTCCGCGGTCTCCAGCGCCACCGAGTAGTCGTACGCCTCGAACGCCTCGGTGGAGCGGCGCACCACGTCGGCCAGGGCGGTGAGCATGGCCAGGTCGGCCGGTGCGGTCACCGCAGAGGCATCGGTCGAGGTGCCGTAGCCGAGGACGAACTTCGACGCGTTGAGGATCTTCATCGCCAGCCGGCGACCGACCTTCATCTGCTTCTCGTCGAAGGGGGAGTCCATCCCCGGCCGAGCCATCGCGGCTCGCCAGCGCACCGCGTCGGCGCCGAACTTCTCCAGGATCTCGGAGGGCACCACGACGTTGCCCTTCGACTTCGACATCTTCTTGCGGTCCGGGTCGACGACGAAGCCGGAGATCGTCGCGCGCCGCCACGGCAGCGTGTCGAACTCCAGGTGCGACCGGACGACCCGGGAGAACAGCCAGGTGCGGATGATGTCGTGTGCCTGCGGGGCGATGTCCATCGGGAAGACCCGCGCGAAGAGGTCCTCGTCGCGGCCCCAGCCGCCGGCGATCCACGGGGTCAGCGAGGAGGTCGCCCAGGTGTCCATCACGTCCGGGTCGGCGATGAAGCCACCCGGCTGGTTGCGCTGCTCCTCCTGGTAGCCGGTCGGGCACTCCGAGGCCGGGTCGACCGGCAGGGCGTCCTCGGCGGGCAGGATCGGGTGGTCGTAGTCCGGCTCGCCCTCCGCGTCCAGCGGGTACCAGACCGGGAACGGCACGCCGAAGTAGCGCTGGCGCGAGATGAGCCAGTCGCCGTTCAGGCCGCCGACCCAGTCCTCGTAGCGGTGTCGCATGTGCGCCGGCACCCAGTCCAGCTCGTCGCCGCGCTTGAGCAGCGCCTGCTTGAGGTCCTCGTTGTGACCGCCGTTGCTGATGTACCACTGGCGGGTCGAGACGATCTCGAGGGGCTTCTCGCCCTTCTCGTAGAAGTTCGCCTTGCGCTGGGTCGGCTCCGGCTCGCGGATCAGCTCGCCGTTCTCCCGCAGCATCGCCACGGTCTCCTCGCGGGCGGAGAAGGTCGTCTTGCCGGCGATCCGTTCGTACGCCGCGGCGTTGACGACCCAGTCGGGCACCTCGCGGGAGAGCCGGCCGTCGCGGCCGATGATCGTACGGGTCGGCAGCTGCAGTTCCCGCCACCAGGTGACGTCGGTGAGGTCGCCGAACGTACAGCACATCGCGATGCCGGAGCCCTTGTCGGGCTCCGCGTCACGGTGCGGGAGCACCGGCACCTCGACGCCGAACACCGGGGTCTTCACCGTGCTGCCGAACAGCGGCTGGTAGCGCTCGTCGTCCGGGTGGGCGATCAGCGCGCAGCAGGCGGCCAGCAGCTCGGGCCGGGTGGTCTCGATGACGACCTCGCCGCCGTCGGCCTTGTGGAAGTTCAGTGCGTGGTAGAAGCCGGGGTAGTCGCGGGCCTCCAGCTCGGCCTGGGCCACCGCGGTCTGGAACGTGATGTCCCACATCGTCGGCGCCTCGGACATGTACGCCTCGCCGCGCTCGTGATTGTGCAGGAAGGCGCGCTGGGCGACGGCCTGCGACTCGTCGGAGATCGTCGTGTAGAGCAGGCTCCAGTCGACCGACAGGCCGACGTGCTTCCACAGCGTCTCGAAGACCTGCTCGTCGACGGCGGTCAGCTCGTGGCACAGCGCCACGAAATTGCGACGGCTGATCGGCACCTGGCGCTTCGGGTCCGGCTTGGCCGGCGGGGTGAAGTCCGGGTCGTACGGCACCGACGGGTCACAGCGGACGCCGTAGTAGTTCTGCACCCGGCGCTCGGTCGGCAGGCCGTTGTCGTCCCACCCGATCGGGTAGAACACCTCCTTGCCGCGCATCCGCTGGTAGCGGGCAATGACGTCGGTGTGGGTGTAGGAGAACACGTGCCCCACGTGCAGCGACCCGGAGACGGTGGGCGGCGGGGTGTCGATCGAGAACACCGACGTCCGCGGGGCGGCGCGGTCGAAGGCGTACGTCCCGTCCTCGTCCCAGCGGGTGCCCCAGCGGTCCTCGAGGCCCTCCAGGGCCGGCTTCTCCGGTACCCGTGCCTCGACGACCGGGGTGACCGCCGACTGCGGTGCCGTGGTGGACGAGGGGTTCCGGAGGGGAGCGTTCATGGGGTGCATCTTACGGACTGGTCTCGCCCCCACGCACATCGCGGATGGGGGCGAGACCTCGTCACAGGGCCGTACGGGCCGGGATCACTGACCGGCGGCGGCCTTCGCCACGGCGGCCGGGAACTGGTCGGGGGCGGACACGGACTTGAGGTCCAGGTCCTTGCCGTTCACCCGGATCGTCGGGGTGCCGGTCACCCCGTCGCGGGCGGCGGCGGTGTTCGTCTGCTGGGCGAAGCCCTTGAACCGGCCGGTGTCGTAGCACTGCTGGAACTGGGTCAGCTTGTCGCCGGAGGTGCCGAGCTTGGTCGGCAGCTGGTTGCGCAGCAGGTCGTCGGTGTAGCCGGCACCCTCCTGTGCGGGCTGGTTGTCGAAGACCGCCTGGTGGTAGGCCGAGTAGTCGCCGACCTCGGCGTAGCAGGCCGCCGCGTTGGCCGCCCGCACCGACGAGTCGTTGCGCAGGTTGGTGTCGAGGAAGGTCATCGGCCGGTAGATGAGCTGGTAGTCACCCTGCTCAGCGGCGTCCAGGATGTACTTCCCGGCCTGTCGCTCCAGGTTGCCGCAGGCGGGGCACTGGTAGTCGAAGAACAGCTCGACGACCGGCTTGCCGTCCGCCTTGCCCGGGTTGACGATGATCCCGTTGCCGGCGGAGGTGGTGTTCGGCGGCAGCGAACCGCCGGCCCCCTGCGTGTTGCGGCTCTGTGCCCAGATCAGGCCGCCGATCACCAGGGCGGCGACGACGACCACCGACAGTGCGGTGACGATGATCTTCCGGGTGCGGGCGCGCTTTGCCTCCGCCTCGGCCGCGGCACGCAGCTGGGCCCGGCGATTGCTTGCGGGGGTGGGGCCTGCCGGCTTCTTGCTGCTCATCCAGGAGCCTTCCTTCAGTCGGTTTCCGGGGTCTCGTCGGGGTGTGTCTCGTCGTCGGCCAGGGGAGCCACCGGCGCGAGCGCGAACAGTCGGTCCTCCACCGCGAACCGGGTGTGTGGTCGGACGACCAGGAACACGCCGAGGGCCATCAGCCCGAGGTCGCGCAGGATCTCCAGGCCGTACTTGGTCTGGTTGGCCGCGACCTGGCCGCCGCCACCGAAGCAGCCGCAGTCGATGGTCAGCCCGCGCACCCACGCCTGGGTGATCCCGACGACGAACGCCACCATGAACAGGCTGCCGATCAGGGCCGCCCACCGGGTGAACAAGCCGGCGATGAGCAGCAGGCCGACGATGATCTCCAGCGGCGGCAGGGCATAGCCGACCACCACGGCCAGGTCGTACGGCAGCACCTGGTAGCCGCGGACCGCGAGCACGGACTGGTCGAGGTCGCTGACCTTGAGAGCGCCTGCGACGACGAGGACGCCGCCGAGGCCGAGTCGGCAGACCAACCCGACCCAGTCGAGGACCGGGCGCCTGCCCGGACCAGGGGCGGCGGCGTCGGTGTCGGCGTCGAGAGCGGGTGTCACGGGGGACATGCCCCCGAGTCTAGAGGGCCCGCAAGGATGCTTCTCCCGGGCGGAACCCGTCTAGACTTCGCTGCGCTATGTCTGAGATCTCTCCTGACCTGTCGGCACTCACCGGCGAGGCCCGCCACCGGGCCCTGACCGAGCAGCTCACCTCGCGGTGGCCGGAGAACCGCATCGGTCCGTCGCTGGCGCGGATCGCCGCCCTGTGTGACCTGCTCGGTGATCCCCAACGGGCGATGCCGGTGATCCAGATCACCGGGACCAACGGCAAGGGCAGCACCGCGATCATGATCGAGGCGCTGCTGCGCGCGGTCGGCCTGCGAACCGGCCGGTTCAGCTCGCCGCATCTGACCGACATCCGCGAGCGGATCTGCCTCGACGGGGCGCCGATCAGTGTGGAGCGCTTCGCCGAGATCTGGGATGACGTCGCACCGTACGTCGCGATGGTGGACGGACAGCTCATCGACGGCATCCCGATGACCTTCTTCGAGGTGATGACCGGCATGGCGTACGCCGCCTTCGCCGACGCGCCGGTCGACGTGGCGATCGTCGAGGTGGGGATGGGCGGCCTCTGGGACGCCACCTCAGTGGCCGACGCCTCGGTCGCGGTCTTCGCCCCGATCAGCTACGACCACATGCACCTGCTCGGTGGCACGCTCACCGAGATCGCCACCGAGAAGGCCGGGATCATCAAGGAAGGCGGCCGGGTGGTCACCGCCGGACAGGATCTGGAGGCGGCCGCCGTGCTGCTGCGCCGGGCGGCCGACCTCGGTGCGCCGGTCGCCGCGGAGGGTGTCGACTTCGGTCTGCTCGACCGTACGACTGCCCTCGGTGGCCAGGTGATCGCGGTGAACGCGGCCGGCGGTCCGGTCCGCGACCTGCACCTGCCTCTCTACGGAGAGCACATGGCCCACAACGCCGCGCTGGCGATCGCCGCGGTGGAGACCTTCCTGGGCGGCAAGGCACTCACCCCCGAGGTGATCCAGGACGGCTTCGACCAGGTCGTCGCCCCCGGCCGGATGGAGGTCGTCCGCACCTCGCCGACGATCGTCCTGGACTCGGCGCACAACCCGCACGGTGCGTCCGCCGTGGTGCGGACGGTCCAGGAGGCGTTCACCTTCGACCCGCTGATCGGGGTGTTCGCCGCGATGCGGGACAAGGATGTCCGGCAGGTGCTGGAGACCCTCGAGCCGGTGATGCACCAGATCGTCGTCACCACGGTCGCCTCGACCAGCCGCGCCCTCCGGCCCGAGGAACTCGGTGAGATCGCCCGTGAGGTCTTCGGTGGCGACCGGGTGCAGGTCGCGCCGACGATGGCCGACGCGCTGGAACAGGCCACCCTGATCGCCGACACCCTGATGGCGGAGGGGATCGACCCGCAGCTGCTGGCCGGGGAGGACGCGGTGCCGCCGACCCCCGGCATTCTGGTCACCGGCACGGTGATCGGGATCGGCGAGGCCCGTGGGATCCTCGTACCGGGTGAGCGGGCAGCCGGCGAGAGCCGGGTCGCCGCCCGGGCGGCGACCACCGACGGTGCCGCCCAACTGGAGATCGGCACCACCGGCTGGGGAGCCGAGGGGGAGGACTGAGCGTGCTGCTGGCCAAGGACAACCCGATGATCCGGGTGCTGATGCTGACCCTCTACTTCGAGGTGGTCGTCTTCGCCCTCTCGATGGCCGTGATGGTGATGGTCGACCAGGTCCGTCCCGGGCTGGCGGGTGGCCTCGCCGGCGGTGCGGCGTTGCTCGCCCTGGCGGCGGGCGCCACGATCAAGCGATCGTACGGGCAGGTGCTCGGCTGGCTGACGCAAGTGGTCGGCGTCGCACTGGGCATCCTCAGCCCGATCATGTACGTGGTGGCCGGCGTCTTCGCCGGGCTCTATCTGGCCACCTTCGTGCTGGGCCGGCGGATCGCGGGCGGCCGGACCGCCTGACCGTCGGCCGTCCGACACCGTGTTACGGTCCGGTCGCGACGAGGCGGTGCGGCCCGGCCGCGGACGGCGTGTCCGCTAGGGTGACGCCATGACCGTAGCGCAGCGCACCCTCGTCCTGATCAAGCCCGACGCCGTCGCTCGGGGTCTCATCGGAGCCATCCTGGAGCGCTACGAGCGGAAGTCGCTGCGGGTCGTGGCGATGGAGCTGCGGACGGTCGACGCCGCCCAGTCCGACGCGCACTACGCCGAGCACCTCGAGCGGGCCTTCTACCCGGGCCTGCGGGACTTCATCACCTCCGGCCCACTCGTCGCACTGGTGCTCGAGGGCGACTGCGCCGTTGATGCCGTCCGGGCGCTGAACGGCGCCACGGACGGTCGTACGGCGGCCCCGGGGACCATCCGCGGCGACTGGGCGCTGTCCAACCAGGCCAACCTCGTGCATGGCTCCGACAGCCCGGAGAGCGCCGCCCGCGAGATCGCCCTCTGGTTCCCGGCCCTCGGCGCGGGGCCCAGCGGGGAATGACAGCGCTGATCGCCGTCCACTTCGGACTGGCGATCCTGGCCCCGGCGGTCACCCGCCTGCTGGGCCGGCGCGTGTTCCTGCTGTTCGCCTTGGTCCCGGCCGCCGCGGCGGTGTGGCTGGTGGGACTCCACCCGACGATCCTCGCCGGTGGGGCGTACGAGCTGCACCAGCCGTGGGTGCCCGGCATCGGGCTCACCGTCGACCTGCGGATCGGGCTGGTGCAGTGGGTGCTCGGTCTGGTCGTCAGCGTCATCGGGGCGGCGGTGCTGTTCTACTGCCGGTGGTACTTCGCCGGCGGGCCGCCGCAGGCCCGGGTGGCCGGACTGCTGCTCGCCTTCGCCGGGTCGATGCTCGGCCTGGTCAGCGCCGACAACCTCGTCTACCTCTACGTCTTCTGGGAGCTGACCACCGTCCTCTCCTACCTGCTGGTGGGCCACAACCCGCTGCGGGCCGCCAACCGGGGCGCCGCCCTGACCGCCCTGCTGGTGACCGGCACCGGGGGCCTGGCGATGCTCGCCGGCCTGCTGATGCTCGCCGGCACCACCGGCACCTTCTCCCTGGCCGGCGTGGTCGCGGCGGCGCCGCGGGGACCGTACGTCGTCGGAGCGGTGGTGCTGGTGCTGTTCGGCGCCCTCACCAAGTCGGCCCAGGTGCCGTTCCACTTCTGGCTGCCGGGGGCGATGGCGGCGCCGACACCGGTGTCGGCCTACCTGCACTCCGCGGCGATGGTGAAGGCCGGGGTCTACCTGCTGGCCGTGCTCGCGCCGGGCTTCGCCTCGGTGCCGGTCTGGCGCCCGCTGGTGATGACCGTCGGCGCGGTGACGATGGTGGTCGGCGGCTACCGGGCGCTGCGCCAGCACGACATCAAGCTGCTGCTCGCGTACGGCACGGTCTCCCAACTCGGTTTCCTCTTCGTCCTGCTCGGATCGGGCACCCGAGCCGGCGCCGTCGCCGGGCTGGCGATGCTGGTCACCCACGCGGTGTTCAAGTCGGCCCTGTTCCTCACCGTGGGCATCGTCGACCGGGCCACCGGCACCCGTGACCTGCGCGAGTTGTCCGGGGTCGCCCGGGAACTGCCGTGGATCGCCGCGGCGGCCACGCTGGCCGGCATGGCGATGGCCGGCCTGCCGCCGACCGCCGGGTTCCTGGCCAAGGAGGCGGCCTTCGAGGCGGTGGTGAACTGGGCGGTTGACCCGTTCTCCGACGGCACCGGCATGCTGCCGGGGCCCTCGATCGCGATGTCCGGCCTGGTGGTGGTCGGCTCGGTGCTCACCGTGGCCTACACACTGCGGTTCCTGTGGGGGGCCTTCGCCACGAAGACGAAGGCGGCGTACGGCGTCGATCACCGGGCCCCGGCGAAGCGGACCCTGGTGCACCGGGTGCCGCTCGGGTTCGCCGCGGCACCGCTGCTGCTGGGCGCGGCGACGGTGGTCCTCGGTGCGGTGGGGCCCGAGTGGAGCGCGATCATCCTGCCGTACGGCGAGACCCTGACCGTCGGCGCCCGGTCGCACGGCATGCAGATGCCCAGCGGGCTGAGCCCCGCGTTCGGTCTGTCGGTGGCCTGCTGGCTGGCGGGGGCCCTGATGTTCCGCTTCCGGGACCGGATCGGCGCCCTGCAGGAGACGATGCCGGAGATCCCGCCGGCCGACCAGACCTTCCACCGGCTGATCCGCTGGCTGGACCGACTCGCGGTGGACGTCACCTCGCGGGTCCAGCCGGGCTCGCTGCCGCTCTACCTCGCGGCGATCCTCGGCATGTTGGTGGTGTTCACCGGCACCGCGGTGTTCGTCCAGTCGGGACTCGGCGCCGGCGTGCGACTCTGGGACACCCCGGTGCAGGCGGTCATCGGCGTGGTGATGTGCGTCGCGGCCTGGCTCGCGGCCAACTCCCGCGGCCGGCTCAAGGCGGTGATCCTGGTGGGGGTCACCGGCTACGGCCTGGCGCTGCTCTTCCTCGTCCACGGGGCGCCGGATCTGGCCCTCACCCAGGTGCTCACCGAGACGGTGTCGATCGTCGTCTTCGTCCTGGTGCTGCGCAAGCTGCCGAAGTACTTCACCGACCGCCCGCTCACCTCGATGCGCTGGTGGCGGATCGGGCTCGCCGTCGCCGTCGGCGCCACCGTGGTCGGCGTGGTCCTGGTGGCGTCCACCGCCCGGGTCGCCGAGCCCGTGTCGGACGCCCTCTACACCCAGTCCTGGGAGATCGGCCACGGCACCAACATCGTCAACGTCACCCTCGTCGACACCCGCGCCTGGGACACCCTCGGCGAGATCGCGGTGTTGTTGATCGCGGCCACCGGCGTCGCCTCGCTGATCTTCATCCGTGCCCGTTACACCGTCCGTACGCCGGCCCAGGCGCGGGACCAGGCCGCCCGTGAGCGCCACGGGTCGCGCGGTCACGCCTGGCTGCGCGGCGGCCAGGCGCTCTCCCCGCTGCGCCGTTCGCTGGTGATGGAGGTGGTCACCCGGCTGCTCTTCCCGGTGATGGTGATCACCTCGGTGTACGTCCTGATGGCGGGGCACAACTGGCCGGGGGGTGGCTTCGCCGGCGGGCTGATCGCCGGGTTGGCGCTGGTGCTGCGCTACCTGGCCGGCGGCCGCCACGAACTCGACGACGCCGCTCCGGTCGACGCCGGTGCGGTGCTGGGCTCCGGCATGCTCGTCGCGATCCTCTCGGCGGTCGCACCGCTGGCGGTGGGTGGCTCGGTGCTCGAGTCGTACGCCGTCGACATCCACCTCCCGTTCCTCGCCGAGGCACACGCCTTCGGCCGGGTCTGGCCGCTGCTGGGCGACATCCACGTGGTCACCTCGGTCTTCTTCGACATCGGCGTCTACCTGGTGGTGATCGGTCTGCTGCTCGACATCGCCCGGTCGCTGGGGGCCGGCGTCGACGTCCAGACCGAACAGGACCGGGCGCCGCACCCGGCCGAGGGCGGTGGGGTCCGCGGTGGGCGCAGCGCGCTGCGGCTGCCGGGGCGCCCGTTCGAGGAACCCCGGGAGACGGAGGTCTGATGGCGCCCAACCTCACCCTGCTCCTCGTCGCCGGCTTCCTGATCGCCTGCGGGGTCTACCTGCTGCTGGAACGCTCCCTCACCCGGATCCTGATCGGCATCCTTCTCGCCTCCAACGGCGTGAACCTGCTCTACCCGATCATCGCCGGCCCGGCGCGGCTGCCGGCCTTCATCGGCACCAGCCCCCGCGACGCGATCACCGACCCGCTGCCGCAGGCGATGGTGCTCACCTCGATCGTGATCACCCTGGCGACCACCGCCTTCCTGCTGACGATGGGCTATCGCGCCTTCCAGGTGACCGGCCACGACGAGGTCCAGGACGACGTCGAGGACGCCGTGATCCGCCGGCTGGCGCTGCTCGACGAGGCCTCCGAGTCGTACGACGCCGGGGCCGCCACCGGCGAGCCCGGTGAGGAGGCCGGCAGCGACCCGGCCGGTGGGCCGGGGACGGGCTCCGGGGCCCAGGGCGCCGACGGTGCGGAGGCGGTCCGATGACCTGGCTGGTGCCGATGCCGATCCTGTTGGCGCTCTTCGGGGCCGGGCTGAGCCTGATCCTGGGACGGCGGCCGAACGCTCAGCGTGTCGTCTCGGTGACGGTCCTCTCGCTGATCGTGACCGTCGCCGCCGTGCTGGCCTACCGGGCCGACCGGGTCGGCGTCCAGATCACCTGGATCGCCGGCTGGCCGGCGCCGCAGGGCATCTCCCTGGTCGCCGACCGGCTCTCCACACTGCTGCTGCTCGTGTCGTCGGTGATCTGCCTGCTGGTCCTGCTCTTCTCGCTGGGGCAGGAGGAGGAGCAGCGCCGCCGCGAGACGCCGATCTCGATCTTCCACCCGACCTTCCTGGCGCTGACCGCCGGTGTGTCGAACGCGTTCCTCACCGGCGACCTGTTCAACCTGTACGTCGGCTTCGAGATGCTGCTGTTCGCCTCGTTCGTGCTGCTGACCCTCGGCGGCACCGGGGACCGGATCCGCGCCGGCACCACGTACGTGGTGGTCTCCCTGGTCAGCTCACTGCTCTTCCTGGTCGCGCTGGCCGCCGTCTACGCGGCGACCGGCACGGTCAACATGGCGCTGGCCGGCGCCCGGCTCGCGGCCCTGCCGGTGGAGGTCCAGCAGGTCATCCACTTCCTGCTGCTCACCGTCTTCGGCATCAAGGCCGCCGTCTTCCCGCTGTCGGCCTGGCTGCCTGACTCCTATCCGACCGCCCCGGCGCCGGTCACCGCGGTGTTCGCCGGCCTGCTCACCAAGGTCGGGGTGTACGCGATGATCCGCACCCAGACCGTGCTCTTCCCCGACAACGCGCTGCGTACGCCGATGCTGGTGATCGGCATCCTCACCATGCTGATCGGCATCCTGGGAGCCATCGCCCAGGGCGAGATCAAACGGATGCTCTCGTTCACCCTGGTCAGCCACATCGGCTACATGGTCTTCGGCATCGCACTGGACACCGACGCCGGGCTGTCGGGTGCGATCTTCTACACCGCGCACCACATCCTGGTGCAGACCGCACTGTTCCTGGTCGCCGGCCTGATCGAACGCCGGGGCGGGTCGACCTCGCTCAACGAACTGGGCGGGCTGGCGTCGGCCTCACCGGTGCTGGGGGCGCTGTTCCTCGTGCCGGCGCTCAACCTGGCCGGCATCCCGCCGATGTCGGGCTTCATCGGCAAGGTCGGGCTGCTGCGGGCCGGGCTCGACGCCCAGGACTGGCTGGCCGGCATCGGAGTCGGTGCGGTGCTGGTGACCAGCCTGCTCACCCTGTTCGCGGTGGCGAAGATCTGGAACCGTGCCTTCTGGCAGGCGATGCCGCTGGTCGAGAACGAGGACGGCAAGATGGTGGAGGCGGGGCTGCCGCTGCAGCCGTCGATGGCCGTCGTCGCCGGGGCGCTGGTCGCCGTCAGCCTGGCACTCACCGTCGTCGGCGGCCCGCTCTACGGCTTCACCGACCGTGCCGCGCACGACGCGCGCAGCGGTGCGTACGCCACAGCCGTGCTGCCGGAGGGGGTGCGATGAGCCGGGAACCTCGTGCCGGGGACGGCAACCGGGTGCCGACCCGGCGGGCCCGGCCCGGCTGGCGGTCGATCCTGATCGGTGTGCTGATCTGGTGCATCCTGTGGGGCCGCGCCGACCTGCGGACCGTCGTCGGCGGGCTGGTCGTCACCGGCGCGGTGGCGCTGCTGTTCCCGCTGCCGGCGATCCGGTTCCGTGGCCGGATCCGGGTGCTCGGGGTGATCCGGCTGGTCGCCGCCACTCTGGTCGACCTGGTGGTGTCGTCCTGGCAGGTGGCCGTGCTCGCCGTCTCCTGGCGCCGGCCGGTCCGCAGTGCGATCGTACGGGTCCGGCTGCGGACGACCTCCGACCTGCTGATCGCGATGATCGTCGAACTCATCGGCCTGGTGCCCGGATCGGTCGTCGTGGAGCAGATGCGCGCCCCGACGCGGGTCTTCGTCCACGTCCTCGACGTCCGCGACCGCTCGCACCTGGACGAGGCGTACGCCACCGTCCGTACGGTCGAGGAGCGGGTGATCCGTGCGTTCGGGACCGACGAGGAGATCGCGGCACTCGAGGGATCTGTCGACGCGTCTGCAACGGGACCGAGGACGGATCGGGAGGGGGACCGGTGAGCGCGGTGGACAGGATCGAGGCGGTCCAGGCGGTGGTGGCGGTGATCGCCGTCGTCGTGCTCGGGGTGGCCGCCGGCGTCACGCTGGTCCGGCTGTCAAAGGGGCCGACCAGCCTGGACCGGATCATCGCGAGTGATCTGATCGTCGGCATCGCGGTCGGCGGTCTGGCCCTCCAGGTCGTGCTCAGCGATCGGCTCACCACGTTGCCGATCCTGTTGGCGCTGTCCCTGGTCGGATTCATCGGCGCGGTGTCGATGGCCCGGTTCGTCCATGACCAGGTGCCCGGTTCCACTGGGGAGTTCGGTCGGCGGGCCCGTCGGCGCGGCGACGGCAGGCGACCGTCCGATCCGACAGCGCTCGATCCGACCCCGTCCGATCCGACCCCGTCCGATCTGAGCCCGTCCGATCCCGCATCGTCCGGCACTGACCGGTCGGGAGGTGCGTGATGACCGGCGCGATCCTCGACCTGGTGGCGGCCGTGCTCTGCCTCGTCGGTGCCCTGCTGTGTCTCACCGCCGCGGTGGGCCTGGTCCGGTTCCCCGACCTGATCTCCCGGATGCACCCGGCGTCCAAGCCGCAGAGCCTCGGCCTGCTGGTGCTGCTCGTCGGGGTGGCGCTGCACGTCCGGACCTGGCCGGTGTTCTTCCTGCTCGCCCTGGTCACCATCCTGCAGATGATGACGGTGACGCTGGCGTCCCACGTGGTGGCTCGCACCGGCTACCGGGCCCGGTTGTTCGACCCCCGCACCCTGGTCGCGGACGAACTCGCCGAGGCAGTCGCCGAACGGACGCGCGCCGATCGCAGCGGGCGTACGGATCCTGACCGCCCCAGCGGCTCGCGGACCTCCGACTGAAAGGATCCCGGCATGACCCACCCCGATCGGAGCGCCTCCCACCTCGCGCCGGCCCTGCCGACCCAGAGCCAGGACTACTACGGGTTCCTGCGGACGCCGCGGTACCGCTGGTGGAAGGGGCTGCTGGCGGTCGTCCTGCTGATCGGCGGCTACCTGCTGATCGGCGGTGTGGCGGCCGTCGCCGGGCTGGTCGTCGACGTCGCCCTCGGCACGGTGAGCACCGAACAGTTGCTGGCGGCGGCGAACGGGACGATCCCCTTCGGGCCCGGCCTGTTCATCGGCAACAACCTCGGGCTGGCCCTGCTCGTCCCGATGGCGATGGTCCTCGGCTGGGGGTTCTTCGGCCAGCGCCCGGGCTGGTCGGCGTCGGTCGCCGGCCGATTCCGGTGGCGGTGGCTGCTGTGGTGCCTGCTGGTGATCGGGGTGCCGTGGTTCGTGCTGCTGATGGTGCCCACTCTGGCCGAGGGAGGATTCCCGGCCGCCGTCCTCACCCCGTCGGTGTGGCTGATGCTCGGGCTCACCCTGCTCACCACTCCGTTGCAGTGCGCCGGGGAGGAGTGGGCGTTCCGCGGCCTGGTGCCGCGCAGCATCGCGGCGATGGTGCCGCACCCCCGGATCGGCGCCGTGGTCGGGGTGGCGGTGTCGTCCCTGCTCTTCATGGGCGCCCATGCGGCCGCCGACCCCTGGCTGAACGCCTTCTACGTCTGCTTCGGCGTGCTGACCAGTGCACTGACCTGGCGGACCGGCGGACTGGAGGCGTCGGTGGTGCTGCACACCGTCAACAACCTGACCGCCCTGGTGCCGGTGGTGCTGACGGCGGACTACGCGGCGCTCGGCGACCGGTCCGCGGGCACCGGATCGCCCGCTGTCCTGGTGCCGTTGGTGATCGGCGTCGGGCTGGTGTTCCTCGCCGACCGGGTCCGGGGCTGGCGCGGTGTGGCCCGGACGGCGGCCCCGGGCCTGGCAACGCTGCCGACGCCGGTGGCGACGTACGGCCCGTCGCCCGAGGGACCGGTCCTGCCGGGGTCGGGCGTCCCGGCCGTCCCGCCGGTGGGGACCGCGTCGGTCGAGTCGGTCGAGCCGGTCGAGGAGGTCGAGCCGATCCGATCGTCCGGGGACTCGGAGATCCGGGAGTCGGGGGATACCCTGGGACCCTATGAGCACCGCGACCAGCCACCCGCACCTGGCGGCCAGCAACGGCCCTGAATCGCTGTTTCCGCGGCTCGAGCCGCTGCTGGCCCGGGTCGGCAAGCCGATCCAGTACGTCGGGGGCGAGCTGAACTCCGTGGTCAAGGAGTGGGCCGCCACCGAGGTCCGCTGGTGCTTGTCCTATCCGGATGCGTACGAGGTGGGCCAGCCCAACCAGGGCGTGGCGATCCTCTACGAGATCCTCAACGAACGCGACTGGATCCTCGCCGAACGTACGTACACCGTCTGGCCGGACATGGCTGCGATGATGCGCGCATCGACGGTGCCGCAGTTCACCCTCGACACGCACCGGCCGGTGCGGGCGTTCGACGTGCTCGGCTTCAGCTTCTCCACCGAGCTCGGCTACACCAACATGCTCGAGACGATCGACCTGGCCGGGATCCCGCTGCACGCGGCCGACCGCGGCGAGGACGACCCGCTGGTCATCGCCGGCGGTCACGCGGCCTTCAACCCGGAGCCGATCGCCGACTTCCTCGACGCTGCGGTGCTCGGCGACGGCGAGGAGGTCTCGCTGGCGATCTCGGCCGTCATCCGGGAGTGGAAGGCCGAGGGGCGACCCGGCGGGCGTGACGGCCTGCTGTTGCGACTGGCGGAGTCCGGCGGGGTGTACGTGCCGCGGTTCTACGACGTCGACTACCTGCCGGACGGGCGAATCCGCCGGGTGGCGCCGAACCGGCCGAGCGTGCCGTACGCGATCCGCAAGCACACCCTGATGGACCTGGACAACTGGCCCTACCCGAAGCACCCGCTGGTTCCGCTCGCCGAGACCGTCCACGAGCGCTACTCGGTGGAGATCTTCCGCGGCTGCACCCGTGGCTGCCGGTTCTGCCAGGCCGGGATGATCACCCGGCCGGTCCGCGAGCGGTCGATCGAGACGATCGGCGCGATGGTGCAGGCCGGCCTGGAGGCGACCGGTCTGGAGGAGGTCGGCCTGCTGTCGCTGTCCTCGGCCGACCACTCCGAGATCGCCGAGGTCACCAAGCAGCTGGCCGACCGCTACGAGGGGTCCAACGTCTCGCTGTCGCTGCCGTCGACCCGGGTGGATGCCTTCAACATCGACCTCGCCGACGAGCTGTCCCGCAACGGCCGTCGCTCCGGCCTGACCTTCGCCCCGGAGGGCGGCTCGGAGCGGATGCGTCGGGTGATCAACAAGCAGGTCGACGAAGAGGACCTGATCCGTACGGTCGCGACCGCCTACTCCAACGGCTGGCGCACCGTGAAGCTCTATTTCATGTGCGGTCTGCCGACCGAGACCGACGAGGACGTGCTGGCGATCGCCGATCTGGCCCGCAAGGTGATCGAGACCGGCCGCGCGGTGTCGGGCCGCAAGGACATCCGGTGCACCGTCTCGATCGGTGGGTTCGTGCCGAAGCCGCACACCCCGTTCCAGTGGGCCGCCCAGCTCGACGCGGAGACCACCGACCGGCGCCTGGAGCGGCTCCGCGACGTGATCCGGGCCGACAAGCGCTACGGACGCTCCATCGGCTTCCGCTACCACGACGGCCAGCCAGGCATCGTCGAAGGGATGCTGTCGCGCGGCGACCGACGGGTCGGCGCGGTGATTGAGTCCGTCTGGCGCGACGGTGGCCACTTCGACGGCTGGTCGGAGCACTTCTCGTACGAACGCTGGATGCGCGCCGCCGAGCAGATCCTCCCGGCCCAGGGCGTGGACATCGCCTGGTACACCACCAGGGAACGCGACTACGACGAGGTGCTGCCCTGGGACCACCTCGATGCCGGCCTCGACCGGGACTGGCTGTGGGACGACTGGCAGGACGCCCTCGACGAGCAGCCGGTCGACGACTGCCGGTGGAACCCCTGCTACGACTGCGGCGTCTGCCCGCAGATGGACACCGAGATCCAGGTCGGTCCGAGCGGTCGTACGCTCCTGCCGCTGGCCCCGGTCCGCAACCCGCTGGCCGCGGACTGAGGCCGTCCGGGCCACCGGCGCGGTCGTCGCCCGGCGATCGAGCCTGCCGGGCGACGACGTTGCGTCGGGTCAGTCCGCGACGATCTTCGGGTAGCGCGGATCCCACATCTGGTCGTAGACACCTTGCACCCGGTCGGCCAACGGCCGGGCGGCCAGGCCTTCCGCCTCCGCGGCGGCGATGACGGCGAGCGCCACGGTCGCCGAGACCGCCCGGAGGTCCTGGATGCCGGGCAGCAAGGAGGCGCCGAGCACGTTGGTGCGACTGAGGCTGGCCACCGCGGAGGCCGAGGCGGCGATCATCCGGTCGGACACCCGGCTGGCCCGGCAGGCGGCGACGGCCAGCCCGATCCCGGGGAAGACCAGCGCGTTGTTGGCCTGGGCGATGGCGTGGCGGACCCCGTCGTACTCCACCGGGCCGAACGGCGAGCCGGTCGCGATCAGCGCGCGCCCGTCGGTCCAGGTGAGCAGGTCGGCGGGGACCGCCTCGGCCTTCGTCGTCGGGTTGGACAGCGGCAGGATGATCGGGCGCTCGACCTGGTCAGCCATCGTGCGGATGATCTTTTCGGTGAAGGCGCCCGGCTGGGCCGAGGTGCCGATCAGCACCGTGGGGCGTACGTTGCGGACCACGTCCGCCAGCTCGTAGCGGCCGGGCATCGCGACGTCCCAGTCGGTGAGTTCGGCGTCGCGTCGGGCGTACTCCACCTGGAAGGGACGCATCCGCTCGCCCAGGCTCTCCCGCAGCAGACCTCGCGAGCCGAGACACCAGAACCGCCGGTCGGCCTCCTCGACGGTGAGCCCGTCGGCGACCATCAGGTCACGGAGCAGATCGGCGATCCCGGTGCCGGCGGTCCCGGCGCCGTGGACGACGATCCGCTGGTCGACCAGCGCGCCGCCGGTGGTCCGCAGCGCCGACAGCACGGCCGCCACCACCACGGCCGCGGTGCCCTGGATGTCGTCGTTGAATGCGCAGTAGTCGCCTCGGTAGGTGTCGAGGACGGTGTGGGCGTTCGACGCGCCGAAGTCCTCGAAGTGGATCATCGCGTGCGGGAACATCGACGCCGTCGTCTCCATGAACTGCCGGACGAAACCGTCGTAGCGTTCGCCGCGGATCCGGGAGTGCCGCTCGCCCAGGTAGTGCTCGCTGCTCAGCAGGGCGACGTTGTCGGTGCCCACATCCAGCACGACGGGCAGCACCCGCTGCGGGTGGATGCCCGCGGCCGCCGTGTAGACGGCGAGCTTGCCGACGGCGATCCGTACGCCGCCGACGCCCTGGTCGCCGATGCCGAGGATGCCCTCGGAGTCGGTGACCACGATCAGGTCGACGTCCTCCGGCCCCTGGCCGTACGCCCCCAGGGCCTGCGCCATGTCCTCGGGGTGGTCGATCGACAGGAACACTCCGCGCGGACGCTGCATCCAGAAGCTGTACTTCTCGATCGCCTCACCGATCGTCGGGGTGTAGACGATCGGCAGCATCTCCTCCAGGTGCTCGGCGAGCAGCCGGTAGTAGAGCACCTCGTTGCGGTCGTGCATCGCCTCGAGGTAGTTGTTCTTCGCCAGGTCGGAGGGCTGCTCGTTGTACTGCTCGTAGACCTTCTTGAGCTGGGAGTTCAGCGAGGTCACCCCGGGCGGAAGCAGGCCTGCGATGCCCAGCGCCTCACGGTCCGCGTGTCGGAAGGCGGTGCCCTGATTGATCATCGGCATCGCGAGCACGTCGCGGCCCCTGACGTGGATGTGCACGGTCTCACCCTCGGGGCCGTGCCGGAATTCGTACGGAGCTGTGCCCATGGCCGGAGTCTATCGAGGGTCTACGACAGGCTCCGTGGTGGGTGTCGGCGGCAGATCAGGCGGCGCCGGTGAGCCCGTCGATCGCGCCGTCGGCCGGCATGCCGGCGAGGACGTACCGGTCGTAGACGTCCTCCCAGCGGTAGAGGTCCCGCGGCTCCTCGCCGCGCAGGCACAGTTCGAGGCGCGACAGGCAGTTGGTCCAGCCGGCCGCGTTGAGCGCGGCCAGATCGCGGTCCGCCAGGTAGATCGTCATGGTCAGCAGTGTCGAGCCGCCGTCCGGCATCAGGTCGAACCACACCTCGTCGCCGCCGAAGGTGACCCCGAGCCGCTCGCCGTCCTCGTACGCCAGCACCGTGCCGAGCATCGGCTCGAAGCCCTCGTTCCCGAAGAACACGGCGCCACCCTCACGGGGCTCCAGCGTCACGTGGGCAGGGAACCAGCGGTCGAGCCGCGCGGTCTCGGTCAGCGACAGCCACACGCGGTGCGGCGGGCGGGGATGGTGCAGGGTGAACCGTACGGCCGGGCGGCCGTCGATGGTACGGAAGGACCCGAGGTCCATGGGCCGGCTCCTGGAGGTTCGGTGGGGATCCACACATCGGACCAGGTGCGCCGCTGCACGGTGGCGGACAATCCCCGCGGGCGGGGACGACGTCCACGATACGCGGGGACGGGCCGGCGGGCCCATCGCGTTGCGGTGGACAGGACAGGACGGGGCGGGACAGGACGGGGCGGGACAGGACGGGGCGGGACAGGACAGGGCGGGATCGGGCGGGACAGGACGGGCGGCGGGGCCGTGGCACGGGGAGCGGGGCCGAGGGAGCGCGAAGGCCGGGCCAGGTGGGCCGAGGCAGCGGCGAGCCGTCTCGCCGGGCCGGTGCGGGCGGGTGATCCCAGGTAGGGTGGCACCTCGTGGCACCCCAGCAGCAGCCCGAACAGCAGGCCCCGCCGGTCCAACGGCTCCGCATCCGGTACGCCAAGCGCGGCCGGGCCCGGTTCACCTCGCATCGTGACTTCGTCCGGGCCTTCGAGCGGGCGTTGCGCCGGGCGCACGTCCCGATGGCCTACTCCTCGGGCTTCAATCCGCACCCGCGGATCTCGTACGCCAACTCGTCGCCGACCGGCGCCGCGACCGAGGCCGAGTACCTCGAGATCGGGCTGGCCGAGATCTGCGACCCGGCCAAGGTGCTCGCCGCGCTCAACGCCGCGATGCCCGACGGACTGGTGCTGGTCGAGATCCGCCAGGCCGAGGGCGGCAAGGTCGGTGACGGACTGGAGGCCTCGGTCTGGCGGGTCGAACTGCCCGGCGCCGATGCGCGGGCTATGGCTGACGCCGTCCGGCTGTTCCTGGACCGCGACGAGGTGGTCACCGAACGGATGACCAAGAACGGCCCGCGGTCCTTCGACGCCCGGGCCGACGTGAAGGGGATCAGCGCGTACGCCACCGACGGGGTGCCGATGCTCGACCTGGTGATCGCCCACGGGGAGCCACTGGTGCGTCCCGACGACGTGCTGCGGGTGCTGCACGACCTGCACCCGGACTTCGCCGTCGCCGATCCGGCCAAACTGACCCGACTGATCCAGGGCCGCCTGGAGCTGGATCGGGTGATCGCTCCCTGGTGATCCGACGGCCCCGACCGGCCGGTGGGGTCAGGAGCTGGCGAGATCCTGCGCGTTCGTGACGCCGTGGGCCGCGGTCGGTCGGCGGACCGACAGGGTGAGGTTGGTCGAGGCGATCATCACCAGGCACACCCCGAGCAGGTGCACGATGATCAGCCCGCGTGGCAGTCCGGTGAAGTACTGCACGTAGCCGACCGCACCCTGCAGCAGCAGCACCCCGAGGAACTCGTACGACTGGCGGCTGCGCAGCGTCACCACGAAAGAGATCGACAGGGCGACCAGCAGCCACACGCTCACCGCGTGGATCTTGGCGATCGTCTCCAGGTCGAGCCCGGTGCGTGGAGAGGACAGGTCGCCGGCGTGCGGGCCGGAGCCGGTGACCAGGGTGCCGAGGTAGACGGCGACCCAGGTGAGGACGTACGCCACCCGGGTGAGCGTCACCGGGACGGCGCCGGCCACGGTCGGGATCCGATGCCAGGCCAGCCGGACCCCCCAGGTGCAGATGCTGACCAGTGCCGCGGACAGCAGCAGATGGATGGCGACGAGGTAGGGGCTGAGCCGCACCCAGACGGTGACGCCGCCGACCACCGCCTGCAGGACGATGCCGAGCATCACCAGCACGCTGATCATCCGGATCCGCGGCACCGGGGCGCCGTTGTCGCGGGCCCGCCAGGCGGCGAGGATGGCGCCCACCGCGACGATGATCAGGGCGAAGGTGAGCAGCCGGTTGCCGAACTCGATCACCCCGTGCAGGCCGTTCGCCGGCAGGGTGACGTACGAATCCGGGGTGCACTTGGGCCACTGGGAGCAGCCCAGACCCGAGCCGGAGACCCGGACGACGCCACCGGTGAGGATGATGGCGCTGTTGGCGATGAGGTTCGCCAGCGACCAGCCGCGCAGGGCCCGCGTCGTGCCGAACAGGCGGGTCATGAGGTCCAACGGAACGCCTTTCGTGCGGCCAGCGCGCCGAGCACCGACCAGATCAATCCGACGATGAGGGGCTGCCACAGCACCGTGCCGTCGGACCAGGCGCGGAGCGACTCGCCCACGGCGGCGGTGGGAAGCAGTGCGATCACGGAACGTACGGCCTCCGGGTAGCGGCCCAGCGGCAGCATCACCGCCCCGCCCATCAACAGCACAAGGTAGATGAGGTTGGCCAGACCCAACGTCACTTCGGCGCGCAGCGTGCCACCCAGCAGCATCCCCAGTGCGGCGAAGGCCAGCCCGCCGAGGACCGTGGTGAGCGCGGTGACCAGGGTGGGTGTCAGGCCGCCGACCGGGCGCCAGCCCAGCGCCAGAGCGACCGCGGCGAGGATGACCAGCTGACCGATCGAGACGAGCACCAGCGAGACGGCCTTGCCGAGCAGCAGCCCGCCGCGCCCCAACGGGGTGGGGGAGAGCCGCTCCAGGACGCCGTACCGCCGCTCGAAGCCGACGGTGATCGCCAGCGAGGTGAAACAGGTCGACCACAGGGCCAGCGCGAACACCGAGGGGGCGAGTTCGCGGAAGCCGAGCCCCATCGCCGGGCCGAACCACTTGCCGCCGACCAGGAAGGCGATCGGGATGACCAGCGCCAGCAGGAGCTGTTCGCCGTTGCGGACCAGCAGTCGGGCCTCGGTCAGGGCGTGGCTCCACACCCGCCGTCCGGCGGGGGCCGCGCCGGGGGCGGGGGAGTAGTCGAGGACTGTCACGGGACCTCCTGGCGTGGCTGATGGGGCGGTGCCGATCGATGGGGCGGTGCCGATCGATGGGGCGGTGTCGACCGATGGGGCGGTGCCGACCGGTTGGGTGTCCCGGCCGCGGAGCGGCGCCTGCGGGCCGGTCACGGGTGCATCCGGGCGTCGGTGTTGGCCAGGAAGACGTCCTCCAGGGAGTGTCCGTCGGCGGTCAGTTCCCCGACGGTGCCCGACAGGGCGATCCGGCCGTGGTCGATGATCCAGATCCGATCGGCCAGTGTCGCCGCCTCGTCCATCAGATGAGTGGTGAGCAGCACCGAGACGCCGGCGTCGCGCAGGTCTTCCACCAGCGCCCAGACCGAGCGGCGCGAATGCGGGTCCATCCCGGCCGTCGGCTCGTCGAGGAAGACCAACTCCGGGCGCCCGACCAGCGCGCCGGCCAGGTTGACCGCCTGCTGCTGACCGCCGGAGAGCCGCCGGTACGGGGTGGAGGCGAAGCCGTCCAGGCCGAGGCGTTCGGCGAGCGGCTCGATCGGCAGCGGGTGGGTGTGCAAGGAGGCCAGGTAGTGCAACAGCTCGAGGGGCTTCACCCCGGACCAGGCGCCGGTCGTCTGCGGCATCATCCCGACCCGGCCGGTCGCGCAGGCTGTCGCGGCGTCCTCGCCGAGGATCCGTACGGTGCCGGAATCAGGGGTGAGGATGCCGGTGCAGCAGCGGATCAGGGTCGTCTTGCCGGCGCCGTTGGGGCCCAGCAGAGCGGTGACCCGGCCCGGTTCGGCACGCAACGAGAGGCCGTCGATGACGGTGCGCCCGCCGAGGCGTACGACCATGTCGGTGATCTCGAGGGCGGCGGGGGAGTCGGGCACCCGTCGAGTCTAGGACGGACGAACCTGAGAAACGGGTGAGGGAGGCCCGGCGGACCGTACGGTCCGCGTCCTCCCGCCCACAGTCCGACGTGGACCCTCCGGCCTCGATGGGCCGCACTCCCGTGTGTGCCGCGTTCGCGAGGGTGGTCACCCCCGTGGACACCCACCGCCGGCACCCCTAGCGTGACCGGCGAACACCCAGGACGCCCCGGACGGCGCAAGGACGCGCCCCGAAAGGACCCAGCATGAGCGAGTCGAACCCCGAGATCGGTCGGTCCGTCCGGACCGGTGACATCGTCACGAACTACCACGACGTGGGCGAGGGGGCGCCGGTGCTGTTGTTCCACGGCTCCGGGCCGGGCGTCAGTGCGTGGGCGAACTGGCGGCTGCTGATCGGGGCGTTGTCGGCGCGGTTCCGGGTGCTGGCGCCCGATTTCGCCGGCTTCGGCTACACCGAGGTGCCGGCCGACATCATCTACAGCCGCCAGCTCTGGCTGGACCAGATGATCGCCTTCATGGACGCCGTCGGGGTGGAGAAGGCCTCGGTGGTCGGCAACTCGTTCGGCGGGTCGATGGCCCTCTCGCTCGCCATCCATCACCCCGAGCGGGTCGACAAGGTGATCCTGATGGGGGCCGCCGGGGTGCCGTTCGAGCTGACCGACGGGTTGGACCGGGTCTGGGGCTACCAGCCGTCGATCGAGAACATGGGCCGGCTGATGCGCGAGACCTTCGCGTACGATCCGGCGCTGATCAGCGACGACCTGGTCCGGATGCGGTACGAAGCGAGCGTCCGTCCCGGGGTGCAGGAGGCGTTCGCCAGCATGTTCCCGGCGCCGCGCCAGCGGGGTGTCGACGGCCTGGCGCACACCGAGGACGAGGTGCGGACGATCCGGCACCGCACCCTGGTCGTGCACGGCCGCGACGACCAGGTCATCCCGCTGTCCACCTCGCTGACCCTGCTCGACTGGATCGACGACAGCCAGCTGCACGTGTTCGGTCGCTGCGGGCACTGGACCCAGATCGAGAAGGCCGCGGAGTTCGCCGCGCTGGTCGGGTCGTTCCTGGACGGCGCCGCCTGACCGAGGAGGTACCCGGGGTGATCGGAGGGCTCACCGAGGGCGTGCCGGAGCCGGGCCCCAACGCATCAATGCCCCGATGGCCATGGCGTCAGCCTGGTGCGGGGCTGCGGGGCTGCGGGGCTGCGGGGCAGCGAGGCAGCGAGGCAGGGCGTCCGACACCGTACGTCATCCGGCGGCGGCACGCCCGCGTTTGACTTCGACCTGATTAAGACAACAATGGCGTTGTGAAATCTTCTCGGGTGGACGCCGCGCGTCCGTCCGGTGGCGTCGGGCCGACCAGCCCCCACCCCACCGCGACGGAGCGGACGACGCTGCCCATCCCCAGCGTGCGCGACGCCGAGCGGACGACCCGGGAGCGGGTGGCTCGCTCCATCCTCGAGCACGGCCCGTCCACGGCGGGTCAGCTGGCCGAGCGGCTCGACCTTACCCCGGCCGCCGTACGTCGCCATCTGGCCGTCCTCGAGGAGGAGGGCGACCTGCGCAGCGAGGAGCAGCGGGTCTACGGCAGCCGTGGTCGTGGACGCCCGGCGAAGGTCTTCCTGCTCACCGACGCCGGCCGCACCCACTTCCCCTCGTCGTACGACGAGCTGGCGATCCAGGCGCTGCGCCAGCTGCAGGCACTGGCCGGCGATCCCGCGATCGAGCGGTTCGCCGAGGACCGGGTCGCCGACGTCGTCCGCCGCTACCAGCTGATCCTGGAGGAAGCCGCCTCCGAGGGACAGGCCATCGCCGCCCCGGACGCACTCGCCCGTGCGCTCAACGACCAGGGCTACGTCGCCACGATGCAGCCGGCCCGGACCGGGGAGCAGCTCTGCCAGCACCACTGCCCGGTGTCGCACGTCGCCGAGGAGTTCCCCGAGCTGTGCACGGCCGAGACCGAGGTGTTCTCCCGGCTGCTCGGCGTCCACGTCCAGCGGTTGGCGACGATCGCCGACGGCAACGGCGTGTGCACCACCCACATCCCCGACCCGGTGGTCCTCTCCGGCCGCCGCCACACCCATCCGGCCGATGCGCCGATCGCGACGCGTACGCCGACCCAGATCCACCCCCGCACCGAGGCGCCCGCCGCCACCGCGGGGACGACCACCGATGCCACCCACCAGGAGGGCTGATCCGATGACGCAGGTGACCAACGAGCCGCAGCTCACCCAGGCCGAGCAGATCGATGCACTCGGCCACTACGAGTACGGCTGGCACGATCCGGACAAGGCAGGTGCGGCGGCGGAGCGTGGTCTGAGCCCGGCGGTCGTGGCGAACATCTCCGGGCTCAAGCACGAGCCCGAGTGGATGCTGCAGCGTCGGCTGAAGGCGTTGAAGCTCTTCGAGCGCAAGCCGATGCCGACCTGGGGCGCCGAGCTCGACGCCATCGACTTCGAGAACATCAAGTACTTCGTCCGCTCCACCGAGAAGCAGGCCCAGTCCTGGGAGGACCTGCCGGCGGACATCAAGAACACGTACGACAAGCTGGGCATCCCCGAGGCGGAGAAGGCCCGGCTGGTGGCCGGCGTCGCCGCCCAGTACGAGTCCGAGGTGGTCTACCACAAGATCAACGAGGAACTCGAACGCCAGGGCGTGATCTTCCTGGACACCGACACCGGCCTCAAGGAGCACCCGGAGATCTTCCAGGAGTACTTCGGCACCGTCATCCCGTCCGGCGACAACAAGTTCGCCGCGCTGAACACCGCGGTGTGGTCCGGCGGCTCGTTCATCTACGTGCCGAAGGGCGTCCACGTCGAGATCCCGCTGCAGGCCTACTTCCGGATCAACACCGAGAACATGGGCCAGTTCGAGCGGACGCTGATCATCGCCGACGAGGGGTCGTACGTCCACTACGTCGAGGGCTGCACCGCCCCGATCTACAAGTCGGACTCGCTGCACTCCGCCGTGGTCGAGATCATCGTCAAGAAGAACGCCCGGGTGCGCTACACGACCATCCAGAACTGGTCGAACAACGTCTTCAACCTCGTCACCAAGCGCGCCACCTGCGAGGAGGGCGCGACGATGGAGTGGATCGACGGCAACATCGGGTCGAAGGTCACCATGAAGTACCCGGCCGTCTACCTGATGGGCGAGCACGCCCGCGGCGAGACGCTGTCGATCGCCTTCGCCGGCGAGGGACAGCACCAGGACACCGGCTCCAAGATGGTCCACCTGGCGCCGAACACCTCCAGCTCGATCATCTCCAAGTCCGTCGCTCGCGGCGGTGGCCGGTCCTCCTACCGCGGCCTGGTGCAGGTCGAGGAGGGCGCCCACAACGCCAAGTCGTCGGTGCGCTGTGACGCGCTGCTGGTCGACACCATCTCCCGCTCCGACACCTACCCGTACGTCGACATCCGCGAGGACGACGTGTCGATGGCCCACGAGGCGACGGTGTCGAAGGTCTCCGAGGACCAGCTGTTCTACCTGATGTCGCGCGGCATGGCCGAGGACGAGGCGATGGCGATGATCGTGCGCGGCTTCATCGAGCCGATCGCCAAGGAGCTGCCGATGGAGTACGCCCTGGAACTCAACCGTCTGATCGAGCTGCAGATGGAAGGCGCCGTCGGCTGACCCGCCGGCCGGTCCGTCCCCCCGTACGTCCCGTACGCCCCCGTACGCATCGAAGAGAGTGACCCTTGTCCGTCGATACCGCGTCCAATGAAGGCTTGTCCACTGAAGGCCTGTCCGCCGAAGGCACGTCCAACGGCCTGACCGCCGCCGCGCCCGCGCTGCGCGTCCCGCGTCTGCCGAAGATCGCCTCCCATCTGCACGCCACACCGTCGTGGGACGTCGCCGATTTCCCGGTCCCCAAGGGGCGCGAGGAGATCTGGCGGTTCACCCCGCTGAAGCGGCTGCGCGGGCTGTTGGAGGCCGACGCCACCGGTGACCGGCTGCAGTGGCAGACCAGCCTGCCCGAAGGTGTCACGCTGACCCGGATCACCGGCGAGGAGGCCCGTGCTCTCGGCGGTCGGGCGCCGATGGACCGGCTCGCGGTCCTCGCGGCGGCGAACGCCGACGGGGCGGTCCGGGTCGACATCCCGGCCGAGGCGGAGCTCGCTGCGCCGGTGATCCTCACCCTCACCGGTGAGAGCGTCGACGCGGTGGTGCACGAGCATCTGGTGATCACCGTCGGGCACCACGCCAAGGCCACCATCGCTCTGGAGCACTTCGGGTCGGCGACGTACGACGCGTACGTCTCGGTGCTGGTCGGCGAGGGCGCCACGGTCAACCTGGTCGAGCTGCAGCTGTGGGACGACGATGCGGTGCACACCGGCCAGACCTCGGTCGAGGTCGGCCGGGACGCGTCGGTGACCGCGGTGACCGCCACCCTCGGCGGCGACCTGGTCCGGCTCACCCAGACCACCGACTACGCCGGGGTGGGCGGCGAGCTGCACCAGTACGGCGTCTACTTCGCCGATGCCGGCCAGCATCTCGAGCACCGGCTGCTGGTCGACCACGCCACCCCCAAGTCGGTGTCCCGGGTCGACTACCGCGGCGCACTGCAGGGCAAGGGCGCGCACACCGTGTGGGTCGGCGACGTGCTGATCCGCAAGACCGCCGAAGGCATCGACACGTACGAGTCGGACCGCAACCTGGTGCTCACCGACGGCTGCCGGGCCGACGCGGTGCCCAACCTGGAGATCGAGACCGGCGAGATCGCCGGCGCCGGCCACTCGGCCACCACCGGCCGGTTCGACGACGAGCACCTGTTCTACCTGCAGAGCCGCGGCATCCCGGAGGCGGAGGCCCGTCGCCTGGTGGTGTTCGGCTTCTTCACCGAGATCATCGCCAAGATCGGCGTCCCCGACATCGAACAGCGCCTGCTGGAGGCCGTCACCGCAGAGCTCGCGGCGACCGTCGGTGCCCCGCCGCAGGCCTGATCGTCCCTTCCGACTTCCCTTCCCAGACGTCCCGCACACAGGAGACCACCCCATGGCAACCCTCGAGATCCACGACCTGCACGTCCAGGTGGAGACCGAATCCGGTCCCAAGCCCATCCTCAAGGGCGTCGACCTCACCATCCGTTCCGGCCAGACCCACGCGATCATGGGCCCGAACGGCTCCGGCAAGTCGACCCTGGCCTACACGCTGGCCGGGCATCCGAAGTACACCGTCACCGGTGGCACCGTGACGCTCGACGGCGCCGACATCCTCGCAATGAGCGTCGACGAGCGGGCCCGCGCCGGCCTGTTCCTGGCGATGCAGTATCCGGTCGAGGTGCCCGGCGTCTCGGTCGCGAACTTCCTGCGGACCGCCAAGACCGCGGTCGACGGCCAGGCGCCGAAGATCCGCACCTGGACCAAGCAAGTCACCGAGGCGCTGGGCCGGATGGACCTCGACCCCACCTTCGCGCAGCGCTCGGTCAACGAGGGCTTCTCCGGTGGCGAGAAGAAGCGCCACGAGATCGCCCAGCTCGAGCTGCTCAACCCCAAGGTCGCCATCCTCGACGAGACCGACTCCGGCCTCGACATCGACGCCCTGCGGGTCGTCTCCGAGGGTGTCAACCGGTTCATCCAGCAGGGCGACCGCGGCGTGCTGCTGATCACCCACTACACGCGCATCCTGCGCTACATCAAGCCCGACGTGGTGCACGTCTTCGTCGACGGCCACATGGTCACCCAGGGCGGCCCGGAGCTGGCCGAGGAGCTCGAGGCGGAGGGCTACGACAAGTACGTGAAGGCGGCTCGGGTCGATGCCTGACACCCTGGCTTCCGATGCGGTGAGCGGCGGTCCGGTGAGCGGGGCGGGCGGCGTGCGTGCGGCGGTCGACGCGTACGACGTCGCGGCCGTCCGCCGGGACTTCCCGGTGCTGGAGCGTACGGTCGGCGACCGGCCGCTGGTCTACCTCGACTCGGCGAACACCTCGCAGAAGCCGCGCCAGGTGATCGAGGCGATCACCGACTTCTACGCCCACCACAACGCCAACGTCGCCCGGGCCATGCACCTGCTCGGCGGGGAGGCCACCGCGGCGTACGAGAGCGCCCGGGCGAAGGTCGCCGACTTCATCGGCGCCGCCGAGGCCCGTGAGGTGATCTGGACCAAGAACGCCTCCGAGGCGCTCAACCTCGCCGCGCACACCCTCGGCTCGCGGCTGGGCCCCGGCGACGAGGTGGTGATCTCCGTGATGGAGCACCACTCCAACATCGTGCCGTGGCAGCTGGCCTGCCAGCGCACCGGCGCCACCCTGCGCTGGTTCGACGTGACCGAGGAGGGCCGACTCGACCTGGTGAAAGCCGAGGCCGAAGGCCTGGTCAACGAGCGGACCAAGGTCGTCGCGATCACCCGCCAGTCGAACGTGCTCGGCACCCTCAACCCGGTCAGCACCGTCGCCCGGATGGCCCATGCCGTCGGCGCGGTGCTGGTGGTCGACGCCTCCCAGTCGGTGCCGCAACTGGCGACCGACGTGCAGGCGTGGGAGGCCGACATGGTCGCCTTCACCGCTCACAAGATGGTCGGCCCGACCGGGCTCGGCGTGCTCTGGGGCCGCTACGACCTGCTCGAACAGCTGCCGCCGTTCCTCGGCGGGGGCGAGATGATCGAGGTGGTCCGGATGGAGGGGTCGACGTACGCCCCGCCGCCGTACCGGTTCGAGGCCGGCACCCCGCCGATCGCCGAGACGGTGATGCTGGCGGCCGCCATCGACTACCTGAACGGCATCGGGATGGACCGGATCGCCGCCCACGAGCAGCACATCACGGCGTACGCCCTGAAGCGGCTGGCCGACGTGCGGGGCCTGCGGATCCTCGGGCCGACCGAGGCGGTCGACCGGGGCGGGGCGATCTCGTTCAGCCTGGAAGGTGTGCACCCGCACGATGTGATGACGTTGCTCGACGCGCGCGGTGTCGCGGTGCGTGGCGGGCACCACTGCGCCCGACCGCTGCACGACCGGTTCGGTGTCCAGTCGTCGACCCGGGCGTCGTTCTACCTCTACACCACCGAACAGGAGATCGAGGCGCTGGCCGAGGCGCTCGATCACACCCGGGACTTCTTCAACCGGCCGCGGTCCGCCTCGCGGACCCGCCACAGGGAGCGCGCGTGAACGTCGAGGAGATGTACCAGGAGATCATCCTGGACCACTACAAGGAGAAGCATCACAGCGGCCTGCGTGACCCGTACGCCGCCGAGGTGCACCACGTGAACCCGAGCTGTGGCGACGAACTCACCCTGCGGGTCGCTCTCGACGGCGACACCATCACCGACGTGTCGTACGACGGCGAGGGCTGCTCGATCTCCCAGGCCTCCACGTCGGTGATGACCGACCTGGTGATCGGGCGCAGCATCGAGGGCTCCCAGGTGCTCTACCAGCACTTCAAGGAGATGATGGAGTCGCAGGGCCGGATCGAGCCCGACGAGGACGAGTTCGAGGACGGCATCGCCTTCGCCGGCGTCTCGAAGTTCCCGGCCCGGGTCAAATGCGCGCTGCTGAGCTGGTCGGCGCTGCGCGACGCGCTGATGCGCGCGACCGCCACGACGGAGGCACCGTCGGCTGGGATGACCGCGGCCGCGACCGAGACTGCGACTGAGGCAGCGACGGTCGCCGTGGAAGTGCACGCCGGGGACGCTGTGGACACTGTGGACACCGCAACGCAGCACGTGACGAGTGTCCCCACTCTGAGCCAACCCGCCACGAAGGAGGACCGGGTATGACCGAACGCGCCGAGAGCCCCGCAGACATGGTGCGGGACCGTGAACTGATGGGCGATGCCCCGACGACACCGGTCACGCCGGCCGGCGACGTCCCGCCCGCGGACGCCGGACCCGCCGCGGGTCCGTCCGGGATCCCGTCCGACATTCCCGTCCAGCCGGCGTCGGAGTCCACCTCCGCTTCGGAACCCGGGACCGCTTCGGTATCCGGGGCCCAGGATGCCCCCGCCGTGATCGGCGCGGCGGCGGTGTCGCGGCTGTCCGAGGACGAGGTGCTCGAGGCGCTCAAGGACGTCGTCGACCCCGAGCTCGGGATCAACGTCGTCGACCTGGGCCTGATCTACGGCGTCCACGTCGAGGAGGACACCAGCGTCGTCGTCGACATGACCCTGACCAGTGCCGCCTGTCCGCTGACCGACATGATCGAGGACCAGGCGGAAGCCGCTCTCGAGGGCATGGTCAACGCCCTGCACATCAACTGGGTGTGGATGCCGCCGTGGACCGCGGCGAAGATCACCGACGACGGTCGTGACCAGCTGCGGGCGATGGGCTTCAACGTCTAGCTCATCAGTCAGATGCGGATGCACCCCGTGGTAGTCATTCGTTCGTGGGCGACCCCGAACGAATGGTCACCACGGGGTGCATCTGCGTGGGTGACCGTCGGCGCCCGCGGCGCCCGCGGCGCCGGCCGCACCGGGCACGATGCGCGGTGTCTTCCGTGCGCTCGGCGCGGAGGGTTCTCTCCGCGGCCGAGCGCAGACTTTTGGATCAATGTCTGAGACCGTAGGTGCCATGACCGATCGGCGACCGCGCAACGTTCCGGTCGACCTCGCCCGGGCGCTGGCCATCCTCATCGTGGTGTGGTTCCACCTGTCCTACTTCCAATTGGCGATGACGATGGGGCCCGGCCGCTCACCGCACCTGACCCTGACGATGCGGACGGTCGGCCCTGCCGGCTGGATCGGCAGCTGGTTCCTCCAGGTGATGCCACTGTTCTTCGTCGCGGGCGGTTTCGCCAACGTCCAGGTCGTCGAGCGGGTGGTCCGGGAGGGACATCCGTACGGTCATTACCTCGCGGAGCGGGCCCGCCGGCTGATCGGCCCGCTGACCGTCTACATGGGGTTCGTGACCATCACGGCCACCGTCCTCGCCTGGCTGGGGCAGCTACCGGTCGCGCAGTACCTCAGCCTGATGGCCACCCGGGTGCTGTGGTTCATCTCCGCGTACCTCGTCATCGTGCTGGTCGCCCCGTTGATGGTGCGGGCACACGACCGGTGGGGGGTGCAGGTCCCGATCGTGCTGCTGGCCGGTGCGCTGCTGGTCGACGCAGCGACCTTCCTCACCGGGGACCCCGAGGTCCGCGAGCTCAACCACCTCTTCGTCTGGCTCTTCGCCCACCAGCTCGGCATCGGCTACGCCCGCGGCTGGCTGCGCCCCGGGCCAGCAGGCAGCGGGATCGAGGGCAGCGGGATCGAGGGCAGCGGGATCGAGGGCAGCGGGATCGCGGACGGCCCGGTCGGGCCACCTGTCGTCGGTCAGATCGGGGCCGGTCAGATCGGGTCCGGTCGGGTCGGGCGCCATCGGGTCGGGCGTGGTCAGGTCCTGCCCGGTCTGGTCCGCCGCAGCCTGGTGATCGCCGCCAGCGCGGCCGCCGGGATCGTGGCTCTGCTCCTGCTTGCGCCCTATCCGGTGTCCGCCGTCGGTATCGGCGACCAGGACACCTCGAACCTGGTGCCGCCCACCACCCCGATGGCCCTGCTGGCGCTGGCCGAGTTCGCCCTGCTGGCGCTCACCGAACACCTCGTCGGGGACCGGTTGCGCCGGGCCGGATGGCTGCAGCGGGTGCTGGCCGTCGTGAATGCGTTGGCCATGACGATCTACCTGTGGCACATCCCGATCATCGCGGCGGCGGTCGGGCTGCTGCTGCTGCCCAGCATGGCGGTGGGCCATCCGATCCCATTCCTGCTCACCACGCCGATGTACTGGCTGGTGTCGATCCCGCTGTTGATCGCGCTGGTGCCGCTGATCGGCCGGGTCGAGCGGGCGCTGATCCCGCCGCTGGGCGCCCGCCAGTCCGGACGGCTCGCCCTCTACGGTGTGGCCCTGTTGTTGGTCGGGCTGGAGATCATCCGCCGCCAGGGCATGGTGCTGCATCCGCAGGCGCCGGCCGCGACCCTGGGGGTGTTGTTGTTCATGGTCGGTGCCTGGTCGGTCCGGCTGGCGAGCGACCTGCCGGCGTCCCGCCGACAGCTCTTCCATCCGCGGGTCTGAACGGCGGGCCCCCTTTGTCGGCGGGCATAAGATGGCGCGGTGCTGATTGTCCGCGATCTCGAAGTCCGTGCCGGAGCCCGTCTCCTTCTCGAGCCCGTCTCCTTCCAGGTCGCACCCGGCGACAAGGTCGGCCTGGTCGGCCGCAACGGTGCCGGCAAGACCACCATGACCAAGATCCTGGCCGGCGAGTCGCTGCCAGCCGCCGGTGAGGTGCAGCGCACCGGACAGATCGGTTACCTGCCGCAGGATCCGCGCTCCGGCGAGCCCGAGGAACTGGTCCGCGACCGGATCCTCGGCGCCCGCGGCCTGGACCACATCCTGCGCCGGATGAAGGCCGCCGAGACCGCGATGGCCGAAGCCACCGACGACGACGTCCGCAACGCGGCGATGGCCACGTACGCCAAGACCGAGACCCAGTTCCTCACCGCCGGCGGCTACGCGGCGGAGTCGGAGGCGCACCGGATCGCTGCGAACCTGGCGCTGCCGGACCGGGTGCTGGGCCAGCAGTTGAAGACCCTTTCCGGCGGCCAGCGACGCCGCGTCGAGCTGGCCCGGATCCTCTTCTCCCAGGCCGACACGCTGTTGCTCGACGAGCCGACCAACCACCTGGACGCCGACTCCATCATCTGGCTGCGTGGCTTCCTGCAGAGCTACTCCGGGGCGCTGCTGATGATTTCCCACGACACGGACCTGCTCGAGGCGACCGTCAACAAGGTCTTCCACCTCGACGCCAACCGGGCCGTCCTCGACGTCTACTCGATGGACTGGAAGCGTTACCTCACCCAGCGGGCCGCCGACGAGGCGCGGCGCAAGAGGGAGCGCCAGAACGCCGAGCGCAAGGCTGACCAGTTGATGGCCCAGGCCGACAAGATGCGTGCCAAGGCGACCAAGGCCGTCGCCGCGCAGAACATGGCCCGCCGCGCCGAGAAGCTGTTGGCCGGTCTGGAGGAGGAACGGCAGGCCGACCGGGTGGCGAAGATCCGTTTCCCGGAGCCCGCCCCGTGCGGCAAGACGCCGATCCGTGCGGAGAACCTCTCCAAGTCGTACGGTTCGCTGGAAGTCTTCACCGGCGTCGACCTGGCGATCGACAAGGGATCCCAGGTCGTCATCCTCGGTCTCAACGGCGCCGGCAAGACCACCATGCTGCGGATGCTCGCCGGGCTCGAGGAGCCGGACACCGGCCAGGTGGTGCTCGGCCACGGTGCCCGGATCGGCTACTACGCCCAGGAGCACGAGACCATCGACGTGTCCCGTACGGTCCTGGAGAACATGGTGTCGGCCTCACCGGACCTCAACAACACCGAGGTGCGCAAGATCCTCGGTTCGTTCCTGTTCACCGGTGACGACGTCGAGAAGCGGGCCGGCGTGCTGTCCGGCGGCGAGAAGACCCGGCTGGCTCTGGCGATGCTGGTGGTCTCGGCAGCCAACGTGCTGCTCCTCGACGAGCCGACCAACAACCTGGATCCGGCGTCGCGCGCCGAGGTGCTCAGCGCCATCAACACGTACGCCGGGGCGATCGTGCTGGTCACCCACGACGAGGGTGCGGTCGAGGCGCTCGACCCCGATCGGGTGCTGCTGCTGCCCGACGGCGACGAGGACCTGTGGAGCCCGGAGTACGCCGAGCTGATCTCGCTGGCCTGACGTGGCGATGGGCCCGGGCCCGGACGGCGGGACAGGACGCCCGGGTCGGACAGGACACCCGGGTCGGACAGGACGCCCGGGTCGGACAGCGCGTACGGGTCGGACAGCGCGCCGACGCACCCTCCCCGTTCCGTGGATGCCGGGTGCCCTGGGCGGGGTGGCGGGCCCGCGGTCGACGACCGGGTGGTCCGAGGGCCCGCTGCTAGCATGGGCGTCCAGTCGGACGAGGCAGGAGGCGGCATGATACCGGGCGCCAGGGGGTCGCGCATCTCGGGTGAGGAGCGCGAACGGCTGATGCTCGTGTTCGTACGTCGCTACCGGGCGGGCGAGTCGATCTCAGCACTCGCCGCCGAAGCCGGCTACGCCGAGAGTCTCGTCGAGGGTCTGCTCCGGGAGGCTGGGGTGGCGCTGCGCCGCCGCGGCGCCGTCGGCCCGCGATCAAGCACCGGTGCCGTCCCGGCCGGACTCGCTCTCGCCGCCGAGATCGATCCCGCCGCCGACCCGGCTCCCGGCTCTGCACCCCAGCCGGATCCCGATCCCAGCTCTGCGTACGATCCGCCGACCGAGGCCGATCCCCACGATCCGTCCCGCGACCTCGATCGGTCGCCGGCGCCGTTGACCGACTGGGGCCTGCCGACACCGCCGCTGCGGATCCTGGTCAAGAAGAAGGACAAGGCCCGGGAGAAGGAGCTGGCGGCGGCCACCGTCAAGGCGCGCCGCAAGCAGCGCCGGGCAGCAGCCGGGGACGCGGCGGCCGCCGGCGACGGCTCCGGCGGGAAGAAGTCCTCGGCGAAGAAGACAGACAAGAAGAAGCACTCGAAGAAGTCCGGTCACCAGTGAGCATGTCAACCCCCGGCCACGTCATGCGGCAGATGACGAAGGGCGACGCCCTCGGCGATCAGAAGCTCTCCAAGGGCACCTTCCGCCGCGTGGTGGCGTACGCCCGCCCCTTCTGGAGCCTGATCGGCGTCTTCGTCGCCGTGGTGATCGTGCAGGCCGCCCTGGGGGTGGCGCCCCCGCTGCTGTTCCGCGAGATCATCGACCAGGGCGTGCTCGCCCATGACCGCGCGGTGGTCGTGACGACGGCGCTCGTCGTGGTCGGCATCGCGGTGGTCAACGCGGCCTTCGCGCTGCTGCAACGGTGGTGCTCGGCGAAGATCGGTGAGGGCCTGATCTACGACCTGCGGACGGCCGTCTTCGACCATGTGTCCGGGATGCCGCTGGCCTTCTTCACCCGTACGCAGACCGGCAAGCTGGTCTCCCGGCTCAACTCCGACGTGATCGGCGCCCAGCGGGCCTTCACCTCGACCCTGTCCGGAACGGTGTCGAACGTCTTCGGGCTCGTCCTCACCCTGGCGGCGATGCTGACGCTCAGCTGGCAGGTCACCGTCGGGGCACTGGTGCTGCTGCCCCTGTTCGTCATCCCCGCCCGGCTGGTCGGCCGCAAGCTCGCCGACCTCACCCGCCGCCAGATGAGCGACAACGCCGAGATGTCGGCGACGATGACCGAGCGGTTCTCGGTCTCCGGCGCGCTGCTGGTGAAGCTGTTCGGCCGGCCGACCGAGGAGCACGACCGGTTCGCGGCCCGGGCCGCCAGCGTCCGCGACGTGTCGGTCGCGATGGCTCTCAACGGGCGCTTCTTCATCACCACTCTGACCCTGGTCGCCGCGCTCGCCACGGCACTGGTGTACGGGGTGGGCGGCTCGATGGCGGTCGACGGCAGGCTGACCGTCGGCACCCTGACGGCGCTCGCCGGGCTGCTCGGCCAGCTCTACGGCCCGCTCACCGCATTGACGAACCTGCGGATCGACGTGATGGGAGCGCTGGTCTCCTTCGAGCGGGTGTTCGAGATCCTCGACCTGCGCCCGGCGATCGCCGAGAAGAAGGACGCCCGTCCGCTCAGCGGTGAAGCCTCGGTCGAGTTCGAGGACGTACGGTTCGCCTACCCGCGCGCCGAGGACGTCTCGCTCGCCTCACTGGAATCGGTCGCCGTGCCCGAACACGTCCCGGGCACGCCGGTGCTGAAGGGAATCAGCTTCCGGGTGGCGCCGGGCAGCACCACCGCGATCGTCGGGCACTCCGGCTCGGGCAAGACGACCCTGACTCACCTGGTCGCCCGGCTCTACGACGTCACCGGCGGCACCGTCCGGGTCGGCGGGATCGACGTCCGGGACCTGCGGACCGCAGCCCTGCAGGAGGCGGTCGGCTATGTCACCCAGGACGCCCACATGTTCCACGACACAGTGCGGGAGAACCTGTGCTACGCGCGGCCCGAGGCGACCGACGAGGAGCTGTGGCAGGTGCTCGAAGCAGCGCACATCGCCGACCTGGTCCGCCGGCTGCCCGAGGGACTGGACACCCTGGTGGGGGAGCGGGGCTACCGGCTCTCCGGTGGTGAACGGCAGCGCCTGGCGATCGCCCGGCTGCTGCTCAAGGCACCGCCGATCGTCGTCCTCGACGAGGCGACCGCCCATCTCGACTCGGACTCCGAGGCCGCCGTGCAGCGCGCCCTGGACGTGGCGATGGAGCAGCGGACCAGCCTCGTGGTGGCGCACCGGCTGTCCACCATCCGGGGCGCCGACCAGATCCTGGTGGTGGAGGACGGCCGGATCGTCGAGCGCGGCACCCACACCGAGCTGCTCGACCGCGACGGGGCGTACGCGGAGCTCTATCGCACCCAGTTCGCCGCGCCGGATCGCAGCGCCGGCACGCCGGCCGGCTGACTTCGGCTCCCCGGCCGGCCGACTCAGCGTCCGGCCGACCTTGTTTCCCGGCCGACTAAGCGTCGGGCCGACCTTGCTTCCCGGCCGACTCAACGTCTTGGCCGAGTTGCCCTATGACGGGTGAGCCGAATCTGGCGGCTCAGCCGGCCAGAGGATCCGTCCGTTGGTCGCGACCCACGTGATGGCGCCGTTCTCCGGCCAAGGCGTCCGCACCGCAGTGCATGAGGGGCCAGATTCGGCTCACGTTGTGCGACTGAGATCGGCTCAGGTCAGGCTCGGACGAACTCCCAGAGGCGTACGGCGACCTCGACGGCGACCTCGACGGCGACCTCGTCGTCGAGCCGATCAGTCGCGGATGGGGTGGCGCTGTGGGGCCGGGCCGTCGGATCGTCCGACGTGGTCGGGCCACCGTCCCGCGGACCCGCCGACGTGGTCGGGCCACCGTCCCGCGAGGTCACATGGAACGCGTTCGGCCCCATCCCGACCAGATCCGCGACGGAGGCGGGGGACAGCCGAGCGGTGAAGCGGATGTCGGTGCCGGCGACCAGGTCGAGGTGCCCGGCCATCCGCTCCAGCAGATGGGACCCCTTGTCGTGCTCGATGTCGAGCAGATGCAGTGCGGACCGCAGGCCGGCCAGGTGCTGGGGCAACGGCGTGACCACCAGCACCCGCCCCTGCGGCGCGAGGACCCGGGCGAACTCGGCGGGGTTGCGCGGCGCGAAGACCGCGAGCAGCACGTCGACGACACCGCTGCGGACCGGCAGACCTGCCCAGGTGTCGGCCACCACCGCTCCGATCCGGGGATGGGCACGGGAGGCCCGCCGGGCGGCGGCGGGTGAGATGTCCAAGGCGATCCCGCGGTCGTCGTCGGCCAGGCAGCCGGTCAGGTAGTAGCCGGTTCCTGCGCCGGCCTCCACCAGGGTGAGCGGCCCGCTGGAGTCATCCGGGCGCCGGGCGGCGAAGCGTACGGCATCACGGATCGGACCGTACGCCCTGGTGCCGAGGAACCGCTCGCGGGCGGCCACCATCGCCGGGGTGTCGGCATGCCGCGGCACGCCCCCGGCCAACAGATTGACGTAGCCCTGCTTGGCGACGTCGAAGCTGTGGCCGCGCGGGCAGCGCAGCGTACGTCCATCGAGGACCAGCCCGTTCTCCTCCGCCGGGGGACACTGCGGGCAGCGCAGCAGCTCGGCGACGTCGGTCAGCACGCCGGGCTCAGCGGTCGGAGCCGGCCGTCGCCGTGCCGGAACCCGCAGCAGTGCGGGCGGACGCGGACTCGGCGGTCGGCACCTCGTCGGAGGCGGGACCGGTGGTCGCTCCGGTCGGTCCGGCAGAGTCGCCGGTCGCGGCCTCCGCCCGGGCCCGCCGGCGGCGCCGGCCGGTGAGGATCTCGCGAGCGTCCTTGCCGATCAGGATGAAGGTGCCGCCGACGCCGATCGCCGCGAAGCAGAACCACTGGATCGCGTACGACAGGTGGGGGCCTTCGCTCAGTTCCGGCAGGGCGACCGGCCCGAGCCCGCCGCCCTGCGCCGGGGTGATCGAGGTGGCGTTCAGGTAGCCGTCGACGAGGGGGCGGCCCGACCAGGTGGCGATCGCGGCCGGATTGACCAGCCGGGTCGAGCCCTCGGCCGGGACGATGGCGTCCGGCTGGCCCGGTTCGTCGACCATCACGTACCCCTCGATGGTCACCACACCGGTGGGCGGGGCGGGGATCGCGGTGGCGGCGGGCAACGGTCCGGCGCTTGGCCGGGCGGCGAATCCGCGGTCGACGAGGAGCCACTGGCCGCTGGTGGTCTGCAGCGGTGCGACGACTTCGTAGCCGGTGTCGCCGTTGTTGGTGCGGTAGCGCACCTGCACCTGGTGGGCGGCATCGAAGGTGCCCTCGACCCGGACCCGTCGATACTGCTTGTCCGGCGTGATCGGCCCACCGAAGACCTCGTCGAAGGTCGCGACCGGGGCCTGCTGCTGGGCGACGATGGTGGCGTTGCGGGTGCGCTTCTGCTCGAGCCGATCCAGCTGCCAGTCACCGAGCCGGACGAACGCCGTCACCAGGACGGCGGCGAAGATGACCAGTCCGACCCAGCGCTTCCAGTACGTTGCCACCCCCCGAGGGTAGTCGGCGGTCGCGGTCCGCTCGGTCCGGCGTCCCGTCGGATGACGACCGGGCCGCGTCCGGCGGACTACTGGATGTCGGTGTCGACCTCGTCGTCCGACTCGTCGTCGGCGGTGTCCGCGGCCTCGTTCGTCCGGTCGTCGAGGCTGAGCACCAGGGCGGTCGTCTGGGCGGCCACCTTGCCGAGGCTGCCGCCGCGCCCGACCGCCACACCGACCAGGAACAGCGTCAGCGGGGAGGCTGCGCGTTCGACCTGGTGCGACGCGTCCCGCGCCAGGTCGAGGATGGTCAGGATGTCGTCCTTGCTCAGCTCGAAGTCATCGGTGTCGATGTGATGGGCCAGGATGTCGATCCAGTCCTTGAGGCTCGCCCACTCCTCCGTCATCGTTCTCCTCCAGCTGCGTCGGTGTGCCTCGATCATGGCATGGGCCGTCCGGTCGGGTTCGACCGGGGTCCTGCTGGATGACCAGTAGGGGCACTGGCCTACACTCCACTCATGCCTCGGCCCGGGACCGTACGAACGATGCTGCCGCTGGCGGACGCCCACGGGCGGGTCGCCACGGACCTGCGCGTCTCCCTCACCGACCGCTGCAACCTGCGGTGTACGTACTGCATGCCCCCCGAGGGGCTGGACTGGATGCCGAGCGACGACCTGCTCACCCACGACGAACTGGTCAGGCTGGTCCGGATCGGGGTGGAGCGGCTCGGGATCAGTTCCGTACGACTCACCGGCGGCGAGCCGTTGCTGCGACCGGACCTGGTGCAGATCGTCGCCGCGATCGCAGACCTGCGGCCGCGTCCGACCATCGCCCTGACCACCAACGGCATCGGACTCGCCGGGCGCGTCGATGGGCTGCGGTCGGCCGGTCTGGACCGGATCAACATCTCCCTCGACACGCTCGACCCGGACCGCTTCCGGACACTGACCCGTCGCCGCCGACATGCCGACGTGCTCGACGGCATCAGGGCGGCGAAGGCGGCCGGGCTGGCGCCGGTGAAGATCAACGCGGTGCTGATGCGGGGGATCAACGACGACGAGGCGCCGGCCCTGGTCGACTGGGCCGGACGCGAGGGGGTCGAGCTGCGGTTCATCGAGCAGATGCCGCTGGACGCCCAGCACGGCTGGCGACGCGACCGGATGGTCACGGCCGCCGAGGTGCTCGCGGCGCTGGCGGGGCGCCGACTTCGTCCGGTCGCGGCCGAGGGCCGGAGCCGGGGGAGCGCGCCGTCCGAGCTGTTCCGGGTGGGGGACACCGATCAGGTGGTCGGCATCATCGCCTCCGTGTCGCGGCCGTTCTGCGGGGCCTGCGATCGGGTCCGGCTGACCGCCGACGGGCAGATCCGCAACTGCCTCTTCTCCCGCACCGAGGACGACCTGCGGACACTGCTGCGCTCCGGCGCCGGTGACGAGGAGATCGCCGAGCAGTGGGCGCGGGCGGTGGCCGTGAAGCTGCCCGGCCACGGCATCAACGATCCGAGCTTCCTGCAGCCCGATCGGCCGATGTCGGCGATCGGCGGCTGACGCCTCTGACGGCACCTCGTGCCGGTGGGCGAACCGGGCTTCGGGGTGCGGACGGCAGGACGTACGTGCCGGGCGAAATGTCCGGACGGGTAGGCGAAATGTCCGGATGGGTAGGACGTACGTGCCGGGTGCTCAGCCGGCCGGACCGTCCGCACCTGGCGCAGTGTCCTCGGGGCCCGCGCTCTCGGGATCGTCCTCGGTCCCGGCAGCTTCGGGCCGACCGGGTTGCGGTTCACCGGAAGTGGGCGGCGGCGTGCCGTTCCCGCGGAGCGGCTCCGATTCTCCGGGAATGATCAGCGGGGTCGTACGGTCGGGCCCCTCCAGTTCGGGGCGCTGCGGCTCCTCGGGGGGCACGTCCGGCAGATCCTGGCCCTTGTTGAGCCGGAGGTCGACGGCGTTGGCGATGACGACCGCGATGGCCGGGAGGAACGCCGCGCCGGCAACGGCGATCCAGCGCCACACGCCGTGCAGGAACACCGCGGCGATGAAGCAGGCGACCCGCAGCGACATCATCGCCAGGTACTCCATCTGGCGGCGGTTGAGGTCTTCCTCAGGGCTGTGCGGGGCGCTGGTGATCAGCGCCGGACGGTGCCTGCCGGTCCGCCGCCGTCGGTCCGCTGACCTTGCCACTCCGTCACTATAGGCGGCCGGTCCAGCGGCCGACAGCGCTCGAGGAGGGCCCGGTGGCGTCGGCCTTCCTCCTGTTTTCCGGCGATGCCTCGACAGCGCGGACAGAAATCGGACGGGTTTCTTGTGTGACCGACGACGCGGCCGGCCTCCGCCGCGCTGCTAGCGTGTGCCCGGTGAGCACAGCATCTGAGGCCCCGGCGGGCCGGGTCGCCCTCGTCACCGGCGGCAATCGTGGCATCGGGCGGGCCATCGCCGCTCGGCTGAGCGCCGAGGGCTACCGCGTGGCCGCGACTTCGCGCACGGGGGAGGTGCCCGAGGGCGTGTTCGGGGTGCCCTGCGACATCACCGACCAGGACCAGGTCGAGGCGGCCTTCAGCACGGTGGAGAAGGAGCTCGGCCCGGTCGAGGTGCTGGTCGCCAATGCCGGCATCACCCGCGACACCCTGCTGATGCGGATGAAGGACGACGACTGGGATGCGGTCATCGACACCAATCTCACCGGCACTTTCCGGGTCGTACGCCGCGCGGCCCGCGCGATGATGAAGGCCCGCTTCGGGCGCGTCATCCTGATCTCCTCGGTCGTCGGCCTGATGGGCGGCGCCGGACAGGTGAACTACGCGGCCTCCAAGGCAGGGTTGGTCGGGCTGGCCCGTTCGGTGGCACGCGAGCTGGGGTCGCGCGGGATCACCGCGAACGTCGTCACCCCCGGATTCGTCCGCACCGACATGACGGCGGAGCTGGGTGATGACCTGGTCGCGAAGTATGCCGCGCAGATCCCGGTCGGCCACCTCGGCGAGGTCGACGACATCGCCGCCGCGGTCACCTTCCTGGCCTCGGACGCCGCCGGTTACATCTCCGGAGCCGTGCTGCCGGTCGACGGCGGCCTCAGCATGGGGCACTGATACACCGCACGGGCACTGATACACCGCACGGGCACTGATACACCGCATGGGCACTGACAGCAGACAGGAGCACGGCATGGGAATCCTCGACGGCAAGAACATCCTCGTCACCGGCGTGACGATGAACACCTCGATCGCCTACAAGGTGGCGGAGATCGCCCAGGCGGAGGGCGCGACGGTCATCGTCTCCAACTTCGGCCGGGCGATGAGCCTCACCCGCCGGGTCGTCCAGAAGCTGGATCCGGTGCCCCCGGTGCTGGAACTCAATGTCACCGATGCCGACCAGCTGGCCGGCCTGGCGGGCGTGCTGGGTGAGCACGTCGACCGGATCGACGGCATCGTGCACGCGATCGCGTACGCCAATCCGCAGACCGCTCTCGGGGGTGGCTTCATGACCACCGAGTGGGACGACGTCGCGACCGCGCTGCACACGTCCTCGTACTCGCTGGTCTCGCTGGTGCGGGCCTGCAAGCCGCTGATCACCGGCCCGGCCAGCGTCGTCGGCCTCACCTTCGACGGGTCGGTCGCCTGGCCGACGTACGACTGGATGGGCGTCGCCAAGGCCGCGCTGGAGGCCGCCAGCCGCTACATGGCCCGCTACGTCGGGGCCGACGGGATCCGGACCAACATGGTGTCGGCCGGCCCGATCGACACCCTCGCCAAGAAGGCCATCCCGGGCGGTAACGAGTTCAACGACGTGTGGGCCGACCGGGCGCCGCTCGGCTGGGATCCGACCGACGCGACCGCCACGGCCAAGGCCGTTGTCGCCCTGCTCTCCGACTGGTTCCCGATGACCACCGGCGAGGTCATCCACGTCGACGGCGGTCTGCACGCGACCGGCGCCTGAGTCCTTTTGCCTCTCTGTTCGACCGGCTCCGCAGTCTGCGGGACGGGCCCAGGGATGTGATCCACCTGCCGGTTGATCCGCTTCTTCGACCCGGCCCGTCGTTCTCGGCCCGTGCGCCCCGTCTCGGGGTGGACGGGCCGAGCCCGTCCGGGACCATCGCACCATCAGGAAGGCGTCGACAGGCTCCTCGGGTGCCCGGTTCTTCGGGGCGCTGGCTTCAGGGGGCGGTCCCTCGGCCTCGGCTCTCCGAGTTGTTCCTCGGGCTCAGTCTCCCCGGTCGTCCTCAGGCTTCAGGTCCCCAGCCCGTTCATGCCCTGTCGTCTGGTCATGCCGTGTCGTCTGGTCATGCGTTGTGTTCATGCGTTCGTGCTGGTCTTCACGCACCAACGCATGAGCACAACGCATGAGTGGGGGGCGGGGAGCGGGCCGAGTTCGAGTTCGGGCATGCCAATGTGCGGGGGTGATGCCGGGCGTACGGGGAACGAGGTGAGGCTCAGGCCGAGTCCGGGCCAGCGTGCAGGCGTGAGGCCGGGCATAGTGAGGCTCGGGCCGAGTCCCGGCCCAGCGTGCAGGCGCGAGGCCGGGCATACGGAGCGAGGTGGGGCAGGCCGAACCGCCTCAGCCGATTGCCTCAAGCGACATCGGCATCGGCGGGCGGCCAGGCGCAGGATGCCTCGAGGCTGTCCAGGGCGGCGTTCAGCAAGGCTCGCAGGGCCTGCGCCCGGAGCTCGGCGGCGTGGACGTGCAACAGGCCGGATTCGTCGGCCAGACCGGCTTCGCAGGCCTCGACCAGGCGCAACGCCCGGGCGGCGGCGTTGCGCTGCCGGCTGGGATAGGCGGCCGGCAGCGCCGCACCGTCGCCCGCGGGCCGGCGCCCCGACACCATCCCGAGCCGGTCGAGGTCGCCGGTGGCCGCCCGCATGGCGTCGGCCAGGGCGTGTTCGGTCTCCGCCGAGGAGACCGGGGGGAACGGGCGCTCGGCAGGCACCAGCAGCCACTGGATCGCCGGGCCGACGCGGGTGGGGATCCACCCGGCGCCACCGGTGCGCGGGATCACCGCCGCCCCGGCGTCGAGCGCGGCCCGGGTGAAGGACAAGGGGCCCCGCAGGGGACCCAGTCGACCGGGACGAGGGAGCGCCAGGATCCAGTCCTCGACGGTGTGGGCCAATGCCGCCGGCATCGCCTCGTCCAGCGGACTCGACCCTTCGTCGGACAGTCCCAGGAGCGCGTCGGGGTCGCTGACGTGGTGGGCGGCATCGCCGTCGATGACCATCCGTGTTGCCACCTCGACACTCGGGGCCGACGACGCGGCGGCCCCGGTCGCGGGACCGTGGCGCAGCACGTTGAGGGTCGTCACCAGACGGATCGCGGCGAGCAGGGGCACCCGCCCACCGTACGTCAGCCTCCTGCCCCGTCTCGTCGATCCTGTGCCATCGGCCGACGAAGCGCTTCGTCGGCAGCTGCCCGGAGGGCGCAGGCAGTCGCGCGGACCCGTCGACGGGGCCGCCGGAAGGGTGCCGTACGCGTGGCGAGCCGGGCACGTGCAGGGGCGTCGGGACATGTAGGTTCGTGGGCATGGTCGCTGTGGTGGATCTGGTCGATGTGAGCGTGAGGCGCGGCAACACGATGTTGCTGGAGAACATCAACTGGCAGGTCGGGGAGACGGATCGCTGGGTCGTCCTCGGCGCCAACGGCGCCGGCAAGACCACACTGCTGCGGCTGCTGACCGGCGACCTCTACCCGACCGGCGGTATGGCGGGAGTGCTCGACGAGGTCCTCGGTGCGGTGAACGTCTTCGACCTGCGCCCGCGCATCGGTCTGGTGTCGCAGACCTTCCAGGAGCGGGTGCCGTACGGGGAGACCGTGCACGACCTCGTCGTCTCCGCGGCGTACGCCGTGGTCGGCCGCTGGCACGAGGAGTACGAGAGCTTCGACCACGAGCGGGCCGACGCGCTGCTCGACCGTTTCGGGATGCTGGCGTTGCGGGATCGTACGTTCGGCACCCTCAGCTCGGGGGAGCGCAAGCGGGTCGAGATCGCCCGCGGCCTGATGGTCGACCCGGAGCTGTTGCTCCTCGACGAGCCGGCCTCGGGACTCGACCTCGGTGGACGCGAGCGGTTGGTCACCCTGCTCGGTCACCTGGCTAACGACCCGCTGGCACCGGCGAGCATCATGGTGACCCACCATGTGGAGGAGATCCCGCAGGGTGTCACCCATGCGCTGCTGTTGAAGAAGGGCCGGATCGTCGCCGCCGGGCCGGTGCGTGAGGTGCTGACCGAGCCGCTGATGAGCGAGACCTTCGAGATGCCGTTGCGGCTGATCATGAGCCAGGGCCGCTTCACCGCGAGGGCGCGTTAGATGTCGATGCACCTGCAGGACTGGTTCTTCCTGAACATCTGGGCGTTGTGGATCACCGGTGTGGTCCTCGCCCTGATGATCGAACTCCTCCAACGCGACCGGCGGGCGCTGGCCTGCGCCGCCGGGTGCGCGTTCGGTGCGGTGGCCGCCGCGGTGGCCCCCGGCACCTGGTGGCTCGCCCCGGTGGTGGCGGTCGTCGCGGTGTGGACCTTCTGGATGGTGCTGCGACCCAGGACTTCCTGAGCGCCGTCCGCCGGCGGCCGACACAAGGGGCAGACTGGGAGGGATGTCCAGTTCAGCGCTCACCCTGATCACGATCACCGAGCCCCACGACGACCGGGTCGCCGACTACGTACGGCTGCGGGACGTCTCGCTGCGCCGGTCGTTGGAGGCCGAGCACGGTCTGTTCATCGCCGAGGGCGAGAAGGTGATCCGGCGGGCGCTGGAGGCCGGATACCCGCCGCGGTCGTTCCTGCTGGCGCCGCGGTGGCTGGACTCGTTGGCCGACGCGTTGGCGGCCCACCCCGACGTCCCGATCTTCGTCGTTTCCGAGGCGCTGGCCGAGGAGATCACCGGCTTCCACGTGCATCGCGGCGCCCTCGCCTCGATGCGGCGGGTGACCGGCCGGGCGATGACCGACCTGCTCGACCTGCAGCAGCTGGTGGTCCGTGAGGACGTCCTCGACCGCACCTCCGGCGGGTGTGCCGAGGATCGGGTCGTTGCGCCGCAGATCGACAGGGCGCGGCAGCGGTCGAGGATCGCCGTGCTCGAAGACCTGGTCGATCATACGAATGTCGGTGCGTGCTTCCGTTCGGCTGCGGCGCTCGGTGTCGATGCCGTGCTGGTGACTCCCCGCTGCGCCGACCCGTTGTACCGTCGGTCGATCAAGGTCAGCATGGGCACCGTCTTCCAGGTGCCGTGGGCTCGGGTCGACTCGTGGCCCGCCGACATCCGATTGCTGAAGGAAGCGGGTTATGTCGTGGCGGGCATGACACTCGGAGAGGGCGCGATCACCCTGGACGAGTTGGTCGCGGAGAACCACCAGAGGTTGGCGTTGGTGTTCGGCACCGAGGGCCACGGCCTGACGGCGAAGACCGACCGGCTGCTCGACAGGCGTGTCACCATCCCGATGATGCACGGCGTCGACTCGTTGAACGTCGCGGCCTCCTCTGCCGTTGCCTTCTACGCGACGCGGTGAGCGTACGAACGTACGCCGCAGAAGCGTGGCCGGAGTCGGTCGCGTGGCCTCATTCTGGGGATGAGTCCGGGTGCCGTACGTAGGTGTCCAGGGCGTCCAACAGTTGCCGCCAGCCGGGCTCGAGGCCGGCGATCGCGGATGCGGCGTCGGTCCGTACGTCGGAGACCTCGATGAGGAGCGTGACGGTCGCCGGGTCGGTCCCGGTGATGGTGAGGGTGTGCAGGGCGTGGAACAGCGGTTCACCCGCAGAGTCGACCGGAGCGAGCGTGAAGACGAGCCGGCCGGGACGGGCGTCCACGACCTGTCCGCGGGATGCGTACTCGGCCCCGTCCCCCTCGCGCAGGATGATCCGGATCGGCGCTCCGGCCGACGGCTCGAGCTCGAAGGCGGTGACGCGGAAGTGTCGGGGGGCCCACCATGCGGCCGCTTGTTGCGGATCGGTCCACGCGCGCCAGACGTCCTCGGCACTGGCCGGCAGGACGCGTTCGAAATGCAGGACCGGTCCAGCGTTCTGACCGGAGGGTCGTGCCATCTCCCGCGCGATGGCGTCTTGGTAGTCGTCCAGCACTGAGTCGTCCGGGTCGGGCGCCGCGAGCCCGTGGAAGTAGGTCGCCAGGTGGGCAAGGGTCTCCCGGTCGAGCCGGGCGACTCGTCGGCGGCCCAGCCGGTGCACCCGGATGATGCGCGCCGCTTCCAGTGCCTGTAGGTGTTTGGTGGTCTGAGGTTGGAGTGCACCGAGGGCGTCGGCTACCTCACCCACGGTGTGTGGTCGGGTCGCGAGCAGCTCGAGGATCCGGAAACGGGTCGGTTCGCCGGCTGTGTAGAGCGCACGCTGGATGTCGAGTGCCACGCGGTCCATGGGCAGTCGTCGAGCCCTACTCGTCCGCGACGAGCGCGGCCAGGTTGTCCAGCTCGTTCGCACGCCCCGCCACCAGGCGTTGAGTCCACACCTCGTCGTGCATCGGCTCGACCCGCATCGTGATCCGGGTACCGCCGTCGACGGGTTCCAGCTCGATCTCGGTGAGCTGCTCGTAGGGCTCGTGGTCGGGCACGAAGTCGACGACGGACCGGTAGGCCAGGCGCGTCGGCTCGGTGATCTCGGTGAAGTACTTGCGCGATTCCGTGGACAGCGGCATCCCGTTCTGTTCCATGAACGCCACCTGCTCGGGAGCGACGGTGGTCATCGTGTAGATGAGTTCGCCGCCCTCGCGCAGGTCGAGGCGGGTGACGTCTGTCCGGAACCCCTCCGGGGCCCACCAGTGGGAGATGCCCTCGGGAGTGGTCCACAGTTCCCAGATGCGGGTGGCTGAGGCTGGCACGGTGCGTTCTATGATCTCGGTCATGGATCCAATGTATTCGCCGCAACGAATGTGTCAACCCCTTGTCGGCGATGATCGTCGGGGTCAGCTGACCCCGACCACCGTGTTCTCGAAGAGAGGGGGCGGCTCGGCGATCGACGGGCTTGGCTCGTTCTGCGCGTGGCCTGGCCGGCGTCGGCGGCCCGGTCGTTGGGGTAGCGGCGGACGCTCGTTCCGCGCCTGGCCGGCGTCGGCGATCGCCCGCGACCGATCGAGGGGCCGAGAAGGACGAGACGACCGGGGCGACCGATACGACCGATACGACCGATACGACCGAGGCAGCTTCCGGCGGACCGCTTGGGCCGCGGGTCAGGCGGAGGTGTGCTTGGGGGAGACCGGCCAGTCCTCGGGGTAGAGGTGGGCCAGCGCCTCGTGGGACTGGTTGAGCTTCTTGCGGACCCGGGTCGACAGCCGGTCACCGAAGACCATCCCGTTGAGGTGATCCGTCTCATGCTGCAGGCACCGGGCGAGCAGGCCGGTGCCGTGGATCTCGACAGGGTTGCCGTCGATGTCCTGGCCGCGGCAGATCGCGTGGTCGGGACGGGCCAGCGGGGCGTATCCGCCCGGCAGCGACAGGCATCCCTCATCGGCCGACTCGAGTACCCGCTCGCGCCCCTCGGGCAGCTCGACCACCGGATTGCAGACCACGCCGACCTGGTAGTGGTTGTCGGCGTCGGGGCAGTCGTACACGAAGACGGCAAGGCCCACCCCCACCTGGGTGGCGGCGAGCCCGACGCCCTGGGCGGCGTCCAAGGTGGCGAACATGTCGCGCACCAGGGTGCGCAGGTCGTCGTCGAACTCGACCACCGGCTGGGTCGGGGCGTGCATCACCGGGGTCCCCCAGCGGGTGATGGGGCGGAGGGTGCCGCCAACGGTGAGCTCGGTGAGGCTCGTCATGTGTTCGTCGTCCTGTCTCTCGAAAGCGTGCGCGGGGGCCTGCGGACCCCACGCGGCCAGGCTCCGGAACCTGGCCGATCGGATCAGCGTGCCCGGGGGCCTGCGGACCCCACTCTAGGCGGCCGACCGGCGCCGTCGGCGCGAGACGTGCAGGTGTGAACCGCCTGCGACGTACCTGGGTGGTGACCCGGCCGGAGTGCGCGACCGGGCGCGTGGCGCGCTTGCGCCCGGCCCGTCTCCGGCCGACAGTGGGGCCATGGTGATCGGTACGGACGACCTGCCGGCGGACCTCCGCGGAGCCCTCGAGGGATACCGCCGGCATCTGGCGGGGGAGCGCCACGTCTCGCCGAACACCGTGCGGGCGTACGTCGGTGACCTCACCGAGCTGTTCGCCCATCTCGGGCGTCGCGGGGTGACTGCCGCCGACGAGGTGACGATCGCCGACCTCCGTGATTGGCTGGCGGCCCAACAACGAGCCGGCGCTTCCCGCGGGACCCTGGGCCGGCGGGCCTCGGCCGTCCGCGGATTCTTCGCCTGGGCGCGCCGTGACGGTCTGCTCACGACCGATCCGAGTCTGCGGCTCGCCTCGCCGAAGGCGGTCCGAACACTGCCGGCGATCCTCGACCAGACCCAGGCGGCGGCACTGATGGACGAGGCCCGGCTGCGGGCCGCCGAGCAACCGGGCCCGCTCGGGGTCCGTGACGTGGCGATCCTTGAGATGCTCTACGGGTCCGGGCTGCGGGTCTCTGAGCTGTGCGGGTTGAACACCGAGTCGCTGGACGGTGACCGGCGACTGGTCCTCGTCCACGGTAAGGGGAACAAGGACCGCATGGTCCCCGCCGGCGGTCCGGCGCTGGCGGCCGTGGAGCGATGGCTGGCCCGCCGCCCGGAGGTCGCCACGTCGCTGAGCGGTCAGGCGCTCTTCCTGGGGGCGCGCGGCGGCCGGATCGACCCGCGGGTGGTCCGTCGCCTGGTGCACCGTCACCTCGGCCTGGTCACCGGTGCCCCGGATCTCGGCCCCCACGGCCTGCGCCACGCGATGGCCACCCACCTGCTCGAGGGTGGGGCGGACCTGCGTAGCGTCCAGGAGATGTTGGGTCACGCCTCGCTGGCGACGACGCAGATCTACACCCATGTGACCGCCGACCGGCTGCAGCAGGCCTTCCAGCAGGCGCATCCGAGGGCCTGACCGCAGCGGCGACCTCATGTCAGGCCCACCAGGACGTCAGGCGAGCCGGCTGGGATCGACCAGCGCCCCGTCCTGCCACGCCATCAGGTGCAGGTGGCATCCGGTGGACAGGCCGGTCGACCCGACCGCGCCCAGCGTCTGGCCGCGCTGCACCGTCTCCCCGGTGTGCACCGAGTAGCCGCGGGCGTGGTTCAGCGAGGTGATCAGCCGGTGTCCGTCGACCATGCCGTGGTCGATCCGGATCCGCCAGCCGTACGCCGGGTGGCGGACGACCTCGATGACGGTACCCGGCAGGGGAGCCCGGAGCGGGACCCCACAGGAGGCTCCGTAGTCCACCCCGTCGTGCAGCTTGCGGACCCCGGTGACCGGGTGCACCCGCATCCCGAACGGTGACGTCACCGGCCCGGACACCGGCGGCAGCCAGCCGCCCACTCGCGTCGGCGCGGTGCCACCGGGCGCAGCGGCGCCGGCGGCTGCCGCGAGGGCGCGGGCCGCGGCCTCCCGGCGAGCCGCGGTGACCTCCTCACTACCGACCAGACGCGTCATCGGGCCGGACGGCAAGGCCGGCAACAGCATCGGGTCGAGGTAGTCGACCCCTTCGCGCAGGCCCCAGTGCAGGCAGGCGGCCGCCGGACACCCTTGGTGTCCGGCCTGCAAGGTGCCGAGCACGTCGCCCGTCGCGACGAGCTGGCCGATCCGTACGGTCGCCTGCACCGGCTCGTACGTGGTGCGGGTGGCGCCGTGGTCGATCACCACGACGCCCCGGCCGGCGAGGGTCGAGGCGTACGTGACGGTCCCGGCGGCCGCGGCGAGCACAGGAGCGCCGACCTCGGCGGCGAGATCGACCCCACGGTGGCCGGCGAGCCACGGCTCCGGAGGCGGGGCGAACGGGCGGACCACTGGTCCGCTCACCGGGAGGGCCCCGGCCGGTACACCCTCCGGGCCGGAGGCCAGCGGAAGGGCCCGCGCGGTCGCCGCCAGGGCAGTGGTCAGCCCGGTCCCGAGGAGGAGGCAGCACGCCAGGAGCCCCAGCGGGCGGGCAGGGCGCGGCGGGCGCGGACGGCGCGTCTGCCGCAGCAGATGCGTGTGCCGGGCCAGGTGAACATGCCGGGCCAGGTGAACATGCCGGGCCAGGTGAACATGCCGGGGCAGATGAACGTGCCGGGGCAGCCGGAGGAGTGATCTCACGCGGGCAGGGTGGGACAACCGGGCGCTGGGTCGCCCGGGCCGCGGAGGCCTGTGGACGATTCGTCGGGGTCCGATTCGGCCTGTGGACGATCGGGCAGGGCCGGCGGAGGACACCACAGATGCGGCCAAGGGGGCCGGGCCCCAATGACCCGCCCGACCTGCACCCCGTCGTACGCCCCGGGCCCGAGTGGCATCGTTGCCGGGCCCGCCCTAGACTGCTGGCAGCACCTCGAACCTTTCGGGGTGACTTCGCATGCAGTCCCACCGGTGGATGCCGCGCTTCGGCGTGGTGGGCCGGGCGTCCCGTACGGTCCCTCGTGGGTGAGGACGTGACTGCATCAGGCGGTGCCGAAGGTCGGCACCGGAACAACCGTCGGCGCTTCGTCGCGCCACAAGGAGGAACGGCCATGGCCGTCGTGACTGCCCGCGAGCTGCTCGAGAACGGTGTCCACTTCGGGCACCAGACCCGTCGTTGGAACCCGAAGATGAAGCGCTTCATCTTCAACGAGCGCAACGGCATCTACATCATCGATCTGCAGCAGTCGCTCAAGTACATCGACAAGGCGTACGCCTTCGTCAAGGAGACCGTCGCCCGCGGCGGTCAGGTGCTCTTCGTCGGCACCAAGAAGCAGGCCCAGGAGGCCATCGCCCAGCAGGCCACCCGCGTCGGCATGCCCTACGTGAACCAGCGCTGGCTGGGCGGCATGCTCACCAACTTCCAGACCATCTCCAAGCGGATCGCGCGGATGAAGGAACTGGAGGCGATGGACTTCGAGAAGGTGCAGGGCTCCGGCCTCACCAAGAAGGAGCTCCTCGGCCTGTCCCGCGAGAAGGACAAGCTGGAGAAGGACCTCGGCGGCATCCGGGACATGACCCGCACCCCGCAGGCGGTCTGGATCGTCGACACCAAGAAGGAGCACCTCGGCGTCGACGAGGCCCGCAAGCTCCGCATCCCGGTCGTTGCGATCCTCGACACCAACTGCGACCCCGACGAGGTCGACTACGCCATCCCGGGCAACGACGACTCGATCCGTTCCGTCTCGCTGCTCACCCGGGTGATCGCCGACGCCGTCGCCGACGGCCTGGTGTCGCGTTCCTCCGGTGAGGCCACCACCGCCGAGGCCGCCGAGCCGATGGCCGAGTGGGAGAAGGAGCTGCTCAACGCCACCGAGCCGGCCGCCCCGGTCGAGGTCAAGCCTGCCGCTCCGGCCGCCGAGACCGCTGAGGCCGCCGAGACCGACGTGAAGCCCGCCGCTCCTGCCGAGCCCGCCGCTGAGGCGCCCGCCACCGACAACGAGTGATCCCACCCGCACAATCGCAGAAGGACCGAGGAACAGATGGCAATCACTGCAGCAGACGTCAAGAAGCTCCGCGACGCCACTGGCGCCGGGATGATGGACTCCAAGAAGGCTCTCACCGAGGCTGACGGCGATTTCGAGAAGGCCGTCGAGATCCTGCGCGTCGCCGGCCAGGCCAAGACCGCCAAGCGGGCCGACCGCGAGGCCTCCAACGGTCTGGTCGCCAACAAGGGCGGCGCCCTCATCCAGCTGGGCTCCGAGACCGACTTCGTCGCCAAGAACGAGGAGTTCATCGCCCTCGCCGACACCATCGCCGAGGCCGTCGAGGCGGCCCAGGCGGGCGACGTCGCCGCTGCCAACGCTGCGAAGCTCTCCGACGGCCACACCGTCGAGGAGGCCATCCAGGAGCTGGCCGCCAAGATCGGCGAGAAGCTGGAACTGAAGAACGTGGCGTACTTCGACGGCAAGACCAACGTCTACATGCACCGTCGTTCCTCCGACCTGCCCCCGCAGGTCGGCGTGATGGTCGAGTTCGAGGGTGACAACGACGACACGGCGCACCGCACTTCGATGCAGATCGCGGTGATGGCGCCGAAGTACCTCACCCGTGACGAGGTCCCGGCGGCGGATGTGGAGAAGGAGCGCATCATCGCCGAGGAGATCGCCAAGGAGGAGGGCAAGCCCGAGAAGGCGATCCCGAGGATCGTCGAGGGCCGCGTCAACGGCTTCTTCAAGGATGTCGTCCTGCTGGAGCAGATGTCCGAGGTCTCCGACACCAAGGAGACCGTCGGCACGATGCTCGAGAAGGCCGGCCTGACGGTCAGCCGCTTCGTTCGCTTCGAAGCCGGCGCCTGATCCGACCACGACGTGCGCCACGAGGGATTCCCTCGTGGCGCACGTTGTCGCATGGAGGCCCGGTCACGTCGGGCGCCCTGCATCGCCTAGGCTCAGCTACCGCACCCGCCCCCGCATCCGATGCCCCTGACAGGAGACCATCCATGAGCTCGTACCATCGCATCCTGCTGAAGCTGTCCGGTGAGGCCTTCGGAGGGGGCAAGGTCGGCGTCGACCCGCGGGTCGTCGACTCCATCGCCCACCAGATCGCCGATGTCGTACGGGCCGGGGTGCAGGTGTGCATCGTGGTCGGCGGCGGCAACTTCTTCCGCGGCGTCGAGTTGCAGCAGGCCGGGATGGAGCGGGAGCGCGCCGACTACATGGGCATGCTCGGCACGGTGATGAACTGCTTGGCGCTGCAGGACTTCTGTGAGCAGGCCGGCGTTCCGACCCGGGTGCAGACCGCCATCGAAATGCGCCAGGTGGCCGAGCCGTACATCCCGCGTCGGGCCGACCGGCACATGGAGAAGGGCCGGGTGGTGATCTTCGGCGCCGGGTCCGGCATGCCGTACTTCTCCACTGACACGGTGGCTGCCCAGCGCGGTCTGGAGATGCACGTCGATGCGCTGCTGATGGGCAAGATGGGGGTGGACGGCGTCTACGACTGCGATCCGAAGACGAACTCCCACGCCGCGAAGTACGACGAACTGACGTACGACGAGTACCTCGCCCGCGACCTCAAGGTCGCCGACGCGGCGGCCGTCAGCCTCGCCCGCGACAACGATCTGCCGATGATCTTCTTCAACCTCAACACCGAGGGCAACATCATGCGCGTGGTGAACGGCGAGCGGATCGGTACTGTAGTCCACAAGTGACGCGCGGCGCCCGTCATCGCGACGGGCGCTCTGAGAGACTGGACCGGCCGCAGCCATCCGACATCCTGCGGCTCGGCCGTTCCCGTTCCCCCGGGACCGGCCGCCCCGACACGCGGCACCTCCGCCGCAAGCAGAAAGGAACCCCCTCGTGATCGGCGACATCACCACCGAAGCGAAGTCCAAGATGGACCATGCAGTCGAGTTCGCCAAGGAGGAGTTCGCCGCCATCCGGACCGGGCGGGCCCATCCTGCGATGTTCAACAAGCTGACCGCCGAGTACTACGGCACGCCGACGCCGCTGCAGCAGCTGGCCTCGTTCACCGTGCCCGAGGCGCGGATGATCCTGATCACGCCGTACGACCGCAGTGCGGTCAACGCCGTGGAGAAGGCCATCCGTGACTCCGACCTCGGCGTCAACCCGTCCAACGACGGCATCTCGATCCGTTGTGTGCTGCCCGAGCTGACTGCCGAGCGGCGCAAGGAGTACACCAAGGTCGCCAAGACGAAGGCCGAGGACGCCAAGGTCTCCGTACGCAACTCCCGCCGGGCCGCCAAGGAGGCCATCGACAAGCTGGTCAAGGACAAGGAGATCGGCGAGGACGAGGGCAAGCGCGCCGAGGCCGAGCTGGAGAAGACCACCAAGAAGTACACCGACCAGATCGACGAGCTGCTGAAGGCCAAAGAGGCAGAATTGCTCGAGGTCTGACCTTGTCGGACTCGGGGTCACCGTCCGGCTCTCTGCGGCCCGGTCCGGCGAACGGCACGCCCGTTCCCGGATCGGGGCGGGCCGGCCGGAATCTTCCGGCCGCCATCACCGTGGGGGTCGTCCTGGCGGGGATCCTCATCGCCAGTCTGCTGTGGTGGTTGCCGGGCTTCGTCATCCTCGCCGCGACCCTGATCGGGATGGCCGCGGTGGAGGTGCACCAAGCCCTGCGCAAGGTGGGGATGACGTCGGCGATCCTCGTCATCGAGGTCGGCCTGATCGCGATGATGGCCGGCTCGTACCTGATCCTCACCCAGACCACCCGGCACGCGGCCACCTACCTGCTGGTGTGCCTCGGTGCCACGGTGCTGGCAGCGTTCCTGGTCCGCATCCCTCGCGGCGCTGAGGGGTTCATCAAGGACACCGCGGCGAGCATGCTGATCATCGCCTACCTGCCGGTGATGGGTGCGTTCGCCAGCCTGCTGGTGGGGGAGGACTCCGGTGCCGCCCGGGTCTTCCTGTGGCTGGGTACGGTGATCTGCTCCGACACCGGCGGGTACGTCGCCGGCGTGCTCCTCGGCCGCCACCCGATGGCGCCCACGATCAGCCCGAAGAAGACCTGGGAAGGGTTCGTCGGGTCGGTCGTCCTGGGGACCGCATTCGGCACGTTGGTCGGCCATTTCGTCCTCGGCAGCACCTGGTGGGTCGGAGCGTTGATCGGTGTCGTCCTCGTCGGGGCGGCCATCCTGGGTGACCTGGTCGAATCGCTGATCAAGCGCGACCTGGGCATCAAGGACATGGGCGACTTCCTGCCCGGCCATGGCGGCGTCACCGACCGGATCGACGCGATGCTGCTGTCCGCGCCGACCGCCTGGATCCTCATGCATTTCCTCATCCCCGGAGCCTGACCCGTGACCTCCTCTCGACCCACTGCCTCGCCCGACGCTGCCTCGCCCGACGCTGCCGCCGCGCCCGGACAGGACGTACGCCCGGACGGAGACCGCGCGGCCGGCGAACCGTCGGTGTCGGACCCGGGACCGCGTGCGCACCCGCAGTTGGTGTTCGCCGCGCCGCGCCGCGGGAAACCGCCGGTGCACTGGGCGGACCTGAGCGTCGAGGAGCGCAAGGCCGCCGTCGCCGCGCTGGGCCTGCCGGCGTTCCGCGCCCAGCAGCTGTCCCGGCACTGGTTCGTCCACTCCACCGCGGACCCGGCCGACTGGACCGACATCCCGGCGGGCCGGCGCCAGGAGATCGCCGACGCCCTGTTCCCGCCGCTGCTGGAGGAGGTCAGCGCGCTGACTGCCGACGCCGGGACCACGGTCAAGACGCTCTGGAAGCTGCACGACGGGTCGATGGTCGAGTCGGTCCTGATGCACTACCCCGCCTCGGGGGGATCTGCGGCACGTACGACCGTGTGTGTTTCCTCCCAGGCGGGTTGCGGGATGGCCTGCCCATTCTGCGCCACCGGCCAGGGCGGCCTGCAGCGCAACCTCAGCGCGGCCGAGATCGTGGCGCAGATCGTCGACGCCAACGCGCGCCTCGCGGCGGGGGAGATCCCCGGAGCGACCGGCCGGGTCAGCAACGTCGTGTTCATGGGCATGGGCGAGCCGCTGGCGAACTACGCCACGGTCATCCGCGCGATCCGTACGCTGCTGGCCGACCAGCCCGACGGGCTGGGGATGAGTGCGCGGGGGATCACCGTGTCGACCGTCGGCCTGGTGCCCGGGATCGACAAGCTCGCCGAGGAGGGCCTGCCGGTCACCCTCGCCCTGTCGCTGCACGCTCCGGACGACGAATTGCGTAACGACCTCGTGCCGATCAACAATCGGTGGCGGGTCGCGGAGGCTGTGGATGCCGCCTGGCGTTATGCGCGGGCGACGAAGCGTCGTGTCTCGATCGAATACGCGCTCATCCGCAACGTCAACGATCAGGCCGAACGTGCCGACCGACTCGCCCGTGAGCTCAAGAAGCGGGGCGACTGGGGCTGGTTCCACGTGAACCTGATCCCACTGAATCCGACCCCTGGGTCGAAGTGGACGGCGTCGCGCCGCCACGACGAGCAGGAGTTCGTCCGTCGGCTGGAGGCCCACGGCGTCCCGGTGACCATCCGGGACACCCGCGGTCGCGAGATCGACGGAGCGTGCGGCCAGTTGGCCGCAACGGCGCGATAACGGACAGCAGGTCCGGTCGTACGCGACGCAACGGGAGAGGCGTCGGCGTACCTCGATTCGCCCGGTGATCACTGGAGGAGGAGAAACAATTGAGCCCTGAAGCGCTGCGCAGGAATCTGCAGGTGGTCTACGACACGGTCGTACGCCGCAACCAGGGGGAGCCAGAGTTCCATCAGGCCGTCCACGAGGTGCTCGAGAGCCTCGGACCGGTCTTCGCCCAGCACCCTGAGTACATCGAGGCGGCCATCCTCGATCGCATCGTCGAACCGGAACGACAGATCATGTTCCGTGTCCCCTGGATCGACGACTCCGGCCGGGTCCGCGTCAACCGCGGCTACCGCGTCGAGTTCAACTCCGCGCTCGGCCCGTACAAGGGCGGTCTCCGTTTCCACCCGACGGTCTACTCCGGCATCATCAAGTTCCTCGGCTTCGAGCAGGTGTTCAAGAACTCGCTGACCGGTCTGGCGATGGGCGGCGGCAAGGGCGGCTCCGACTTCGACCCGCACGACAAGTCCGACAACGAAGTGATGCGCTTCTGCCAGTCGTTCATGATCGAGCTGTCCCGCCACATCGGTGAGTACACCGACGTCCCGGCCGGCGACATCGGCGTCGGCGGCCGCGAGATCGGCTACCTCTTCGGGCAGTACAAGCGGCTGACGAACCGGTTCGAGGCGGGCGTGCTCACCGGCAAGGGCCTCACCTGGGGCGGCTCGCTGGCACGCACCGAGGCGACCGGCTACGGCCTGGTCCACTTCGTCACCGAGATGCTGCGGATGGACGGCCAGTCCCTCGACGGCAAGGTCATCTCGGTCTCCGGGTCGGGCAACGTGGCGATCTTCGCGATCGAGCTCGCCCAGCAGCTGGGCGGCAAGCCGATCACCATCTCCGATTCGTCCGGCTACGTGGTGGACCAGGACGGCATCGACCTCGAGCTGCTCAAGCGGGTCAAGCTGGAGGAGCGCGGTCGGGTCTCCGACTACGCGGCGCTGCGCCCGGGGGCCCGGTTCGTCACCGGCGGAAGCGTCTGGGACGTGCCGGTCGAGATCGCCCTGCCCTGTGCCACCCAGAACGAGATTCACGGCGACCACGCGGTCACGCTGGTCAAGCACGGCGTCAAGCTCGTCGCAGAGGGTGCCAACATGCCGAGCACCCCGGACGCCATCGAGACCTTCCAGCAGGCCGGCGTGAAGTTCGGCCCCGCGAAGGCCGCCAATGCCGGTGGCGTCGCGACCTCCGGGCTCGAGATGCAGCAGAACGCCAGCCGGGAGTTCTGGTCCTTCGAGACGACCGCGACGCGGCTCGAGACGATCATGAGCAACCTGCACACCCGCTGCCTGGAGGCCGCCGATCGCTACGGCTGCCCGGGCGACTACGCGCTCGGCGCGAACGCCGCGGGCTTCGTCAAGGTCGCCGACGCGATGCTCGACCAGGGCGTCGTCTGATCCGCCGGTCGACCGGCGGTGGCGTACGTACGCCGTCGCCGGCCGACCACCCCGCTCGACCACATCGGCCGGTCCTGTCCCTCGGGGGACGGGGCCGGCCGATGGTCGTGCGCGGGCCGATGATCGTGCGCGGGCCGATGATCGTGCGCGGGCCGATGATCGTGCGCAGGCCGATGGTCGTCTGCGGGACCGGGGTCAGTCGCGGCCGGCCGGCACCGCGTCGAGGGCGTCCAGCGTGGCCAGCACGGCGATGCTCGCCTCGTAGCCCTTGTCCTCGGTCGAGTCGGGCAGGCCGGCCCGGTCCAGCGCCTGCTGTTCGTCGTCGCAGGTGAGCACGCCGAAGCCGACCGGGACGCCGGTGTCGACGGCGACCTGGGTCAGGCCGATCGTGGCCGCCTCGCAGACGTAGTCGAAGTGCGGCGTGCCGCCGCGGACGACGACGCCGAGCGCCACCAGCCCGTCGAAGCGGTCGGCGAGGCGCCGGCAGACGACCGGCAGTTCGAAGGTGCCGGGCACCCGGACGACGGTGATGTCGCTGACCCCGTGCTCCGCCAGGGCGGCGGTGGCGCGGGCGACCATCTGATCGGTGACCTCTGGGTACCACTGCGCGCCCACCACGGCGACCCGCCGTCCGGTGCCGTTCGCGGTGATGTGCGGGGAGCCGAAACCGGCCATGTCAGACCTCCTGGGGGGTGGCGATGGAGTGCGGCACACCGTCCAGCAGGATGCGGTGGCCCATGCGGTCGCGCTTGGTGCGCAGATAGAACTCGTTGTCGGGCGTCGGCTGGGTCCACGACGGGGCGACCGCGGTGACCTCGATCCCGGCGGTCCGCAGGGCGCGGACCTTGTCCGGGTTGTTGGTCATCAACTCCAGCCGGGTCACTCCGAGGTCGTACAGGATCGCTGCGGCGGCGCCGTACTCGCGGTCGTCGACCGGCAGCCCGAGGCGGGTCTGCGCGTCGACCGTGTCGAGCCCCTCGTCCTGCAGGTGATAGGCCTGCAGCTTGGCGAGCAGGCCCACCCCGCGGCCCTCGTGCCCGCGTAGATAGACGACGGCGCCGCCCTGTTCGGCCACCGTGGCGAGGGACTGCTGGAGCTGGGGTCCGCAGTCGCAGCGCAGCGAGCCGAAGACGTCGCCGGTCAGGCATTCGGAGTGCACCCGGACGGCCGGCACGCTGCCGTCGCGGCCGCGCAGCCCGCGCGGGCTGATCAGCGCCACGTGCTCGGCCCCGGTCTGCAGATCGAGGTAGCCGACCACGGTGAACTCGCCCTGCGCGGTGGGCAGCCGGGTCATCGCGTCGCGCCGGACCCGATCGTGGGTCTCCCGCCAGCTGGCCAGCTCGGCGATGGTGATCACCGCCAGGCCCTCGGCCGCGCCCAGGGCAAGGACGTCGGGCGTACGCATCATCGAGCCGTCGTCGTGCACCAGTTCGCCGATCGCGCCGACCGGCTCCAGACCGGCCAGCCGGCACAGGTCGACGGCGGCCTCGGTGTGGCCACGTCGCTCCAGGACGCCACCATCGCGGGCCCGCAGCGGGAGGATGTGGCCGGGGCGGATCAGCGCGGCCGGCCCCGACTCGGGGTCGGCGAGCACGTGCAGCGTACGGGTCCGGTCGTGCGCGGAGATGCCGGTGGTGACCCCGGTCGCCGCGTCACAGGAGACCGTGTAGGCGGTGCGCAGCGGGTCGGTGTTGCGGGAGACCATCAGCGGCAGCTCGAGCGCGTCGGCGCGGTCCCGTGACATCGGCGCGCACAGGTAGCCCGACGAGTGCCGGATGGTCCAGCCGAGCCACTCCTCGGTGAGGGTCTGCGCCGAGAGGATGATGTCCCCCTCGTTCTCCCGGTCCTCGTCGTCCAGGACGAGCACCGGACGACCCTGCCGCAACTCCTCCAGCGCCCTGTCGATCGGGCTGAACCTGGTCACCGACTCACTCATGATCTCCTCCGTTCTGGTGCGCCCACCCGGTGCCGATCCGGTCCAGGTAGGTCGCCACGTACTTGCCGATGACATCGACCTCGAGGTTGACCGTCGCGCCGATCGGCAGCCGGCCCAACGTCGTGTCGGTGAGGGTGGTCGGGATCAGCGACACGGTGAACGCGTCGGGGCGTACGCCGACCACGGTGAGCGACACCCCGTTCACGGTGACCGAGCCCTTCTCGACCAGGTAGCGCGACAGCTCGGCCGGCAGGCCGATCTCGACGACCTCCCAGGCCTCGCCGGGTGTGCGGGAGCGTACGGTGCCGGTGCCGTCGACGTGGCCCTGCACCAGGTGTCCGCCCAGTCGGCCGCCCGGCGACATCGCCCGTTCCAGGTTCACCGGGGCGCCCGGTCGCAGCGCTCCGAGGTCGGAGCGGTCGAGGGTCTCGGCCATCACGTCGACGGAGAAGGTCTCCGCGTCGAGGTCGGTGACGGTGAGACAGACGCCGTTGACGCAGATCGAGTCGCCGTGACGGGCATCGGTGACCACTCGCGGGCCGCGGATGCGCAGCACGGCGGAGTCCTGCCCGGGCCGTACGTCGACGACTTCGCCGATCTCCTCGACAATGCCGGTGAACATGGTCATTCCTTCCTCCCGGCCGGGGCCAGGATCAGTCGTACGTCGGGGCCGACGGGGGTGATGTCGACCAGGTCCAGGTGGATGGCGTCGGCGAGCGTGCCGATGCCGAGGTCGCCGACCATCGGCCGGCCGGCGCCGAGCAGGGTCGGGGCGAGGTAGACGACGATCTCGTCGACCAGGCCGTCGCGCAGGAAGGCCGCCGCGAGCGTCGCGCCGCCCTCCAGCCAGGCGTGCCGGATGCCGGCCCGGTGCAGCTGGGACAGCGCCGTCGCCGGCCGGTGGCCCGGGACGAAGAGTGTCTCCGCCTCGGCCGAGTGCAGCTGCGCCGTCGCCGGCACGGGTCGGTCGCCGAGGACGACCCGCAGCGGCTGGCGGCCGGTCAGTCGCCCGTCGACGTCACGGACGGTCAGCCGAGGATCGTCGGCCAGCGCGGTGCCGGTGCCGACCAGGATCGCGTCGCAGGCGGCACGGAGCCGGTGCACGTCCGCGCGGGCGGCGGCGGAGGTGATCCACTGCGAGGTGGCATCGGCCGCCGCGGTCCGGCCGTCCAGGGTGGCGGCCACCTTCCAGGTGACGTACGGCCGGCCGAGGCGCACCGCCCGGGTCCAGACCCGGTTCACCGCCTCGGCCTCGTCCGCGAGCAGGCCCCCGCTGACCTCGACCCCGGCCGCGCGCAGGGTGTCGCCGCCGCCGGCGGCGGTCGGATTGGGGTCCGGCTGGGCGAACACCACCCGCGCCACTCCGGCCTCGGCCAGTGCCACCGCACACGGGCCGGTGCGGCCGGTGTGGTTGCAGGGCTCCAGGGAGACGTACGCCGTCACGCCGCGAGCGGCGTGACCCGCTGCCCGCAGAGCCTCGATCTCGGCGTGCGGAGTGCCGGCGCCGTGGTGCCAGCCCTCGCCGACGACGGTGCCGTCGGGGGCGACCAGCACCGCGCCGACCCGTGGATTGGGATCCGGGAGGGGGGAGTGCAGCGCCAGGGCGATCGCCCGGCGCAGGTGGACACGATCGGCGGCGACGCGCCGTTCCGTGGCGTACGACGCGGTGGGGTCCGGGACGTCGGGCGCGGCCGCTCGCGACGCAGCGGCAGCCGGCTCATCGGCGTACGGTGCCGGGCCGTCGACGGCATCCGACCGGTTCATCGCCCCTCCTCAGGTCCTGACGGGACCCCGGGGCGATCATGGGAAGACTCCCGGCACGTGACGCAGTGGCGATACGTCCTCACCCAGATGCGGTCACACCCAGGTGCGGTCACCACCGCAGCACCCGCCGACGGATGTCGGCCGGTCGCCACGTACGCGTGCGCCTCCCATCCGGACTTTCACCGTCGGTCCTGGAATTCCACCAGGTCAACCGACCGCCGTGGAGGGCGGCCGGGTCGCGGACTGTCACCGCCGGTTCGGAATTACACCGACCCCGGAGCACGTGGCCCTGAGACTACCACGCACGCGACGTCCGCCCCAGTGGCCGACGATCATCCCGTGTGTCAGCCGCGAAGACCGTCCCGTTCCTCGGGTCGTCGTAGCAGCGCGCCCGACCGAGGGCCGGCGTCCCGCAGGACGCCGACCCTCGGTCCGTGGCGACCGGAGGGCATCGGACCCTCCGGGGATCGATCAGGCAGCGACGCCGGCGACGTCCTGCTCAGCCTCGAGTTGTTCGCGGTCGGAGTGCCCCTTGGCCGGCCGTGGCACCAGGACGGTCATCAGGGCGCCGAAGAGGGCCACCCCGGCGAACACGTAGAACGCGGTGTCCCCGGCGACGCCGGCGGCGGCGAGCCAGCCGCCGATCAGCGGGCCGAGGATGCCGCCGAGGCGTCCGAAGCCGGAGCACCAGGCGACACCCGCGGCCCGTACGTGGGTGGCGTAGTAGTTCGAGGTGAAGCCGTAGATCAGCACCTGGGTGCCGAGGATGCCCACGCCGGCGACGGCGATGGAGGCCAGCAGCAGCCCGATCGGGAAGCCGAAGGTCATCAGCGTCAGCGACAGCGCCGCCAGGGTGAAGGTGGTGATGATCACCCGCTGCGGGCCGGCCTTGTCGGCGACCATCGACGCGATCAGGCCTCCGACGACCGCGCCGCCGTTGAGCAGCAGCAGGAAGATCAGGCCGTACCGCTTGGCGGCGTCGGCGCCCATCCCGGCCTCCTGGAAGTGGCCGCCCATGATGGCCGGCAGCCAGGTGTTCAGCCCGAAGGTGAGCAGCAGGCCGGAGAAGCTCATGAAGCCGAGGAAGACGGTGCCGACCAGGTAGCGACGGGAGAAGATGCCGGCGAAGCCGGTCTTCTGTTCCAGATGCAGGTCCTCCGCCACCGGGACGCCGCCGAACTGCTGGTGTTCGGTGAGCGGGATGCCGGTGCGGCGGGAGATCGCGACCGCCTCGTCGACCCTGCCGCGGGAGAGCAGCCAGCGCGGCGACTCGTTGAGCATCGTCAGGGCCATCGGGAAGAGGAACAGGATCGGGGTGGCCCCGAGCATGAAGAGCCCCCGCCAGCCGATCTGGTTGAGCAGGGCGAGGCCGAGCAGGGCGGCGAGCACACCGCCGGCGGGGATGCCGGAGTAGACGATCGCGTTGTAGAAGTTCCGTTTGCCCGCGGGGGCGAACTCGGCCATCGTCGCCCCGGCCGTGGCGAGCAGGACGCCGAGGCCGAGGCCGGTGAGCAGTCGCAGGGTGCCGAAGAAGGCGATCGACGTGGCGAAGGCGGAGGCGAACATCCCGAGCGAGAACCAGGCGATGCCCACCAGGATGAGCTTCTTCCGGCCGATCCGGTCGCCGATCGCACCGGCGGTCAGCGAGCCGATCATCACGCCCACCAAGGCGTACGAGCCGATCTGGCCGGCGATGGCCGGCGGGATGGGCTGCCCGCCGCTGAGGCCGCTGGACCACCAGCCGAGGGCGTCGCTGCCGCCTTTGACCAGGCCGGGCAGGACGGTGCCGTAGACGGTCAGGTCGAAGCCGTCGAAGAGCAGGGACAGGCCCGCGATGGCGGCGACCCAGATCGCTGTCCGGGCCTCCTTCGTCGGGTCGGCCGGGATGTCGGGGATGCTCCGCGGGCGGAGCGAGGTCGTACTTTCCATGGGGTCTCCCAGGGTCAGGGGTCCGTCGTCGGCGCTGGCGCGGCCTTCGGTGACCTGGAGTCCGCTCGCCCGCTGCAGGGTCCGCGGGCCCCGCGTCGGCGGGGCTGAGATGACTCTGAGGGTGTGTGACGTCAGTCACAGCGGAGTGTTCCGGGCTGAAGAACGTGCTGAGGTCGTTCCGGCGGTCTGCCCGGGTCCCTGTCAGGGGAATGTCCGGGCCACTGCGCGTGGGAGACTGGACGAGTGCGTGACGTGATCATTCTGGGCAGCACCGGCTCTATCGGCACCCAGGCGCTGGAGGTCATCGCCTCCCGCCGGGATCGGTTCCGGGTGGTGGGGCTGGCCGCCGGCGGCGGCAGCATCGCCACGTTGGCCGAGCAGGTGCTCGAGTTCTCCCCGCGGACCGTCGCCCTGGCCCGACCGACCGCCGTCCAGGACCTGCAGCTCGCCCTCTACGCCGCGGCGCAGCAGCGCGGGTGGAATCGCGGCGACGTACGCCTCCCGCGGATCATCGCCGGTCCCGACGCGGCGACCGAGCTGGCCGCCGAGGCCGCCGACGTCGTGCTCAACGGGATCACCGGCTCGGTCGGGCTGCTGCCCACCCTGGCCGCGCTGCGGGCCGGCACCACGCTGGCGCTGGCCAACAAGGAGTCGCTGGTGATCGGCGGTCGGTTGGTCACCGAGGCGGCGGCCCCCGGGCAGCTCGTCGCGGTGGACTCCGAGCACTCCGCCTTCGCCCAGTGCCTGCGCGCCGGACGCACCGACGAGGTCGACAAGCTTGTGCTCACCGCCTCCGGCGGTCCGTTCCGGGGCCGTACGCGGGCCGAGCTCACCGAGGTCACCCCGGACCAGGCGATGGCCCACCCGACCTGGCAGATGGGCCGGGTGATCACCATCAACTCCGCGACACTGGTCAACAAGGGACTGGAGCTGATCGAGGCGGGGCTGCTCTACGACATGCCGCTGGACCGGATCCAGGTCGTGGTGCACCCGCAGTCGTTCGTGCATTCCGCGGTGCAGTACGTCGACGGGGCGCTGATCGCGCAGTGCTCCCCGCCCGACATGAAGCTGCCGATCGCCCTCGGCCTCACCTGGCCCGACCGGGTGGCGGGTGCTGCGGCGCCGGTCGACTGGACCGCCGCGGCGGCCTGGACCTTCGAGCCGCTGGACGCCGAGGCCTTTCCTGCGGTTGAACTCGCCCGGCGGGCGGGCACACTGGGGGGGACCGCGCCGGCGGTGTTCAATGCGGCGAACGAGGTGTGCGTCGATGCGTTCTGCGAGGGACGGATCGGCTTCCTCGACATCGTGGACACCATCGCGGACGTGCTGACCGAGCACGTCTCGGGAGGTGTCTCGGCCGACGCCGAGGACGACTCCGACGCTGTCGGGTCACGGTACGTCGACGACCGGGGGATCACGGTGGAGACGGTGCTCGCCGCCGATGCGTGGGCCCGCCGGGCGGCACGCGCCCGCACCCGCGGGTGAGGCCCCCGGCGCCGAGACTACGGACGGACCCGCATCCGGGTCGGTCACGGGACGGAGATGGCGTCGAGGGACGCCGCTGGAGCGAGGGACAGGACGCGGATGCAGACGGTGTGGTACGTGCTCGGGGCGTTGGTGTTCTTCGCCCTCATCATGGCGTCGATCGCGCTGCACGAGATCGGACACCTGATCCCCGCCAAGCTCTTCAAGGTCAAGGTGACCGAGTACTTCGTCGGCTTCGGCAAGACCTTGTGGAAGCGCCGGGTCGGCTCCACCGACTACGGCGTGAAGGCGCTGCCGCTCGGCGGTTACGTACGACTCGTCGGGATGTACCCGCCGGCGCCCGGTGAGAACCGGGTGAAGGCGAGCGGCAGCAACTTCTTCCAGCAGATCGCCGAGGATGCCCGGGCGTACGAGTGGGAGGAGATCACCCCGGAGGACGACGGCACCCTCTTCTACCAGAAGCCGGTGTGGCAGCGGCTGATCATCATGGCCGGCGGGGTGGCGATGAACCTGCTGCTGGCCTTCCTGCTCTTCCTCGGCGTCACCGCCACCGTCGGCATCGCCCGGCCCACCCTCACCGTGGCGTCGGTGTCGGAGTGCGTCGTCCCGGCCAGCCGCACCGACCAGACCTGTCAGCCTGGCGATCCCCGTACGCCGGCCGCCGCGATGGGAGTGCAGGCCGGTGACGTCATCGTCAGCTTCAACGGGCGCCGGCTCACCGACTGGGACCAGTTCTCCACCCTGATCCGTGACAACCTGTCCGCGCCCGCCACCGTCGTGGTCGAGCGCGGTGGGCAGACGCTGACCCTGCCGACCGTCCCGACTGTCACCACCGGTGTGCCCAGCAGGGTCGACCCGGGGCGCAATGTGGAGGCCGGCTTCCTCGGCGTCTCACCGAACACCGAGGTGCAGCGTGGCGGCCCGGTCGCCGTCCTGAAGGACATGTGGACGATGACCGAGCAGTCGGCGGTCGCCCTGGTCGGCTTCCCGGTGAAGGTCTGGCACACCGCCGTCGGCCTGGTCACCGGGCAGCCGCGTGACATCTACGGCCCGGTCAGCGTGGTCGGCGCGTCCCGGGTGGCGGGTGAGGTGGTCACCACCGACCGGCTCAGTTCCACCAACAAGGTGGCCGTGGTGGCGCAGTTGCTGGGATCGGTCAACCTTTTCGTCGCACTGTTCAACATCGTTCCGCTGCCACCGCTGGACGGCGGTCATGTCGCCGGGGCGCTGTGGGACGGCGTACGTCACCTGATCGCCCGGCTCCGCCGACGCCCCACCCCGGCACCGTTCGACACCACCAGGCTGCTGCCGGTGTCGTGGCTGGTGACCGCCTTCGTGGTGGTGGCCGGGCTGGTGCTGGTCATCGCCGACCTGGTGGCCCCGGTGCGGCTCTTCTGAGCCCAGCGTCTCTGCGAGCCCGGCGAGCCCGGCCGGTTCGTCTGAGCCCACCGTGCCCGGGCCGGCCGCGGGTTGGCCACGGGTAGTCGAATGGTGGGGGAACCCCGGGTGAATTCTTCCTCCGGGGCGCTCCGAAGGGTCGATCGGGCGTGACCCCGGCCATAGTCTGACCGGCGGTCTCACCATCTTCTCAAGGAGTGCTCCATGTCCTCTCGCCCCCGCGTGGCCGCGGCCGGGCTGGCGGCGGTGCTCGGTGGAATGGCGGTCCTCGCCCCGCTGGCTTCCGTCCCCGCTCGTGCCGCCTCCGACCACGTCCTGATCAACGAGGTGTACGGCGGTGGTGGCAACAGCGGCGCCACCTACACCAACGACTTCGTCGAGCTCTACAACCCGACCACCGCCCCGATCTCGCTGACCGGCTGGACGGTGAACTACTACTCGGCCGCCGGCAACCTGGGCAACAGCTGTGCCCTGTCAGGCACCGTGGCACCGGCCACCTACTACCTGGTCCAGGAGGCCAAGGGGAGCGGCGGGACGACCCCGCTGCCGACGCCGAACGCGACCTGCGCCGCGGCGATGAGCGCCACCGCCGGATCCGTCGCGCTGCTCGACGCCTCCGGTGCGACGGTCGACCTGATCGGTTTCGGCGCCACCGCCACCAAGCGGGAGGGCGCGCCCGCCCCCGGCCTGAGCAACACCACCTCGGCCTCCCGGACGAACTTCGCCGACACCGACGACAACGCCGCCGACTTCACCGTCGGGGCCCCGTCGCCACAGAGCCAGGCGATCGGCGGCACCGAGCCCAGCCCCAGCCCGTCGCCCAGCCCGTCGCCCACCACCGACCCGGCCCCGACGACCCCGATCGACCGGATCCAGGGCACCGGCAACGCCTCGCCGCTCACCGGCCAGAAGGTCAGCACCCGGGGCGTGGTCACCGCGGTCTACCCGACCGGCGGCTTCAACGGCTTCTACCTGCAGACGCCGGGCACCGGCGGCACCCCGAAGGCCGCCGGTCAGGCCTCCGACGGCGTCTTCGTGTACGGCCGCGCCAACGTCACGGTCGGATCCTGCTACGCCGTCGCCGGCACGGTGACCGAGTACAACGGGCTGACCGAGATCGGCGGCGGCCTCACGGTCTCCCCGGCCGCCGACTGCGCCCCGGTCGCGGTGACCGAACTGGCCACCGTGCCGGTGACCGATGCCGACAAGGAGGCGTACGAGGGCATGCTGGTCAAGCCGCTCGGCGGCTACACCATCACGAACAACTACCAGCTGAACCAGTACGGCCAGATCGGCCTGGCGGCCGGCGACGCCCCGCTGCGTACGGCCACCGATGTGGTCACCCCCGACAAGGCGGCCGGGTACGAGGCGGAGAACCTGAAGAAGTACATCACCCTCGACGACGGTTCCAGCTGGGACTACATGAACAACGCGACGGCGAAGAACACCCCGCTGCCGTACCTGTCGCAGACCGAGCCGATGCGGACCGGCTCCCACGTGGTGTTCGACAAGCCAGTCATCCTCGACTACCGGTTCCAGTGGAACTTCCAGCCGACCGGCCAGATCGTCGGCCCGACCGACGACCAGGATCCGGTGGTGTCGCAGAACGACCGCGAGACGACCGCCCCGGCCGTCGGCGGCGACGTACGGATCGCCACCTTCAACGTGCTGAACTACTTCACCGACCTGGGTGAGGACGAGGCCGGCTGCCAGGCGTACAAGGACCGCAACGGCACCCCGGTCGCGACCAACTACTGCCAGGTGCGCGGGGCCTACACCCAGCAGGCCTTCGACGACCAGCAGGCCAAGATCGTCAACGCGATCAACGGCCTCGGCGCCGACGTGGTGTCGCTGGAGGAGATCGAGAACTCCGCCCGGATCAGCTACCTGCCGGGCCAGAGCCGTGACACGTCGCTGTCGATCCTGGTCGACGCGCTGAACGCCGCCGGTGGCAGGTGGGCGTACGTCCCCTCGCCGACCGTCGTGCCGCCGACCGAGGACGTCATCCGCACCGCGTTCATCTACAACCCGGACCGGGTGCAGCTGAACGGCGCCTCGCAGATCCTGATCGATCCGGCGTTCGCCAACGCCCGCCAGCCGCTGGCCCAGCAGTTCAAGATGCGCAATGCCGGCTCGCCGTTCGTCGTGGTGGCCAACCACTTCAAGTCGAAGGGTTCCGGCGAGGACGACGGCACCGGCCAGGGCCTGTCCAACCCGTCGCGAGTGGCCCAGGCGACCGCGCTGACCGATTGGGTCGACCAGGTGTTCCCGGACACGTCGGTGTTCCTGGCGGGCGACTTCAACGCGTACGCCAAGGAGGATCCGATCCAGGTCTTCGCGAAGGCCGGCTACGCCGATCTCGCCGCTGAGTTGGACCCGACCGCGACGAGCTACCAGTTCTCCGGCCGGATGGGGTCGCTGGACCACGTCCTCGCGAACGGCAAGGCCCAGAAGATGGTCACCGGTGCCCAGGTGTGGGACATCAACGCCGACGAGGCGATCGCGATGCAGTACTCGCGTCGCCGCTACAACGTGACCGACTTCTACACCACCGATCCGGTCGCCACCTCCGACCATGACCCGCTGGTGGTGGGGCTGACCGCCAAGGGCGCCAAGGGCTGAGTCCCGTCGTCGCGGCGGGCCGAGCAAGCGGTGCTGTCGCGGCGGGCCGCGCCGCGGTGCGCCCCCGACCGCGGCGCGGGCGAATCGGGGTGGGGCCGGTGAGGACGTACGTGTCTCACTGGCCCCACCCACCGCTCACCGGCCTCATCGGCCACGGCCTCGTCGGCCACGGCCTCGTCGTTCACCCGGCGTCGTCGTTCACCCGCCTCACCCCGGTTGTCGTCCCGGGCGTGGAAGTGGTTGCCTTCAAAGTTTCCATAGGGCAGCCCTATGGAAACTTTGAAGGCAACCACCTGCCGTTCCTCTCCGCGTCCCGGTCGGCGGTTCCGACTGCGTCCCCGGTGGTTCCGTCTGCGTCCCCGACCGCGGCGGTCGGCGTCCCGCGGCTGCGTCCGTGTCTTCGGCTGCGTCCGTGTCTTCGTGGTGGTGTCGGGTTCGGCTCATCTCTGCCGAGCGTCACACTGGTGAGGTTGGCCTACTCTTGTCGCATGGCAACAAGTCTCGGAATGCCCGCTCCCGCCCCGATCCAGCTCGCTCCGCGCCATGTCACGCGCAAGCTCCGGGTCGGCACGGTCGAGGTCGGTGGCGACGCCCCCGTCTCGGTGCAGTCCATGACCACCACGAAGACCACCGACATCAACGGGACCCTCCAGCAGATCGCCGAGCTGACCGCGGCCGGATGCGACATCGTACGTGTCGCGGTCCCCAGCCAGGACGACGCCGACGCGTTGCCGATCATCGCCAAGAAGTCGAAGATCCCGGTCGTCGCCGACATCCACTTCCAGCCACGGTACGTGTTCCAGGCGATCGAGGCCGGCTGCGCCGCCGTGCGGGTCAACCCAGGCAACATCAAGCAGTTCGACAACAAGATCGCCGAGATCGCCAAGGCCGCGACCGATGCCCAGGTGCCGTTGCGGATCGGCGTCAACGCCGGCTCCCTGGACAAGCGGATCATGGAGCAGTACGGCTCGGCCACACCGGAGGCCCTCGTCGCCTCGGCGATGCAGGAGGCCCGACTGTTCGAGGAGGTCGGCTTCCGTGACTTCGCGATCTCGGTGAAGCACCACGACCCGGTGGTGATGATCCGCGCCTACCAGCTGCTCGCCGAGGCCTGTGACTACCCGCTGCACCTCGGCGTCACCGAGGCCGGCCCGGCGTTCCAGGGCACGATCAAGTCCTCTGTCGCCTTCGGCGCACTCCTCGCCCAGGGCATCGGCGACACCATCCGGGTGTCGCTGTCCGCGCCGCCGGTCGAGGAGGTCAAGGTCGGGGTGAAGATCCTCGAGTCGCTCGGCATGCGGCCGCGCCACCTCGAGATCGTCTCCTGCCCGTCCTGCGGTCGTGCCCAGGTGGACGTCTACACCCTCGCCGACGAGGTCACCAAGGGCCTGGAGGGGATGACCGTCCCGCTGCGCGTCGCCGTGATGGGCTGCGTCGTGAACGGCCCCGGTGAGGCCCGCGAGGCCGACCTGGGCGTCGCCTCCGGCAACGGCAAGGGCCAGATCTTCGTCCGCGGCCAGGTCGTCAAGACGGTCCCCGAGGACCAGATCGTGGAGACCCTGATCGAGGAGGCCAACCGGCTCGCCGAGACCGCCGAGTCGGCATCCGATGCCGACCAGCCGGTGGGATCCCCGGTCGTCAGCGTCGGCTGATCGGACGGCGGGCATCATGTCGGCACCGGTACGACCCTCCACCACCTTCGGCGTACGGACGCTGGGTGCGGACGACCTGCCGGCCGCACTCGGCCTGCTGCGCCGCGATCCGGTGGACAACGTGTACGTGGGCTCCCGGATCCGGACCGGCGGACTGGATCGGGTGACCCTCGGCTGCCCGGTCTGGGGATTCGAGGAGGGCGGGCAGCTGCGGGCCATGCTGCACGCCGGATCCAACATGGTGCCGGTGCACGCCGACGCCCGGGCGTGCGCGGCCTTCGCAGCGTTCGCCGGCTACCAGCGGACCGCGTCGTCGATCATCGGACCGGCCCCGGCGGCCCTCGCCCTCTACGAGCAACTGTCGCGACGGTGGGGGTCCACCTGGGCCGACGCCCGCGACGTCCGGGCCCGCCAGCCGGTGATGCTGAGCGACGACGACCCGCCCATCGCCGTCGATCCCCGGGTGCAGCAGGTCTCCCTGGACCTGTGGCAGCCGTACGCGGACGCGGCGGTGGCGATGTACACCGAGGAGGTCGGCCAGGAGCCGTCGGTCGGCGGCTCGGACGTCTCCTACCGGATCTACATCCGCTCGCTGATCCAGCAGGGCCGGTCGTACGCCATCGTCGAGGACGGCCGGATCCTCTTCAAGGCCGACATCGGCTCGGCCACCTCCAGCGTCTGCCAGGTGCAGGGCGTCTGGGTCGCGCCGGACCGGCGTGGCCAGGGCATCGCCGCTCCGGCGATGGCGGCGGTGATCCGCCACGCCCGGCAGCGCTGGCCGCTGGTGACGCTCTACGTGAACGACTTCAACACGCCGGCGCTGGCGACCTATCGACGGGCCGGAATGCGGCAGGTGGGGGAGTTCGCCACCGTTCTGTACTGACGCCGGTCCGGTGCTGACGCCGGTCCTGTACTGACGCCGGTCGCGGGCTCGGCGCGGGCCGTCCGACACCTTCTCGCAGGGCGTGCCGCGGTGCTGTCCGCGGGCGCCGATGCGTCGTCGTACCGTCGATGGGAGTGCGACGATGGGCCCCGCCGACGTCCCGTGGGGGACGTGGGGAAGACGTGGGGAAAGGGACATCATGCGCAGTCATCGTCGACCCGTGCGCGCCATCGTCACCGGGATCGTGCTGGTCGGATCACTGCTGACGGGCTGCACCGCGCCCCGTCCCGCTCCGGGGTCCGCCCCGGCGCCGACCCCGGACGTCCCCGCCTCGCCGACGGCTGCGCCGCGTACGGTCACCGTCGTGCTCGCCGGTGACCTGCTGTGGCACAACACCACCTGGACCTCGGCGCAGGCGGACGCCCGGGCCGCCGGCCGGACCGGTGCCGACGACTACGACTTCGGCACGATGTTCGGCTCGATGGCGCCGGTGATCAGCGGCGCCGACCTCGCGGTCTGCAACGAGGAGGTCCCGGTGGCTCCGGCGGGCGGGCCCTACCTCAACTACCCGACCTTCGCCGTGCCGCCCCAGGTGGCAGCCGGTGCCGCCGCGGCGGGCTACGACCTGTGCACGATCGGCAGCAACCACTCGCTGGACGCCGGCACCGCCGGGATCGCCCGTACGGTCAGCACCTTCCGTGAGGCGGGGATCACCACCACCGGGGCGTACGCCACCGAGGAGGAGTCGCGCACTCCGGCGATCCGTACGACGGCGTCCGGGGTCCGCATCGCGGTCGTCGAGGCGGCGTACGGCCTGAACGGTTTCCAGCTGCCCAGCGGCCAGCGGTGGGCGGTCGACCTGATCGACCCGGCAGCGATGATCGTGAAGGCGCGGGCCGCCCGGGCCGCCGGGGCGGACATCGTGCTGGCGGCGCTGCACGACGGCACCGAGTACGTCACCGCCCCCACGCCGGGCCAGCTCGGCGAGGCCAAGGCGCTGGCGGACTCCGGTGAGTTCGACCTGGTGTACGGCCACCACGCGCACACCGTCCAGCCGTGGGAGAAGGTCGACGGCACCTGGGTGGTCTACGGGCTCGGCAACCAGATCGCCCAGCAGTCGACGAGCCAGCCGACCACCTTCGAGGGCATCACCGCGCGGTTCACCTTCACCGAGACCTCGTCGGGGAGGTTCGAGGCCACTGACCCGACCGCCATCCCGACGTACGTCACCCCGTACGCCGGCGGACGGCCGATCCGCCTGGTGCACGTCACCGCCGCGTTGGACGGCAGTGTGCCGGTGCCGACCGGGGTGGACCGGATGACCCTGGAGCGGGCCCGGGACCGCACGATGGCCGCGGTGCGGTCCCGGGGCGCCGAGGGCATCAGGGTCGGCTGATCCCGCCTGGACCCCCGGAGTGCCGAGGGCATCACGGTCGGCTGATCCCGCCTGGACCCCCGGAGTGCCGAGGGCATCACGGTCGGCTGACCTCGTCCGGCACCCGCGGCGACGCCGGTCACCGTGGTCGGCCCGGGGACGGCGCGCGGTAGAGTCTGCCTGTCCGTCGACCCTGGGAGCCCTTTGTGATCACGAAGATGTCCGCGCTGTTCGTCCGCACCCTCCGCGAGGACCCGGCGGACGCCGAGGTGCCCAGCCACCGCTGGCTGGTGCGTGCCGGGTACATCCGTCGCGCCGCGCCGGGCATCTACACCTGGCTGCCGCTCGGGCTGCGGGTGCTGCACAAGGTCGAGGACATCGTCCGCGAGGAGATGGACGCCATCGGCGCCCAGGAGGTGCACTTCCCGGCGCTGCTGCCGCGGGAGCCGTACGAGCTGACCGACCGGTGGGTCGAGTACGGCCCGAACCTCTTCCGGCTCCAGGACCGCAAGGGCAACGACATGCTCCTCGGCCCGACCCACGAGGAGATGTTCACCCTGCTGGTGAAGGACCTCTACTCCTCGTACAAGGACCTGCCGCTGACCCTCTACCAGATCCAGACCAAGTACCGCGACGAGGCCCGGCCGCGCGCCGGTCTGCTGCGCGGCCGCGAGTTCGTGATGAAGGACTCGTACTCCTTCGACATCGACGACGCCGGCCTGCAGGCGGCGTACGACAAGCACCGCGCCGCCTACATCCGGATCTTCGACCGGCTCGGGCTGGACTACGCCATCGTCCAGGCGATGTCCGGGGCGATGGGCGGCTCGGCCTCCGAGGAGTTCCTCGCGGTCGCCGAGAACGGTGAGGACACCTTCGTCCGCTCGCCCGGCGGCTACGCGGCGAACGTCGAGGCGGTCCGGATCGGCAGCCCGGCCCCGCTGCCGTACGACGACGTGCCGGCCGCGCACGTCGAGGACACCCCGGCCTCGACCACCATCGACGCCCTGGTGCAGGTCGCCAACGACCTGCAGCGGCGCGCCGACCGGCCGTGGCACGGCGGCGACACCCTGAAGAACGTCGTGTTCATGCTGGAGTACCCCGACGGCACCAAGGAGCCGCTGGCGATCGGCCTGCCCGGTGACCGCGAGGTCGACGAGAAGCGCCTCGAGGCGCAGGTCGAGCCGGCCGTCGCGGTGCCGTTCGGCGAGGAGGACTTCGCGGCCTACCCGAGTCTGGTCAAGGGCTACATCGGCCCCGGCGTGCTGGGGGAGAAGAACGCCTCCGGCGTGAAGTACCTGACCGACCCCCGGGTCGTCGAGGGCACCCGCTGGATCACCGGCGCCGACGCCGATCAGCGCCACGTCTTCGACCTGGTCTGCGGGCGCGACTTCACCTCCGACGGCGTCATCGACGTCGCCGAGATCCGCGAGGGCGATGCCTCGCCGGACGGCTCCGGGCCGCTGCAGCTGGCCCGCGGCATCGAGATGGGCCACATCTTCCAGCTCGGCCGCAAGTACGCCGACGCGCTCGGGCTGAAGGTGCTCGACCAGAACGGCAAGCAGGTCACGGTGACCATGGGCTCGTACGGTGTCGGCGTCTCCCGGGCCGTCGCCGCGGTGGCCGAGCACACCTGCGACGACAAGGGCCTGTGCTGGCCCCGCGCCCTCGCCCCGTACGACGTGCAGGTGGTGGCCACCGGCAAGGGTGCCGAGATCGCCGCGTACGCCGCCGAGCTCGCCGGCGCGCTGGACGCCGCCGGGATCGCGGTGCTGCTCGACGACCGCAAGGCCTCCCCCGGAGTGAAGTTCGCCGACGCCGAGCTGCTCGGCATGCCGACCACCGTCGTGGTCGGCCGGGGCCTGGCGTCCGGCCTGGTGGAGCTGCGCGACCGCGCCACCGGAACCTCGGAGGAGGTGCCGGTCGCGGAGGTGGTGGATCGGGTCGTCGCGGCGGTCCGCGGCTGACCGTGCTCGAGGGCCTCGCCGGGATCTCCCCGTGGATCGTCGCCGGACTTGTCGGCGTGGCCTTCGTCGCGGGCTGGGTGGACGCGATCGTCGGTGGCGGCGGGCTGATCCAGCTGCCCGCCCTGCTGCTCGGGCTGCCCGCCGACACCCCGGTGGCGACCATCTCGGGCACCAACAAGATCTCCTCGTTCGCCGGGACCAGCACGGCCACGGCGACGTATCTGCGGACGATCCGGGTCGACTGGCGTGACACGGCGCCGCTGATGGTCGGAGCGGCGCTCGGGTCGGCGGTCGGCGCACGGCTGGTGACGCTGCTGCCGAAGCAGTGGTTCACCCCGTTCGTGCTGGTCGCCCTGGTGGTGGTCGGCGGCTACCTGTGGCGGCGCCCGCAGTTCGGGCTGGAGTCGCACGTACGCCACACCGGCGCGGGCCTGGCGGTCCGCTCCGCGGCGATCGGCCTCGGCGTCGGCCTGTACGACGGCTTCCTCGGGCCGGGCACCGGCACCTTCTTCATGATCCTGATCGTCGGGGTGCTCGGACATGGCTTCCTGGCGGCCAGCGCCCGGGCCAAGCTGGCCAACGTCGCCACCAATCTGGCCGCCATCGTCACGCTCGCGCCGCACATCCACTGGACGCTGGGATTGATGATGGCCGCCGCCAACGTCACCGGCGGCGTGACCGGCGCCCGGATGGCGCTGCGGCACGGCAACGCCTTCATCCGCAAGGTGCTGTTGGTGGTGGTCGCCGCGCTGGTGGTCCGCCTGTCGTACGACCTGGTGATGCAGTTCCGCTGAAGTTCCGCTGACCCGCCGCTGCGCCGGTGGCCTCCGCGCCCCGCGCGGGCCGGCTCGAGGACGATGCGTACGGCTCAGGCCCAGCCGGGCCAGACCGGCAGTGCGCCGCCGGAGCGGGCCACCGCGACCGCCGCGTCCTCGAGGGTCGTGGCGCCGAGCGTGCGCACCGTCTCGTCGGTGGCGGCACGGACCAGTCGGCAGGCGTCCGGCAGCACCGCCGCCTCGACCCGCGCCAGCAGGGCGACCGCCGAGGCCGTGTCGGTAGGCCGGTCGATGGCGTACGCCACCGCGGCGACCGGCACCCGGACGGAGCGCCGGCCCAGTTCGGCGGCGAGTCCGTCCCGGGCGGCGAGGTGGTGGGACAGCAGAGTTCTGGCCCACGCTGCGTCCTCGCCGGACAGTTGGGCGACGGCGGCCTGGGCCGCGAAGATCGCAGCGTGCAGTTGCGCCACCAGGGCTGACATCGCCTCGGCGTCCCCCAGGGAGGCGATCGTGTCGGACGAGGGGGCGTCGGTCGGGGTCCGCGGGGCGGTGGCGCCGGCCAGGGAGCCGACCGCGGCGGCGTACGCTCCGGCGGACGCCAGCCGGGCTGCGAGCACCCCACGGGCGGGCGCGGCGAGGAAGCGGCCGGCCGCGGCGCCGGCCGCGTCGGCCAGGCCACCGCCGGGCGCGGTGCCGGGCCTGCTGGTGGCCGCGAGGAGCGAGGCGTGGGCATCGAACGCGCTCGCGGCCCGATCCCGGTAGTCGCCCAGCCGGTCGGTGCCCGCGGCGCCACCGCGGACCGCGGCGGCCAGACCGGCCGCGAGTGCGGCGTACGGGCCGGGATCGACCGCTGCGGCGGCGGAGGTCACCGACGGCGCGGCACTCGGACGACCGATGATGGTCGGGTTCCGCCGGGAGCATCCGGTGGCACCGGCCAGCACGCTGCCTACGGCGGTGACCAGCATTCCTCGACGCGTCAGCACAGGCCGAACGGTAGCGCACGGGTATGCTTGCCTGCACGGATCGTGCGGGTGCAGGGTGCCGACGACCCCTGCAGCGCCCGAGGCCGGTCACGGCAGGACCGCCCCGGACGGCACGGCCGACAACCGCATTCCACAATCGGATCAGGAGCACCCATGGACGAACGGCAACTCATCGCGGTCATCGAGCCGGTGCTCGCCCGCCACGAGCTCGAGCTCGACGCACTGGACATCATCCCGGCGGGCAAGCGTGTGCTGCTGCGGGTGACCGTGGACGGTGACGGCCCCGAGGGCCACGGCCCGTTGATCGACGACATCGCCGAGGCGTCCCGGGACCTGTCCGACGCGCTTGACGAGGCCGACGCGACCGGGGCCGGTGCGTACACCCTGGAGGTGTCCTCGCGCGGTGTGAATCGCCCGCTCACCCTGCCGCGGCACTGGCGACGCAATGCCGGCCGGCTGGTGCGGATCACCACCACCGAGGGGGAGACCTTCCAGGCCCGGATCGTGGCGAGCGACGCCGAGGGCGTCGACCTGCTGATCGAGCCGGAGGACCCGCGTCCCGGCAAGGGGACCGCGGTCGAGCGGCGCTGTGCGTACGCCGACATCACCAAGGCACGTGTCCAGGTCGAGATGAAGCGCCAGGACAAGGAGGAGGACTGATCATGGACATCGACATGGCTGCGCTGCGGGCGATCGAGCACGACAAGGAGATCCCGCTGGAGGTGCTGGTCTCCGCCCTGGAGGAGGCGCTGCTCACCGCCTACCACAAGACGGACAACCCGGTGCCCGGTGCCCGCGTCCTCCTCGACCGCAAGTCCGGCAAGGTGGCCGTCATCGCCCCCGAGAAGGACGAGGAGGGCACCGTCGTCGGTGAGTACGACGACACGCCCGCCGGGTTCGGCCGGATCGCCGCCGCGACCGCCCGCCAGGTGATCTTCCAGCGGATCCGCGACGCCGAGGACGAGAAGAAGTACGGCACGTTCTCCGCCATCGAGGGCGACGTCGTGATGGGCACCGTCCAGCAGGACCGCGACAACCGGGTGGTCCGGGTCGACCTCGGTGACATCGAGGCGATCATGCCGCCGGCCGAGCAGGTCTCGGGGGAGGACTACCGGCACGGCACCCGGCTGCGGGTGTACGTCGTCGCGGTGCGCAAGGAAGCCCACGGCCCGCAGGTCGTGGTGTCGCGGACCCACCCGCAGCTGGTGCAGAAGCTGTTCGAGCGGGAGGTCCCGGAGATCGAACAGGGTGTCGTCGAGATCAAGGCGCTGGCCCGTGAGGCGGGGCACCGTACGAAGATCGCCGTCCGCTCCCACCGGCCGGACGTCTCCGCCAAGGGCGCCTGCATCGGTCCGATGGGCCAGCGGGTGCGTGCGGTGATGCACGAGCTGAACGAGGAGAAGATCGACATCATCGACTGGTCGGACGACCCGGCCGTCTTCGTCGGCAACGCCCTGTCGCCGGCCAAGGTCGCCTCGGTCACCGTGGTCGATCCGGCGGCCCGGGCCGCGCGGGTGGTCGTGCCCGACTACCAGCTGTCGCTGGCGATCGGCCGTGAGGGCCAGAACGCCCGACTGGCCGCCCGGCTCACCGGCTGGCGGATCGACATCCATCCGGACAACGAGGCCGCCGGCCACTGACGGCCGACGGTGTGTCCCGGCCCCGTCCCTTCGGCCCGCCCGGGGGGGCGGGGCCGATGTCGCTGTCCAGGGGGCGCGGCAATCGGCTCCGGACACGCGTGAAGGGCGCCCACGGTTCGGGGGGGTAACCGTGGGCGCCCTTCAACGCTTCGAAGCCTGTCAACCGGGACTGGGCGACCGCTGGGGCCAGGCTGTGAAACCGCTGGGAAACGTCTTTCAGTGGCGTCGGCAGACCTGTCGCGCCGGGCATCACCCCCGTTGCCGGGGTCACGTCCCTTTGTGTGGTGGGGCGCGGGGGCGGGGCGCGGGGGCGGGAGGATCGCACGTGTGGTGGGGTGCGCGGGCCGATGATCGCACGATCCGGGCCGGGGATTCGTCCGTGCGGAGATTGTCCGCTAAACTCTGACGGTGGTCCGTCCTCCGTCGTCACATGTGCCCGAACGTACGTGTGTCGGATGTCGTGGGCGGTCCGCCAAGTCCGGACTGGTGCGCCTCGTCTGGGATCGTACGGCTTCCTGTGTTGCCCTCGACCCCGACGGGACTGCTCCGGGTCGAGGCGCCTGGGTGCACCCCGACCCCCACTGTTGTGACCTGGCGATGCGGCGCCGCGCCGTGGGTCGAGCCCTGCGTATCACCCACGTCGATGGCGAACAGGTGGCCGGCCTACTGGCCACCCTCGCATCCGAGGGTCGACACGCGCCACCCGGATCTGAGTGAGTGACGACACCCGGCCGCCCGGCCGGGCGGAACCAGAAAGTGGGCAAACGCTCATGACCACTCGATGAGTACTCATCAATGAGCAAGCACGTCAACTAGCTGGTCCGGCTCGACTGACCGGACCGCAGAGGAGAGTAGTGGCAAAGGTCCGTGTCTACGAGCTCGCCAAGGAGCTCGGAGTCGAGAGCAAGGAAGTCCTGAAGACCCTGAACGACATGGGTGAGTTCGTTCGGTCGGCGTCGTCGACCATCGAGGCGCCCGTGGTCCGACGACTGAAGGAGAAGATGGGCGGTTCGTCTGCGGCCCCCGCACCCAAGCCGACCCCCCGGCCCGCGCCGCGTCCTGCGGCGCCGGGCCCGGCTGCGCCGCGTCCTGCGGCGTCCGGGTCGACCGCGCCGCGTCCTGCGGCCCCCCGCCCGGCAGCCCATGCTGCCGCACCGGAGCACACGGAGCGTCCGGTGCCCCACGAGCCCCCGGCGCAGCGCCCTGCTCGCCCCGAGGCCCCCGTAGCCCACCCGCAGGGCGGCGCCCGCCCGGGCCCGCGCCCGCACGCCGGTGGCGAGTCCGCCGGGCGTCCGGCGCCCCGTCCGAGTGCCCCGCGTCCTGCCGCAGGTCCCGCGTCCTCTCCGCGTCCCGCCGCGCCCGGCCCGCGTCCCGGTGCCGCTCCGCGTCCGGGCAGCACCTCCGCCCGTCCGGGTGGTCCCGGTGCGCCGAAGCCCGGCGCCCGTCCGGGTCCCCGTCCCGGGGCCCCGAAGCCCGGGCCCGGTGGCGCCCCGACCCCCGGTCCGCGCCGTGGTCCGCGTCCGGGCAACAACCCGTTCGCCTCGGCCCAGGGCATGGGCACCCAGCAGCGGCGTCCGCGCCCCGAGGGTGGCCGTCCGGAGGCCGGTGGCCGTCCGGGTCCCGGTCAGCACCCCGGTGGTCCGCGTCCGGCGGGCGCCCGTCCCGGTGGTCCGTCTCCGGCGGGCATGCCGCGTCCCAACCCGGCGATGATGCCCAAGCACCACTCCTCGCAGCTGGCTCCGGCCGGCCAGCAGGGTCGTGGTGGTCGCACCGGCGGCCCGGGTCGTGGTCGTGCCGGCGGTCCCGGTCGTCCCGGCGGCGGTTTCGGCGGCGGTCCCAGCACGGGCCCGAGCACCGGTGGCCCGCAGGGTCGTGGCGGTGGCCGCGGTCGTGGCGGCACGCAGGGTGCCTTCGGGCGTCCGGGTGGCCCGTCGCGTCGTGGACGCAAGTCGAAGAAGCAGCGTCGTCAAGAGTTCGACGAGATGGAAGCACCGACGATCGGTGGCGTGCGCATCCGCAAGGGTGAGGGCGCGACCGTACGGCTGCGTCGTGGCGCGTCGTTGTCCGACCTCGCCGAGAAGATCGGTGTGGATCCGGCGGCCCTGGTGCAGGTGCTGTTCTCGCTGGGCGAGATGGTGACCGCGACCCAGTCGGTGGCCGATGACACGCTGCAGCTGCTCGGTGCCGAGTTGGACTACACCATCCAGGTCGTCTCGCCTGAGGACGAGGACCGCGAACTGCTGGAGTCCTTCGACATCGAGTTCGGTGAGGACGAGGGCGGTGAGGAGGACCTCGAGGCCCGCCCGCCGGTCGTCACCGTCATGGGTCACGTCGACCATGGCAAGACGAAGCTGCTGGACGCCTACCGCCACTCGAACGTGGTGGCCAAGGAGGCCGGTGGCATCACCCAGAGCATCGGTGCCTACCAGGTGGCCACCGAGGTCGACGAGACCGAGCGTCGGATCACCTTCATCGACACCCCTGGTCACGAGGCGTTCACCGCCATGCGTGCCCGTGGTGCCAAGTCGACCGACATCGCGGTGCTGGTCGTGGCCGCCGATGACGGCGTGATGCCGCAGACGATCGAGGCGCTGAACCACGCGCTGGCCGCCGATGTGCCTGTCGTGGTCGCGGTGAACAAGATCGACAAGCCGGCGGCGGATCCGCAGAAGGTCCGCGGCCAGATGGCCGAGTACGGTCTGGTTCCCGAGGAGTACGGCGGCGACACCATGTTCGTCGACGTGTCCGCGGTGACCGGCGCCGGTCTGGACGACCTGCTCGAGGCGATCGTGCTGACGGCGGACGCCTCCCTGGACCTGCGGGCCAACCCGGACATGCCGGCGCAGGGTGTCTCCATCGAGGCGCACCTCGACAAGGGCCGCGGCCCGGTCATCTCGGTGCTGATCCAGCGCGGCACGCTGCACGTCGGCGACTCGGTGGTGTGTGGGGCGGCCCACGGCCGTGTCCGCGCCATGATCGACAGCAACGGCGACTCGGTCGAGGAGGCGCTGCCGTCGATGCCGGTGCAGGTGCTGGGTCTGACCTCGGTACCCGGCGCGGGGGACACCTTCCTGTGCGTCGAGGACGACCGGATGGCCCGCCAGATCGCCGAACAGCGCGAGGCGCGCAAGCGTGCGGCGCAGCAGGCGATGGGTGCCCGGCGCAAGACGCTGGACCAGATCTTCGAGCAGATGGAGAAGGGCGAGACGCAGGAGCTGGCCCTCATCCTCAAGGGCGACTCGGCCGGTTCGGTCGAAGCACTGGAGGACGCGCTGCTAAAGATCGACGTCGGCGAGGACATCTCGGTGCGGATCATCGACCGCGGTGTGGGTGCCATCACCGAGACCAACGTCAGCCTGGCGTCGGCCTCCGGCGCGGTCATCATCGGCTACAACGTGCGTGCCCAGGGGAAGGCGACTCAGCTCGCCGACCAGGAGAACGTCGACATCCGCTACTACTCGATCATCTACCAGGCGATCGACGAGGTGGAGGCCGCGCTCAAGGGCATGCTCAAGCCGATCTTCGAGGAGGTCGTGCTCGGTCAGGCGGAGATCCGTCAGATCTTCAAGTCCTCCAAGGTCGGTGTCATCGCCGGTGTCATGGTCCAGGACGGCATCATGCGGCGCCACGCCAAGGCGCGGGTGCTGCGGGACGGCGTCGTGGTGGCGGACACGGAGATCAACACCCTGCGTCGGGAGAAGGACGATGCGACCGAGGTCCGCGAGGGCTTCGAGTGTGGTCTGACCCTCTCCGGGTACTCCGACATCCGCGTGGACGACATCATCGAGACGTACGAGATGCGGGAGAAGCCGCGCGACTGATCTCGGTCTGCTGAGGACCAGGACAGTCCTGGCCGCTCCTCTCGATGTCCGCCTGTGGGGTCATAGGGTCTCCCTATGGCCCCACGGCGCGGGCAGCCCACGGCCCTGCCGGGGTCAGTCCGGGATCTCCGGGTCCCGGGGGAGCGGCTCCGATCGAAACGAAAGGACACGGCATGCCGAACCCGCGCGTGCTGAAGCTGGCCGACCAGATCAAATCGATCGTCGCCCAGATGCTCGAGAAGCGGATCAAGGACCCGCGACTCGGCTTCGTCACCATCACCGACGTACGTCTCACCGGCGACACCCGTGAGGCGACCGTCTTCTACACCGTCTACGGCGACGAGGCGGCCCGGGCGGGCAGCGCCGCGGCACTGCGGTCGGCCACCGGTCTGATCCGGTCGACCGTCGGCAAGCGGCTCGGGCTGCGCTATGCCCCGTCGATCGCCTTCGTGCTGGACGCCCTGCCGGAGTCCGTGGCGAGCATCGAGGACCTGTTGGCCCGCGCCCAGGCCGGTGACGCCGCGATCGCCGAACAGCGGGAGACCGCGTCGTACGCCGGCGAGGCGGACCCGTACCGTCGCAAGGACGAACAGGACGAGGACACCGAGGACGAGAACACCGACGAGGACGTGGACCCGGACGCGGATGACGCAGACACGGCCGGAGCACCAGACACGTCCGCCGTCGAGGCCGCCGTCGGTGGCCTCGCCCAGGCCGACGACGATCCGGCGCACCTGGACGACCAGGCCGACGCCCCCGGCGCAGTCGATCCGTCTGACCTCGTCGAACGCGACTGAGTCCGTGGCGGCTGCGACCGACCAGGGCCCCTCAGGGCTCCTCGTCATCGATAAGCCGGCGGGCCTGACCTCTCACGACGTGGTGGCCAGGGTCCGTCGGCTCCTCGGCACCCGCAAGGTCGGCCACGCCGGCACGCTCGATCCGATGGCCACCGGTGTGCTCATCCTCGGGGTCGGCCGGGCCACCCGGCTGCTCGGTCACCTGGCGCTGCACGACAAGGCGTACGACGCCACGATCCGGCTCGGGCAGACGACCGTCACCGACGACGCGGACGGTGAGGTCGTCGCCTCCGCCGGGGCGGTCGGGGCGACCGACACCGCGATCCGTACGGCGATGGCCGCCCTCACCGGCGACATCGCCCAACGTCCCTCGGCGGTCTCGGCGATCAAGGTCGACGGCCAGCGGTCCTACGCCCGGGTCCGGGCCGGGGAACAGGTCGAACTGGCCGCCCGCCCGGTGACCGTGTCGCGATTCGACCTGCTGGCCCGCCGCGACGGGCAGATCGACGGCGTGGCAGTGGTCGACCTCGACGTCACCGTGGAGTGCTCCACCGGAACGTACGTCCGGGCCCTCGCCCGCGACCTGGGCGAGGCGCTCGGCACCGGGGGACACCTCACCGCGCTGCGCCGCACCCGGGTCGGCGGTTTCGACCTCGACATGGCGCAGAGCCTGCCCGAGCGGGATCGTGCGGCTCGGGACGCCGCGGCTCAGGATGCCGCGGCTCAGGATGCCGACGCATCCCCCCTGGCGGTGCTGGCGATGGACGAGGCGGTGCGGTCCTGCTTCCCGTCACTGGACCTCGACGAGGCGGCTGCCGACGAGGTGGGGTACGGACGCGCTCTGCGCGGTCTCAGCCTGCCGGCGTGCCTCACCGCGCTCTACGGGCCCGACGGGACGTTCCTGGCGTTGTATCGTCAGGTCGGCCCGGACGCGCGTCCCGAGGCGGTGTTCGCTCCGCACTGATGGCGAGGCCATCTCCGGCCGGCCTTCCGGGCGCGGCCACCGATCGTGTCGTCAGCGGCGGTGCGGCTACGATCAGGCAGGTGAATCCCGACCGCTGGTGGACGAGGAGGAATGTGAGCCAGAGCGTAGTCGTCATCGGCAACTTCGACGGTGTCCACCTGGGCCATCGAGCGGTCCTCGCACACGCCAGAGGACTGGAGCCCGGGCTTCCCGTCATCGCAATGACCTTCTGGCCGCACCCGCTCAGCGTCGTGCGGCCCGGACACGAGCCGAAGCTGCTGTGCGATCTCGACGAGCGGGTCGAGCTGCTCCGTGCGGCCGGCGCCGACCGGGTCGAGGTCGTCGCGTTCACCAAGGCGTTCTCCCAGCAGAGCCCGGAGGACTTCGTCTCCTCGGTGCTGCTGCCGCTCTCCCCGGCCCGGGTGGTCGTCGGGCAGAACTTCCGGTTCGGCCACCGTGCCGCCGGCAACGTCGACACCTTGCGGGAACTCGGCCGGGGCCGGTTCGAGGTGACGGCGATCGACTTGGTCACCAGCCCGCTGCACGCCGATGCCGCGCCGACGGACCCGCTGCACGCGAGCCCGCTGGCCAGCCCGGTGCACTCCACCGACGGTGCCGAGCGGACCTCGTCCACCCGGATCCGGGAGGCGCTCGCCGAGGGTGATCTGGAGGCTGCCGAGGCCATGCTGGGACGGCCGTTCAGTTTCGCCGGCACGGTGGTGCGCGGCGACCAGCGCGGGCGCGAGCTGGGTTTCCCAACCGCCAACCTCGACGTGTCGGACCTGCGGGCGGCCCCGGCGGACGGGGTGTACGCCGGCTGGCTCAGCCGGATCGACCGCCCCGACCGGCCGGCCCTGCCGGCGGCGATCTCGGTGGGCCGCAACCCCACCTTCGACGGCCGCCAGCTGCGGGTCGAGTCGTACGTCCTCGACCGCACCGATCTCGAGCTCTACGGGGTGCGGATCCGGGTCGAGTTCGTCTCGCGGATCCGCGGCCAGGTCAAGTTCGACGGCATCGAGGCGTTGATCGCGCAGATGAACGACGACGTCGACCGGATCCGTACGGTCCTCGGCGTACGGTCCTGACCGCGTCGGGCCCCCACGGGGCCCGACGGACGGGTCAGGCCTCGATGATCACCGGGAGGATCATCGGGCGGCGACGGTAGGTCTTGTTCACCCAGCGCCCGACCACCCGGCGCACCGACTGCTGGAGTCGGTGCACGTCGTCGACGTCCTGTTCCAGTGCGGACCGCAGCGCGTCGGCGACCTCCGAGCGCACTTCGTCGAAGATCGCGTCGTCCTCGGCGAATCCGCGGGCGTGGATGTCCGGGCCCGAGATCAGCCGGTTGGAGCGGGTGTTGACGACCGCGATGACGGAGATGAAGCCTTCCTCGCCGAGGATCTTGCGGTCGGTCAGCTGGCTCTCGGAGATGTCACCCACCGTCGTGCCGTCGACGAAGATGTACGGTGCGTCGATCTGGCCGACGATCCGGGCGCGGTGGTTGCGCAGGTCCACCACGGAGCCGTCCTGGCAGACCAGGGCACGGTCGCGGGGCACCCCGGTGGCCACCGCCAGATCGGCGTTGGCGATCAGGTGACGGGGCTCGCCATGCACCGGCATCGCATTGGCCGGGCGGACGATGTTGTAGCAGTAGAGCAGTTCACCGGAGCTCGCGTGACCGGAAACGTGCACCATCGCGTTGCCCTTGTGCACCACGGTGGCGCCGAGCTTGGCGAGCCCGTTGATCACCCGGAACACGGCGTTCTCGTTGCCGGGGATCAGCGAGGAGGCCAGCAGCACGGTGTCGCCGCGGTCCAGGTGGATGACCGGGTGCTCCTGGTTGGCGATCCGGGCCAGCGCCGACAGCGGCTCGCCCTGCGACCCGGTCGACACGATGATCAGGTCCTCGCGGGGCACCCGGTCGATGTCCTTGAGGTCGACCAGGGTGTCCTTCGGCACCGTCAGGTAGCCCAGATCGGCCGCGACGGTCATGTTGCGCACCATCGAGCGGCCGACGAAGACGACCTTGCGTTCGTACAGGTGGGCGACGTCGAGGACCTGCTGGACGCGGTGCACGTGGGAGGAGAAGCAGGTGACGATGATCATCTGCTCCGAGGTGGCCACGACCCGCTCCATCGCCGGGGCGATGTCCTTCTCCAGCGGGGTGAAGCCCGGGGTCTCGGCGTTGGTCGAGTCGACCATGAACAGGTCGACGCCCTCCTCGCCGAGCTTCGCGAAGCGGCGCAGGTCGGTGATCCGCCCGTCGAGGGGCAGCTGGTCCATCTTGAAGTCGCCGGTGTGCAGCACGGTGCCGCCCGCGGTCCGGATCGCCACGGCGAGACCGTCGGGGATCGAGTGGTTGACCGCCATGAACTCGAGGTCGAAGTTGCCGACCTGCACCCGGGTGTCGTCGCCGACCACCTTGAGCACGGCCTCGCGGGCCAGTCGGTGCTCCTTCAGCTTCGCCTCGACCAGGGCCAGGGTGAGCTTGCTGCCGTAGAGCGGCAGGTCGGGGCGCTGGCGCAGCAGGTAGGGGACGGCGCCGATGTGGTCCTCGTGGCCGTGGGTGAGCACCAGGCCGACGACGTCGTCGAGGCGGTCCTGGATGATCTCGAAGGCCGGCAGCAGCAGGTCGACGCCAGGGTGGTCGTCCTCCGGGAAGAGCACCCCGCAGTCGACGAGCAGCAACTGTCCGTCGATCTCGAAGCTCGTCATGTTCCGCCCGATGTCGCCCAGACCGCCCAACGGGATGACACGGAGGGTGCCGGGGGCGAGGGCGGGCGGGGTCTTCAAACCGGATGGTGACACCAGCACAGCCTAGCCCACCGACTAGCCTGGAGGGGTGACCGACGACACCGCCTCGCTGCTGCACGTACGTACCGCCTGGCCCGCGGAGGCTGCGGCGATCGCGCCGATCCAGCGCCGGGCCTGGGTGCAGGAGTGGAGCCCCGCCGAGCGTGACGCGCTGCTCGTCGACAGCGATCTGCAGTCGATGGTCGAGTCCTGGCACGGAGCGATCGTCGCTCCGCCTGAGGCACGCTGCCGGGTGCTGGTGGCGCTCGAGGGCGAGCGGGTGGTCGGCTTCGCGGCGACCGCGCCGAGCGACGACGAGGACGCCGAGCCCGGCGACGGGCTGGTGGCCGAGTTCGCCGTCGATCCGCCGGCCCGCGGCAACGGCCACGGCTCCCGGTTGATGAACGCGCTGATCGACACGCTGCGCTCCGACGGGTTCCGTACGGCCTCCTGGTGGGTGCGGACCACCAACGACCCGCTGCGGGCGTTCCTCGAGTCGGCCGGCTGGCGTCCGGACGGGGCCACCCAGCGGTTCACCGCCGACGACGAATCGTTCACCATCAAGCAGGTACGACTCCGGGTGCGGATCACCGACTGACGCCGGCCCAGCGCCGGACGACCCGACCGCCGGATCGCGTCCGCGGAGACCGGGCGACAGGTGACGACGCTCACCTCACAATGTGAACGAACGACGACCGACAGAACCTGACGAGGAGCAACGATGACGACAGTGGCGGTGTTCGGAGCGAACGGCCGGATGGGCCGTGAGGTGGTGGCGGCGGTCGAGGCGGCACCCGACCTCGTCCTGGGCGCCACGGTGGACCACGGTGACGACCGGGCCGCGGTGGCGGACGCCGACGTGGTGGTCGACTTCACCGTGCCCGACGTGGTGATGGGCAACCTCGAGTGGGCCATCGCGCACGGGGTGCATTGTGTGGTCGGCACCACCGGGTTCACCCCGGAGCGGCTCGACACCGTCCGCGGCTGGCTGGCCGCCCGCCCGGGGACGAACGCCATCATCGCGTCCAACTTCTCCATCGGCGCGCTGCTGATGATGAAGTTCGCCGCTGAGGCGTCGAAGTTCTACGAGAGCGTCGAGGTGATCGAGCTGCACCACCCGGACAAGGTCGACGCGCCGTCGGGCACCGCGGTGACCACCGCCCGCCGGATCGCCGCGGCCCGGGCCGCCGCCGGGGTCGGGCCGTCGCCGGACGCGACCGCCACCCAGCTGGACGGGGCGCGCGGCGCGGTCGTCGATGGGGTCCACGTGCACAGCGTCCGCCAGCGGGGCCTGTTCGCCCACCAGGAGGTGTTGCTCGGCAACCCGGGGGAGACGCTCACGATCCGCGAGGACTCGATGGCCCGCACCTCGTACATGACCGGCGTGCTGGCGGCGGTCCGCGCCGTCGGCTCCCGGCCCGGGCTGACCGAGGGCATCGAAGGACTGCTGGGGATCTGACCTGTGCCGGACTCCCCGCTGATCGACGCGAGGCTGGTGCGCCGCCTGTTGGCCTCCCAGCTTCCCGACGACCTGTCCCACCTGGCCGGCGCGCCGGTGACCCTGGTGGGGCACGGCTGGGACAACGTGATGTTCGCCGTGGGCGACAGTCACGTCGTACGCCTCCCGTTGAGTCACCTCGCCGCCCGGCTCGTCGAGCACGAGATCGCCTGGGTCGAGACCGCCGCGGCACCGCTGCAGAAGCTCGGCCTCGCGGTCCCGATCCCGGTGTTCTGCGGCGAGCCCAGTCTGGTCTTCCCCCGGCGCTGGACCATCGTGCCGTGGATCAAGGGCACCGACCTGTCCACTGTCCCGCTGCCGGACCGGCGCCCGATCGCCGCTCCGCTGGGCTATGCCCTAGCGGCCCTGCACCGTCCGGCGCCACGCCAGGCCCCGCACAATCCGTATCGCAGCGTGCCGCTGGCATCCCGGGCTGCGCCGGTGGCCGATCGCTGGCCCGCCGTTCTGCGCTATCTGGGTGCCGCCGACACCGCAGCACTGCGGGAGCACTGGGATCGGGCGCTCGGAGCACCGGAGTGGCCCGGGCCACCGCTGTGGATCCATGGCGACACCCACGCCCGCAACATCATCCAGCGGGACGGGTGGCTGGTCGGGCTGATCGACTTCGGCGACGTGTCCGCCGGCGATCCGGCCGTCGACCTCGCCACCGGACGGCTCAGCTTCGACGCCGAGGGCTTCGCCCGTTTCCGGGAGGTCGCCGACGCCACCGGCACGTACGACCCGGCGATCTGGGACCGCGCCGCCGGCTGGGCGGTGGTGATCCTGACCGCCCTGATCGCCGACCCCGTCAGTCGGCGTAATTTCTCCGGCATGGTGGAGGATGCGCGGGCGAATCTGACCTAGACAGCCCCCGGGCAGCCCTAGGTCGGCTGTAGGGTCGGCAGCGGCGTGCGGGAGTCTCGCTGTAGAGGCTGCGCTGTGCGCTTTGGCAGCTCACTCATCACGCGTCCGCGCCATGATCGCGATGGATGGCTACGCGAGGACCGTCCGCCCAAGCGCCCGTCGTGACCATGCTGGCGTCCATCATCACCTGCGGCGTTTCGATGGCCGCCCCGGGGACCTGCGACGGCGCGTCCTCGATTTCTGGTCCCTGTCCGCGAGCGGCGGACGTCTTCCGATCCTGCTTCATTTCTTGTACGTAGTGAATCTGGCTTGGTTGGAGGGCCTCCGTCAGTCCACCCATTGCGGCGTTGGCGATCGCACGACCACGTGCTCGCCGCCAGTAGATCCAGCCTCGGGCCTCGGCGCGGAGCGCAAGTCGATCAACGATCACGACCACGGCAAGGCCGCCGATAACCCACAGAAATTCGCTCACGATGGCCCCGACTCTCACGCTGGAAAAGTCTCAAAAAAACTACTTGGCGACGTTACGAGTGGACGAAATGGCTGCCGCGGTCGCTCTCGTGCCCCAGGCAGTCGCCGGTTGTCCATGCAATAATGCAACGGAGTCACTTTGATGCTGCGCGTCACCGGATTGTGTCGACAACCGGGAGTTGCACTCGCACCCCAACTCACGGCACCCGACGGACCCCGGAGCGGCTCAGCCCACCGAGATCGTACGATCCTCATCCCACGGCCCGACCACAGCCAGGGTCGGCTCCGAGCTGAAGGTATCCCGGGCCAAGGCATGCACGTCCTCGAGGGTGACCGCCTCGACGGCGGCAAGGATCTCCCCGACCGTGCGTGGGTCGTCCTGGAGCACCGTACGTCCGTTGCGGGACATATGCGCCGAGGGGGACTCCAGGCCGAGGAGCGTCTGGCCGCGGATCTGTCCCTTCGCCTGGGCGAGTTCGGTGCCGGTGATGCCGTGGGTCAGCACGTCGTCGAGGACGGAGCGGACGACGTCGACGATCTGCTGGAGCCGTTCAGGAGCGCAGGCCCACTCGATGCTGACCTGCCCGGCGTCGGTGTAGGCGAGTTCGCTGGCGTCGATGCTGTAGGTGAGTCCGCGCTTCTCGCGCACCTCGACGAACAGCCGCGCCGACATCCCGCCGCCCAGCACCGTGACCAGCACGTCCAGCGCGGCCCGACGCGGATCGAGCAGGGCGAGCCCCGGCCAGGACATCACCGCCTCGAGCTGTTCGAAGTCACGCGTCTGCACGACGATCCCCGGCTCGGCGACCGCGGCCGCCTCCGCCTCGGTCGCCGTCTTCGGCGCCTGCCGACGCGCCAATGCCTGGTCGAGTGGGGCGAGCTGTTCCAGCAGCCGGTCGTGGTCGACCGCCCCGGAGGCGCTCACCACGATGTCGTCGGCGCGGTACTGGGCCAGCCAATACTCCACCACGGCGTCGCGGTCCATCGCCCGGATGCTCTCGACCGACCCGATCACCGGCTTGGCCAGGCCGCTGGGCCCGTACAGCCGGCGGGCCGACAGGTCGTGGGCGACGTCGCCGGGATCGTCGTTGCCCATCGCGATCTCTTCCAGGACGACCGTACGTTCCGAGGAGAAGTGCTCGGGCTCGATCAGCGAATGCGCGAGCATGTCCGACATCACGCTGACGGCTCGGTCGGCGTCCTCGGCGAGCAGCCGGGCGTAGAAGCAGGTGTGCTCCTTGGAGGTGTACGCGTTGAGGTCGCCGCCGACGCCCTCGATGGAGGCGGAGATCTCCTCGGCACTCAGCCGCGGGGTGCCCTTGAACAGCACGTGCTCGAGCATGTGCGAGGCACCGTGCAGGGCCAGCGATTCGCGCCGCGACCCGACACCGACGAAGAAGCCGAGGTTGAACGCGGCGGTGTGAGACAAGCGTTCGGAGACGACGCGCAGGCCGCCCGGCAGGGTCGTACGGCGCAGATCGCCGGCCAGGTCGTCGGCCGACAGCAGGGGACGGGTGATGGTGAACCTCCGGGACAGGGGAGCGGGGCAGGGGAGCGGGCCCCACCAGGGGGCCTTCCTTCGATGATACGAGCGGCCGGGAAGCGGATGGCCGCCCACCCACGTCAGGGACGGGCAGGGGAAAAGGCTCCGGAACGGGCGCCGCCCCTCACGTACGGAGACGGAGGGGCGACGCTCGGACCACAGGCCTGGATCAGTCCTCGGAACCGGTGTCCTCGGACTCGCCGGACTCGGCCGGCTTGCGGTGGGTGCGCCGACGGCGCCGCGGGGCGCGGTCGGACTTCGGCTGCTCGGCCGCACCGTCGCCCTCGTCGGTGCCCTCGACCACGTCGTCGTCGGCCGGGTCGGCCTCGGCGGCCTCCGGCTTGGCCTCGACCACCGGGGCGAGGGACAGCTTGCCGCGGTCGTCGACCTCGGTGACCTCGACCTGGATCTTCTGACCGACCTTGACGACGTCCTCGACGTTCTCGACCCGCTTGCCGCCGTTGAGCTCACGCAGCTTGGTGACGTGCAGCAGGCCGTCCTTGCCGGGGAGCAGGGACACGAAGGCGCCGAAGTTGACGACCTTGACCACGGTGCCGAGGTAGCGCTCGCCGACCTCCGGCATCGTCGGGTTGGCGATCGCGTTGATCATCGAACGGGCGGCGTCGGCGGCCTCGCCGGTGGTCGCACCGATGTAGATGGTGCCGTCGTCCTCGATCGAGATGTTGGCGCCGGAGTCCTCCTGCATCTGGTTGATCACCTTGCCCTTCGGGCCGATGACCTCACCGATCTTGTCGACCGGCACGTGCATGGTGATGATCCGCGGAGCGTACGGGCTCATCTCGTCCGGCTCGCCGATGGCCTCGCCCATCACGTCGAGCAGCACCATCCGGGCCTCACGGGCCTGCAGCAGCGCCTTGGCGAGCTCCTCCGACGGGATGCCGTTGAGCTTGGTGTCGAGCTGCAGCGCGGTGACGAAGTCACGGGTGCCGGCGACCTTGAAGTCCATGTCGCCCAGGGCGTCCTCGGCGCCGAGGATGTCGGTCAGCGCGATGTACTTCGTCTCGCCCTCGATCTCCTCGCTCATCAGGCCCATGGCGATGCCGGCCACCGAGGCGCGCAGCGGCACGCCGGCGTTCAGCAGCGAGAGGGTGGAGGCGCAGACCGAGCCCATCGAGGTGGAGCCGTTGGAGCCCAGCGCCTCGGAGACCTGACGGATGGCGTACGGGAACTCCTCCTTGCTCGGGATGACCGGCACCAGGGCACGCTCGGCGAGTGCACCGTGGCCGATCTCGCGCCGCTTCGGGGAGCCGACCCGGCCGGTCTCACCGGTGGAGTACGGCGGGAAGTTGTAGTGGTGCATGTAGCGCTTGGTGTTCTCCGGCGCCAGCGTGTCGATCTTCTGCTCCATCTCGAGCATGTTCAGCGTGGTGACGCCCAGGATCTGGGTCTCGCCGCGCTGGAAGAGCGCCGAACCGTGCACCCGGGGGATGATCTCGACATCGGCCGACAGGGCGCGGATGTCGCGCACGCCGCGGCCGTCGATCCGGACACCCTCGGTGAGCGTACGGTGCCGGACGATCTTCTTCTGCACCGACTTGAACGCGGCCTTGATCTCGGCCTCGGCCTCGGGGAAGGTCTCGCCGACGGTGGCGATGGCCTTCGCCTTGAGCGCGTCCTCGCGGTCCTGGCGCTCCAGCTTGGCCGGGATCGCCATCACCTCGCGCATCTCGTCGGCGACGAGCGCCTCGACGGCCGCGTACACCTCGTCGCGGTAGTCGGCGAAGACCGGGAACTCCCGCTGCTCCTTCGGCATCTCGGCGGCCAGCCGGGCCTGCGCATCGCAGAGGACCTTGATGAACGGCTTGGCGGCCTCCAGGCCCTCGGCCACGACCTGCTCGGTCGGGGCCTTCTTGCCGGCCTTGATCAGGTCGACCATGTGCTCACCGCCACCGGCCTCGACCATCATCACGGCGACGTCACCGTCGGGCAGCACCCGGCCGGCGACGACCATCTCGAAGGTGGACTCGGCGTCCTGCTCCACGGTCGGGAAGCAGACCCACTGGTCGCCGATCAGGGCGACGCGAACGCCACCGATCGGGCCGGAGAACGGCAGGCCGGCGATCTGGGTGGACATCGAGGCGGCGTTGATCGCCACGACGTCGTAGCGGACGTTGGGGTTGAGCGCCAGGACGGTGATGATCACCTGGACCTCGTTGCGCAGGCCCTTGACGAAGGACGGGCGCAGCGGGCGGTCGATCAGCCGGGCGGTCAGGATGGCGGACGTGCCGGGGCGACCCTCACGACGGAAGAACGAGCCGGGGATCTTGCCCGCGGCGTACATCCGCTCCTCGACGTCGACGGTCAGCGGGAAGAAGTCGAAGCCCTCCCGCGGGTGCTTCGCGGCGCTGGTGGCCGACAGCAGCATGGTGTCGCCGTCGAGGTAGACGGCAGCGGAGCCGTCGGCCTGCTGGGCGAGGGCGCCCGCCTCGAAGCGGACGACATGCTTGCCGTAGGAGCCGTTGTCGATGATGGCTTCGGCGAAATGGACGGTGGGTCCCTCCATGGGGACTCCTTTCGTGTGCGCCGCAGGGCACACGGCCGGTCCGTGGCTGGAGACCGGTCTTCGATCGAGGTCCGCGGGCGTACGCCGCTGCCTGACCACCGGATGGTCCGGCGACGGCAGGCGCTTCCCGAAGACCACTACCGAGGACCGAGGACTCCCGAAGCGACCGGGCCCTGCGTACGGCGTGGACATGGGGCTGTGGAGATCACAAGCCGATCACACTGTACCGGACTCGGTGGACAAGCGGCGACTCTGCGGCTTGATGGCGCTCCGTCGGGCGCGGAGGTGGGTCTGCGGCACTGTGCCGGGGATGGTCGGCTCGAGGTGGTTCTGTCGGGCGGGGAGGTGGGTCTGCGGCACTGTGCCGGGGGTCGTCGGCTTGACGCGCCTCGGTCGGGCGGGGGAGGTGGGTCTGCGGCACTGTGCCGGGGTCGTCGGCTCGACGCGCCTCGGTCGGGCGGGGGTGGAGGTGGTCTGTCGCGGCGGCGGTGACTCGTGGCCACGGTCGGGGCGCGTGTTGACCTGCGGGTCCCCGACCTTCCTCAGGTCGACCGACGATTCTCACGAAGGCCGACGCTCGCCATCTTCACCGATCCAATACGGGCAAATGCGGTCGGGGAACGTGGCGAACATCGGGGATGCTGAGAATCGTCGGCGTACGGGTGGCTTCAGTGCCCCCGAGGTCCGTGCCACGCTCCTCCGCCCCCGGCTGTGGCCCCTCATCGCTTGGATGGCCATCGACATTCTTCCTGCAGTGCTCCGCTGACCTCGGTGCCCGGGCGGCGGTTCCTCATGCCCCCGGTTGTGCTCCCAGGAACAGTGCCTCGACGTGGCGGCCGGGTCGTGGCTTCCCGGTGTAGTGCGCCGGGAGCACCCGGGGTGCGGATCCGCAGGCTGTGTCGTCGGTTCGGTGCCCCGGGTGTCCTCAGGCGATGACGTACGCCTCTAGGCGATGACTATGTCCCCGGACGATGGCACCCGGGCCATGACGACGCCTCCGAGCCATGACGACGCCTCCGAGCCATGACGACGCCTCCGAGCCATGACGACGCCCCCGAGCCATGACGACGCCCCCGAGCCATGACGACGCCCCCAGGCCGTGACGCGCCCCGATGGGCCGCCCGCCGCGGAACGCCGACGAGGCGGCCCCCCGCAGGGGACCGCCTCGGCGAGATCAGTGCGTCGGTGGCGTCAGCGACGCAGACCCAGGCGAGCGATCAGCGCACGGTAGTGCTCGATGTCGTTCTTCGCGATGTAGTTGAGGAGACGACGGCGCTGGCCGACCATGAGCATCAGGCCACGACGGGAGTGGTGGTCACCCTTGTGCTCCTTGAGGTGCTCGGTCAGGTGCGCGATGCGCTTGGTGAGCAGGGCCACCTGGACGTCCGGGGAGCCGGTGTCGCCGGGGTGGGTCGCGTACTCATCGATGATCTTCTGCTTCTCGGCAGCATCCATGGCTGCACTCCTTTCGTCATTCCCGTTGCGCGGCGCTGAGTGGTCACAGCTCTTGGGCTTCCGCGGCCGATCGAACGGCAGGGGGACAGGTCGCCGGCTCGGTGCCGACTGGGTCGAAATGCTCCCGGGGGAGCGGTGCTCCGTGGGCGGAGCGGGTGGGGCACTCCGTTGCGGAGTGACCCGATGACGGGGGCCGGTCGCGGATCCCGTCAGGGCAGGGTCAGCGAGAGACCTTGCCGGCCTTGAGGCAGGAGGTGCACACGTTCATGCGCTTGGTCGTCCCGTTCATCGTCACGCGGACGCGCTGGATGTTCGGGTTCCAACGACGATTCGTCTTCTTCTTCGACCAAGGCACGTTGTGTCCAAAGCCCGGGCCCTTGGCGCAGACGTCACATACGGCAGCCATTGGTGGTTCTCCTTCTGGAAACGTGTCAGTCCCGTCGTGTCGTACGGATCACGGCACGATAGCAACCGGTACAGACTAGCGGACCCGCCCGGATCTGGGAAATCCCGGCTCAGTGGGCGACGGACAGGCGGTCGAGCATCGTCGCCAGGAAGTCCTGGCACGCCTCGAGCTGGCGGATCTCGACGTACTCGTCCACCCCGTGGGCCTGGGCGATGTCGCCGGGACCGCAGATCACCGTCTCGATCCCCGCGGCGTGGAAGGCGCCGCCGTCGGTGCCGTACGTCACGTGCTCGTCGCTGGGAATCCCACCGTAGGCGATCGCGGCGCGGGTGGCGGGCGAGTCCTGCGTGGTGGCGAGGGTGGGCACCATGTCCTCGACAACCACGTCGATCCCGGTGCCGGGCTGTTCGGCCTGCATCTGCCGGGTGAGCTCGGCAGCTTCCTCCCGCAGCCGGGCGACGACGTCGGTCGGCTCGACGGCGGGGACGGTGCGGAACTCCAGCACCACCGTGCACCGCTCAGGAACGATGTTGCGGGCGGTCCCACCGTCGATCGTCATGATCCCTCCGGTGGAGTACGGCACCCCGTAGTCGGGATCGTACGGCCCCTCGGTGCGCCAGCCGTCGGTGATCGCCCGGAAGGCGGTGCACATCCGGGCGGCGTACTCGACGGCATTGCAGCCGGATGCGGGCAGTGAGGAGTGGGCGGACCGGCCCCGGACATCGATCCGGACGATGGTGACCGACTTGTGCCCGGTGATCACCCGCATCGAGGTGGGCTCGCCGACGATGCAGGCGCGGGGCCGTACGCCCAGCGCGGCGAGATCGCCGATCATCTGGGCCGCGCCACGGGCCGCGAGCTCCTCGTCGAAGGTGAAGGCCAGGTGCACCGGCTCGGCCAGCCGGGCGGCGGCGAACCGCGGCAGCGCGGCGGTGACCAGGGCCAGGAAACCTTTCATGTCGGCCGCGCCGCGGGCCTGGAGCCGGCCGTCGCGGACCTCTGGGGCGTACGGGTCGGAGGTCCACTCCTGACCGTCGACGGGCACGGTGTCCATATGGCCGCTGAGTGCGATGCCGCCGTCGGTGGTGCCGTCGGCGGCGGGCAGGGTGGCGATCAGATTGGCCTTCCGACCGGTGGCGTCGGGGCGCAGTTGCACGGCGATGCCGAGGGTGCGGCACTCGTCGGCGATCAGCTCGGCCACCGGGAGATTGGACAGTCTGCTGGTGGTGTCGTGGGTGAGCAGCCGCTCGAGCCAAGCGACGGCGCGGTCGTCGAGGCGTCCCCAGGGCCGGGTCATGACGTTGCCTCCTCACCGGGTGCCGCGGCCTCGTTGCGTCGGTGGTCGGCCTGGACCTTGAGGGCGGTCACCACGAAGTCCGGGACGAAGGTGGAGACATCGCCGTCCATCAGGGCGATCTCGCGCACCAGGGTGGAGGAGACGAAGGACCACTGGGCCGCCGTCGGCAGGAGGATCGTCTCCACGCCGGTGAGCTGCTTGTTCATCTGGGCCATTTGCAGCTCGTAGTCGAAGTCGGAGGCGAACCGCAGTCCCTTGACGATGGCGCCCACGCCGTGGGTCCGGCAGTATTCGGCGAGCAGGCCGTCGATCGGGTCGACCATCACGTTCGGCAGATGCGCGCAGGCCTGGGTGAGCATCGACAGTCGGTCGTCGAGGGTGAACAGTCCGTTCTTCGACGTGTTGCGACCGACCCCGACCACCACCTCGTCGAAGGATCGGGCGGAGCGCTCGATGATGTCGAGGTGACCGTGTGTCACCGGGTCGAACGAGCCGGGGCAGATGACCTTCACCGGGCCTCCTGGGCGTAGTGGATCGTTGTCTCACCATAGCGACGCGACCAGGCATCGATGCCGTCCGGCCACTGCGGGTCCCGGTCGCGGGAGGATCGTTCGACCACGAGCAGGCCGTCGGCGGCGAGCCAACCGGTGGCCCAGACCCGGCCGAGCACCTGCTCCAGCTGTTCGGTCGGCACCGGGTAGGGCGGATCGGCCCAGATGATGTCGTACGCCCGGGGAGCAGTGCCGGCCAGCAGCTCCTCCACCGGCGTCGTCCGGAGATCGATCGTCAGACCGAGTTCGCGGGCGTTGCGCCGGATCACCTCCGCAGTGCGTCGGTCCGACTCGGCCGCCGTCACGGGTCGGGCACCGCGGCTGGCCGCCTCCAGGGCCATCGCGCCGGAGCCGGCGTAGAGGTCGAGGAAGGCCAGCCCGGTCAGCCCGTCGGCCGACCAGGACTCCAGTGCGGAGAACACCGCCTCCCGCACCCGGTCCGTGGTGGGGCGGGTCCGGGCCCCCGGTGGGGTGGTGAGGCGTCGGCCACCGTGGGATCCGGCGATGATGCGTGTCACATCCGACAGGCTACCGAGGACGCTCCTGCTGCCCCGCCCGCTGGATAAACTCCGGGTCACCGGTGCAGTGCGGCCCGTGGTGAGCCGCCCATTGGCCGGGTCACGGAGGGAGCGGTCATGGCGTACGTCGAGAACGAAGCAGTCACGGTGATGAGCGACGAGGAGGCCTGGGCCCTGCTGGCACAGGAGCCGCTCGGGCGGCTGGCCACCACCATCGGTGATGACATCGAGATGTTCCCGGTCAATTACGTTCTGGACGGGGAGACGGTGGTCTTCCGCACCGCCCAGGGCAGCAAGCTCTTCGAGCTGACGGTGAACTCGCGGGTCGCCTTCGAGGTCGATGCGTACGCCGGCGAGGGTGGCTGGAGCATCGTGGTGCACGGCGACGCGGAGGTGCTCGAGGACCCGGCGGAGGTCGAGCGGGTGGAGCAGCTGCCACTGCGTCCCTGGGTGCCCACCATCAAGACCATCTACGTACGGATCCGGCCGCGCTACGTCTCCGGCCGGCGGTTCCGATTCGGCGACGAGCCGGAGGCTTGGCACCTCTGAGCCCTGGGCGGTGACCCCGGCGTCGACAAGACCCGCCCGCCGGGGTCACTGGTCGGTGCCGACGATCGAGCCGTCATCGATGGCCGGTCATTCGTCCAGGCTGACCAGTTCCATCCGGCGGATGGCGTCGTGGAACCCCGGCGTGGCGGCCTCGGGATCGTCACGGACGGCCTGCTCGGCGATGTCGCGGGCGAAGCCGATGAGGTCGGCGTCTCGGGTCACGTTCAGCAGTCGCATCCCGGTGTGGGCCCCGGCCTGGGTGGTGCCGAGCACGTTGCCCTCACGGCGCTGTTCCAGGTCGAGGTCCGCCAGCGCGAAGCCGTCGCGGGTGGCGGCGAGTCCTTCCAGGCGTGCCATGCTGTTCTCCGCGCCACTCTCCTCCCGGGTGGCGGCGAGCAGCAGGCACAGCCCGGGAAACCGACCCCGGCCGATCCGTCCGCGCAACTGGTGCAGCTGGGAGATGCCGAACCGGGCGGCGTCGCAGATCACCATCATCGACGCATTCGGCACATCCACGCCGACCTCGATCACGGTCGTTGCCACCAGGACGTCGAGGTCACCGGCGGAGAACTGGGCCATCACCCGGTCCTTCTCCTCGGTCGGCAACTGACCGTGCAACACACCGATCCGTACATCGTTCAGGGGCGTACGGTGCAGCCGGTCGACGACCTCCTCCAGTGACCACCCATTGACCGGGTCGACCGCGTCGCCCTCGGGGGAGATCCGTGGACAGACGACGAAGACCTGGCGTCCGTTCGCCACCTCCTCCCGGGCCCGCTCCCACGCCCGGTCGACCCACCGAGGGTGGGCGGTGACGTCGACGACGGTGGTGATGACGTCGGCTCGGCCGGCGGGGACTTCGCGGAGGGTCGACACCTCCAGGTCGCCGTAGATCGTCAGCGCCACGGACCGTGGGATCGGCGTGGCGGTCATCACCAGGACGTGCGGGTGCAGGTCGGCCTTGGCGGTCAGGGCGTTACGCTGCTCCACCCCGAAGCGATGCTGCTCGTCGACGACCACCAGACCCAGATCGGCGAACTGGACGGCCTCGGAGAGCAGCGCGTGGGTGCCGATGACGATCCCCGCCTCGCCGGAGGCGATCGCGAGCTGGCTGCGTTTCTTCTGGGCGCCGGTCATCGATCCGGTCAGCAGCGTCACCCGGGTGCCGCCGAGCATCCCGCCGGCCGCGATGTCGCCCAGCATCGTGGTGATCGAGTGGTAGTGCTGCACCGCCAGCACCTCGGTGGGTGCCAGCAGGGCGGCCTGGCCGCCGGCATCGACCACCGCGAGCATCGCCCGCAGCGCGACCACCGTCTTGCCCGACCCGACCTCGCCCTGGAGCAGGCGCTGCATGGCCACGTCCCCGGCGAGGTCGGCCTCGATCTCCCGGCTCACCTGCTGCTGGCCGTCGGTGAGCTCGAACGGCAGGCGGGCGTCGAAGGTGCTGAGCAGTCCGCCATCGGCCGCCCGGCGCGGCGCCGCGGCCAACAGGGTGCGGTCTGCGCGCCGATAGGCCATGGTGAGCTGGACCTCGAGCGCCTCGTCGAAGGCGAGGCGGGCCAGTCCGGCGTCGACCTCGGCCAGCGTGGAGGGCCGGTGCACCGCCTGCAGCGCCTCGCTGAGAGGCGGCAGCTCTGCTCGCTCACGGACCCAGGACGGCCACGGATCGGGCAGGTCGCCGAGGGCGTGCAAGGCCAGACCGGCCGCCTCGGCGATGTCCCAGGTCGGCAGCTTGGCGCTGGCCGGGTAGATGCCGATCGGCCCGCCGCGGAACACACTGGCCATCGACCGGTTGCGGTCCGAGCCTGCGACGAAGAAGCCCTGCTCGTCGACGATCACGTAGTCGGGGTGACCCAGCTGGGGCTGGCCCCGGAACTCGCCGACCTTCGCGGAGAAGATGCCACGGGCGCCTGGCGTGAGGGAGCGCTGCCACCAGTCCAGCAGGTGGTTGGCGCCGAAGAAGGTGGCAGACAGCCGGTGGCGGCCGTCGGTGAGCTGCACCTCGAGTCGTCCGCGGCTCTTCTTTCCCGGCGGACCGGGATGCGGGTGCACCTCGGCGACCCGGGCCAGCAGCGCGACGTGCGTGCCGACCTGGAGGTCGGACAGGTCGCTCAGCTCCGTCCCGACCACATAGCGGCGAGGAACGTGGTGCATCAGGTCGCCGACGGTGTGCAGTCCCAACGCAGTGAACGCCTTCTCCTGAGCACCGACGACCAGACCGATCCGCTGGTCCAGCGCCGCGTACGTCTCGGACCGCCAGCCGCCCAGCGCCGTCATCGATCGTCCCTCCCGGTCGGGTCCGCACGTCCCGTCCGGTCTCCAGCGTAGGAGAGGGTGCAGACATCGGCCGGCCGCCGTCGCGCGCACCGGCCGCGACGCCCGGGACATACACTCCCACCATGACCACCCACCGCACGTCCGCCGGCCACCTGGACGCCCGATCCCCGCTCGTCCTCGACACCCATGACCTGGGGCGCCGGGCCGGGGCGTTGCGTGAGGTCCGGGAGTCCGTGCCCGCCCCGGAGGGCATCGGGAACGCGCTCATCGGCATCCCCACCGGAGCCCCGATCGACCTGGACCTGCGGCTGGAATCAGTCAGCGAGGGTGTGCTGGTGACAGGTCTGGCGACCGTACGTCTCGAAGGGGAGTGCTCCCGCTGCCTCACCCCGCTGAAGGACGAGACCGAGGTCGACCTCCAGGAGCTCTTCCTCTATCAGGACCAGAGCGTCGACGACGATGACGAGGACCTGGCCCGGATGCAGGGGGAACTGCTCGACCTCGAGCCCACCTTGCGCGATGCGGTCGTCCTGGACCTCCCCTTCACGCCGTTGTGCCGCGAGGACTGCGCCGGTCTGTGTCCGGAGTGCGGCGCCAACCTCAACGAGGATCCCGACCACACCCACGGCCCGGCGACCGATGCCCGCTGGGGTGCGCTGAGCGGCTGGGCCGGGTCGGACCGGAACGAGGCGGACGAGGACGACGAGAACGGGGACGACGACACCGACCACGTGCCGGACGAGGCCGCGGGCGACGAGGGCCGTCCGGGCGCGGTCGACGACTGAGTCACCTCATCCGGCGCCGACCCTGCGCCGTTTGCACCCCCGGTGTGCCGACGTCTATAGTGGTCGCTTGCGTCTGCACGCGACCGGATGGCGTGCATGCACCCAGAGACAGAAGGAGAGACCCGTGGCAGTTCCCAAGCGGAAGATGTCCCGCTCCAACACGCGGAATCGTCGTTCCCAGTGGAAGGCCGCTGTGCCGACCCTGGTCACCTGCGCCAACCCGGCCTGCCGTGCCAAGCACCTGCCGCACACCGCGTGCCCCGAGTGCGGCCAGTACGGCCCGCGCGGTGAGCGTCGTCAGGTCCTGGAAGCCTGATCGTGACCGGCGGTGTAGCACCCGCCTCCACAGCTGAACAGCTTCTCGAAGAGCTGGGGGTCGCACCCGACCCCCAGCTCTTCGAACTCGCCCTGACTCATCGGTCGTACGCCTACGAGCATGGCCGGATCCCGACGAACGAACGGCTCGAATTCCTGGGGGATTCCGTGCTGGGCGTTGTCGTGACCGAGCACATCTTCACCTCGTACCCCGATCTCGCCGAGGGGCGGCTGGCCAAGCTCCGTGCCGCGGTCGTGTCGACCCAGGCCCTCGCTCGGGTGGCGCGGACGCTGGGCGTCGGTGGGCTGCTCCGCCTCGGGCGGGGTGAGCTGACCACCGGTGGCCGGGACAAGGACTCGCTGTTGGCCGACGCGATGGAGGCGATCATCGGGGCGATCCACGTCCAGTACGGCATCGACGGTGCCCGTACGTTCGTGCATCACGTCCTCGACGACCTGATCAGCGAAGCGGCGACGATGGGGGCGGGGCTCGACTGGAAGACCTCGTTGCAGGAGATCGCCGCCGACGTGGGGGCGGACTCACTGGTGTACGAGGTCACCTCGGCCGGGCCGGACCATGACAAGCGGTTCACCGCCCACGTCCGGGTCGGTGACCGACTCTTCGGCCCGGGCACCGGACGTTCGAAGAAGTACGCCGAACAGGAGGCCGCCGAGACGGCCTACCGGGCGCTGCACGCCGAGCAGGAGGCCCGCGCGGCCGCTGACGCCGGCACCGCGACAGACGACACGGCCGGTGACGCGTCCGCCCCTGCGGTGCTCGACACCGCTCCGGGGGGCCGGGCCACCGACCCCGCCTGAGATGGTCGACGATGCCTGAATTGCCTGAGGTCGAGGTGGTGCGGCGCGGTCTTGCGCCGCACCTCGTCGGTCGTACGGTCGCGGCGGTGGAGGTCCTCCATCCCCGTCCGGTGCGACGCCAGCCGGGCGGTCCGGCGGATTTCGCGGCCCGGCTGGTGGGGCGTACGTTCGGTGAGCCGGCGCGGCGCGGCAAGTACCTGTGGTTCCCGCTCGACTCGGGGGAGGCTGTCCTCGCCCACCTCGGCATGAGCGGACAGTTCCGGGTGGACGCGCCGGGCGCGCCCGACCAGGCCCACGTCCGGGTCCGCCTGGCTTTCGCCGACGAGGGCCCTGAGGTGAGATTCTGCGACCAGCGAATGTTCGGCGGACTGCTGGTCAGCGAGGCCGATGACGGTGTACCGCCCGAGATCGCCCACATCGCGCCTGACCCGTTCGAGGAGGCGTACGACGCCGACGCGGTGGTCCGGGCGCTCCGTCGCCGGCGGACCGGCGTCAAGCGCGCCCTGCTCGACCAGACCCTGGTGTCGGGCATCGGCAACATCTACGCCGACGAGTCGCTGTGGCTGGCCCGGATGCACTATGCACAGGCCACCGACGTGCTGACCGCACCCCGGGCGCGTGACCTCCTCGAGGCGGTGCGTACGATCATGGGACGGGCACTCGACCAGGGCGGGACGTCCTTCGACACCCTGTACGTCGATGTCAACGGGGAGAGCGGCTACTTCGACCGTTCCCTCAACGCGTACGGACAGGAGGACCGGCCATGCCCCCGCTGTGGCACCCCGATCCGCCGGGAGGCGTTCATGAACCGTTCGTCCTTCCGCTGTCCACGCTGTCAGCGGCAGCCCCGAAACCGTCACTGATCCCCCGGCACCCCTGATCCGCCGGCCCCGCGCCCCGGATCCACCACTCCGTCGATCGATAGGCCTGCACCACCGTGACCACCACCCCTCCCGCTCCGCGCACGACCAGCGCCCCGCAGAAGTCGTTCTGGGCGAAGTACGGCTACACCATCCGCCAGTTCTTCAAGTTCGGTGTCGTGGGCGGATCGGGTGTGCTGGTGAACCTGCTGGTGGTGATCGTCTGCAAGAAGATCTACCCGCACTACGAGACGCCGCTGTTCAACCTGTTCGGCACCCCGTGGAACGTCCGCCTCTACCACCTGTACGCGACCGTGGCATTCCTCGTCGCGAACACCTGGAACTACCAGTTGAACCGGATGTGGACCTTCCGGTCCCGGCACCACGGCGGCTGGTTGCGGGGATTCTTCCCGTTCCTTGCCGCCGGCGTGGCCGCCTTCGTGGTGAACCTCATCGTGCAGACCCTGCTGATCAACCCGACCTCGCCGGTGGCGCTGCCGCGTGAGATCTTCGACGACTCGAACGGCTTCCGCACACTGCTTTACTGGGCGACGCTGATCGGCACCCTGGTGGCCACCCCGTTCAACTTCGTCCTCAGCAAACTGTGGGTGTTCGCCGGTGTCCGGGCCAAGAACGTCCGGGCCAAGGAGACCACCGGCGACTCCGCCAAGTGACCCCCGCCGGGTACGCTGAGGGACACTCGACGCTTGTCAGGGCGCTGAAATCGTGGCGCGACGTGGCGTCGGACGGGGAATCACCACGGATCCTGACGCTCGGATCCTGACCGTACGGGAGGCACTGGCATGGGAGTCGTGGTCATCTCCGTGGTCGTCGCGCTGGTCGTCGCCGTGGTGATCGGCGGCGTCGTGGTCGTCGGCATGCGCGGCGGCCTGCCCGAGGTCTCGGAGAAGGCCCCGGACATCGCCGGCAGCCTCGAATGGGCCGCCCGACAGCTGAACGGCGAGGCCGAACCGTCGCCCCGTCTGGTCGGCCTGGAACGCGCCGTCACCCGTCGTCGCCTCAGCCGTGCCGGAGCGACTCAGGACGGTCAGGTCGACCCCGGCCAGGACGGTGGGCACGGCACCGCGGCGCCCGAGGTCGAGTCAGCCACCGCGCAGCCCAACGGGTCGGCCACTGCGCCACCCACCGGATCAGCCACCACCGGCGGCGCCGCCCCGGGCCCGGCCGGAGCGGACGGGGCCACCGGCGATCCGCGGACGGCCCCACGTCGCAGCTCCTTGCCGTCCACCGGGGACTTCGGCGGCTGACCACCTCCGGGCGTGATCGGGGGGCGACGCGCCCGCTCGTGACAAGATGGGGGACGTGTTGGTGCCCCTGATCTCCAGCGTGCTCGTCACGCCCATCATCGTCAGCATCGTCGTCGCGCTCCTGCTGATCGCCGGTGTCGTCGCCGTCGCGATGTCCCAGCGGAAGCTCCCGCCGGGCTCTGACCGTCCGCAGGTCGGTCCGGGACCGTCCGCCGCGGAGCGGGGGGCCGAGGGGGGAGTGGCCGTCGAGGAGCGACCCGCCGCCCCGGACGCCGGCCCGCAGGCATCCACCGCCGAGGCGCCCACGGCTCCCGAGGCGGCACCGGCCGAGGGCCCCGACGAGGCGGAGACCGCCGAAGGCACCGTCCTCGAGGGCGGGGTCACCACGCCGCCGGTCGAGATCCCGCTCGAGGTCCCCGAGCCGCCGCGGACCCGGATGGCTCGGCTCCGCGCCCGGCTCGCCGGTTCCAACAACGCGCTCGCTCGCGGACTCCTGATGCTGCTCTCCAGCGACAAGCTCGACGAGGAGACCTGGGAGGACTTCGAGGACACCCTGCTCACCTCCGACATGGGGGTCGGCCCGACCACCGAGCTGGTCGAGAAGCTGCGTACCCGGCTGCGGGTCGAGGGCGTCGCCGAACCCGCCGGCGCCGCCTCGGCGCTGCGCGAGGAGCTCGTCGCGCTGGTCGACCCGACCCTGGACCGTACGCTGCGGGTGGCGCGCGCCGGCGAGACGCCGGCCGTCGTGATGGTGGTCGGTGTCAACGGGACCGGCAAGACCACCACCTGTGGCAAGCTCGCCCGGGTGCTCGTCGCGGAGGACAAGGACGTGCTGCTCGGTGCTGCCGACACCTTCCGGGCCGCGGCCGCCGACCAGCTGGAGACCTGGGGCGGGCGCGTCGGCGTGCCGACCGTACGCGGGGCCGAGGGTGCCGACCCGGCATCGGTCGCCTTCGACGCCGTCAGTGCGGGCATCGAGCAGGAGGTCGACGTGGTGCTGGTCGACACCGCCGGACGTCTGCACACCAAGACCGGCCTGATGGACGAGCTGGGCAAGATCAAGCGGGTGATCGAGAAGAAGGCGCCGGTCAGTGAGGTGCTGCTGGTCCTCGACGCGACCACCGGACAGAACGGTCTCACCCAGGCCCGGGTGTTCGCCCAGGAGATCGGGATCACCGGCATCGTCCTGACCAAGCTGGACGGCTCGGCCAAGGGCGGCATCGTCATCCAGGTGCAGCGCGAGCTGGGCGTCCCGGTCAAGCTGATCGGTCTGGGGGAGGGGATGGACGACCTTGCACCGTTCGACGCCACTGCCTTCGTCGACGCCCTGCTGGAGCCGGCGCGGTCCTGACCCCCGTCCGGGGTGGGTATCCTGGGACGTCAGATGCGCCGGGACGTACGTCCGTACGTTCCCCGTGCTGCCCGACCGCCGCGTCCGCCGAGCACCGAGACATCGGTGGTCGGCTCCACCGACCACCGCGCTGAGTGAACCCGAGGACCATCTTGTTCGACACCCTGCAGGACCGCCTGGCCGCGACCTTCAAGAACCTGCGCGGCAAAGGTCGGCTGACCGACGCCGACATCGACGCGACCGCGCGCGAGATCCGCATCGCGCTGCTGGAGGCGGACGTCAACCTGGCCGTGGTCAAGGAATTCGTCAATGCGGTCAAGGTCAAGGCGCGCAACGCCGAGGTCTCCCAGGCGCTGAACCCCTCCCAGCAGATCATCAAGATCGTCAACGAGGAACTGACCGAGATTCTCGGCGGGCAGACCCGTACGGTCCGTTTCGCCAAGCAACCGCCGACCGTCATCATGCTGGCCGGTCTCCAGGGCGCCGGCAAGACCACCCTGGCCGGCAAGCTGGCGACCTGGCTCAAGCGCGAGGGACACACCCCGCTCCTCGTCGCCGCCGACCTGCAGCGGCCCAACGCGGTCAACCAGCTGCAGGTGGTCGGCGAGCGTGCCGGCGTGCATGTCTACGCGCCGCAGCCCGGCAACGGTGTGGGTGATCCGGTGCAGGTGGCGCGCGACTCGATCGCAGAGGCCGAGCGCAAGCTGTACGACGTCGTGGTCGTGGACACCGCCGGTCGGCTGGGCATCGACGCCGAGATGATGCAGCAGGCCGCCGACATCCGCACCGCTGTCCGCCCCGACGAGGTGCTCTTCGTCGTCGACGCGATGATCGGCCAGGACGCGGTGAACACCGCGAACGCCTTCCAGGAGGGCGTCGGCTTCGACGGTGTCGTGCTCACCAAGCTCGACGGCGACGCCCGTGGTGGTGCGGCCCTGTCGATCCGCAAGGTCACCGGCAAGCCGATCATGTTCGCCTCCAACGGCGAGAAGCTCGAGGACTTCGACGTCTTCCACCCCGACCGGATGGCCTCGCGCATCCTCGGCATGGGTGACGTACTGACGCTGATCGAGCAGGCGGAGCGTACGTTCGACGCCGAGCAGTCCGCCAAGGCCGCGGCGAAGCTGACCACCTCGAAGGGTGGCAAGGAGTTCGGTCTGCAGGACTTCCTCGACCAGATGAAGGCCGTCCGCAGGATGGGCCCGCTCTCGAAGGTGTTCGGGATGCTGCCCGGGATGGGTCAGCTGAAGGACCAGATCGAGAACATCGACGAGAAGGAGATCGACCGGGTCGAGGCGATCATCCTCTCGATGACCCCCGCCGAACGTGCCGACGTCAGCATCCTCAACGGCTCTCGCCGGTCGCGCATCGCCAAGGGCTCCGGCGTCGCGGTCAGCGACGTCAACAACCTGGTCAACCGGTTCGTCGACGCCCGCAAGATGATGGCCTCGATGGCCGGCGGTGCGATGGGCGGGATGCCGGGGATGCCGGGGATGCCCGGCGTGCCGGGGGCGGCCAGGCCGGCCAAGCAGCAGGCGAAGAAGCAGAAGAAGAAGGGGAACAAGGTCTCCGGCAACCCCGCCAAGCGGGCCTCCGGCCAGCCGGCCGAGCACGACGAGACCGAGGCGACCACGGCCTCGCCGTTCGGGGCCGGGGCGCCGGACGGTGTCGATCTGGAGCGCGCGATGCAGGACTTCCAGCTGTCGCCGGACCTGCAGAAGATGTTCGACCGCCAGCAGCGTCGCCCCTGACGTCGGGCCGCTCGGCCGGGGGCCGAACGGCTGACAGCGGCCGTACGGTCCGCCAGACTGGGGCCCGACCCACCCAGGAGGTGCCATGACCGATTCCGCCGCTGCCGACCACCGGCCGCCCCAGGCCCATCCCCAGGGACCCCGGCCGCATGTCCACTCGCACGACGGCGGGATCCCGCACATCCACAGTCACCCGCACGGTCGGGTGCCCGCCCTCGATCTGTCCGGGCCCGCCCCCGACCTGCACCTGCACGGCGTGCTGTTGCCCGGTGACGAGCCGGTCGACCTGTGGATCAGCGGCGGACGGTTCGTGGCGGGGCCGCTGACGGGCGCGCAGACCGTGGCGCGGGACTGCTGGATCCTGCCCGGTCTGGTGGACGCCCACTGCCATGTCGGGCTCGACTCCCACGGTGCGGTCGACCACGAGACCTCCCGGCGCCAGGCGCTGACCGACCGGGACGCCGGAACGCTGCTGATCCGGGACGCCGGTTCGCCGGCCGACACCAGGTGGGCGGACGACCGGGAGGACCTGCCGCGGATCATCCGCGCCGGCCGCCACATCGCCCGGCCCAAGCGCTACATCCGCAACTTCGCCGAGGAGATCGATCCCGAGGATCTGGTCGGGGCCGTCGAGCAGCAGGTGGCTTGCGGCGACGGCTGGGTGAAGCTGGTGGGGGACTGGATCGATCGGTCCACCGGCGACCTCGCCCCGCTCTGGCCGGCGCAGGTGGCGGCGGAGGCGATCGCCCGGGCCCACCAGCTGGGGGCGCGGGTCACGGCCCACTGTTTCGCCGAGCAGTCGGTCGTCGACCTGGTGGAGGCCGGCATCGACGGCATCGAGCACGGCACCGGCATCACCGATGACGTCGTCGAGCTGATGGCGGAGAACCAGGTGGCGCTGGTGCCCACCATGGTCAACCTGGAGACCTTCCCCCAGATCGCCGCCGGAGGGGAAGCGAAGTTCCCGACGTACGCCGCCCACATGCGCGACCTGCATGCCCGACGGTTCGCGACGATCGGCGCAGCGAAGGACGCCGGGGTGCCGATCTATGCCGGCACCGACGCCGGAGGCAGCCTGCCGCACGGCCTGATCGGCCAGGAGATCGCACTGCTGGCGAAGGTCGGTGGCATCGAGTGGGCCCTCGGTGCGGCGTCCTGGCGGGGCCGGGACTGGCTGGAGGTCCCCGGGGTCGAGCTCGGTGCGTCGGCCGACGTGGTGGTGTACGACACCGATCCCCGCCGCGATGCCGGTGCCGTCCGCCATCCCCGCCTGGTCGTGCTCCGCGGCCGCCCGTACTCGGGGGAACGGGACGCCTGACCCGCGCGTCGCTCGATTTCACCGAGCCCGGCGATCCGTGGCACAATGACGGTTGCATCTGTGTGCTCGGGTCCCTCTCATGCCGTGGCGCACCGATCCACCCGGGCCGCGGAGCCGGTGTCCCCACGCCGATCCTCGTCCCATCCGACATCCCCGGGGCGTTCCGGGACATTCGTACAGGAGTATCCACACACGTGGCTGTCAAGATTCGACTGAAGCGGCTCGGCAAGATCCGCACCCCGCACTACCGCGTCGTCATCATGGACTCGCGCTCCAAGCGCGATGGTCGCGCCATCGAGGAGATCGGGCAGTACCACCCGAAGAACGATCCCTCGATCATCGAGATCAACTCCGAGCGCGCGCAGTACTGGCTCGGCGTGGGCGCCCAGCCGACCGAGGCCGTCGTGGCGCTGCTGAAGCGCACCGGCGACTGGCAGCAGTTCACCGGCGACACCTCGGTGCCATCCGGCGTGACCCCGCAGCCGGAGCGCGCGGACAAGACTGCGATCTTCAACGCCCAGCTGGCCGATGCCAAGGGCGAGCCGCTGGTGGAGGCCTTCTCCGCGAAGAAGGCCGAGACCAAGGAGACCGCCGCCGAGGAGACCTCCGAGGCCGAGGCCACCGACGAGGCCGAGGCCTGATCGTGCTCGCCGAGGCCCTGGAGCACCTGGTCCGGGGGATCGTGCCGCATCCCGAGGACGTCCACGTCAAGGACAAGAACCTTCGCCGTGGTCGCCTGCTGGAGGTGCACGTGCACCCCGATGACATCGGCAAGGTGATCGGCCGCCGCGGGCGGACCGCCACCGCGTTGCGGACCGTGGTCGGCGCCCTGGCCGGACGTGAGTCCGTCCGGGTCGATTTCGCCGACATCGACCGACCCCGCGGGAACGGCCGCCGCTGATCGCGGTGACGTCCCCGGGACGACCTCCGTGCCCCGCAGTCGTACGACCGACTGCGGGGCACGACCCTTCCCAGGCTCGAGAGGAAGTCATGAGTGACAGCACCAGCGTGGTGGTCGGCCGGATCGGCAAGCCCCACGGGATCCGCGGCGAGGTGACCGTGGAGCTGCGGACCGACGAGCCCGAGCGACGGTTCGCCCCGGGCGAGCGGCTGGTCGTCGAGGGCAGCGGACGGGTGGTGACCGTCGCGGCGCACCACTGGCACCAGGGGCGACTCCTGGTGCGGTTCGAGGAGTTCGCCGACCGGACGGCCGCCGAGGCGGCGCGCGGCTGGATGCTCACCGCCGAGGTCGACCCTGCCGAACGTCCCGAGGAGGAGGACTCCTACTACGACCGTCAGCTGATCGGCCTGCGGGTGCTGACCGCTGACGGACGACAGGCCGGTACGGTCGACTTCGTGGTCCACCTGCCGGCGCAGGACCTGCTGGAGATCGCCACCGACGAGGGCACCCGGCTGGTCCCGTTCGTCGCCGCGCTGGTCCCACAGGTCGATCTGGCCGCCGGGACGCTGACCCTCGCCGACGTTCCCGGACTGCTGACGGACCTGGACGCCGAGGACACCACCGATGCCGGATCCGCGCCGGACGCCGGGGAGGGGCCCGACCGTGCATGAGCCTCCGGTGCAGAGTGACCCCACCCAGCGGATCGACATCGTTTCGATCTTCCCGGACTACTTCGCGCCGCTGCGCCTGTCCCTGGTCGGCAAGGCGGTGGCGTCCGGGCTGTTGGGCGTCGCGGTCCACGACCTGCGCGACTGGACCCACGACCGGCACCGCACCGTCGACGACACCCCGTACGGCGGGGGAGCGGGGATGGTGATGAAACCGGAGCCGTGGGGCGAGGCGTTCGACGCGCTGGTGGACCCGCAGGCGCCGCCGGTGCTGGTGGTCCCGACCCCGTCGGGCGTGCCGTTCACCCAGGCCCTGGCCCAGGAGTGGTCGCGGGCACCGCACCTGCTCTTCGCCTGCGGGCGCTACGAGGGCATCGACGCCCGGGTGATGGACTACGCCCGCGGGGTGATGCCGGTCCATGAGGTCAGCCTCGGCGACTACGTGCTCAACGGCGGAGAGGTCGCCGTGCTGGCGATGATCGAAGCGGTGGTCCGGCTGATTCCCGGGGTGATCGGCAACCCCGACAGTCTGGTGGAGGAATCGTACGCCGAGGGCCAGGACGGCCTGCTGGAGTACCCCGTCTATACCAAGCCGGCCAGTTGGCGCGGGCTGGACGTGCCGCCGGTGCTGCTGTCCGGCGACCACGGCAAGGTCGACGACTGGCGCCGCGAGCAGTCCCGGGAACGCACTCGGCGCCGCCGCCCCGACCTGCTCGCCGAGAGCGACGTACGCTCCGACTGACGGGCCGGCCGGGGCCTTCTCGCCGGCACGTTGTCGCGGGCAGGTCACAGTTTTGGCCCTGCCTCGCACCCCGGTCAGTGGGGTGCTCTATGGTATTGGCCGTGGCGACAGCAACTCTCACAACCAAGCAGCGAGCAGCGCGCTCCACTGTGGTGTGGAAGGCAGTGATGGCAATCACAGGCCTCCTCATGGTGGGCTTCCTGCTCTTTCACATGTATGGCAACCTGAAGCTCTTCTCGGGCCAGGCAGCCTATGACACGTACGCAGAGCACCTGCGCACCATGCTCGAGCCGATCCTGGCCCACCGTGGCTTCCTGTGGATCGTCCGGGTCGTGATGCTCGCCGGTGTCGCGCTGCACATCATCTCCGCGATCGTGGTGACCAAGAAGTCCTTGGTGGCCGTCGGCGTCGGCAAGCGCTACGAGTCGGGCAAGAACCGCAGTGGCATGCAGCGCACCTACGCGTCCCGCACCATGCGCTGGGGCGGTGTGATCATCTTCGTGTTCGTGGTGGCTCACCTGCTGCAGTTCACCGCGACCTCGCTCCGCACCGATGCGGTCATGCAGGCCTCCGCGTATGCCCGTGTCGTGTTCGCCTTCGAGCAGTGGTGGGTCTGGCTGGCCTACCTAATCGCCCTGACCGCGGTGCTGCTGCACCTGCGCCACGGCATCTGGAGCGCCTTCACGACCATCGGTCTGCACGTCGGCCCGTCGGCACGCCGCAACCTCAACGCGCTCGCGTGGATCGTCGCCGGTGTGCTCTGGGTGGGCTTCCTCGCCCCGGTCACCTGGATCCTGATCACCCAGCCGGCGATCCCGACCGTGACGGCCTGAGGAGGACGACATGACGACTACCACTCCTGAGTCCCTCTGGCTCGAGGGCAACGACATCCACGACACCAAGGCGCCGCTGGACAGCCCCATCGAGAAGATGTGGGATCAGCGGAAGTTCAACGCCAAGCTGGTCAACCCGTCCAACCGCCGCAAGATGCACATCATCATCGTCGGCACCGGTCTGGCGGGCGGCGCCGCCGCCGCCTCGCTGGGCGAGATGGGCTACAACGTCCTGAACTTCTGCTACCAGGACAGCCCCCGGCGTGCACACTCCATCGCGGCGCAGGGCGGCATCAACGCCGCGAAGAACTACCGCAACGACGGCGACTCCGTCTACCGGCTCTTCTACGACACCGTCAAGGGCGGCGACTACCGCGCCCGTGAGACGAACGCCTACCGGCTCGCCGAGATCTCGGCGAACATCATCGACCAGTGCGTCGCGCAGGGCGTCCCGTTCGCCCGTGAGTACGGCGGCCTGCTCGACAACCGCTCGTTCGGCGGTGTGCAGGTGTCCCGTACGTTCTACGCCCGTGGCCAGACGGGTCAGCAGCTGCTGATCGGCGCCTACCAGGCGCTGGAGCGTCAGGTCGCCGCCGGCACGGTGACGATGTACTCGCGTCACGAGATGCAGGACGTCATCATCGCCGACGGTCGCGCCCGCGGCATCGTGGTGCGCAACATGGTCACCGGCGCGATCGAGACCTACTACGCCGATGTGGTCATCCTGGCCACCGGTGGCTACGGCAACGTCTTCTTCCTGTCGACGAACGCCATGGGCTCCAACGTGACCGCGGCCTGGCGTGCGCACAAGCGCGGCGCCTACTTCGGCAACCCCTGCTACACGCAGATCCACCCGACCTGCATCCCGCAGCACGGCGACTACCAGTCGAAGCTGACGCTGATGTCGGAGTCGCTGCGCAACGACGGCCGCATCTGGGTGCCCAAGAAGGCCGAGGACTGCGACAAGGATCCTCGCCAGATCGCCGAGGAGGACCGCGACTACTACCTGGAGCGGATCTACCCGTCGTTCGGCAACCTGGTGCCGCGTGACATCGCCTCCCGTCAGGCGAAGTACCGCTGCGACGAGGGCCGCGGCGTCGGCCCGGCCATCGAAGAAGTCGACCAGGTCACCGGCGAGAAGATCGTCCGCCGTCGCGGCGTCTACCTCGACTTCAGCGAGGCCATCGGACGGATGGGTCGCAAGGCGGTCGAGGCCAAGTACGGCAACCTCTTCGACATGTACGCGCAGATCACCGGCGAGAACCCGTACGAGACCCCGATGCGGATCTACCCGGCCGTCCACTACACCATGGGTGGCCTGTGGGTGGACTACGACCTCGAGACCTCGGTCCCCGGCCTGTTCTGCGCGGGCGAGGCGAACTTCTCCGACCAGGGCGCCAACCGCCTCGGCGCGTCCGCGCTGATGCAGGGCCTGGGCGACGGCTACTTCGTGCTGCCGTCGACCATCCCGAACTATCTCGCCGGTGCGCCGTTCGAGGCGATCGACGACTCGCACCCGGCGGCCCAGGAGGCCCTCGCTGCGGTCAAGGAACGCACCGAGAAGCTGCTCGCCCTCCAGGGCTCCCGCACGGTCGACAGCATCCACAAGGAGCTGGGTCGCATCATGTGGGAGTACTGCGGCATGGAGCGCACCGAGCAGGGCCTGATCACTGCCATCGGCATGATCCGCGACCTGAAGGCCGAGTTCTGGCAGAACGTGAAGGTCACCGGCGAGGGCGTCGGCCTCAACCAGGCACTGGAGCGTGCGCTCCGTCTGGCTGACTTCATCGAGCTCGGCGAGCTGATGTGTATCGACGCGCTGCAGCGTCGGGAGTCGTGTGGTGGCCACTTCCGTGCGGAGTCCCGTACCGAGGACGGCGAGGCGCTGCGCCACGACGACCAGTTCCTGTACGTCTCCGCGTGGGAGGCCGCCGGCCGGGACGGCAAGCCGGTCCTGCACCGTGAGCCGCTGGTCTACAACAACATCGAGCTGAAGACACGGAGCTACAAGTGAACGTCACGTTGCGCGTATGGCGCCAGAAGGATGCCCGCTCCACGGGCAAGATGGTCGACTACAAGCTGCAGGACATCGACGAGCACATGTCGTTCCTCGAGATGCTCGACGTTCTCAACGAGCAGCTCACCGAGAACGGCGAGGAGCCGGTGGCCTTCGACTCCGACTGCCGTGAGGGTATCTGCGGCATGTGCGGTGTCGTGATCAACGGCATCCCGCACGGGCGTGGCCAGACCACCTACCAGACCACGACCTGCCAGCTCCACATGCGGGAGTTCAAGGACGGCGATGTCATCGACGTCGAGCCGTGGCGCGCGAAGGCGTTCCCGGTGATCAAGGACCTGGTGGTCGACCGCACCGCGTTCGACCGGATCATCCAGGCCGGTGGCTACATCTCCGCCCCGACCGGCACCGCCCCGGACGCGCACGCCACCCCGGTGTCCAAGGCCGATGCCGACCGCGCCTTCGACGCGGCCACCTGCATCGGTTGTGGTGCCTGCGTCGCCGCCTGCCCGAACGGCTCGGCGATGCTCTTCACCGCGGCCAAGATCACCCACCTGGGCTCGCTGCCGCAGGGCCAGCCGGAGCGTCGCTCGCGTGCGCTCGGGATGCTCGCCCAGCACGACGCCGAGGGCTTCGGCAACTGCACCAACATCGGTGAGTGCAGCGCCGTCTGCCCGAAGGGCATCCCGCTGCAGTTCATCTCCCGTCTCAACCGCGACCTGTGGGGCGCGCTGTCGACGGTGGACGGCAAGCACCTGGGCTGACCGCCTGATCGACCTCGGTCGACCGTGATCTGGTCAGATCCGATCCGGTCACACCACGGGCCCTCGTTCCGCAGCTGCGGAACGAGGGCCCGTCGGTCTACCGTGAGGGCATGCGCATCGCCCTCGCTCAGGTGTCCTCCGGCCCGGATCCGGTCGACAATCTCGCGACCATCGGGGAGTGGACCGCGCGAGCGGCGGACGAGAACGCCGATCTGGTGGTCTTCCCCGAGGCGATGATGAAGGCGTTCGGGCGGGGTCTGCGTGACGTCGCCGAGCCGGTGGACGGTCCGTGGGCGCGGGCGGTGGCCGACCATGCAGACCGGCACGATCTGGTCGCGATGGCCGGCATGTTCACCCCGGAGGATCCCGACCGCCCGGAAGGGCGGGGGAGCGGCACGTCCACGCCGCGGATCCGCAACACCCTGCTGGTCACCGGGCGAGGGATCCACGACGGGTACGACAAGCTGCACCTGTTCGATGCGTTCGGCTTCCAGGAGTCCCGCACCGTGGCCCCCGGGATCGACCCGTGCCTGGTCAGTGTGCCGGCCCGGGTGGGCGGCGGCGCGCTCGTCGGGCTGTCGATCTGCTACGACGTACGCTTCCCCGCGCTGTTCAAGGCGCTCGCTGAAGCCGGCGCGACCGTCCAGGTGGTGGCCGCCTGTTGGCAGGACGGCCCGGGCAAGCTGGAGCAGTGGCGGCTCACCTGCCGGGCTCGGGCGGCCGACTCGACGAGCTGGGTGCTGGCCTGCGGTCAGCCGGTGCCGGAGGGCACGGCTCCGGGCACCGCCACCGGTGCTCCGCGCGGTGTCGGACACTCGATGGTGGTCGACCCCACCGGGACGGTCGTCGCCGAGCTGGGCGCGGGGCCCGACCTGCTGATCGTCGACCTCGACCCCGAGGAGGCGACCCGTACCCGCGTCGCACTGCCTGTTCTCGCTAACCGGGTCACCGAGCTGGAGCCGGTGCGCCGACTGGCCTGATCCGGACCGGCCTGATCCGGACTGGCCTGATCCGGACCGGCCTGATCCGGACCGGCCTGATCCGGACCGGCCTGATTTGGGGGGTCTCGTCGGTCTGTGGCAGAATACTCAGCTGTTGCCCGTACGCTCATGACTCCTGCCACAGGGGGATCGTTCGTGACATAGGGGCCGTCATTCATCCTGACTGCGAGGTGGCCTGTGGCACCGGCGAGGACAACATCATGAGCAAGCTGATCGCTGCGGTGGATGCCGCATCCCTCCGCGACGACGTCCCGGACTTCCGTCCCGGTGACTCCGTCAAGGTCCACGTGAAGGTGGTCGAGGGCAACCGTTCCCGTGTCCAGGTCTTCGCCGGCGTCGTGATCGCCCGTGCGGGCGGTGGCCTGCAGGAGACCTTCACGGTCCGCAAGGTGAGCTTCGGCGTGGGCGTGGAGCGTACGTTCCCCGTGCACAGCCCGATCATCGACAAGATCGAGGTCGATCGCCGCGGTGACGTGCGTCGGGCCAAGCTGTATTACCTGCGCGACCGTCGCGGCAAGGCCGCCAAGATCAAGGAAAAGCGCACCCGCTGACGCGCCTTTTCGCTGTTGTCGTTTCCCGGGCGTACGATCGCGATGACTCGTCGGCGCCCGGGAAAGGAAACAGACGACCGTGGACAACCCCCGGGAATACACCCCCACTTTCAGCGATCGGATCTGGCGGACCGTCAAGGAGGCCGTGATCATCCTGGTGGGCGCGGTGCTGGTGTCCTCGGTGCTGCAGCATTTCGTCGGGCAGATGTTTCTGATCCCCTCGGGATCGATGGAGCACACTTTGGACGTCGGCGACCGGGTCATTGCCCAGAAGGTCGTTCCGGTGCATCGGGGTGATGTCGTCGTTTTCCGGGACTCCGCGGGGTGGTTGGGCCCTGAGCCGGTCGTCAAGCGCGGTCCGGTCGGCCACGCACTGGAACTGGTCGGTGTGTTGCCCGACACCTCCCAGAACTACTTGATCAAACGCGTCATCGGCATGCCGGGCGACACCGTTGCGTGTTGTGACGCGGTCGGTCACCTCACCGTCAACGGGCAGTCCGTGGATGAGCAGGCGTATCTCTACCGGACCGAGTCCGGGGAGCAGGTCCTGCCGTCCGACATCCGGTTCCGGGTGGTGGTGCCCGCTGGTCGGATCTTCGTCATGGGTGACCACCGCAACGCCAGCGCGGACTCCCGGTGCCATCTGGCGGACGACGTGCCGGGCGAGCCGTTGGGGGCTGATGCGTTCGTGCCACTCACCGATGTTGCCGGGGTGGGGTGGGCCATTTTCGCGCCGTTCAACCGCACCAAGGTCCTGCCGAAGGCGACCGACCTCGCACAGGTCCCTGCGGCCACCACACCGGCTCCGGACCAGGCTTCGATCGAACCGGCCGGCGTCACCTGCTGATGGCCGCGTCCGCTGACCTCGAGCACGTCGACCTGTACGCGTACGAACGGGCACTGGTGGCGGAAGGGCTGGGTCCTGTCGCCGGGGCGGACGAGGCCGGCCGCGGTGCCTGTGCAGGCCCCTTGGTGGCCGCTGCCGTGGTCCTCGACGACGGTCAGGGGGCTGAGATCCCCGGGCTGCGGGACTCGAAGCTGATGACGCCGCACCAGCGTGACGTGGCGTACGACATCATCCGAGCACGAGCCGTGGCCTGGGCGGTCGTGGAGATCCCGGCCGCGGAATGCGATCGACGCGGGATCCAGCCGTCGAACCTGGAGGCCCTGCGCCGTGCTCTGCTGCGGCTGGATGTGCCGGCACACTACTGCCTCACCGACGGATTCGCGGTGGACGGTCTGGGCGTCCCCGGCCTGGCGCTGTGGAAAGGGGACCGCGTGGCGGCTTGCGTCGCGGCGGCCTCGGTGCTCGCGAAGGTCACCCGGGACCGGATCATGGTGGCGATGGATGAGGAATATCCCGGCTACGGATTCGCCCAGCACAAGGGGTACACGACCCGGGCACACCAGGAGGCCCTCGAGGAACTCGGTCCCTGCCCGCAGCACCGTATGCGTTATGACAACGTGATCCGCGCGGCTAGGCTGGCTGCACGATGAGCGCCGAGGACCTGGAACAGTACGAGAGCGATCTCGAGCTGCAGTTGTACAAGGAGTACAAGGCAGTCGTCGAGATCTTCACCTATGCCGTGGAGACCGAGCGGCGGTTCTACCTCTGCAACGCGGTGGATCTCAAGGTGCGTACCGAGGGCGGTGACGTCTACTACGAGGTCTCGATGGCGGACGCCTGGGTGTGGGACATGTATCGTCCCGCCCGTTTCGTGAAGAGCGCGAAGGTGCTGACCTTCCGCGACGTGTCGATCGAGGAGATCGACCATTCCGACCTGAGCGTGCCTCGTCCCTGAGCAGGGGGCCGTGCCGGGTCGGGGTCCGGACGTCTTTGCGGCCACGGAGATGAGCTGCGTGATCCCAGTGGCGTGACCTCGGGCTGAGTCGGGCGTGCAGTCCTGAGACGGGCGGCGGGCCTTCGGCGCTGTCCACAGGCCGGGTGATGCCCGGACGACCGTCCACAGATCGGGGGCCGTACGGCCGCCGGGTGGCCGTTCCGCCCCACCCTCCCCGTGGAGGTGTGGAACATGGATCAGCAACGTACGCAGGAGCGGCGCGCCCTGGCCGTGGCCGGTGAGGACCTGGCCGTGGCGATCCTCGAGGCGGACGGCTCGAGGATCATCGCCCGCAACTGGCGCTGCCGCGCCGGGGAGGTCGACGTCTTCGCTGTGGAGGATTCGCCCGGCGGCCCGGTTCTCGTCGTGTGTGAGGTGAAGACCCGGGTCGGCATGGATTTCGGCGACCCGCTGGAGGCGATCACGCCGTTGAAAGTCGCCCGGATGCGCGCCGTCACCGTGGATTTCCTGGCCCAGCACGGGCGCCGATATGCCGAGGTGCGGTTCGACGCGATCGGCATCGTCTTCACCGGCGACCGTCCTGCCCAGGTCACCCATCTGGCAGGTGTGGCGTGACGGGGCGCCGCGGTGCGACGGTATCGGCGCTGCCTGCACGGTCTGCCCCGACGGTGCTGCCTGTCCCGACTGCACCGCCTGCTCCTCCTGCGGTCAGCGAAACGGTGCGGGCGGACGTCGGGTTGCCGCCCGGACGGGCGCCGTCGCAGCCGCGTACCGCCACCGCCCGCTCGATCGCCCTGTTCGGGATGGACGGGCAGGAGATCGAGGTCGAGGCGATGATCGCGTCCGGCCTGCCCCGAACGACCCTGGTCGGGCTGCCCGACGCGGCGGTCTACGAGGCGAGGGATCGCTGCCGGGCCGCGGTGGCCGCGACCGGTCTGGTCTGGCCGCTGACCTCGTTGACGATCAACCTGACCCCCGCCAGTCTCCCCAAGGCGGGTTCTCATCACGATCTCGCCATCGTCGCGGCCATCCTGGCGGCGGCCGGTGTGGTGCCGGGCGAGCCGCTGGCCCGGATCGTCCTGCTGGGGGAGCTGGGGCTGGACGGCCGGGTCCGGCGGGTCCGTGGTGTGCTGCCCGCGGTGGTGGCGGCGTACGCCCTGGGACACCGGTGTGTGGTGGTGCCGGCCGGGCAGGGGCCGGAGGCGGCGTTGGTCGAGGGCATCGAGGTGCATACCGTCGCGAGCCTGCGGGAGCTGGTGGCGTTCCTGTGCGGTGACACCAGGGCGGGCCGGCGGACCGACCGCGCCCTCGTGGCGGTCGAGAAGATTGCCGCGGCTGGCGGGGCGGAGGCGTCCCTCGACGGCGCCGGACCGGAGGGGAAGCCGCCGTCCGACGAGGAACCTCCGGACTTCGCCGACGTCGTCGGGCAGGGCCAGGCGCGCTGGGCGGCGGAGGTCGCTGCGGCCGGCCGCCACCACCTGTTACTGAGTGGTCCTCCGGGGGTGGGCAAGACGCTGATCGCGTCGCGGCTTCCGGGGATCCTGCCTCCGCTGTCGGTGGCCGAGGCACTGGAGGTCGCGGCGGTCTCCTCGCTGATCGGCGAGGCGGTCGCCGGGCTGGAGCGGCGGCCGCCGTTCGCCGCTCCCCACCATGCCTGTTCGGTGGCTGCGATGGTGGGCGGGGGCTCCAAGATCGCCCGCCCGGGCGCCGTGTCGCGGGCACACGCGGGGATCCTCTTCCTCGACGAGGCGGCCGAGTTTGCGCCGGTCGTGCTGGATGCGCTGCGGACGCCGTTGGAGGCGGGGGAGGTGTCACTGTCTCGGTCCCACGGTGAGGCGCGCTACCCGGCCCGTTTCCAGCTGGTGATGGCGCTGAACCCTTGCCCGTGCGGGAACGCCGGGGTGTCGGGTCGGCAGTGTGATTGCTCGCCCACCGCCATCCGACGCTATCGAGGCCGGATCTCGGGACCGTTGCGCGATCGGGTCGACATCACCGTGATGATGTCCCCACCGCCCTCGGCCTATCTCGGCCTGGGATCCAAGCTGCCGGCGCCCGAATCATCAGCCGCGATCGCAGCCCGGGTCGCGGAGGCCAGGGAGCGTCAGCGCCGGCGACTGGCCGGCACCGGGTGGACCACCAATGGTGCAGTCGCGGGAGCGTACCTCCGCAACCACCTGCCGTTGCCCCGAGCCACGGAGAGACTCGACGACGCGATCCTGCGGGGAGAGCTGAGTAATCGAGGGGTCGAGCGGACGCTGCGGATCGCGTGGACGTTGGCCGACCTGGCCGGACACGACGTCCCCGATGAGACGGACCTCCGGATGGCCCTGGCGCTGCGTCGCGGCGAGACCGACCAGCTTCCGGGGAGCCTGTCATGAGTGCACGGACAGCAGACTGGACCACCGAGCGGGTGGCGCGATTCTCGCTGGCCCATGTCGTGGAGCCGGGCGACCCTCGGATGTGGCGCGCGGTGGCGACGCTCGGGGTGGAGGCGGCGTGGTCAGCGCTGAGATCGCCCGGATCCGACAGCAGGTGGCGGCAGCGGGCCGCAGTGTTCGATCCGGAGGCGGCGATCCGGCTGACCGAGAGGTCAGGGGCACGGTTCGTGATCCCGGGCGATCCGGAGTGGCCCGAGCAGTTGGATGCGCTGGCCTGCTGCGAGCCGGTCCAGGAGCGGATGGGCGTCCCGGTCGGGCTGTGGGTGCGGGGGGCGGCAATGCTGAGCGACGTGGCCCGGGCCTCGGTGGCGATGGTCGGGTCCCGTGCCTCGACGAGCTACGGCGAGCATGTGGCGCTGGACCTTGCGCACAACCTGGTGCGGGAGCAGATCCCGATCATCTCCGGGGCGGCGTACGGCATCGACGCGGCAGCCCACCGCGGTGCGCTCGCGGTGGGGGAGATCGGCGGGGACGCGGTGACCGCGGCGGTCCTGGCGTGCGGCGTCGACCAGATCTATCCGAGCGCCCACGCCAACCTCTACGAGGCGATCGCGGCGCGGGGGGTGCTAGTGTCGGAGCTACCACCGGGGGAGCACCCGACCCGGCTGCGCTTCCTGACGCGCAACCGACTGATCGCTGCGTTGTCGCGGGCGACGATCATCGTGGAGGCGGCCTATCGCTCCGGCGCCCGCAACACGGTGACCTGGGCGGCCGCTTGTGGTCGGCCGGTGATGGCGGTCCCCGGTTCGGTGACGTCCGGGCTGTCCACCACCCCGAACCGACTGATCCGTGATCACGAGGCGGAGCTCGTCTCCAGCACTGAGGACATTCTGGCGTTGCTCTCTCCGGTCGGCCAGGACACCCTGATCGGCCACGAAGAGCCGGCGACGACAGTGGACCGGCTGGGAGAGACCGAGCTCCTCGTGCTCGAGGCGATGCCCGGGCGAGGGACGCTGGGGCTGGACGAACTCTCGATCCGGGCGGCGCTGCCGGTGCCGCGTTGCCTGGTCGAGCTCGAGGAACTGGCGGCGAAAGGTCTGGTCCGGGAACGGGAGGCGGGGCTGTGGCAGCTGACCCGCCGGCACCTGGACCAACGCTGAGGCCTCGGTCGCCAACAGTGCCCCGCCGCGGAGGCGACGGGGCACTGCAGGGGACGAATCGGCTTTCGGAAGGCCAGCCCGTGGTGGGGGCCGCCGGTCGGAAGGGGAGGTCAGGACGTCAGAGGACGTCGGTGTACTCCGGGTGCAGGTCCACGAAGTGCTTGGCCAGGGGACACTTGGGGTCCACGACCATGCCGCGGATGCGGGCGTTGTCGAAAGCGAAGCGGGTGAGCTGGTGGGCGATGCCCTGGCCCCTGAGATCCCGGATGGTCTCGGTGTGTTCGATGACCATCTTGTTGCCGGACAGGCTGTAGGCGAGTGTCCCGACGACCTGGCCGTCGATCTGTGCCTCGAACCGGTTGTCCTCGACCTGGTGAAGGAATGTTGACATATATTCACTGCTCCGTCGCTCGAAAGGGATGGAAACGTATGCGAGTCGGCGCTGGCGGCAGCGTTCCACTGGAAGAGTAGTCAGCCGGCCCCTCCTTTCCAACTGCCCTGGTGGGAGCCGGGTCGGCGTCCACGCCTGCGGTCCGCCTCGCCGGGTTGGGTACCGTTGCGGCATGGAAAACGGCTTCAGTACTCGGGCCATCCGCGCCGGCCAGACCCCCGATCCGGTCACCGGCGCCGTCGTGCCGCCGCTCTACCTCACGTCGACGTTCGTCCAGGACGGTGTGGGGCGAATGCGTGGCGAGTACGAGTACTCCCGCGCCGGCAACCCCACCCGCACCGCTGCCGCCACCCAGCTCGCGGCGCTGGAGCAGGGGACGTACGGCTACATCACCGGGTCGGGCATGTCGGCGATCGACCTCGTTCTGCGTACGGCGCTGCGCCCGACCGGCCGGGTCATCCTCGGCCGGGACGCGTACGGCGGCACCACCCGCCTGCTCACCCGGGTGCTCGACTCCTGGGGGATCGAGACGGTCATCGCCGACCCGTGCGAGCCGGGTGTGCTCGACGAGGCGCTCCGTCGGCCGGCCCCCGGCGGTCAGCTGGTCTGGGTCGAGACGCCGTCCAACCCGCTGCTGCACGTCTGCGACATCGCCGCGGTGAGCGCACTGGCCCACGCGTACGACGCGCGGGTGTGCGTCGACAACACCTTCGCCTCCCCCTACCTGCAGAACCCGCTGACGCTCGGGGCGGACATCGTGGTGCACTCGACCACCAAGTACCTTGGCGGTCACTCCGACCTGGTCGGCGGCGCGATCGTCGTCGATGACGGGGAACTCGCCGAGCAACTGGCGTTCCACCAGAACGCCGCCGGCTACGTGTCCTCGCCGTTCGACGCCTGGCTGCTGATGCGGGGCATGAAGACCCTTGCGGTCCGGATGGATCGGCATTGCGCCAATGCTCGGGCGGTCGCCGCGTTCCTCGACGGGCATCCGCGGGTGTCGCGGGTGCACTACCCGGGCCTCGAGTCGCACCCCGGCCACGCCGTCGCTGCCCAGCAGATGCGTGACTTCGGCGGGATGGTGTCCTTCACCGTCGCCGGGGGCCGTGAGGAGTCGATCCGGGTGGCCTCCGCGACCTCGGTGTTCCTGCTCGCCGAGTCGTTGGGCGGTGTGGAGTCCCTGGTGGAGCACCCGGCGGCGATGACCCATGCCTCGGTGGAGGGCACCGCCTCCGCGGTCCCGGACGACCTGCTGCGGTTGTCGGTGGGCATCGAGGACGTCGACGACCTGATCGCCGACCTGGAACGCGCCCTCGGCTGATCGAGAAATCGGCTGATCGAAAGGTCGAGACACCGCGGAACGACATCGGCCCCGCGCAGCGCTGCTGCACGGGGCCGGTGGTGCGCGATCACCTGTAGGCGATGCGCTCCCAGGTGAGGACGTCGTGGTCGGCCGACGGGTGCACGGTCACCTTGAGCCAGTCCTTGTTGTTGGTGGAGCCGTCCACGGTCACTCGGGTCAGGTTGTCCGCGGTGCCGGTGACTCCGTACGTCGACAGCCACCGCGACCCCGCAGCCAGGGGCTTGTCGGAGTTGAAGACGTGGGAGTCACCGTTGAAGAGGTAGACCTCACCCTCGAACGCGGCGGAACGGTCGACCAGGTGCTGCACCAGCGGCTGGAAGGCCGAGATGTCCTTCCAGGTGGGCGTGTAGGTGGGGTCGAACATGTCGGCCTGGAGCATCACCGCAACGGCGTGGTGGTGGTTCTTCTCGGCGTCGGCGAAGGCCGTGTCGATGACCGCGAGGGCGTTCGCGGTGCGGGCCTGCTCCTCGGCGAGCTGTGCCTGGTTCGGCGTCGTCTGGCCGATCCCGGACCACGGCAGGGTGGCGTTGTTGCTGCCGATGATGTTCACCGCAGCCACGTCGAGGCCGGCACGCTCGTAGTTCACGTTCTCGGGGAAGCCGGCAGCGCGCTGCGAATCGATCGGCACCGCGCGGCCGTTGGTGCGGCCCGGGTCGGAGAAGAAGATCGAGCGGATCGTGGCGAGACGCTCCAGCGGGTCGTAGCCACCGTTGTTCTGACGGTGACAGTCGGTCCATTCGTTGTCACCGGTCACGTAGACCAGCGGATCCTGGAAACGGTCGAAGTCGGCCTTGATCTGCTCGAAGTACGAGGTGTCGCACCGGCTGGACCCGTCCTTGATGTCGCCCACGTGGGTGACGAATCGGACGTCGGGATCGGCGTTGATCTGGTCGATCCAGGACGGGAAGGCGGCGATCTGGGCCTGGCCGTACGGCACGTCGCCGATCACGGCCATGGTGTAGTCCTGCCCCTGCCCGCGATGCTGGCCAGGATTCGTGGCAGGAGCGGCGAAGGCCTGGGGAGAGGCGGCGAGAAGGGCGGCGGCACTGAGGGCGATGCCGAGGCGGCGTACGCGCATGGAGGGACCTTTCGTGGGACGAGCGGGAGCCTGCTGTCGCCGGTACGGGGCCTGCGGCACTGCCGTCGTGGCCGCGGACCGACCTCCTGATCCCACCGCCGCGCCGGTCGCTGCCGCCACCGGGATCGCCTGAATTCGGCGTGAACGCTCGGCGTCGCGTCGGGCGGTCAGCCATGGCGCGGGTGGCCCGGACACCGGGCGGTACTCTGCAGGCATGGGCGACGTCCGATGGCTGCATCCCGGAGACCGATTGTTGTCGACCGATCCCCTGACCTGGAGTTTCCGTGACCTGTGCCAGGCCGCGGCAATGCTCGACACCGACGAACGGATGGTCGCCCATCTCACTGATCATGCCAGCCGCCCGGAGGTCCGCAAGCGGCTGCGGGTCCTGCTGCGGCTCATCGACGACGAGGGCGAGGCCGCCCCGTTCAGCCAGGTGTCCCGGCGGTTGCTGACGACCATGGTCCAGGACTGAGATGCCGGCCATGGCGAGCTGGTGGCCCTGGCTGATCGGGGTGGCGGTGGTGATCGGGCTCGTGGTGATCGCCTCCCCACCCCTCTCTCGCCGCGGTCGGGATCGTCTGGACCCTACCGAGGAGCGCGAGCTCGACGAGATGTTCGCCCGGGTCGACGCCGAGACCGACGAGATGGCCTCCGCCCGCCGGTTGCTCGCCATGGTCGAGCAGCTGTCCGCCCGTGCGGTGCCGCTGCGCGCGATGCAACCGGCTGCCAGGTCCTCCGTCGGGCGGATGGTCTTCGCCGACTCGACCGTGCTGGTGATCGCCCCGCTGACCTCGGAGCCTCTCGCGGACGGTCTCGCCACCACCGTCGCTCTCACCCGTGCCGTCACCGCCGGACACGTGGTCGTCGGATCGTACGAGTCTGACCCCCGGGGCGTGCGGGTGGTGCTGCAGTGGGCGTCGGGATCTGCCGGGGTCCGGGTGATCGGCTTCGACCAGCCCGATTGACACCCGGCAAGTGTCCGGAGGAGAGGCAATTGCCTGTCCGGAGGGGGAATTGCCCGAAGGGCCGAGAGCCCCACGACGGAGGGCACGAGGCATCGGGCGTCGCCCGGACGATGGCCGTCGACGGCATCCCGATCGAGGTGCGGAGCCGGCGGGAGCCGGCCCGGCGGGCGGATCGGCTCCGTTCGACCGGTGGGATGGCACCATTGCCCCGGGACGTGCGATGACGTCCGCCACAGTGACCAGGAAGAGGACCGAGGATGTCGAACGAGACCGAGTTCGTGAAGGGCGTCGACAAGTTGCACGCCTTCTACACCGAACATGTCCGCATGCTGGCCCATGCGTACGACCTGACGGACAAGCAGGCGGCCACGCTGCTTGACGAGTACGGCTTCCACAACGTGGCGCGATCCATCTTGTACCCACCCCGCGTGCAGGAGATCCCCGGCTGGACCGAGGCGGGACCGGCTGACGACTGACCCGTCGCCGGCCGCCGGCGCCACTGTCCGCGGTGGAGCGTCCGTCCGCGGTGGTGACCGTCCTCGGAGGATGACCAGAGGGCGCCTCCCGTCACGGGAGGCGCCCTCTGGATGCTCAGTGCTGTCGGTGTGCGGCCGTCACTTCGCGGCGGGCGCGGACGGGCCGGTGATGTGCAGCACGTCAGCGGTGTGCTTCATCGTCTCGTACGCCAGCTGCGGATCGTCGGAGAGCCGCTTGCCGTAGGTCGGGATGACTTCCTTGATCTTCGGCGTCCACTCCGCGATCTTCTCGGGGAAGCAGCGCTCCAGCAGCTCGAGCATGATCGGCACGGCGGTCGACGCGCCCGGGGAGGCACCCAGCACGGTGGCCAGGGTGCCGTCCTCGTTGGCGATCACCTCGGTGCCGAACTCCAGCTTGCCACCGCGGCCGTCGGAGTTGGTCTTGATGATCTGGGCGCGCTGACCGGCCTTGATCATCCGCCAGTCGGTCATGTCGGCGCTCGGCGAGAACTCGCGCAGCTCGCGCAGCTTCTGACCCGGGGTCATGAAAATCATGCTGAACAGCAGGCGGATCAGCGCCACGTTGTCCTTGGCCACGTTGAGCACGGCCATGATGTTGCCGGTGCGGATCATCTTCGGCATGTCGAGCCAGGACCCGAACTTCAGGAACCGCGGATCCACCCCGGCGTACGGCCCGAAGAGGACCGACCGGTTGGTGTTGATGATCCGGGCGTCCATGTGCGGGTTGGACATCGGCGGCGCGCCGACCTTCGCCTTGCCGTAGACCTTCACCGTGTGGGTGGCGACGATCTGCGGATCGGTGGTCGACAGGAACGCACCGGAGACCGGGAACAGTGCGTAGCCGTCGACCTCGGGCACCCCGGCCTTCTGCATCATCTTCAGCGCCCAGCCGCCGGCGCCGTTGAAGACGAACTTGGCGCGGACGAACTTGTCCGCCCCGCGGCCCTCGTCGCGGCGGCGGTGGTCGGCCACCCGCAGCGTCCACGAACCGTCGGAGTTCTGCTTGAGGTCGGTGATCTCCTTCGAGGTCTCCACGAACACGCCGTGGTACTCGAGGTAGTTGAAGATCTGTCGGGTGATGGACCCGAAGTTCACATCGGTGCCGGTCGGATCGTACGTGACCGCGACCCGCTCGTGGGGGTCACGCCCCTGGATCAGCAGCGGCGCCCACTCCTTGATCTTTTCCTGGTCGTCGGAGAACTCCATCTCCGAGAACAGCGGATTCTCCTTCAGGCCCTCCCAGCGTCGACGGAGGAAGTCGATGTCCTCCTCGCCGTGCACCAGGGACATGTGCGCGCAGGCGTTGATGAAGGTCTCCGGGTGACCGAGGACGCCCTTCTCCACAAAGTGCGCCCACAGCTGCCGGCTCACCTGGAACTGCTCGTTGATGTCGATGGGCTTGGAGCTGTCCATCGAGCCGTCGGGCATTTCCTTGGTGTAGTTCAGCTCACACAGCCCGGAGTGTCCGGTGCCCGCATTGTTCCACGGATTGGAGGACTCCTTGGCGACCTTCGGCAGACGCTCGAAGCCCATGATGGTCCAGTCCGGCTGGAGCATGTGCAGCATCAGTCCGAAGGTCGCGCTCAGCACGCCACCGCCGATGAGTGCGACATCGACTTCCTCGGCCTCGACCGGCCACCTGCCTGGATTGTGCCTGCGCTTGCGGAACGCCACAACTGCTCCTCACGACTGCCTATCGAACATGGGTGGTGTCCACCGGCCACCCGCCGACATGGGCAGTCAGGTGCACGACACCGTGCGTCCTTCGCGCGTGCCTGCGGGGCTCCACCGGACCGGAAGGATGTGCTGGGCCCACGCTACGACCTCGTGGGAAGCCGTACCAATCGCGTGTCATCCCCGCGCACCGATGTGATGATAATGACATTGACCGGCTCCGTACGGTGGGGCGCAGACGGCGTACGACCGTACGCCGGCGGCCGCTCGATCCGACGGATCGGCACGGCCTGGATCGGCACGGCCTGGATCGGCACGGCCTGGATCGGCACGGCCTGGATCGGCACGGCCTGGATCGGCACCGTCCGGATGGACCACCCGGTGAGGAGGCGATGATGCTCGACATCTCCGCGGAGGAGTTCGAGAGGTACGTCGACGAGGCTGTCGAGTCGGTGCCGGCGGCGCTGCTCGACCTCGTCGAGAACTGCATCTTGGTGATCGAGGACGAACCGCCGCTCGGCGAGCCCCACCTGCTGGGCCTCTACCAGGGCGTCCCGCTGGACCGTCGCGGCATCGACTACTCGGGGGTGCTGCCGGACCGGATCCTGATCTTCCGCACCCCCTTGATGCGGATGTGTCGTACGCCTGCCGAGCTGCGCGAGCAGGTCCGGGTCACCGTGGTGCACGAGATCGGCCACTTCTTCGGGATCGACGATGCCCGCCTCCATGAGCTCGGCTACGCCTGATCCCGACGAGCGGCGCGGCCGTGGCGACCCGACCGACGTCTCCCGGTCCGCCGACCGATCGGGCTTCTCGGATCAGGGCGGCCGCGGTGGTCGGTCGCCGGCGGGGTGGCTGGCAGGGATCCGGGCGCGGACACTCGCGGCCTACCGGGCGACCGGCGCCGATCTCCCCTGGGGCGACCTCCGGCGGGCTCACGGGGTCGCGATGGAGGGCTACTTCTGGCGGTTCACCGATGTCGAACGGTCCCGTGTCGTGATCGCGTTGATCGGGGTCAACCGCGGTCCCCACGGCCCGTGGGCGACCGTCGCGCTGGCCGGCAGCAACGGCTTCCTGCGCACCGCGGCGCTGCCCGGGGCCTGGGCCGATCCGTACGGTCTGGGGGCGGCGTCTCCCGGGTCGGACCCGCATCTCTCAGTCGTGCCCGACCCGGCCCCGCCTCCCGACCCGCCCCTGCCCCCCGTCTCGCCCCGACGCGGCGGCCGCACCTCGGTCCCACCGTCCGCCGGGAATCACCTCTTCGTCGGGAACGACCGCATCCTACGGGTCGACCTCGGGCCGGACGCCCGACTCGATCTCCGGCTCGATCCCGCCGACACCTGGCCGGCGCACCGGGCGCTGGGAGGGTCGAGCGGGTTCCAGCTACTGCCGGGGCTCAACCAGTACTGGCATCCGTGGCTGCTCGGCGGCCGGGCGGCCGGTGAAGCGATCCTGGGCGGCGAGATCTGGCGCCTGGACGGTGCCGCCGTGTACGGGGAGAAGAACTGGGGCAAGGAGGGCTTCCCCGAGGCCTGGTGGTGGGGCCAGGCCCAGGGCTTCGCCGAGCCGGCGGCCTGCGTGGCCTTCGCCGGCGGGAAGGTGGTCGCCGGTCCGCTGTCCACGACTGTCACCGCACTGGTCGTCCGCCTCCCCGACGGCCGGCTGCTGCGGTTCGGCAACCCAGGGACCAGCCCGGTGCGGGCCGATATCGGCCCCGGGCAGTGGCACCTCGACGGGCGTGGCCGCGGCTGGCGGGTGATCGTCGATGGCGCCGGCGACCCGTCCGCGGCCCACGTTCTGCCGGTGCCGCTGCCCAGCCAGCAGCGCAACGTTGCGGGCGACGTCGAGCATCTGGCCGCCCGGATGGCGGTGCGCGTCGAGCGCCGGGGCCGTACGTCCTGGGTGGGGGAGAGCACCCTGGCCGGGCTCGAGATCGGCGGGTTCGACAGTGCCCGTGAGGAGTTGCGCCGTCGCGGTGCACCCGCGGATGCGATCGACGCGCCGCCTGCGGCACCCGCTGGGGGTCGACGCGACCCGCGCCGGGCGGGATGATCGGGGCATGCTGCTCACCCGGCTCGTGCAGACCTCGGCGGCGGTCACCGCGACCCGCTCGCGGATAGCGAAGCGCCACCTGCTGGCCGAAGCGCTGGCCGAGTCAGGGGATGCGACCGAGGCGGACATCGTCGCCTCCTACCTGTCCGGACGGCTGCGACAGCGGCGGACCGGGGTCGGCTGGCGGTCGCTGCTCAGCCTTCCCGAGCCGGCGGCGGCGCCGTCGTTGACGCCGGCCGAGGTGGACGCGGCGATGGCGGCGCTGTCCGGGCTGTCCGGGCCGGGGTCGGGCGGGGCTCGCGATCGGGACGTCGCCGCGCTCTTCGGGCGCGCCACCGCCGCCGAACAGGACTACCTGCGCCGCCTGGTGATCGGCGAACTGCGCCAGGGAGCCCTCGACGCGCTGCTGTTGGAAGCGATCGCCGAGGCGGCCTCGCTGCCGGTCGCGACGGTGCGCCGGGCGGCGATGTTCAGCGCCTTCTCCGGCCCGGTGGCCGCCGCGGCGCTCGGCGGTGGGGAAGCGGCGCTCGCCGCGTTCCGACTGGAGCCGCTGCGCCCCGTACGCCCGATGCTCGCTTCACCCGCCCCGGACGTGAGCACCGCCCTCGACGGCTTCGCCGGTGCGCCGGTGGCGGTCGACGCCAAACTGGACGGCATCCGGATCCAGGCACATCGGGCCGGCGACGAGATCGCGATCTTCACCCGGTCCCTCGACGACATCACCGAGCGGGTCCCCGAGATCGTCCGGTTCGTCCGCGGTCTGCCGGTGGACGCCGTCGTGCTCGACGGGGAGGCGCTGCTGCTCGGGCCGGACGGTCGCCCGCGCCCGTTCCAGGAGACGGGGTCGCGGACGATGACCCGTCAGCATGCGGAGCCCGGGGAGCAAGCCGGGCCGGGGGACCAAGCGGATCCGGACGAGCAAGCGGGGCCGGGACCGACCGCACCGCTGAGCGCCTTCTTCTTCGACGTCCTGCATCTCGACGGTCGTGACCTGATCGACGCACCGGCCGGTGAACGGTTCGCGGCGTTGGCCGCCGCAGTGCCGGCGGAGGCGATCGTGCCGCGGACGGTGGTGGCCGAGCCCGCCGCCGTCCAGGAGTACTTCGCGACCGTGCTGCAGCGCGGCTACGAGGGGGTGGTGATCAAGGACCTGTCAGCCCCGTACGCGGCCGGCCGTCGCGGCGCGGCCTGGGTAAAGGTGAAGCCACGACACACCCTGGATCTGGTCGTCCTGGCGGTCGAACGGGGCAGCGGTCGCCGGTCCGGCCTGCTCTCCAACATCCACCTCGGTGCCCGCGACGGGTCGAAATTCGTGATGCTCGGCAAGACGTTCAAAGGGATGACCGATGAGATGCTCGCCTGGCAGACGGCGCGGTTCACCGAGCTGAAGGTCGACGACAACGGCTGGGTCGTCACGGTCCGTCCGGAGCAGGTCGTCGAGGTGGCGTTCGACGGGGTGCAGCGCTCCGTCCGTTATCCCGGTGGCGTCACGCTCCGCTTTGCCCGGGTGCTGCGCTACCGCACGGACAAGACGGCTGCCGAGGCGGACACGCTGGACACCGTCCGCAAGCTCGCGGAGGGCTGATCGGGAAGCTCGCTGGGCGACCGGCGACCGGCGACCGACGACCGACGTACGGCGCCACGCCTCGGCCGGGTGCCGGTCACCGTCCGGGAAATCAGCCCCAGTCGGCCAGGTCCGCCCAGATCACCGGCCACGGATCGCGGCGGCCGTCGCACACCACGATCGGCTGACCCTGCTGGAACATCTTGATCGCGTGGCCGTTGTCGAGGCGGCCGACCTGGGTGCACGACACGAAGTGGTCGGTCAGCGTCGTGATCGGGATCCCGACCGCGACCGCCGCGGTGGCCGTGGTGGGTGGCGGCGTCAGCCAGCCCAGGGAGTTGTGGCCGCTGTAGACGGCGGGCAGGCCCATCTCCGGACCGTACCGGTCGATCGCCCCGGCCTCGCCGTAGTCGCCGGCCAGCACCACGGTCGCGCCCGGGCTCTGCGGGGCGTACGTACGGTACGCATCGGTGACCTGGCCCACGTAGCGTGGCCAGAAGCTGGCGTCCAGCGCCAGCGGGTTGACGTAGCGGGTGGGGCTCTTCTCGATCGGCATCACCGGCAGGTCGAAGACGATGCTGGTGAGGGCGTTCGCGGCCAGCAGACCGGCCACCACGCGCTGTCGCCGGACGGTGGTGGCCCACCCGGCCACCGGCACACAGCCGATCGCCAACAGGACCGAGACGATGCCCACCGGGTAGTAGGCCTGGCCGGCGACCGGCACCATCAGGAGCAGGAAGATGACCAGCGCGGGGATCACGAACCGGGCCCGGCGCCAGGCCGGCCGGCGGACCAGCGCGACGATCCCGGCGACCCAGAACGGCAGCACGAACGGGCCCATGATGATCGGCAACAGGCTCCACATGCTGCCGCGGACGTCGGCGTTGTTCGACCCGGCGAGCGCCATCCCGAAGGTCAGCTGCGGCCAGCCGTGCTGCGCCTGCCACCACAGGTTCGGCAGCGCCAGGACCAGCGCCAGCCCGCCGCCGATCCAGGTGCGGCGGTCGGTGAGCTGGTGCCGCGGCCCGGCGAGCAGCATGCCGGCCAGCAGCACCATCACGAAGGCGATGATCAGCCACCGGTTGTAGGTGGTGAGCCCGATGACGGCGCCGGCGGCGATCCACCAGCGGGTGTCGTCGCGGAGCACCGCGCGGCAGATGAACAGGGCGGTCAGCCCCCACAGCGGCAGGTCGATGGTGGCGGTCAGCAGGTTGTGCCCCAGCGCGAGCGGCGTCAGCGCGAAGGCGTACGCCGCGGCGGAGATCACCTGGGCCCGCCGGGCGCCGCCGAACTCCCGGGTGATCAGGACATGGACGTACGTCGCCAGACACGTCGCCAGGGTCGCGGCGAGCCGGATCGACCAGGTGTGGTCGCTGAGGTGCGAGAGCGTCCGCACCAGGAACGGGGTGAACGGCGGCTGGTCGACGTAGCCCCAGGCCGGCGGCAGCATCCGGAAGTAGAGCTCGTCGCGCTGGTAGCCGTAGCCCGCGCTGTAGAGCGTCATCACGACGACCTGGACGGCGACGACCAGGTGCACCCAGCGCGACAGCGGGATGCCGCCCGGATGGCGACTGCGGAGTGCAGTGCGCAGGCGTGCGACCGCGGACGGTCCGGCGGCGGGTCGGGCGTCCGCCGAGGACCGGGCGGTGGTCCCTGGCTCGGTGCGCGGACGGGCACTCTGCGCGGCGGCCTCGGGGCCGGACAGCTCCGGCAGGGTGCGCGCCGCCGGGGTGGGGTCCTGGGGCGGTGTCATCGGCGCCCCGCTGCTTCACCTCCGAGCAGCACCGGCGTCGCCGGTGTGCCGTACGGGTCGGGCGGAGCACAGGTCATGGGACGAGGTTAGTCGACGTACCGGTGAGGATGAACTCGTCGTGGCCGGGCGTGCCGCCGCCCGGAGGCGTCGTGGCGGGTCGGGTCAGGGCTTCCGGGCGATGGTGTAGCGGACCTGCTGGGTCAGGTGGAGCAGGCCGTCGGCGCCGCGATCAGCCTCCAGCAACGCGCCGACCCGGTCGACGACCGCCGTGCTCTCGTCCGGTGGGACCGCGTCCCAGATCTGGCGCATCCCGAGGGTCATCGTCCAGTCCCGCCACGCGGCGGCATCGGGCAGGGCGACCTCGAGCGGTTCCTCGTAGATGGTGACCTCGGTCGCGCCGGCCTCGCCGAACAGGAGACCCAGTGATTCCGGGGTGGCGAACGGTCCGGCGACGCCCGAGGTCCGAGGGTCTGCCACCGTCGGGGCGTAGCGCAGGATCTCGGCCTCCGCGTGCCGCCACGCCACGTCCTGCGCGCCGAAGGTGCTGATGCCGATCCGTCCTCCGGGCCGCAGCAGGGCGAGCCAGTCACGCAGCGTCCCGGCCGGGTCGGGATCGAAGAAGAGGACGAGCGAGGCGGCCACCAGATCGAAGGTCCCGGCAGGCAACGTACGGGGCGTCGCCTCGCCGACCAGGGTCCGGACGTTCGCGGTCCCGGCCGCCTGCAGTGAGTCCGTCAGGAGGCGGATCATCGCCGCCGAGATGTCGGCCGCCACGACGTGTCCGGTCTCGCCGACCGCCCTGGCCAGCGGAAAGGTGGCGGCGCCTCGCCCGGCACCGACATCGAGGGCCGTTGCGCCGGGAGCAGGCGAGAGCAGGTCGACGAGCCGATCGGCGATCGGGGTGAACCACGGGATCGGGCCCTGGTCGTAGACGGGGGCGAGGCGGTCGAAGAGGGCGCTGATCCTGGTGCGCTGCACCGACGGGTCGTCCATGGGGAAAGTGTTCGACGCGGCCGGGACGTGGTCAAGACCTCCCCGGGCGACGATCGGGCAACGGGGTCATCCGTCCCTGGAGGTCGCGGGGGGCGGAATGCCGAAGGCCCGTCCCATCGGGACGGGCCTTCATGTTGTGTCCGAGAGGGGACTTGAACCCCTATGCCCTAAAGCGGGCACTAGCACCTCAAGCTAGCGCGTCTACCAATTCCGCCACCCGGACAGGTGTGCTTGCTGGCCCAGGAGTGCCGGGCAGCGATGTAGGACTATACCCAAGCCGGTCGGGGAACGCCAAATCGCCCTGTTTTCGCGGGGTTGGATGTCGGTTCACCGGATTGAACCACCCGGCACAATGGGGGACGTGCCACCCAAGCCCCGCCAGCGTCCTGAGAGCGACTACGACGTACGCCGCTTCTCGGTGGGCCGTGAGATGTCGCGCAACGCCCTGCGACAGCTTCTCACCGAGGAGGCCGAACGCGGCGGCTGGGAGCTCCACCGGCTGCGGCGTTACCGCGACGGCAGCCGCGAGATCTGGGTGCGTCGCCGGATCATCCGGGTCCGTCCCACCTGGGAGGTCTTCCTCGATTGAGCGGGCCGAGCTCACTCGTGCATCGGCGGCTCGGCCGGTCGGCCGGCGCCGTCGCGGGACGGCATCGGCCCGCCTGAGACGTCGTCCAGGGCGGCGGCGATCTCCGCCGGCAGGGACATCTCCTCGATCGCCAGGCACTGCTCGAGCTGCTCAGCGGTGCGCGCCCCCAGCAGCGACGCGGTCACCCCCGGTGCATCGCGCACCCACAGCAGCGCCACTTCCAACGGTGCCATCCCCAGCCCGTCGGCCGCCCGGGCCACCGCGTCCACGATCGCCCGCGACCGCGGTTGCAGGTACGGGTCGACGAACCACGCGAAGTGCTCGGCGGCCGCCCGCGAGTCCTTCGGGATGCCGCGACGGTACTTGCCGGTGAGCACCCCCCGGCCCAGCGGCGACCAGGCCAGGAAGCCCATCCCCATCGCCCGTACGGCCGGCAGGATCTCCACCTCCGCGCGGCGGGTCATCAACGAGTACTCCACCTGGGTGGACGCGATCGGCGTCCGGGTGGTGATCGCCCGCTGCCACGACGCCGCCTGGGCGGTCTGCCAGCCGACGAAGTTGGACAGGCCGAGGTAGCGCACCCGGCCCGAGGCCACCGCGTGGTCCATCGCCGCCAGGGTCTCCTCGATCGGTGCCTGGCCCCAGGCATGCACCTGCCACAGGTCGATCCAGTCGGTGCCGAGGCGTTCCAGCGAGGCGTCCAGGTCGGCCAGCATCGCCCGCGCCGAGGTGTCGACGGCCCGTTCCCCGTCGCGGACACCGAAGCCCGCCTTGGTGGCGATGACGAGGTCCTCCCGGTCGAACTCCCGGGCCATCAACGCGCCGAGGATCTCCTCGGCGTCGCCGGCGCCGTACGCCGCAGCGGTGTCGATCAGCGTGCCGCCCGCGTCGACGTAGGTCGCCATCAGGTCGTACGCCACCTGCGGGGACGTGTCCCGCCCCCAGGTGAGGGTGCCGAGACCGAGCCGGGAGACCTGCAGGCCCGAGGAGCCGACGCGTCGCTGTTCCATGCGCGTGACTCTAATCCGGGTCGGTCCCGCGGGGTGTCGGCCGGTCTGGTGGCGGGACCGCTGCGGTCCCGCGTCGCCGCAGCTTCCACACCTGGTCGCCGCAGCATCCACCCGCGTGGGTCCTGGGGAACACTGGGCCCATGAGCATCCACAACGAGGACCCGTTCGCGACTCCGCGGGAACTGCGCGACCCGGTCCGCCGGCTGCGCGGCCACCTGCCGGCACCGGTGACGGTGTGGACCAGCGCCGGGGCGGGCCGCCGCGACGGCTGGACGATCTCCTCGGTCCTCGTCGGCGAGGGTGACCCTGCCGAACTCGTGGCGTTGGTCGACGAGGACTGCGACTGGTGGGACCTCTGCCGCGCCACCGGCACCGCGACGGTGAATGTCCTCGCCCACGGCCAGGGCCGGATCGCCGACGCGTTCGCCAGGGTCGCCCCGTCACCGGGCGGCCCGTTCCGCACCGGTGACTGGACGGCGGGCCCGTACGGTCCGCGACTCGACGGCGCGGCGGCCTGGGTGGGCGTACGCCTCGTCGACGCCGCGCCGCCGCACGCGGGCTGGGGGCTGCTGATCCGGGCGACGATCGAGGAACTGGAACTCGCCGGGGACGTCGAGCCGCTCGGACACCGGTACGGCCGCTACAGCTGACCGTACGCTGGCCCCATGACCATCCTCCTCCTGGTGCGGCACGGCCGGACGACCGCCAATGCCACCGGCATCCTGGCCGGCCGTACGCCGGGGGTCCGCCTCGACGAGACCGGCCGGGAACAGGCCCGGGCCGCCGGCCGACGCCTGGCCGGGGTGTCTCTGGCGGCCACCGTGTCCTCGCCGATGGAGCGATGCCTGGAGACCGCCCAGGCCCTGGGGGTCGCCGATATCGTCGTCGACGAGGCGCTGGCCGAGGTCGACTACGGGGAGTGGAGCGGCCGTACGCTCGCCGAGCTCGCCCGCGAGGAGCTGTGGCGGATCGTGCAGGCGCACCCGTCGGCCGCCCGGTTCCCGGGCGGGGAGTCGATGGTGGCGATGGCCCAACGCGCCGTCGCCGCGGTCCGGGCCCGGCAGGACCGGATCGCCGACGAAAGCGGCGCCGAGGCGGCGTGGGTCGCGGTGAGCCACGGCGACATCATCAAGGCCGTCCTCGCCGACGCCCTCGGCCTGCACCTCGACCAGTTCCAGCGCCTGGTGGTCAACCCGGCCTCGGTGAGCATCATCCGCTACACCCCGGCCCGCCCGTACGTCCTGACCCTCAACAGCACCGCCGGTCCGATCCGCGACCTGCTGCCCGCCGGGCCACGGCCGAGCGACGACGCCGCGGTCGGCGGCGGCGCCGGACCCGCGGCGGAGACAGACCGTGACGCAGCCGCGGCGACGAGCCGCGACAGATCGGCGGGGCTGGGGCGTGACGGAGCCCCGGGGGCGCGGGGCGACGGGGCCGCCGGGTCGCGGGGCGACGGGGCCGCCGGGTCGCGGGGCGACGGGGCCGCCGCCGACGTCGGATCCGAGGCGCGCGCCGGCGAGCGATCCTCGACGTAGGCTGGCGTTGTGACCGCGTTCACCCTCCGTTACGACCATCCCGATCGCTTCGTCGCCGGGACCGTCGGCGAGCCCGGGGACCGTACGTTCTTCCTCCAGGTGCGTGAGGAGAGCCGGCTCTCCTCGCTGGTGTGCGAGAAGCAGCAGGTCGAGGTGCTGGCCAACCAGATCGCCCACCTGCTCGACGAGGTCTCCGCCCGGTCCCTCAGCAGCATCATCATCCCGCCGCCGGTCGCCGGTGCGGCGGACACCCGGCCGCTGGACGCACCGATCACCGAGGACTTCCGGATCGGGCCGATGAGCCTGGCCTGGGACAGCCGCCACGACAAGGTGGTGCTGGAACTGTTCTCCGACGACGTCGAGGACGCCATCACCGGCTTCGCGGAGATCGACAGCGCCGAGCTCGAGGAGGGGACCGTCTGCATCATCGGCCTCACCCCCGCGTACGCCCGGCAGTTCGTCGCTCGTGCCCAGGCGGTCATCGCCGCGGGCCGGCCGGTGTGCCCCTTCTGCCGCCAACCGATGGACCCTGACGGTCATGTCTGCCCCCGCGCCAACGGGTACCTCAATCCGCTGGACTGACCGAGCGGTCGGCGCTCCACCACGTCGCCGGCCGCGACGCCGATCCACGGTGCGCCGCGTCGAGGATGGCCGGGCCTCCGGTCGGCAAGGACGGACCTGATGCACCCCGCCCTCGCCACAACGCTGTTCGACAGACCCACACCGACCCTGCGGGTGCTCGGCCGGATCCGTACGGCGTCCAACGCCACCTACCTGGCCGAGGTCGACGCCGTCGGCGTCGGGGAGGCGCCGGTCCGTTGCGTCTGGAAGCCGGTGGCGGGGGAGCGGCCGCTCTGGGACTTTCCCGACGGCACCCTGGCGGCGCGCGAGGCTGCGGCGTACGCGCTGTCCGCGGCAGCCGGCTTCGACGTCGTCCCGACCACCCGACTGGTCCGTTCCTCGGCCGGGGAGGGAGCGGTGCAGACCTGGGTGGAGATCGACGAGGACCTCGAGGACCTGGTCGGGCTCGCGCCGGCCGACCGGATCCCGCCGGGCTGGCTCGGCGTCGTCGACGCCGTCGACGCGTACGGACGCGACGTCACCCTGGTGCACCGCGACGACCCCAGGCTGCGTCGGCTGGCGCTGTTCGACGCGGTGAGCAACAACGCCGACCGCAAGCGCGTCCACCTGCTGCCCAGCCAGGGGAGCGTGCTCGGTTGCGACCACGGTCTGTGCTTCCACGTCGAGCCCAAGCTCCGTACGGTGCTGTGGGGCTGGGCCGGTGCCTGCCTGGACCGCGAGGAGACGGCGCTGCTGGAACGGACACGTACGGTCGCCGGCGAGGTGCTCGACGGGCTGCTCACCGGTGCCGAGATCGCTGCGGTGGTGGTCCGCGCCGAGGCGTTGCTGGCCGCCGGGGCCCTTCCCGGTCCGCAGGACACCTGGCCGTCGATCCCTTGGCCGCCGCTGTAAAGTCCCGTCCATGCGTGCCTGGAGCTCCCCCGCCCTGCAGTCGGTCCCCGGTGACGGGAGTGCGCCCGTCCGTGTCCATGACACCGCCACCGGCGGTCTGTTGCCGGTGGGGCCGGAGTCGGGCGAGGCCCGGATGTACGTCTGCGGCATCACCCCGTACGACGCGACGCACATGGGCCACGCGGCTACGTATGTCGCCTTCGACCTGCTGAACCGGACCTGGCATGACCGCGGCCTCGACGTCCACTACGTGCAGAACGTCACCGACATCGACGACCCCCTGCTGGAGCGGGCCCAGGCGACCGGCGTGGACTGGACCGCGCTGGCCGTCGACCAGACCGACCTCTTCCGGTCCGACATGGAGGCGCTGCGGGTGCTCCCGCCGCGCCACTACATCGGTGCGGTCGAGGCGATCCCGCTCGTCGTGGACGCGGTGGAGGCGCTCGGCGAGCGCGGCCTGGTCTACCGGCTCGACCCCGGGGCGCCGGGCGTCGAGGCCGCCGACTGGTACTTCCGCTCCCGTCAGGTGCCGCACTACGGCGCCATCTCACACCTGTCCGAGGACGAGGCGCGCGGAATCTTCGCCGAGCGCGGCGGTGACCCCGATCGGCCCGGCAAGGCCGACCCGTTCGACTGCCTGGTCTGGCGGATGGCCCGCGACGGCGAGCCCTCCTGGGACAGCCGCCTCGGTGCCGGCCGGCCGGGCTGGCACATCGAGTGCTCGGTGATCGCCCAGCACTACCTCGGCGAGACGTTCGACGTCCAGGGCGGCGGTTCCGACCTGGCCTTCCCGCACCACGAGATGAGCGCCGCCGAGGGCCGCGCCGCCACCGGCCACCGCTACGCCCGGGCGTACGTGCACGCCGGCATGGTCGGTCTGGACGGCGAGAAGATGTCGAAGTCGCGGGGCAACCTCGTGTTGGTCTCCCGGCTGACCGCCGCCGGGGTCGACCCGATGGCGATCCGGCTGGCGATCCTCGCTCACCACTACCGCGCCGACTGGTCCTGGACCGATGCGGGCCTGCTCGCAGCGATCGACCGGCTGGACACCTGGCGGAGGGCCTTCGCCGCACCGGCCGGCCCGGACGGCGCCGCCGCGGTGGCCGCCGTCCGGGCCGCCCTGCGCGACGACCTGGACGCCCCCGCCGCGCTGGCCGCGGTCGACGCCTGGGCCGCGGCGGCGCTGGCGGGCGAGGGGACCGACGCTTCGGCGCCCGGTCTGCTGCTGCTGGCCGCGGACGCCCTGCTCGGTGTCGCTGTTGGCGTCGGCGGGGGTCCGCAGCGTACGTCGGCTAGTCTCGATCGCGTGAAGACCTTCGAGAGCCTATTCGCCGAACTGCAGGACAAGGCGGTCAACCGCCCGGACGGCTCCGGCACCGTCGCCGAGCTCGATGCCGGTGTGCACCAGATCGGCAAGAAGATCATCGAGGAGGCCGGCGAGGTCTGGATGGCGGCCGAGTACGAGGGCAAGGACGCCACCGCGCTGGAGATCTCCCAGCTGCTCTACCACGCCCAGGTGATGATGATCGCCACCGGCCTGACGCTCGAGGACGTCTACCGCAAGCTGTGAGCGCCGGTCGTTCCGCCCACGCTTCCGGGTTGGGCGGGCCGCGGCGCCCCCATTAGGGTGGGGCCGTGAACTCTGAACGTCCGTTCCTCAAGGTCGCCGTCCCGAACAAGGGATCCCTGTCGGAGGCATCGATGCAGATGCTGCGCGAGGCCGGCTACCGGCAGCGCACCGAGTCCAAGGAACTCATGGTGGTCGACGAGGCCAACCGGGTCGAGTTCTACTACCTGCGGCCCCGTGACATCGCCATCTACGTCGGAGAGGGCACCCTCGACATCGGCTTCACCGGGCGCGACATGCTGCTCGATTCCGGTGCCGCGGCGACCGAGATCAAGGCCCTCGGCTTTGGCGGGACCCGGTTCCGCTTCGCCGCCCCCAGCGAGGAGCGGATGACCGTCGAGGAGCTCGACGGCAAGCGGATCGCCACCTCCTACCCCGGTCTGGTGCAGACCTGGCTGGACGAGCGGTCGATGTCGGCCCGGCTGATCAGCCTCGACGGTGCGGTGGAGAACGCCATTCGCCTCGGCGTCGCCGACGCGATCGCCGACGTGGTGGAGACCGGATCCACCCTCAAGCGTGCCGGCCTGGCGGTCTTCGGCGAGCCGATCATGCAGTCCGAGGCCATCCTCGTGCAGCGCAACGGCGACGTCCCAGAGGGCCTCGACCACTTCGTGCAGCGGATCGAGGGCGTGCTGGTGGCCCGGGCGTACGTCCTGATGGACTACGACGTCTCCGAGGACAAGCTGGAGGCGGCGCTCGCACTGACGCCCGGTTTCGAGTCCCCGACGGTCTCCGAGCTGGCCCGCAAGGGCTGGTTTGCGGTCCGCGCGATGGTGCCGGCCGCCGACGCCCACTTGGTGATGGACGACCTGTGGGACCTGGGCGCCCGGGCCATCCTGGTCACCGACCTGGCGGCGTGCCGCCTCTGAGGCGGGGAGCCGCCACCATGCCGGTGCTGCTCCGGGTCCGGTCGCGGGCCATGCTGGCTGCGGCCATCGTGGTCTCGGCGCTGATGCTGGGCAGCCCGCTGGTGACCTGGTTCCTCCTGGACCCGGAACTTCGACAACAGGCGACCTGGCCCGAGCTCGCGCTCATCCTCGTCACTCTGCTCGTCATCGTCGTCTTCGTGCTCGGACTGGGGCTCTCGTCGGTCGTGGCGACCGAGGAGGGGGTGACGATCACCACCGGGGTGATCCGGCACCGGTACGCCTGGCACGAGATCTCCGACATCCGGTTCGAGGAGGGCGACCCCTGGGTGTACGTCTTCACCTTCCGGCGGGATCGCGACGGCGACGCCCAGCGCCGGATGGTGATGGCCATCCAGGCGCCGGACGGCGACCGCGCCCGACTCAACGCCGCCCGACTGCAGGAGCTGTGGATCAGCCACCGTCCCTGATCAGCCACCGTCCCTGATCAGCCACCGTCTCTGATCAGGCACCGTCCCTGACCGGCCCGTCCGGCGGCAGGCCGTGGTCGACGCTCCATGCGCCAGGCGGCCGCTCCGTACGCCGGGCGGCCGACCCGGCCGGCGGGCTCAGGCCGGGACGGTCATCCCGCCCAGCACCTGCGCGATGCCGTGGTCGTCGTTACTGGCCGTCACCACGTCGGCGACCGCCTTGAGGGCGTCGATAGCGTTGCCCATCGCGACGCCCACCCCGGCGGCGCGGATCATGGAGATGTCGTTCTCGTTGTCGCCGAACGCGACCGTCCGGTCCAGCGGGATGCCCTCGGCGGCACAGAAGGCGGCGAGGGCGGCCCCCTTGCTCACTCCGGCCGCGTTCACCTCGTAGTAGTAGGTGGAGGAGAAGCAGGTCTCGACATCGACACCACCGAGGGCGTCGATCGTCGCTCGGTGCTCGACCAGCACGTCGTACGGGGCCGAGACGAGGATCTTCGGCGGGGTCGGGGCGGCGGTGGCGAGGTCGTCGACCAGCACCTCACGGGTGCCGTTGGCGTGGGCCTCGACGTGCACCATGTAGCCGTCGGCCTCCTCGATGAAGACGTCCCCGCCGACCGGCACGAGGGTGGCGACCGGCAGTCCACGCAGCCCGCGGTACATCCGGGCCGCCACCGGGGCGGGGACGGGCCAGGAGGCCATCACCTCACCGGTCGTCGCATCCTCGATCACGGCACCGTTGCAGCCGGAGAGGACCAGGCCGTCGGTCGGCAGACCCAGCCGGGCGACCTGGAACCGGATCCCGGCGATCGGTCGGCCGGAGGCGATCATCACGGTGGCGCCGGCCGCACGCACCTGGTCGATGGCCTCCCGGGTGCTGTCGAGGATGTCATGGTCGGACGAGAGCAGCGTCCCGTCGACGTCGAAAGCCACCAGCCGGGGCGACCAGGAGAATCGGGCCGGCATCAGCTGATCCCCCGCTTGCGAAGGATGTCCTCGATCTCGTCGAACTCGTCGCCGGACTTCTTCTCGGCGGTCGGCGCGGCGCCCGTCGCCGCGGTGGAACGGCTGGTGGAGGCCGGCGTGCCGCCGGAGGCGCTTCGCGCCGGCGTAGCGCCCGGCCTACCCTTGGCCGCCCGGGCGGCCCTGCGCTCCTCGCGCCGGGCCTGGATGGCCTCCTTGGTCCGCACCCCGACACCGCGGCGGTTCAGCGCCCCGGACACGAGCCAGAGCACCACAGCAAGGACGAGGGCGGCGATCCCGGTGGCCACCAGAGGAGTCCACACCAGCGCCATGCCCCAGCCGATCAGCGCGGCGATGAGGTCGTACGCCAGCTTCATCAGGCCGGAGAGGAAGAGACCGACGCTGAGCGCGACGAGGCCGAGGCCTTCCAGGATGCGGCCGGCGCCGTAGCCGGCACGCCAGCTGACCAACGCGTACACGAGCCCGATCAGGACCAGCGTGAGGGTCGCAGAGAGCAGGATGTCCGTGGGATTCATGACGTCAGCCTACCCGCGGGGTACGACGGCGCCGCGACCCGAGGGCGGGCCCGCCGGCTCCGACCAGGGTGATCCCGCCGGTCGGGTCGGTCCGTTCCCGGAATCGCTTGACCGTCGCCGGGAGCGGGCCGACGCTGGAATCGGGGCCTGTGCGGACAGACCCTACAACGGCAACGGCGCCGTCCGCGACGGCGCGGAAGGGAGTTCATCATGGCGCTCGTGCGACGTCCTCGGCCGGCCTGGCCCGATCTGCAGGATCTGGTCGAGCGGTTCTTCGAGACCGAGGAGGAAGAGGCGCTGCTGCGGGTCGAGGAGTACCTCGACGACAAGACCCTGGTGATCCGGGCCGAGGCTCCGGGGCTGGACCCCGACAAGGACGTCACCATCTCGGTCGAGGGTGGCAAGCTGCAGATCCGGGCCCATCGGGAGGAACGTACGGAGCAGAAGGCGAAGGACTCCTACCGCTCGGAGTTCCGCTACGGCGCGTTCAACCGGACCATCACCCTGCCGGAAGGGGCCACGGAGGCCGACGTCACCGCGAGCTACACCGACGGTGTGCTGGAGATCCGGGTGCCGGTGGGGGAGGAACCGTCACCAGGCGGCCGGAAGGTGCCGGTGACCCGCGGCTGATCGGGCCCGCGGCTGATCGGACCGGGGGCGCGTCGGACCGGTGAAGCAGTGCGTCGGACCGGGAGCGCCTCTCGGCGAGTGGCCGCTCGCAGCGGCAGAAGTTGAGGCCCGGGGCTACCACGGCCCGACGCGTGCAAAAGGATAGGTCGCCCCGGCAGGCGATCCCAAACCGGGGACCATCCGGTCCGGGGCGTGCCCGGCGAGTCTGCGGAGCGTACGCGACGGGAGGGAGCGACGCGTTCCGGGGTCCGGACCGTCGCCCTCGGAACGTGACGAAGCGGCTCAGTGCAGTTCGCCGGAGCGCCACAGCCGGGCGCAGGCGGCCAGGTCCTCCGCCATCGTCTGCATCCGGGCCGCCTGGACCGCGGCCTCGGGCCCGGACGACACGTCGGCGCGGCCGGAGGAGACGACGTGGCAGAAGGCCGCGGCGCGTTCCAGGGCGATGGCGAAGTCGCCGTCGAAGACGCCGCGAAGGATCTCGTCGGTCACCCGGCGCACCTCGTCGGGGCCGGTCGGATCGCCGGCCCCGGCGACCGCATGGTTGGGCTCGGTGAACCGGATGCCGGCCGCGTACTCGCGGGCCGCTCCGTACGGATCGGTGAGCACCCAGGTGTGCACCACGTAGAGCCGCCACAGGGCACCGGGGAGCGTACGGGCCGGGCGCCGAGCCCACAGGTCGGCAAGGGTGTCCAGCCCGATGTCGTCGACCAGGGCCACCAGACGCTCGGTCACCGCCGGGTCGCCCGAGGCCCGCCCGGCGTGCAGCAGGACCGCGGCGGACTCGTGCGCGGCATGCAGTGCCTCGATCGGGTCGGTCCGTCCGCCGAGTGCCTCCATGGCGGCGGGCGAGAGGGACCCGGGTCGGCGCGGTCTGCGGGCGTCTGTCACGTCGTCCAGGCTAGGCGATGGTCGGGGAGGGCGGATCCTCTACGCTTGGGCACCATGACCGCACATCACGACCACCTGCTCGGCGACACGAACCAGCAGTTCGCCGAGGACGACGGGTCGGCACCCCAGGGGCTGCGCGACGTGATGGCCGCCGCCGGCAGTGGCGACCAGGAGGCCTACCTGCAGGCGGTCGTCGACCTGTGCCTGTCGCGGTTGCTCATCCCGATCGTCTCCGCCGGGGAGAACCTGCACCCGGACGGCCCCGATCCCGACCGGCATGCGGAGATGTCGGCGGTCCTGCTGCAGCAGGCGGACGGCGCCAAGGCGATGCTGGCGTTCACCGGGGTGGACTCGCTGGCCGCCTGGAACCCGCAGGCGCGCCCGATCCCGGCGACCCTCGACCGGGTCGCCGAGGCGGCGGTGATGTCCGGGGCCGGCACCCTGCTGATCGACCTGCAGGGTCCGGTGCCGATGGCGCTCGAGGAGCCGCTGCTCACCAACCTCGGCCGCGGCCGTCGGTTGGTCCGGCTGGAGGACGGCTTCGGCTGGCTGGCCACCCGGGACGAGTCCGCCGAGGAGACGGACTCCGGACACCACCACGATCATGGGCATCACGGACACGAGCACCCGCACGATCATGGGCATCACGGACACGAGCACCCGCACGAGCATGGTCACGGACACGATCACCCGCACGGCGATGATCACCGGCACTGACCACTGCGATTAGGGATTCGTCCAGCCCTTCGCTACACTGGACGCCGACCGATTCGGCTGCCTGCCGGATCCACAAGTGGGGACCTGATCTCCCACCCGTACGACGCTTTCGATCCCCTGGATCGGGCACCGGTCGTCGGGTAGGTCGTGTGGACGCGGAGCCATCACCCACCGTTCCGGGTGTGGGCGTCGCGATGCCACGCGTTCCTTCAGGGCCCCGCGATGCGGGGCCTTCGTCGTATCCCCGGGTCGAAACCCTGCGAGCACCGCGAATTTGGAGGAAGCATCAGCACTGAACCGCGCATCAATGAGCGCATCCGTGTCCCGGAGGTCCGCCTGGTCGGACCGAACGGAGAGCAGGTGGGGATCGTACGCATCGAAGATGCCATGCGATTGGCCCGCGAGTCGGAGCTCGATCTCGTCGAGGTGGCCGCCCAGGCCAAGCCGCCCGTGGTCAAGCTCATGGACTACGGCAAGTTCAAGTACGAGAACGCTCAGAAGGAGCGCGAGAACCGTCGCAATCAGTCGAACGCCCTCGTCAAGGAGATGAAGCTTCGACCGAAGATCGACGACCACGACTACGAGACCAAGAAGGGTCACGTGGTCCGCTTCCTCAAGGGTGGCGACAAGGTCAAGATCACCATCATGTTCCGCGGTCGCGAGCAGAGCCGACCGGAGCTCGGGTTCAACCTGCTCCGCCGGCTGGCCGAGGACGTCGAGGAGTTCGGCACCATCGAGTTCCCTCCGAAGCAGGAGGGGCGGAACATGCTGATGATCCTGGCCCCGACGCGCAAGAAGACGCAGGCGCGCGTCGAGCACGAGAAGGACAAGGAACGGAAGGCCGCCGAGCGTGCGGCCGACGTGGAACTCGAGCGCGAGGAGCAGGCCGCCTCGCGTGCGCGGGCCGAGGAAGGCCAGAAAAAGAAGAAGAAGGGTCCGGCCGACAACATGGACCCCGATATCGACCTGTGATCGCCACAGGGCGATAGAAACGGAGCACAACGATGCCGAAGATGAAGACGCACTCCGGTGCTAAGAAGCGGTTCAAGCTGACGGGTTCCGGCAAGGTCAAGCACCGCCGGGCCGGGAAGATGCACCTCAACGAGCACAAGCCCTCCAAGCGCACCCGCCGCCTGACCGGCGATGCCATCCTGCCGACGGGCGATGCCAAGAAGGCCCTGAAGCTGCTCGGCAAGTGAGCATCCCCCACCCTGACTTTTTGAACTGAAGGAGATACCACCATGGCACGCGTCAAGCGTTCTGTGAACGCGCAGAAGAAGCGTCGTGAGGTCCTGGACCGCGCGTCCGGTTACCGCGGCCAGCGCTCCCGCTCGTACCGCAAGGCCAAGGAGCAACTGCTCCACTCCGGCGTCTACAGCTTCCGCGACCGTCGCGCCAAGAAGGGCGACTTCCGCAAGCTGTGGATCCAGCGCATCAACGCCGCGGCCCGCGCCGAGGGGATGACCTACAACCGCTTCATCTCCGGTCTGAAGAACGCCGGCATCGAGGTGGACCGCAAGATGCTCGCCGAGCTGGCCGTCAGCGACGCCCCGGCGTTCGCCAAGCTGGTCCAGCTCGCCAAGGACAACCAGCCGGCCGTCGAGGCCGCGGAGACCGTCGCCGCCTGATGTCCGCGGCCGCGATGATCCCGGCCGTCGGATGACGCCGGCGCAGAACGGACCGGCCGGACCCCAGGAGCCCTCGGGCGCCCGGGTCCGGTCGGTCCGTCGTCTCACCACCCGCAAGCATCGCGAGGAGGACGGTGAGTTCCTCGCGGAGGGCCGCCAGGCGGTGCGCGAAGCCGTGACGTACGGCGCCACCGTCGCCGTCTGGGTCGACCGTGACCTGGCAGGTCGGCATGCCGACCTGCTCGATCTGGCGCTCGACCACCACATCCCGGTGTACGAGGTGGGTTCCCGGTTGATCGCGACCGTGAGTGACACGGTCACCCCGCAGGGGATCGTCGCCCAGGTGACAACGCCGGAGGCGACCCTCGACGACGTCGTGTCCGCGGCGCCCCGGCTGGTGCTGGTCTGCGCCCAGATCCGTGATCCCGGCAACCTCGGCGCCGTCGTCCGGGTCGCCGACGCCTTCGGTGCCGAGGCCGTCGTCTGCACCAAGGGCTCGGTCGAATGGACCAACCCCAAAGTTGTCCGCGCCAGCGTCGGATCGGTCTTCCACCTGCCGATCGTCACCGGCGTCGGCCTCGACGAGGTCACCGGGAGGCTGCGGGACACCGGGCTGCAGGTGCTCGCCGCCGACGGCGGCGGCGCCGACCTGCAGGACTACGCGGCCACCGGCCGGCTCGCCCGCCCGACGGCCTGGGTGATGGGCAACGAGGCGTGGGGGCTGCCGACCGAGGACGCCGCACTGGCCGACGCCGTAGTGGGGGTGCCGATCTGGGGCCGGGCCGAGAGCCTCAACCTGGCCACCGCCGCCGCGGTCTGCCTGTGGAGCACCGCCTCTGCCCAGCGCGCCGGGGCCTGACGGCCGCCGTACGCTCGCGAACGCACCGATCGCCCCGTTCCGACATTGTCGGGGCGGGGCGATCGGTCGTCTGTGTCAGCCGTTGCCGTTGTCGCCGCCGTTGAGACCGGGGATCCGTGGGAACTGGAAGCTCGGGAAGGTGCTCGGCAGCTGGACCGGCGCGGAGACGCTCGGCAACCGGGTCGGCACGCTGATCACCGGGCTGCGGGTCACCGTGACCGTGCTGGTCGCGGTGACGGTGGCCGTGGCCGTCACGGTGGGGACCGGCTCCGGAGTGCGGGTGGCGTCCCGGACGGCTGCCGCGATGCCCATCACCACCAGACCGATGACGATGCCCAGCGCCAGCATCAGCCGCGCCCGACCCCGGCCCCGCCGCTCGTCCTCGGGGGCCGGCGGGGCGACCGGTGGTTCCCCCGGAGGCTGCTGACCCGGCTGGGGGATGGAGGACGGCGAACCGTACGGCTGGGCGTTGTAGGCCTGGGCCTGCTGTCGGGCCACGTAGTCCGCGTCGTAGAAGCTGTGCCGCACCTCCCGGTACGGCTGGTCGTCGACACCCTCGTGGTAGCTCGGCAGCCGACCCGTGTCGGCTTCGTCCGCGGCGGAAGCGGCCCGGGTGGCATCGGCGCCGTACTGAGCGGTGGGTGTCTCCCCGGCGCCGTACGACGGTCCGCCCTGGCCTGCGTCGTACGCTCGGGCCGGGCCGGTCCCACTCGGTGCGGCCGGACCGGGGAAGGCGCGGGTGGCCTGGTCGGAGCCGCCGAACACGTGCGTCTGCTGTTCGTCGCCGCTCCGGCGCGTCGGGCCGCCGCCGGTGGGCGATCCGGGGGAGCGACCGGGCTCACCGAAGGCCTGCGTCGGCTGGTCGTCCTGACCCATGTCGCCTCCTGGGGATAGTCACCTCGACCGTAGTGGCGGCAGAGGTCGCAGACAAACCGCGTCGGGCGTCACCGTGCCGCAGGGTGTCGGGGGGATCGCCGGCCCGAGCGGCAGGGTCGGTGCGGAGGTCAGCCACGAGCAGCCTTCGAGCGGAGCAGTAGTGACAGTGCGTAGCCGATCCCGCCCGCGGCCAGCCAGAGCAGGCCGACCGTACGGGTCAACGGAGCGGTCCGTGACAGCACCGCCAGCAGTGCGGCGGCGCCGAGCAGGGGCACCGCGAGATGGGTGAGCCAGCGGCCGCTCCGCTCCTGACACCAGCATCGGACGATCACCGAGACGTGCAGCAGGACGTAGGACCCCAGGGCGCCGAAGGTGACCAGGGAGGTCGCCAGCGCGGACCGGCCGGCGAGGGCCAGCCCGAGGCCCAGTGCGACCGCCGACACCACCAGCACAGCGACGTACGGCCCTCCGCGCCGGTCGGTGCGGGCCAGGGCCGAGGGCAGCACCCCGTCCCGCGCCATGGCGAAGAGCAGCCGGGCGGTCGATGCATGGGCCACCACCAGGCAGGAGAAGATCGCCAGCACCGCGCTGGTCAGGGTGAACACCGTGCTGAACCAGCCGGGTGCCACGGATTCCACCGCCAGGTAGAAGGCACGGGCCACGTCGGTCTCCGCCAGGTCGGCGACTGGCGTGACCAGGGCCGCCGCCCACACCTCCGCACAGAACAGCACGGTGATGGTGACCAGCAGGATGACGGTGGCCAGCCCGACCGTGCGGCCGCCGCCGCGGGCCTCCTCGTTGAGCGTGTTCACCGCGTCGAAGCCCAGATAGCTCAGGGCTGCCATCGAGACGGCCCCGAGGACCGCGCCGACGTCGACACCGGGGTGCCAGACGGCGGCGAGGGCCGGCTCGGCGTGCCCGGCGGCCAGCGCCCGCACCACGTACGCCCCGAAGACGAGGAGGACCACCAACTGGACGGCGAGGAGCACCACGCCGGCACGCGTCGTGACGGTGATGCCGGCGAGGTTGAGCCCCATCGAGACCAGGATGAAGCCCACCACGATGGCCCACACCGGGACGCCGGGCAGCACCTTCTCGAGTGCCACCGCGGCGAGTACGACCAGGGTGGCCGGCATCAGCAGGTAGTCCAGCAGCACCAGCCAGCCCGCCACGAAGCCGAGGTGGCGACCGGTGGACAGCCGGGTGTAGCCGTAGACTGACCCGGCGACCGGGAATCGCCGGGCCATCTCGCGGAAGCTGATCGCCGACAGGCCCATCACCAGGGCGGCCACCAGGTAGACCAGGACCGGCGCACCGTGCGACATCGTCGCGACGTAGCCGAACACGGCGACCGGGGCCATCGGGACGAAGAACAACAGGCCGTAGGTGAGGATGGCGCCGATGCCGAGGCTGCGCCCCAGTGAGGGCCGGTATCCGAGACGCAGGAGTGCGGCGTCGTCCTGCTCGGACGACACGGGACCGGGGGTGGTGTCAAGCACGGGAGACCCTTTCGAGGAAGTCGACGCGCGTGCAGGCCCCGAGGCCGGCGGGTAGGACCGCCAGCAGCGGAGCGCCGGCCGCCGCCGCGAGCTCAGCACGGTTGCAGGTCATCGCGAGGTCGGGTTCGTCGGGCCAGGAGCCGATCACCACGCCGGCGACGGTGCCGCCGTTGTCGCGGATGGCGTCACAGGTGAGGCGTACGACGTTGAGGGTGCCGAGGTCGGGCCGGGCGACGACCACGAAGCGTGGCCGGTGCCCCCGTGCGCCGAGGGCGGCGGCGAGCTCGACCAGGCCGTCGCCCGCGGCGTCGAGTCCTACCCGCAGCCCACCGGCGCCCTCGACCAGGACGGTCGGGTGCTGCTCGGCCAGTGCGGCGATGGCGGTGGCATGCTCCGCGACGGTCGGTGGGGTGATGCCGGCGCGGCGGGCCGCAGTGGTGGGAGCGAGCGGCTCCGGGAGGCGTACGAACTCGTGGCGGCGATCGGCAGGGATGCCGGCGAGTCGGGCAGCCTCGTGGACGTCACCCGGCGCGCCCGCGACCAGACCCGTCTGGGCGGGTTTGACCAGGACCGGATGCCGGCCGGCAGCCTCCAGCGTCGCCGCCAGGGCCGCGGTGACGATGGTCTTGCCGACATCGGTTCCCGTCCCGGTGACGATGGTGACGCCCGGTTCGAGGATGATCATCGTGCCTCCTCGGCGTGGACGACCGCGGCGATGGCGGCCGTGATGGTGGCGATGTCGTCGTCGGTGACGATGTAGGGCGGCATGGTGTAGACGAGGCGGCCGAAGGGCCGCAGCCAGACCCCGGCGTCGAGGGCGGCCCGGGCGGCGATCCACGGGTCGACCGGATGGTCGAGCTCGACGGCGGCGGTGGCGCCCAGGACCCGGACGTCGGTGACGATCGGGGAGTCGGTGAGGTGCGCGAGGCCCGCCGCCAGGCGCTGCTCGATCCGGGGCACCTGGGCCCGCCAGGCGCCCGCCCGGATCAGCTCGAGACTGGCCAGAGCCACCGCGCTGGCCAGCGGGTTGGCCATGAAGGTCGGGCCGTGCATCAGTGCGCGTTGTGGACCGGCGCTGACCGCCCGGGCGAATCGGTCGCTGGTCAGCACGGCCGCCTGGGTCAGGTAGCCGCCGGTCATCGCCTTGCCCACGCACAGCACGTCGGGCACGATCCCGGCCCCTTCGGAGGCGAAGAGCGGGCCGGTGCGCCCGAAGCCGGTGGCGATCTCGTCGACGACGAGGACCAGGTCGTACGCGTGGGTGACCTCGCGGAGCACCCGCAAGGCCTCCGGATCGTACGACCACATGCCGCCGGCGCCCTGCAGGACCGGTTCGCAGATCACACCGGCCAGGACGTCCCGGTGGTCGTGCAGCACGGTCCGCACCCGGTCGGCCCAGACCGCCACGGCCTCGGGCGCCGCGCCGAGGCGGGGCGGGCGGGGGAGGAAGAGCTCTCGGGGCAGGGAGTCCGCGAATGCGGCATGCATGCCGGTCACCGGGTCGCACACGCTCATCGCCCCCAGGGTGTCGCCGTGGTAGCCGCCCTCCAGGGCGGCGAACCGGGTGCGGGTGAGTCGGCCGCCCACCGCCTGCGTGCGGCTGATCTGGTACTGCCGGGCCATCTTGAGGGCCACTTCCACCGTCACCGACCCGGAGTCGGCGAGGAACACCCGGTCGAGGTCGCCGGGTGCCAGGTCCGCGAGCGACTCGGCCAGCTGCACCGCCGGCGCATGGGTGAGGCCGCCGAACATCACGTGGGTGAACCGCGCGGCCTGCTCGTGCACCGCCGCGTCGAGCACCGGATGGCGGTAGCCGTGGATCATGCACCACCAGGAACTCATGCCGTCGATGACACGGCGGGAGACGCCCGCCTCGTCCGTCAGCGTGAGACGGACGCCTTCGGCATCCGTGACCGCCTGCAGCGGTCCGGGGGCGGTGGTGGAGGCGTACGGATGCCAGAGCCGGGCCCGGTCGCGCCGGATCAGGTCGTCGGCAGGTGGCGGCGGACAGGTGCTGGGACGGACTGCGGTGGCGGTGGTCGGCGACAGGGACATCGGGCTCCTCGGACGTAGGACGGCGTCACCGTAACACCGTGATTGAACACTGTTCAGGTCGTCTTGAACAGTGTTCATGTCGTCGGTCTTGCCCCGGGTGGGTCCCACCGGTTCGCCGCCGATGTCCCTGGCTTCTAGACTTGGCCGGGGTATCGGCACGGTGCCGAGACCGTACGGAACGCGAGGGGAGCCCATGTCAGGGCCGAACACGAACTATGACCCGGTGGAAACGACGCCGCTGCAGTCGGAGGCGCTCGAGCAGATGGTTGCCGAGGCCACGGCGGCGTTTGCCGGGGCGGTGACCGTCGCCGATCTCAAGGCCGCGCGCATCGCCCACACCGGAGACCGTTCGCCTCTCGCTCTCGCCAATCGCGAGATCGGTGCGCTCCCGCCGCAGGCCCGCAAGGAAGCCGGTCAGCGCATCGGCAAGGCCCGTGGTGAGGTCAACAAGGCCCTCAAGGCCCGCGAAGAGGTCGTCCGCGCCGCCGAACTGGAACGGGTCCTCACCGAGGAGCGGGTCGACGTCACGCTGCCCGTCGAGCTGGCCCCCGCCGGTGCGGTGCACCCGATCACCGGCCTGATGGACCGGATCGCCGAGGTCTTCGTGGCGATGGGCTGGGAGATCGCCGAGGGACCCGAGGCCGAGGCCGAGTGGACCAACTTCGACGCCCTCAACCTGCACGCCGACCATCCCGCCCGCCAGATGCAGGACACCCTCTACCTGGCGCCGGTGGAGAACAACACCCTGCTGCGCACCCACACCTCGCCGGTGCAGGTGCGTACGATGCTCGACCGGGAACCCCCCATCTACGTCATCTGCCCAGGCAAGGTCTACCGGGCCGACGAACTGGACGCGACCCACGTGCCCGTCTTCCACCAGGTCGAGGGCCTGTGTGTCGACAAGGGCATCACCTTCGCCCACCTGCGCGGCACCCTGGAGCACTTCGCCCGGGCGATGTTCGGCGACGTGAAGACCCGGATGCGTCCCAACTACTTCCCCTTCACCGAGCCGAGCGCCGAGGTCGACCTGGAGTGCTTCGTCTGCCACGGCGAGTCTGTGGGCAACCCGGAGCGACCCTGCCGGACCTGCAATTCCGAGGGCTGGATCGAGTGGGGCGGCTGCGGGGTCGTCAACCCGCGGGTGCTGCGTGCGGCCGGGGTCGATCCCGATGTCTACTCCGGCTTCGCCTTCGGCATGGGGATCGAGCGGACCCTGATGTTCCGCAACGACGCCGCCGACATGCGCGACATGATCGAGGGCGACATCCGCTTCAGCCGTTCTCTCCTGGGAGGTGCCCGATGAAGGCCCCGCTGTCCTGGCTGCGCGAGTACGTCGCACTGCCCGAGGCCCTCGAGGCCCGCGAGCTCGCCGAGGAACTCATCACGTACGGCCACGAGGTCGAGCAGGTGGAGTCGGCCGGCGCCGACGTCACCGGTCCGGTGGTGGTCGGTCGGGTCCTCGACCTGGAGAAGACCCCGCAGAAGAACGGCAAGGTCATCAACTGGTGTCATGTCGACGTCGGCGAGCACAACGACCCGGAGACCGGCAACCGCGGCATCATCTGCGGCGCGCACAACTTCGTCGCCGGCGATCTGGTCGTCGTCGCGCTGCCCGGTGCCGTGCTGCCCGGCGACTTCGCCATCGCTTCCCGCAAGACGTACGGTCACCTCTCCGACGGGATGATCTGTTCGTCCGCCGAGCTCGGCCTCGGTGACGACGGCGGTCACGGGATCATCGTGCTCGGCGCCACCGACGACGAGGGGCGCCCGTTGGTCGTCGGCCAGGATGCCAAGCCGTTGCTGCACCTGCGTGAGGACGTCCTCGACATCGCCGTCACCCCCGACATGGGCTACTGTCTGTCGATCCGCGGCCTGGCCCGCGAGGCGGCCGAGGCGACCGGTGCGGCGTTCACCGACGTGATCGATCGCGATGTGCCTGCCCCCAGCGACGCGGGCTTCCCGGTCACCGTCGAGGACGCGGACGGCTGCCCGGTCTTCGTGGCGCTGCGGCTCACCGGCTTCGACCCGGCGGCCCCGAGCCCGCGCTGGATGCAGCGCCGGCTGGCCCTGAGCGGGATGCGTCCGATCTCGCTCGGCGTCGACGTCACCAACTACGTGATGCTGGAGACCGGCCAGCCGCTGCACGCGTACGACGCGGCCGCCCTCAGCGGCGGCATCGTGGTCCGTCGGGCGCAGCCCGGCGAGACGATGACCACCCTGGACGGGGTGCAGCGCACCCTCGACCCGGCCGACCTGCTGATCACCGACGGTTCCGGGCCGATCGGCCTGGCCGGCGTGATGGGCGGGGAGCACACCGAGCTGCGCGAGACGACGACCGAGATCATCCTCGAGTCGGCCCACTTCGACATGCTGTCGATGGCCCGCACCTCGCGTCGCCACGGCCTGGCCTCCGAGGCCGCCCGCCGCAACGAGCGCGGTGTCGACCCGAACGCGACGTACGCCGCCGCCCACCGGGCCGCCGCCCTGCTCGTCGAGTTCGGTGGGGCCACCCTCGACACCGCCGAGACGATCGTCGGCGCGGTGCCGGCGGCGCCGGTGCAGACCATCGACCTCGACCTGCCCGCCCGGATCCTCGGCACCGACGTGTCCGAGGAGGCGACCATCCGCTACCTGCAGGGTGGTGGCACCCGGGTCGAGCGGGACGGTGACCGTCTCACCCTCACCCCGCCGACCTGGCGCCCCGACCTTGTCGACCCGTACGACTATGTCGAGGAGGTCGGCCGCAAGGTCGGCCTGGACACCATCGAGGGCGTCCTGCCACCGGCTCCGTCCGGGCGCGGGTTCACCGCCTCGCAGCGGGCCAGGCGTGCCCTGGACACCGCGCTGCCGACCGCCGGCTACACCGAGGTGCTGAGCTTCCCGTTCCTCGCCGACACTGACCTGGACAAGATGGGCGTGCCCGCCGACGACCCGCGCCGCGACCTGGTCCGGCTCGCCAACCCGCTGTCCGACGTCCAGCCGGCGATGCGCTCCACGCTGCTCCCGGGGCTGTTCGGCGCTGTTGCGCGCAACACCTCCCGCGGCCTCGACGACCTGGCCCTGTACGAGCAGGGTGAGGTCTTCCGCGGAGCCGACCGGCCCGCCGCGCCGCGACTGTCGGTCGCTCAGCGGCCCAGCGAGGCGGAGATCGCCCGGCTGACCGCTGCTCTTCCCGTGCAGCCCCGCCATCTCGCCTGCGTCCTGGCCGGCACCTGGCGGCCTGCCGGATGGGCGGGCCAGGGCGAACCGGTCGGTTGGGTGCACGCGGTGCACTTCGCCGAGACCGCCGCCGGGACGCTGGGGCTCAGGCTGACCCGGACGGCTGTCGCCCTCGCCCCGTGGCACCCCGGGCGGTGCGCCGAGCTCTCGGTGGACGGGCAGGTGGTGGGACACGCCGGTGAACTGCACCCGACGGTCTGCGAGGCCTTCGGTCTGCCGGCTCGCACCTGTGCCGCCGAGCTGGACCTCGACCTGCTGATCGAGCTCGCCCCCACCGGCGGCTCGGTCACCGCGATCTCCACCCATCCGGTGGCCAAGGAGGATGTCGCCCTGATCGTCGACAGCACGGTCCCCGCGGCCGCGGTCGAGGCCGCGCTGGTGCGCGGCGCCGGCGAGCTGCTGGAGTCGGTGCGGCTGTTCGACGTCTACGAGGGCGAGCAGATCCCGGCCGGCAAGAAGTCCTTGGCGTACGCCCTGCGCTTCCGTGCCGCCGACCGCACCCTGAAGGACAAGGAGGCGATCGCCGCCCGGGACGCCGCGGTCGCGGCCGTGGCCACCGAGCTGGGGGCGGTGCAGCGGGCATGAGCCCCGCGATCAGGGCCGGTCGATGACCGTCGCCATCAGGGTCGCTTGGGCCGTCTACGGGCTCTACGCACTGCTGCTGGCGGTGGGGAGCTTCTCCTTCAGCCTGTGGGCGGCGCTGGTCTTCTGGGCGGCGGCGGTCGGCGTCGTGGCGTACGTCCTGGCACGCAGCGTGTCCGGGGCGTACGCCGCGGCGGCCCTGGTCGCCGTCGGTCCGCTGGTCGTCAACCTGACGGCTGGGTCCTCGCCCTTCGGGGTGGTCTACCTGGTGGTCAACGCGGCCCTGGCGATCGTGATGGGCTGGTTGGCCCATGTCGCACGACGCCGAGCCGTCGCTGCGCGCTACTGATCGTCGCTCCCGCTGATCGTTGCTCCCGCTGACGGCCGCTCCCGCTGGCCGACAACGGCCGCTGCTCACCGCCCGAGGCCGGCAAGCCATCGTCTCTGCCCGGGGACTGCCGGCCCCCGCATCCAGACCGTACCCGTCGTGTTCATTCCCACTCGGTCGCCCGTGCGGGAATGAACACGACGGGTACGGTCTGCGGAGCACTCCGGCCTGCTGCCTGCTGAATCCCTCCAACCAGCTGCATATTCATTCATGTTGTGGCATAGTTATGCGCATGTCATTGCGCGTAGCTGTAGCCGGGTGCACCGGGTACGCCGGCGGGGAGGTCCTCCGCCTGCTGCTCGGCCATCCCGACGTCGAGATCGGGACCCTCACGGCCGGTTCGTCGGCCGGTTCGACGCTGGGCGAGCACCAGCGTCACCTCACCCCGCTCGCCGACCGACGGATCGAGGACACCACCGTCGACGCGCTCCGCGGCCATGACGTCGTCTTCCTCGCGCTGCCGCACGGCACGTCCGGCGCGGTGGCCGCCCAGCTCGACCCCGGCACCGTGGTGGTCGACTGCGGCGCGGACTTCCGTTTGGAGGATCCGCTCGCCTGGGAGACGTTCTACGGCACCCCGCATGCCGGCACCTGGCCGTACGGCCTGCCGGAGCTCCCCGGCCAGCGCGAGGTGCTCGCCGCGACCACGCGGATCGCGGTGCCCGGCTGCTACCCGACCGGCGCCACCCTCGCCATCCTTCCGGCGCTGACCGCCGGCCTGGTCGACGGCCACGACGTCGTCGTGGTGTCGGCGTCCGGCACGTCGGGGGCCGGCAAGTCCGCCAAGCCGCACCTGCTCGGCTCCGAGGTGATGGGCTCCACCAGCGCGTACGGTGTCGGCGGCGTCCACCGGCACACCCCGGAGATCCTGCAGAACATGGCCCGCCTCGGCGCGACCCACCCCAGCCTGTCGTTCACGCCGCTGCTGGTGCCGATGCCGCGCGGCATCCTGTCCACGGTCACCGCACCGATCCACGGCGTCTCCGCCGACGAGGCGTACGACGCGTACGTCGCTGCCTACGCCGACGAACCGTTCGTGCACGTGCTGCCGAAGAACACCTGGCCCGCCACCGCCGCGATCGTCGGTTCCAACGTGGTGCACGTCAACGTCACCGTCGACGAGGCGGCCGGCCGGCTGGTCGCCGTGTCGGCGATCGACAACCTCACCAAGGGCACCGCCGGCGGTGCCATCCAGTCCATGAACCTGGCCTGCGGTCTGCCCGAGACCACCGGCCTCCCACTGATCGGAGTCGCCCCGTGAGTGTCACCGCCGCCCAGGGATTCACTGCCACCGGCATCGCCGCCGGGATCAAGGCCTCCGGCCGCAAGGACCTCGCTCTGGTCCGCAACAACGGCCCCCGTTTCGACGCGGCCGGCGTGTTCACCTCCAACCGGATCTGCGCCGCCCCGGTCACCTGGTCGCGCCAGGCGATCGCCGACGGCCGGATCGACGCGGTCGTGCTCAACTCCGGCGGTGCCAACGCCTGCACCGGCTCCGACGGCTTCGCCGACACCCACCGCACCGCTGAGCAGGTCGGCGAGGCGCTCGGCGTCTCCGCCGGCGACGTCGTGGTGTGCTCCACCGGCCTGATCGGCGTACGGCTCCCGATGGACGCCGTGCTCGACGGTGTGGCGACTGCGGCGGAAGGACTGTCCACCGACGGCGGCCTGGCCGCGGCCGAGGCGATCATGACCACCGACACCCGGCCCAAGCAGGCCGCCCGTACGGTCGACGGCTGGACCGTCGGCGGGATGGCCAAGGGCGCCGGGATGCTCGCCCCAGGACTGGCCACCATGCTCGTGGTGATCACCACCGACGCCGTCGTCCCGGCCGAGCAGCTGCAGCCCGCGCTCCGCGAGGCGACCCGGCTGACCTTCGACCGCCTCGACTCCGACGGCTGCATGTCCACCAACGACACCGTGGTGGCCCTCGCCTCCGGCGCTTCCGGCATCACCCCCGATGCCGCAGCCTTCCGGGCCGCACTCACCGAGGTCTGCCACGACCTGGGCCAGCAGCTGATCGGCGACGCCGAGGGCGCCAGCCACGACATCGCCGTCCGGGTCGTCAACGCCGCCTCCGAGGCCGACGCCGTCCAGGTGGCCCGCTCGATCACCGGCTCCAACCTCTTCAAGTGCGCCATCTTCGGCAACGACCCGAACTGGGGCCGGGTGCTCTCCGCCCTCGGCACGACGAGCGCGGCGTACGAGCCGGACCAGGTGGACGTGGCCTTCAACGGGGTGATGGTCTGCCGCGGCGGCGCGATCGGCGAGCCCCGCGAGCTGGTCGACCTGCACCCGAGGGCGGTGGACGTGCTGGTGGATCTGCATGCCGGCGACACCGAGGCGACCGTGTGGACCAACGACCTGACGTACGACTACGTCAAGGAGAACGCGGAGTACTCCTCGTGAGCGCGTCCGTGCCGACCGACGTCGTCGAGGAACGAGCCTGTGCCGAGGAACGAGCCTGTGCCGAGGAACGGGGCTGTGATGAGTGAGGCGGTCGAGGCGCTGACGCTGACCGACAAGGCGTCCATCCTGATCGAGGCGCTGCCGTGGATTGATCGCTACACCGGCCGGACCATCGTGATCAAGTACGGCGGCAACGCGATGATCAACGAGGACCTCCAGCGGGCCTTCGCCGAGGACATCGTCTTCCTGCGCCGTTGCGGCGTCCACCCGGTCGTCGTGCACGGCGGTGGTCCGCAGATCTCGGCGATGCTCAAGCGGTTGGACATCCCCTCGGAGTTCCGCGGCGGCTTCCGGGTGACCACGCCGGAGACGATGGAGGTCGTCCGGATGGTGCTGATGGGCCAGGTCGGCCGCGAGTTGATCGGACTGGTCAACCAGCACGGGCCGCTGGCCGTCGGGTCCTCCGGGGAGGACGCCGGGCTGTTCCGGGCCGAGCGGCGCACGGCCAGCGTCGACGGGGAGGCCGTCGACCTCGGTCTGGTCGGCGACGTCGTGCACGTCCGTCCCCGCGCGATCCAGGACCTGATCGACGCCGGACGCATCCCGGTGGTCGCGACGGTCGCGCCGGACGACAACGGGCAGGTGCTCAACGTCAACGCCGACACCGCGGCCTCGGCACTGGCCGTCGCGCTCAAGGCGGACAAGCTGGTGATGCTCACCGACGTCGAGGGCCTCTACCGTGACTGGCCCGACAGCGAGGACATCATCACCGAGATCACCGCCTCCGAGTTGGAGGAGATGCTGCCCGGGCTCGCCTCGGGGATGGTCCCGAAGATGGAGGCCTGTCTGCGGGCGGTCCGCGGTGGCCTGAACCGGGCGACGGTGATCGACGGCCGGGTGCCGCACGCGTTGCTGCTGGAGATCTTCACCAATGCGGGCATGGGCACCATGGTCGTCGCGGACAAGGAGAACATCGATGACTGAGGTGACGAGGATGACCGAACCCACCGGGACGAGCGGGACGACGGACCAGGCCGGCTGGCTGGACCGCTATGAGAACGCCTACATGCACAACTTCGGCATGCCCAAGCGGGTCCTCGTCCGCGGCGAGGGCTGCCGGGTCTGGGACGCCGACGGACGGGAGTACCTCGACCTGCTCGGCGGGATCGCCGTCAACTCCCTCGGCCACGCCCACCCCGACGTCGTCGCGGCGGTCAGCGACCAGGCCGGCACGCTGGTCCACATCTCCAATCTCTTCACCAGCCCCTGGCAGGTGGAGCTGTCCGAGCGGCTCGATGCGATGGTCACGGCGAACGCCCCCGGCACGCCGGCGCGGGTGTTCCTCTGCAACTCCGGCTCGGAGGCCAACGACACCGGCTTCAAGCTCACCCGGCGTACGGGGCGCACGAAGATCGTCGCGATGGAGGGTTCCTTCCACGGTCGTACGCTCGGGGCGGTCAGCCTGACGTCGAAGGCCGCCTACCGCGAGCCGTTCGAGCCGCTGCCCGGCGGCGTCGTCTTCGTGCCGTACGGCGACGAGGCGGCCCTGGCCGAGGCGGTCGACGACAAGACCGCGGCGGTCGTCCTGGAGACCATCCAGGGGGAGAGCGGCGTCATCGTCGGCTCCGACGACTTCCTGCGCGCGGCCCGGCGGATCACCGACCAGCACGGCGCTCTGCTGTGGATCGACGAGGTGCAGACCGGCATCGCCCGCACCGGGCGGTGGCTGTCCTACCTGCCGTCGGGGATCACCCCCGACGTGGTCACCCTCGCCAAGGGCCTCGGCGCCGGCATCCCGATCGGCGCCTGCATCGCCACCGGCCCGGCCGCCGACCTGCTCGGCCCCGGCTCGCACGGCTCGACCTTCGGTGGCAACCCGCTCGCCTCGCGCGCCGGCCTGACCGTCCTGGACGTGATCGAGCGCGACGGCCTGCTGGAGCACGTCCAGGCGATGGGGGACCATCTCGCCGAGGCCGTGCTGGCCCTCGGACATCCCGACATCGTCGAGGTCACCGGTGCCGGACTGCTGCGTGGCATCGTGCTGGCCCGCGACATCGCCCCCGCGGTGAGCGACCGGGCCCTGGCGGCCGGTTTCCTGATCAACGCCCCGCGTCCCAACCGGCTGCGCCTCGCCCCGCCGCTCATCATCACCACCGAGGAGATCGACGCCTTCGTCGCCGTCCTCCCGACCCTTCTGGAAGGCTGACATGACCTTGCGCCACTTCCTGGCCGACGACGACCTGACCGCAACCGAGCAGTCGGCCGTCCTCGACCTCGCCGCCACCCTCAAGGCCGACCCGACCGCCAGCCGCCCCTTCGAGGGACGTACGGTCGCGGTGATCTTCGACAAGGCGTCGACCCGGACCCGAGTCTCCTTCGAGGTCGGCATCACCGAGCTCGGCGGCCACCCGATGATCCTCGACGGCAACGCCTCACAGATGGGCCGCGGCGAGTCGATCGCCGACACCGCCCGGGTGCTCGGCCGTCACGTCGCTGCGATCGTGTGGCGGACCGCCGGCCAGGAGCGCGTCGAGGAGATGGCGGCGTACGCCGGTGTCCCGGTGATCAATGCGCTGACCGACCAGTACCACCCCTGCCAGATCCTCGCCGATCTGCAGACGATCCGTGAGCACAAGGGCGGCACCCGCGGTCTCACCTTCACCTACTTGGGTGACGCGGCCAACAACATGGGCAACTCGTACGCCCTCGGGATGGCGCTGGCCGGGATGCATGTCCGGCTCGCCGGCCCGGAGGGCTACCTGCCGGACCCGGAGGTCGTCGCCCGCGCCGAACGGATCGCCGCGACCACCGGCGGCAGCGTCAGCGTCACCTCCGACGTCCGCGCCGCCGCCGAGGGCAGCGACGTGCTGGTCACCGACACCTGGGTGTCGATGGGCATGTCGGGCGAGGGCCGGGAGACCGTGTTCCGGCCCTACCAGATCAACGCCGAGCTGATGGCGCTGGCCGCCCAGGACGCCATCGTCATGCACTGCCTGCCGGCCTACCGCGGCAAGGAGATCACCGCAGAGGTCCTGGACGGGCCGCAGTCGGTGATCTGGGACGAGGCGGAGAACCGCCGTCACGCCCAGAAGGCCGTACTCGACCTGATGGCCGCGGCCGCTGGTCTGCCCGGCGCCCTGTCGGCCGCCGGGTCGGCTGTGCCCACGTCGCCCGCCGCCGGGTCGGCAGATCCCGCCGCGACTGCTGCTCGGCACTGAAGCACGTCCCGCCATCCGTGCCCTGCTGATCGTCGAGGTGCCCCGATGAACGAACCCGCCCGGGTGCCGTTGACGAAGACGGCGCGCCAGTCCCGGATCCGCCAGATCCTCACCGCCCGCCCGGTCTCCTCGCAGACCCAGCTGGCCGACCTGCTGGCCGCGGACGGCCTGGCGGTCACCCAGTCGACGCTGTCCCGCGACCTGGTCGAGCTGGGGGCTCTGCGGGTCCGGGAGGGCGACCAGACGGTCTACCGGGTCCCCAACGAGGGGCCGGTGCCCGGCCTGCGCCCGCGCCCGGCGGAGGCCGACGACCGGCTGGCGCGGATGTGCGCCGACGTGCTCGTCTCGGCGGCCGCCTCGGCCAACCTGGTCGTGCTGCGGACGCCGCCGGGGGCGGCGCAGTACCTTGCTTCCGTGCTGGACCGTGCGGCCTGGCCGGAGATCCTCGGCACCATCGCCGGCGACGACACCGTCGCCGTCATCACCCGTGACCCTTCCGGCGGTGAGGACATCGCCGCCCGCCTGCTCTCCCTGGGAGGAAACCCATGACCCAGCCCACCTCCGCCGCGTCGTCGTCCGGTCCCGTCCACGCCGGGGAGGGGATGCTGTGGGGCGGCCGGTTCAGCGGCGGCCCGGCCGAGGCGATGTTCGCGCTGAGCAAGTCGACGCAGTTCGACTGGCGGCTCGCCCACTACGACATCGCCGGGTCGAAGGCGCACGCCAACGCCCTGCACCGCGCCGGCCTGCTCACCGGTCCCGAGCACGCCGCGATGCTCGCCGGTCTGGACGAGCTGGACCGCCGGGTCAGCACCGGGGAGTTCGGTCCGGCGCCGAGCGACGAGGACGTCCACGGCGCCCTCGAGCGCGGCCTGATGGACGTCGTCGGCGCCGAGCTCGGCGGCCGGCTGCGCGCCGGGCGGTCCCGCAACGACCAGATCGCCACCCTGATCCGCGCCTACCTGCGCGACGAGATCCGGGTGGTCGCCGAGGAGTTGCTGGGGGTGATCGAGGCACTGCGGTCCCAGGCGGACCGGCATCTGGGAGTGGCGATGCCGGGGCGTACGCACATGCAGCACGCCCAGCCGATCCTGCTCTCCCACGAGCTGCTGGCCCATGCGTGGCCGCTGGTGCGTGACATCGACCGGCTGCGCGATCTCGACAAGCGCCTGGCGGTGAGCCCGTACGGTTCCTCGGCGCTGGCCGGCACCTCGCTGGGGCTGGATCCGGAGGCGGTCGCGGCCGACCTCGGTTTCGCCTCCTCGGTCGCCAACTCCATCGACGGCACCGCGGCCCGCGACCAGGTCGCCGAGTGCGCGTACGTCCTGGCGCAGGTCGGCGTCGACCTGTCCCGGCTCAGTGAGGACGTGATCACCTGGTGCACGGTGGAGTTCGGCTTCGCCACCCTGGACGACGCGTGGTCCACCGGCTCGAGCATCATGCCGCAGAAGAAGAACCCGGACGTCGCCGAGCTGGCCCGCGGCAAGGCCGGCCGGCTGATCGGCAACCTCGCCGGCCTGCTCGCCACCCTCAAGGGCCTGCCGCTCGCGTACGACCGGGACCTGCAGGAGGACAAGGAGCCGATCTTCGACTCCCTCGACCAGTTGCGCGTCCTGGTGCCGGCGATGGCCGGGATGGTCGCCACCCTCACTTTCCATCCGGAACGTACGGAGGAGCTCGCCCCTCGCGGGTTCTCGCTGGCCACCGACGTCGCCGACTGGCTGGTGCGTCAGCGTGTCCCGTTCGCCCAGGCCCACGAGATCGCCGGTGCGGCCGTACGGTACTGCGAGCAGGCCGGCATCGACCTGCCCGACCTGACCCCCGAGGACCTGCCGCAGATCGCGCCCGAGCTCGGCGAGGGCGTGCTCCAGGTGCTCAGCGTGGAGGGGGCGATCGCCTCCCGTGCGGCCCGCGGTGGCACAGCGGAGTCGGCGGTCCGTACGCAGCTCGAGGAGCTGGCGAGCGAGATGGGATCGGCCCGGGAGTTCCTGGCTCGATAGGGTGGCCCCCGTGAACAACGTCCTGGATCAGCTGAAGTGGCGGGGCCTGGTGGCCCAGACGACCGAGGAGGAGGCCCTGCGGGACCACCTGGAGGCCGGGCCCGTCAACTTCTATGTCGGCTTCGATCCGAGCGCGCCCTCGATCCACATCGGCAACCTCGTCCAGATCATCCTGGCCAAGCGCCTGCAGGAGGCCGGCCACAACCCGTTCCTCCTCGTCGGCGGGGCCACCGGCATGATCGGTGACCCCCGGCAGGTGGGGGAGCGGGTGATGAACCCGGAGGAGACCGTACGGGAGTGGACGGAGAAGATCCGGGCCCAGGTCAGCCGGTTCCTGGACTTCGAGGGACCGCACGCGGCGAGGGTGGTGAACAACTACGACTGGACCTCGACGATGAACGTCATCGAGTTCCTCCGCGACATCGGCAAGCACTTCCCGGTCAACCGGATGCTGGCCCGAGAGGTGGTCCGGTCGCGGCTGGAGTCGGGGATCTCCTACACCGAGTTCTCCTACGTCCTGCTCCAGTCGATGGACTACCGACACCTGCACCGTACGTACGGCATCACGATGCAGACCGGCGGCAACGACCAGTGGGGCAACCTCACCGCCGGGGTGGAGTTGATCCGCCGTTCGGACGGGGCGCACGTGCACGCCATGTCGACGCCGCTGATCACCAAGGCCGACGGGTCGAAGTTCGGCAAGTCGGAAGGTGGGGCGATCTGGCTGGACGCCGACATGCTCAGTCCGTACTCGTTCCACCAGTTCTTCCTGAACGCGGAGGACGAGAAGGTGATCGACTACGTGAAGGTGTTCACCGCCCGCAGTGCGGAGGAGATCGCCGCGCTGGAGGAGAGCCTGCACAACGAGCCGTGGAAGCGAGCCGCCCAGCACGCGCTGGCCGACGACGTCACGACGCTGGTGCACGGCGAGGCGGAGACCCGCAAGGCGGTCGCTGCCGCCGAGGCCGTGTTCGGCCGCTCCGATCTTGCCGACCTGGACGCCCGCACGCTCAAGGCCGTCCTCAGTGACATCTCCCTGACGCCGCTGTCCACCGGGGCGGATCTGCCCACCGTCGTGGACGTCCTGGAGACCGCCGGTGTGGTCGGCTCGAAGTCCGCGGCGCGTCGTGCGATCAACGAGGGCGGCGCCTACATCAACAACATCAAGGTGACCGACGCCGAGGCCCGTCTCACCTCTGCCGATCTGCTGCACGGGTCGTACGTCGTCGCCCGACGAGGAAAGAAGACCATCGGTGGGGTCGAGGTGCAACGCGGCTGAGCCGAGATCCCGACCGGCGGTGGGTGACCCAGGTCACCCACCGCCGGTTTGACGTTCTTGTTCTGTGCGGGTAGTGTTCATCGAGCCCTGTTGGGAACGGGCCCTCGTATGAGGGGCCGGGACCGGGGCCTTCACCTTCCACTCTGATCCTCTGGACGGAGTGGGGTCTGCGCTGTTGAGCCTGATCGGTCCGCCGATGAGGCTCGGAGACAGCCAGGGGGACGTCAGCCGGATTTGACTCCGGCGAAGCTCCTCTCTATGGTGGGGGAGTTGCTTTTCTCGGGAAATGTTCAGGAGAACTTTTCCGGATAAGCGATTCCAGGTGTTTCGGAATTTATTCGGGCAGACCCTTCCGGGGAAGTCGGAACGGATTTTCGGAATATCGGGCGAGGAAAAGTTCGGATTTGACTCCGGATGATGAACTCACTAAAGTAGTTCGAGTCGCCGGGCCGGGAAACCGGAGTGGTGATCTTGGTTATCAGGGATGGTGATCAAGGCTCGGAGATCTGAGGAAGTCGGATTTGACTTCACGAAGATCGATGAGTAAAGTAAATCTGGTCGCCCTGAGCGGCTCCGGTTCGTCCGGGGTGGTGAGGTGTGTGTCCGATGTTTGAGAACTCAACAGTGTGCTTTGTTTAGTCAATGCCAAATGACATCACTTTTTTGTGGTGCCCCGGGCCTCGATGTTTGTTGGGGTCTGGAATTTCTTTGAGATGTTGATTGACCAGTTTATGTCTGGTATGTCGGGTCTCTTTTCATTGTGACGCTTTTCGCCCCTTTTTTGTGGGGGTGTGGCGATATTTTTTCGATGGAGAGTTTGATCCTGGCTCAGGACGAACGCTGGCGGCGTGCTTAACACATGCAAGTCGAACGGTAAGGCCCTTCGGGGTACACGAGTGGCGAACGGGTGAGTAACACGTGAGTAACCTGCCCTTTACTTTGGGATAACTTCCAGAAATGGTGGCTAATACCGGATATGACTCTTGCCTGCATGGGTGGGGGTGGAAAGCTCCGGCGGTGGGGGATGGACTCGCGGCCTATCAGCTTGTTGGTGAGGTAGTGGCTCACCAAGGCTTCGACGGGTAGCCGGCCTGAGAGGGTGACCGGCCACATTGGGACTGAGATACGGCCCAGACTCCTACGGGAGGCAGCAGTGGGGAATATTGCGCAATGGGCGGAAGCCTGACGCAGCAACGCCGCGTGCGGGATGACGGCCTTCGGGTTGTAAACCGCTTTCAGCAGGGACGAAGCTTTTGTGACGGTACCTGCAGAAGAAGCACCGGCCAACTACGTGCCAGCAGCCGCGGTGATACGTAGGGTGCGAGCGTTGTCCGGAATTATTGGGCGTAAAGAGCTTGTAGGCGGTTTGTCGCGTCGAAAGTGAAAACTCGGGCCTTAATCCTGAGCTTGCTTTCGATACGGGCTGACTAGAGGAAGGTAGGGGAGAATGGAATTCCTGGTGGAGCGGTGGAATGCGCAGATATCAGGAGGAACACCAGTGGCGAAGGCGGTTCTCTGGACCTTTCCTGACGCTGAGAAGCGAAAGCGTGGGGAGCAAACAGGCTTAGATACCCTGGTAGTCCACGCCGTAAACGGTGGGCACTAGGTGTGGGTCACATTCCACGTGATCCGTGCCGTAGCTAACGCATTAAGTGCCCCGCCTGGGGAGTACGGCCGCAAGGCTAAAACTCAAAGGAATTGACGGGGGCCCGCACAAGCGGCGGAGCATGCGGATTAATTCGATGCAACGCGAAGAACCTTACCTGGGTTTGACATATGCCGGAAAGCTGCAGAGATGTGGCCTCCCTTTGGGCCGGTTTACAGGTGGTGCATGGCTGTCGTCAGCTCGTGTCGTGAGATGTTGGGTTAAGTCCCGCAACGAGCGCAACCCTTGTCCTATGTTGCCAGCAATTCGGTTGGGGACTCATAGGAGACTGCCGGGGTCAACTCGGAGGAAGGTGGGGATGACGTCAAGTCATCATGCCCCTTATGTCCAGGGCTTCACGCATGCTACAATGGCCGGTACAAAGAGCTGCGAGCCTGTGAGGGTGAGCGAATCTCAAAAAGCCGGTCTCAGTTCGGATTGGGGTCTGCAACTCGACCCCATGAAGTCGGAGTCGCTAGTAATCGCAGATCAGCAACGCTGCGGTGAATACGTTCCCGGGCCTTGTACACACCGCCCGTCAAGTCATGAAAGTCGGCAACACCCGAAGCCGGCGGCCCAACCCTGTGGGGAGGGAGTCGTCGAAGGTGGGGCTGGTAATTAGGACTAAGTCGTAACAAGGTAGCCGTACCGGAAGGTGCGGCTGGATCACCTCCTTTCTAAGGAGCCCAAAACAAGACGCTCGTAATGCTTCGGCCTGTTGGTTGGGGGTTGTGGGTGGTTTGCCGGTCGGATCGGTCGCTGTTGTGGTGGCCGGCGGGTGCCGGTGGGTTTTCTGGGTGGAACATTGACTGCCTCTGGTCGTCTCGCGGTTGTCGTGGGGCGGGTGGGGGTCACTGGATTGTTGTCTGGTGGGTGGGGTGCACTGTTGGGTCCTGAGACCTCGGCCATGCGTGACGTGTGGTGCTGTCGTCGGGCTTCTCCTCGTGTGGGGGTGTCTGGTGGTGGTGGGTCTTTGACGGGATCACGGCTGATCAGGGATGGTTGGTTGTGGTGTTGTTTGTGTTTTGAGAACTTCATAGTGGACGCGAGCATCTTTGTAGATTTTTTCTTGATATTTGTGTTGGGAAAGCTACTAAGGGCGATCGGTGGATGCCTTGGCACCAAGAGCCGATGAAGGACGTTGTAACCTGCGATAAGCCCCGGGGAGTTGGTAAACGAGCTGTGATCCGGGGATGTCCGAATAGGGAAACCTTGAATGTCTCCAGTCATGTGGAGCGACCTCTACCTGAATGTATAGGGTAGTTGGAGGGAACGTGGGGAAGTGAAACATCTCAGTACCCATAGGAAGAGAAAACAATAGTGATTCCGTAAGTAGTGGCGAGCGAACGCGGATGAGGCCAAACTGCGTGTGTGTGATAGCTGACAGGTGTTGCATGCGTGGGGTTGTGGGGCTCGACTTGATCTGGCTGTTGACGGGTCGTGGAGTCAGAAATGTGTGGTGAAGTCGAAGGATTCTGGGAAGGTCCGGCAGAGCAGGTAATACCCCTGTAGACGTAAACTGCGCACTCCATTGTCGGGTTCCCAAGTAGCACGGGACTCCTGGAATTTCGTGTGAATCTGGCGGGACCACCCGCTAAGCCTGAATACTCCTTGGTGACCGATAGCGGATCAGTACCGTGAGGGAATGGTGAAAAGTACCCCGGGAGGGGAGTGAAATAGTACCTGAAACCGGTCGCCTACAAGCCGTCGGAGCCCGTGAGGGTGACGGCGTGCCTATTGAAAAATGAGCCTGCGAGTTAGTGGTGTGTGGCGAGGTTAACCCGTGTGGGGTAGTCGTAGCGAAAGCGAGTCCGATAAGGGCGTTGAGTCGCATGCTCTAGACCCGAAGCGTAGTGATCTATCCATGGCCAGGTTGAAGCGTCGGTAAGACGTCGTGGAGGACCGAACCCACCTAGGTTGAAAACTGGGGGGATGAGCTGTGGATAGGGGTGAAAGGCCAATCAAACTACGTGATAGCTGGTTCTCCCCGAAATGCATTTAGGTGCAGCGTCACGTGTTTCTTCCCGGAGGTAGAGCACTGGATGGTCTAGGGGGCCTACAAGCTTACCGAAATCAGCCAAACTCCGAATGCCGGTGAAGCCAGAGCGTGGCAGTGAGACAGTGGGGGATAAGCTTCATTGTCGAGAGGGAAACAGCCCAGATCATCAGCTAAGGCCCCTAAGCGGCTACTGAGTGGAAAAGGATGTGGAGTTGCGGTGACAACCAGGAGGTTGGCTTGGAAGCAGCCACCCTTGAAAGAGTGCGTAATAGCTCACTGGTCAAGTGATTCTGCGCCGACAATTCAGCGGGGCTAAGTAGTCCGCCGAAGCTGTGGCATTCAATTTTTGTTGGATGGGTAGGGGAGCGTCGTGCACGTGGTGAAGCAGCCGGGTGACCGTGTTGTGGAGTGTGTGCGAGTGAGAATGCAGGCATGAGTAGCGAATGACGGGTGAGAAACCCGTCCGCCGAATATCCAAGGGTTCCAGGGTCAAGCTAATCTGCCCTGGGTAAGTCGGGACCTAAGGCGAGGCCGACAGGCGTAGTCGATGGACAACGGGTTGATATTCCCGTACCGGTGTAATGGCGACCATGCTGAGGCGCGCGATGCTGAGCACGGAAGCTGCATCTGTGGGCCCTTCGGGGTTCTGGGTGTGGTGACTCTGCGACCCAGACGTGTAGTAGGCAAGCTACGGAGTGACGCAGGAAGGTAGCCCATCCTGGGCGGTGGTTGTCCCAGGGTAAAGGTGTAGGACGGGGTGTAGGTAAATCCGTGCCCTGTGTGTCTGAGACCTGATGCCACTGTCACCTTCGGGTGGTGGTGTGGGTGATCCTCTGCTGCCGAGAAAAGCTTCGTGAGCGATGTCATGAGCCGCCCGTACCCTAAACCGACACAGGTGGATGAGTAGAGAATACTAAGGCGATCGAGAGAATCGTGGTTAAGGAACTCGGCAAAATACCCCCGTAACTTCGGGATAAGGGGGGCCGGATGCGTGAACACTTTACGTGGTGAGCGTTGATGGCCGCAGAGACCAGGCCCAAGCGACTGTTTATCAAAAACACAGGTCCGTGCGAAGTCGTAAGACGATGTATACGGACTGACTCCTGCCCGGTGCTGGAAGGTTAAGGGGACGTGTCAACTTCGGTGAAGCACTGAACTTAAGCCCCAGTAAACGGCGGTGGTAACTATAACCATCCTAAGGTAGCGAAATTCCTTGTCGGGTAAGTTCCGACCTGCACGAATGGAGTAACGACTCGGGCACTGTCTCAACCACGAACTCGGTGAAATTGCAATACGAGTAAAGATGCTCGTTACGCGCAGCAGGACGGAAAGACCCCGGGACCTTTACTATAGTTTGGTATTGGTGATCGGTACAGCTTGTGTAGGATAGGTGGGAGACGTTGAAGCAGTCACGCCAGTGGTTGTGGAGTCATTGTTGAAATACCACTCTGGTTGTTCTGGTTATCTAACCTCGGACCATGATCTGGTTCAGGGACAGTGCCTGATGGGTAGTTTGACTGGGGCGGTCGCCTCCCAAAGAGTAACGGAGGCGCCCAAAGGTTCCCTCAGCCTGGTTGGCAATCAGGTGTCGAGTGTAAGTGCACAAGGGAGCTTGACTGTGAGACCGACGGGTCGAGCAGGGACGAAAGTCGGGACTAGTGATCTGACGGTGGCGTGTGGAAGCGCCGTCACTCAACGGATAAAAGGTACCCCGGGGATAACAGGCTGATCTTGCCCGAGCGTCCATAGCGACGGCATGGTTTGGCACCTCGATGTCGGCTCGTCGCATCCTGGGGCTGGAGTCGGTCCCAAGGGTTGGGCTGTTCGCCCATTAAAGCGGCACGCGAGCTGGGTTCAGAACGTCGTGAGACAGTTCGGTCCCTATCCGCTGTGCGCGTAGGAGTCTTGAGAAGGGCTGTCCTTAGTACGAGAGGACCGGGACGGACCAACCTCTGGTGTGCCAGTTGTCCTGCCAAGGGCATGGCTGGTTGGCTACGTTGGGAAGTGATAACCGCTGAAAGCATCTAAGCGGGAAGCACGCTTCAAGATGAGGACTCCCACTGTTTTGGTAAGGCCCCCAGTAGACGACTGGGTTGATAGGTCGGATGTGGAAGCCTAGTAATGGGTGGAGCTGACCGATACTAATAGGCCGAGGGCTTACCCAAACACACAAGAAACTATTCTGCTGAGTATGTTCGCGTCCACTATGTTGTTCCCGGAACACAAACACGGTTCCCGAACCCCACCCCGGCCCGTCTGGGCGGGTGGGGGACAGTTGAATAGTGTTGTTGCTGTTTCGACAGTGTTACGGTGATCATGGCGGAAGGGAAATACCCGGTCACATTCCGAACCCGGAAGTCAAGCCTTCCAGCGCCGATGGTACTGCACACGGGAGTGTGTGGGAGACTAGGACATCGCCGGACAACACACACCACCCCTTACGGGTGGAACGGCTGGAGGCCGGCACCTGCGTGGTGCCGGCCTCAGCTGCGTTATGGACTCTTTGAAAGGACTCGCCATGGGCGACGAGAACAAGGGACCCCAGGGGGGTTCCGGTCGCGGTGGTCGCGGTAGCGGTGGCCACGGCGGGCAGGGCGGTCGTGGCGGCCAGGGTGGCCGCGGCGGACGTTCCGGCGGTGGCGAGCGGAGCAGCTACGGCGGTGGCCGAGGGGGTCGCCCGGGCGGCGACCGCGGCCGCGAGAGTGGCGAGTTCGGTCGGGGCGGAGATCGCAGCGGGCGTCGTCCGGAAGGTGGGCGTCCGTCGGGCGGCCGGTCCGGTGGCTACCGTGGCGAGCGCTCCGAAGGGGAGCGATCCGGCGGATACCAGGGGCGCCCCGGGGACGAGCGGTCGGCCGGTTACCGCGGTGGACGAGGTGGCGATGAGCGTTCCGGCGGATATCGGGGCCGAGATCAGGCGTCTGGTGGCTACCGCGGCGAGCGTGGCGGAGATGAGCGTTCCGGTGGCTACCGTGGACCGCGGTCGGAAGGCGGTCGTTCCGGCGGCTACCGGGGCGAGCGTTCCGAAGGCGGTCGCGCGGAGGGCGGCCGTTCCGGTGGCTACCGGGGCGACCGTGCTGGCGATGAGCGTTCCGGTGGCTACCGCGGACAGCGTTCCGGCGGACGGCCGAGCGGAGAGGGCCGTGAGGACCGTACGGGCTGGAAGCGCGGCGGAGGCCGGCCCCAACGGGCTGCCGGCGAGGGACGTGGCCGCGGCGGTGACGAGCGCCGCTCCGGCGGTGCCGCGCAGGGGGGCCGTGGTTACCGGCGCCCCGAGGACATGCGTCGTAGCGAGGGCGATCATGGCGGCGAGATGCGCCAGGGCGGACGTCCCGACCGCGGACGCGACGCGGGCCAGGGGGGCCGCACGTGGCAGGAGTCGCGTGAGCGCCGAGGCGGCGACCGTGACCGCGGCGGTGACAGGCCCGGCTTCGCCCGGCGCGGACCGTCCGATCGCGGACGTGGTCCGGAGCGTGACCGCGGACAGGGTGGGCGTCCGGAGCGGGAGCGTGAGCCGCTGCCGCCCGGCCTCGAGCGCGCGGCCGACGAGCCGCCGATGCCGAAGGACGCGGATCTCTCGCGTCTGCCGCGGCAGGTCCGCGCCGAACTGCGCAGCCTGTCGGCCGAAGCAGCAGAGTTCGTGAGCGCCCATCTCGTGGCAGCCGGTGACTTGATCGACGAGGACCCGGCTCTGGCGTTGCGGCACGCCCAGGCGGCGAAGCGGCGCGGTGCGCGGCTCCCGCTGGTCCGTGAGGCCGTGGCCGAGACGGCGTACGCGGCGGAGGACTTCGCCGTGGCACTGACGGAGTACCGCGCGCTGCGCCGTCTCACCGGCGACTCGGCCTACCTGCCGGTGATGGCCGACTGTGAGCGTGCGCTCGGCCGCCCGGAGGAGGCACTGCGCCTGGTCCGCGAGGCCAAGCTGGTCGAGATGACCCAGCGCAGCAGGGTGGAGCTGGTGATCATCGAGGCCGGCGCGCGGGAGGACCTCGGCCAGGTGAAGGAAGGTCTGCGTGTGCTGAAGGCCTTCCTCAGCCACGTGTCGAAGGACATCCCGCACGAGGCACACGCCCGCCTGGCGTACGCGTACGCAGCGATGCTGCTCCGGCATGACCTGCCGGAGGAGGCCCGCGAGTGGTTCGTCACCGCGGACGAACTCGACACGGCGCGCGAACTGGACGCTGCCGACCAGATCGAGCTGCTGGACGGCGTGGACCTCGAGTTCGACTTCGAGGATGAGGACGAAGAAGGCGAGGAGTCCGAGGGCGCGGACGAGGAGACCGATTCCGGGGTCGAGGACCTGCCCGAGTCTGAGGAACTGCCCGAGTCCGGGGTCGAGGACGAGGACGTGCCGGGGCCCGAGGACCTGACGGACGCCGACGATGAGGCGGAGGCAGCCGAGCCGATCCTGGACGAGGACGAGTCGACGGACGAGTCTGACAGTGCTGTCGCCGAGAAGGACGCGACCGAGGATGATGACGCCACTGATGAGTGAGTTGATCGCTGCGTACGATGCCGCGCTGTTCGACCTGGACGGTGTGGTCTACCTCGGGCCCGAAGCGGTCCCGGGCGCACCCGAGGGGATCGCCGCCCTGCGGGAGCGGTCGGTGCCGGTCTGCTTCGTGACGAACAACGCCGCGCGGGCACCCGAAACGGTGGTCGACCAGCTGGTCGGCCTCGGCATCCCGTGCACCGAGGACGAGGTCATCACCGCCGGCCAGGCCGGCGTGCAGATGCTCATCCAGGAACTGCAGCCGGGGGCGAAGATCCTCGTCTGCGGATCGCGGGCGCTCATCGACCAGGTCACCGCGGCAGGCTTCACGGTGACCGTCTCGGCGGACGACGCCCCCGATGCCGTCATCCAGGGCTACGAACCCGACCTGCCGTGGGCCACCCTCACCGAGGCCGCGCTGGCGGTGCAGCGGGGCGCCCGCTGGTTCGCCACCAACACCGACCCGACCCGGCCGACCCACCGAGGCCTGGAACCGGGGGCCGGCGCCCAGATCGGCGTCGTACGGATGGTCGTCGGCGGCGACCCTCAGGCTGCCGGCAAGCCGGAGAGGCCGCTGATGCAGGCCGCGTCGGCGCGGCTCGGTGCCACGCGGCCGATCTTCGTCGGTGACCGGCTCGACACCGACGTCGCGGGCGGCCGCAACGCCGAGATGGACACCATGCTCGTCTTCTCCGGCACGCATCGGGCCCCCGAACTCTTCGCCGCCGACCCTGCGCACCGTCCGAGCCACATCGGCCGTGACCTGCGCGACCTGCTCGCGCCGGCCGCCTCGGTGGCCCTGAACGGTGACGAGGCCCGCTGCGGCGAGGCGTACGTACGTCTCGTGGACGGGGCCGTCGCCATCGTGGCCGCCGGCGACGCGCTCGACCTGGTCCGCGCCACCGCCGCCCTCGTCTGGTCCGCCCGGGACGCCGGCCGTCCCGCCGATCCGTCGTCGGTCGAACAGGCGGTGGCCACGGAGCTGGCCCGGTGACCTCGACCGCCCGGAGGCTGGATCGCGCCCTGGCGGAACTGGGCCTGGCCCGCTCCCGCAGCCATGCGCAGGAACTGATCCGCTCCGGGCGTGTCCGGCTCGCGGGCCGGACCGTCACCCGCCCCGCCACCACCGTTGCCGAGGACGCCGACCTCGAGGTCGACGGCGAGGAATGGGTCGGCCGCGCCGCCCACAAACTGCTCGGCGCCCTCGAGGACCTGCCGGTCCCCGTTCCCGCCCGGACCCTCGATGTCGGTGCCTCCACCGGCGGTTTCACCCAGGTCCTGCTGGCCCGGGGCTGCGCCGAGGTGTACGCGGTCGATGTCGGCCACGGACAGCTCGCCCCGACCGTGGCCGACGACCCGCGAGTGCACGTCCGCGAAGGGCTCAACGCCAAGGAACTGACCCTCGCCGACCTGGACGGCCGGCCGGTCGACCTGGTCGTCGCCGACGTCTCGTTCATCTCGCTGACCCACCTGCTTCCGGCGATCACCGGGGTGGTCGGCCGCCAGGCGTACGCTCTGCTCATGGTCAAGCCCCAATTCGAGGTGGGGCGCGAGGGGCTGGACGGCCGTGGTGTGGTGCGGGAGGAACGTGCACGACTGGCCGCGGTGGACGACGTCGCGGCCGTGGCCGAGGATCTCGGCTGGGCGGTGACGGGGCGTGCCCCGAGCAGGCTGTCGGGCCCCGCCGGCAATGTCGAGTACTTCCTGCGCCTGGCGTGGAACGGAAGGTGAGCAGCACGAGCGAGCACGTTGCAGACGGATCAGACGGATCAACCGGATCAGAGGGATCGGGAGGATCGGGAGGATCGGGCGGACCACAGGACAAGTCGAGGGCTGAGAAAGCGGCACCCTGGGCCGGTCACCGGCGGGGCACCCGAGAGTTCACCAGGCTGCTGGCGGCGATGTTCTTCGCCGGTGTGGCGACCTTCGCGCAGCTCTACGCCCCGCAGGCCGTGCTCCCGGCGATCAGCACCGGGCTGCAGGTCGCCCCGGCCGAGTCGGCGCTGCTGGTCTCCGCCGCCACCGGCGGCTTGGCCGTCTCGGTGCTGTTGTGGTCCTGGCTCGCCGACCGCAGCGGGCGGGTCCGGACCATGATGACCGCGATCATCCTGGCCACCGTCATCGGCGCCGCCTTCGCGTTCACCTCCTGGCTGCCGCTGATGGTCGTCCTGCGGTTCCTGGAGGGTGCCTGCCTCGGTGGCGTGGCCGGGGTGGCGGTCGCCTACATCACCGAGGAGACCCACGCCGGCTCGATGGCCGCCGCGACCGGCCTCTACGTCTCCGGCACTTCCCTCGGCGGCCTGTCCGGGCGACTCGTCTCCGGCCCGGTCACCGACCTGACCGGTTCGTGGCGGGCCGGCGTCGGCGCGGTGATCGCGCTCAGCGTGCTCGCTGCCGTGCTGTTCGCCGTACTGGTCCCGCCGGCACGACGATTCACCCCCCGGCGTACGTCCCTGCTCGACGTCTCCCGGCGGGCAGGAGCGCACCTGCGCAGCCCGCGGATGCTGGCCGTCTTCACCCAGGGCTTCTGCCTGATGGGTGCCTTCGTCACGGTGTACAACTACCTCGGCTTCCGGCTGGAAGCGCCGCCGTTCGGGCTGTCGCCGACCATCACCTCGCTGCTCTTCCTGTCCTATCTGGCCGGCACCTGGTCGTCGCAGCGGGCGACCCGGGTCGCGGTGCGGTTCGGGCGGCGTACGGTGCTGCTCGGGTCCGGCGGGCTGATGCTGGCAGGGCTGGCCCTCACCTGGATCCCCGGGATCGTCGTCATCATCGTCGGGCTGGTGGTGCTCACCACCGGGTTCTTCGCCGGGCACGCCATCGCCGCGGCGCTGGGCGGCATCCTGGCCACCGAGGGCCGAGCCCAGGCGACCGCTCTCTACAACTTCTTCTACTACGCCGGGTCGTCCGTGATGGGCTGGGCCGGCGGCTATCTGTTCGCCGTCGCCGGATGGCCGGCGGTGTCGGCGTTCTGTGCGCTGGCCGTGGCCCTGGCCATGGTGGCCGCCTGGGTGGGCTTGCGCCCCGCCGTCACACCCAGCGTTTAGGCTGGCCCGGTGAGCACCCAACCCGGCCCCCTCGTCAGCGCCTCCGATCCGGCGAAGGATGCCGGAGATCGGCGGGTCGCGGTGATCACCCACACCCATCGGCCCGAAGCGGTGCGGGCCGCCGTGCAGTTCATGCACGAGGTGGCCGCCCAGGGCATCACCTGCGTGCTGCCGCGTGCGGACGCGAAGGAGATGGCCTCCTTCCTGGACGGTGCCGGCCTGCGGACCGACCTGATCGACGAAGCCGGGACCAACGGCTGCGAGCTCGCCGTCGTCTTCGGCGGCGACGGGACGATCCTGCGCGGGGTCGAGTGGGCGTTGTCGGTCGACCTGCCGATCCTCGGTGTCAACCTCGGCCACGTCGGCTTCCTCGCCGAGGCCGAGTCCTCCCAGATCGATCAGGTGGTGGCCGCCGTCAGCCACCGCAGCTACCACACCGAGACCAGGTTCACTGCCCGGGTACGCGTCCTGTCCGGGCCCGGCGGCGACGTGCTGTGGGAGTCGTTCGCGGTGAACGAGGCCTCCCTGGAGAAGGCCTCCCGGCAGCGGATGCTGGAGGCCGTGGTGGCCGTCAACGACCAGCCGCTGTCGCGGTGGAGCTGCGACGGCATCCTCGTCTCCACCCCGACCGGCTCCACGGCGTACGCCTTCTCCGCGGGTGGGCCGGTGACCTGGCCCGGTGTCGACGCGATGCTCATCGTCCCGCTGAGCGCGCACGCCCTGTTCAACCGGCCGGTCGTCGTGCCGGCCGACGCCCACGTCCACGTCCAGGTGGTGCGCGCCGAGCAGAACAACGCGGTCGTGTGGCTGGACGGTCGCCGCTCGTTCGACCTGGCCCCGGGCAACGTCCTCGACGTCACCCGCGGCGTGCACCGGCTGCAACTGGCTCGGATCGCCCCCGACGACTTCACCGGTCGACTGGTGCGCAAGTTCGGCCTGAACATCCAGGGCTGGCGGGGGACCGCGGAACGACGCGACGCCCCGGCGCCGGCCGGCGTCCACGATCGGCGCGGGAGCACGGAACGGCACGGAGCCCAGGGACGGAGCGGGGCATGATCACCGAACTGCGGATCAGCGACCTGGGTGTCATCGCCGAGGCGACCCTCGACCTGGCACCGGGCTTCACCGCCGTCACCGGTGAGACCGGCGCCGGCAAGACGATGATCGTCAGTGGCCTCGGCCTGCTGCTCGGCCAGCGTGCCGCCCGGGGCATCGTCCGCCGCGATGCGGCGGGCACCGAACGTACGGCCCGGGTGGAGGGCCGGTTCGACCGGCTGCCGGTGCCGGTCCGCTCCCGGGTCGAGGACCTCGGCGGGGCCCTCGACGAGCCGGCGGACGATCCGGAACTCGTGCTGGCCCGGACCGTCGGCGCCGCCGGACGTTCCCGGGCGTACGTCGGGGGAGCGCAGGTGCCGGTCGCCTCACTGTCCACGGTGAGCGAGGATCTGATCACCATCCACGGACAGTCGGGCCAGATCCGGCTCGCCCTGCCGGAGACCCAGCGCGACATGCTCGACCGGTTCGGCGGCGAGACGCTGTCCGCGATCCTGACCGACTACCGCGCCACCTGGCAGGACTGGCGGTCGGCCTCGGTGGAACTGGAAACGCTGCGCGCCGCGGCCCGAGAACGGGCCCGCGAGGTCGACATGCTCCGGCATTCCCTCGACGAGATCGCCGGCGTCGACCCGAAGCCGGGCGAGGACGAGGAACTGGCCGCGGAGACCGTCCGGCTGCAGGCGGTCGACGACCTGCGGGTCGCCGCCGGCCGGGCCGCGCTGGCACTCAATGGCGACGAGGTCGACTTCGACACCTCGCCCGGCGCGGCCGCCCTCGTCGGAGTGGCCCGGCACGCCCTGGACGCGATCGCCGAAGCCGACCCGGCCGCCTCCGCCCTGGCCGGCCGGACCCGCGAACTCGTCTACCAGCTCAACGACCTGGGCGCCGACCTGGCCGGCTATCTCGCCGGACTCGAGGCCGACCCCGCCCGGCTCGAGGAAATCACCGGGCGACGTGCCGCGCTGGCCGCGCTGCACCGCAAGTACGGCGAGACGACCGACGCGGTGCTGGCCTGGGCCGACGCCTCCCGGACCCGCCTCGACGACCTGGTCGGCACCGACGACCGGATCGGCGCACTGGCCGCCGACGTCGCTCGCCTCCGCACCCGATTGGAGCGGCTGGCGGCCGACCTCACCGCCGCCCGCACCGCCGCGGCGCGACGCCTCGAGGAGGCGGTGCGCGAGGAGCTCGCCGCCCTGGCGATGCCCCGGGCCCGGCTGACCGTGCTGCTGCAGCCCACCGACCCCGGGCCGTGGGGCGGGGAGACGATCGAGTTCCTGTTCGCCGCCAATCCCGGCTCCCCGCCCGGACCGCTGGGCAAGGTCGCCTCCGGCGGTGAGTTGTCCCGGGTCCGCCTCGCCCTCGAGGTCACCGTCGCCGACGCGCCGGGCCAGACGCTGGTCTTCGACGAGGTCGACTCCGGTGTCGGTGGGGCTGTCGCGGTGGAGATCGGCCGGCGGCTGAAGCGGCTCGCCGAGCGGTCCCAGGTCGTGGTGGTCACCCACCTCGCCCAAGTGGCTGCCTTCGCCGATCGGCATTTCGTCGTGGTGAAGGCCGATGACGGCCGGATCACCACCAGCGGCGTACGCGAGGTGGCCCAGGCCGACCGGGCCGGCGAGCTCGCCCGGATGATGGCCGGCATCGATGCCACCGACACCGCACTGGCTCACGCGGAGGAGCTGCTCGCGGTGGCGACCGACGCGATGGACGGTTCGTTGGTCCCGAAGCCCTCCGAGCGATAGGGTGGAGGCCCGTGGGCCACGCGAATCTGAATCAGCATCACGTCGAGACCAAGCACATCTTCGTCACCGGAGGTGTCGCCTCGTCGCTCGGCAAGGGACTGACCGCCTCGAGCCTGGGCAGCCTGCTGGTCGCCCGCGGGCTGCGGGTCACGATGCAGAAGCTGGATCCGTACATCAACGTCGATCCCGGCACGATGAACCCGTTCCAGCACGGTGAGGTCTTCGTCACCGAGGACGGCGCCGAGACCGACCTCGACATCGGCCACTACGAGCGCTTCCTCGACCGCCACCTCAACGCCGACGCCAACGTCACCACCGGCAAGGTCTACGCCTCGGTGATCGCCAAGGAGCGGCGCGGTGAGTACCTCGGCGACACCGTCCAGGTGATCCCGCACATCACCAACGAGATCAAGGACGAGATGCTGCGGATGGGCGGCGACGAGGTCGACGTCGTCATCCACGAGATCGGCGGCACCGTCGGCGACATCGAGTCGCTGCCCTTCCTCGAGGCCGCCCGCCAGGTGCGCCGGGAGGTCGGCCGGGACAACTCGTTCTTCCTGCATGTCTCCCTGGTGCCCTACCTCGGCCCGTCCGGAGAGCTGAAGACCAAGCCGACCCAGCACTCGGTCGCCGCGCTGCGCCAGGGCGGCATCCAGCCCGACGCCATCGTCTGCCGCTCCGACCGCGAGATCCCCGGCGGCATCAAGCACAAGATCGCGCTGTTCTGCGACGTCGACGAGGAGGCGGTCGTCTCCTGCCCCGACGCACCCTCGATCTACGACATCCCGAAGGTGCTGCACGCCGAGGGTCTCGACGTCTTCGTCGTACGGCGCCTCAACCTGCCGTTCCGCGACGTGGAGTGGAGCAAGTGGAACGACCTGCTCGAGCGGGTCCACGCGCCGCGCGAAGAGGTCACCATCGCCCTGGTCGGCAAGTACATCGACCTGCCCGACGCCTACCTGTCGGTCACCGAGGCGCTGCGCGCCGGCGGCTTCGCGAACTGGGCCAAGGTGAAGGTCAAGTGGGTCGCCTCCGACACCTGCGAGACCCCGGAGGGCGCCGCCGAGCAGCTCGGCGATGTCGACGGCATCTGCGTGCCCGGCGGGTTCGGCATCCGTGGTGTCGAGGGCAAGATCGGCGCCGTACGCTTCGCCCGGGAACACCGCATCCCGATCCTCGGGCTGTGCCTCGGCCTGCAGGTGATGGTGGTCGAGGTCGCCCGCCACCTGGCCGGCATCGAGGGCGCCGACTCCTCGGAGTTCAACCCGGACACCGCCGATCCGGTGATCGCCACGATGGCCGAGCAGCAGGCGATCGTCTCCGGTGAGGGCGACCTGGGCGGCTCGATGCGCCTCGGGGCGTACGACGCGACCCTGGAGCGCGACTCGCAGGTGGCCCGCCTCTACGGCTCCGTGCACGTCTCCGAGCGTCACCGGCACCGCTACGAGGTGAACAACGCCTACCGGGCCCGCCTCGAGCAGGCCGGTCTGGTGATCTGCGGCACCTCCCCGGACCGCAACCTGGTGGAGTTCATCGAGCTCAAGGACGACCTCCACCCGTTCTTCGTCGCGACCCAGGCCCACCCGGAGTTCAAGTCCCGCCCGACCCGCCCGCACCCGCTGTTCGCCGGGCTCGTCGGGGCGGCACTGAAGCGTCGGGACAGCGACCGGCTGCCGGTCGAGGACGAGGCCTGACGTGCTCGACGGCCTCGCTGCCGACATCCTCACCGCGGCCGAACTGGGCGACGTCGCGATGGCCTGGCCGGTCCGTTCCCGACGGCTGGTCGGGGAGGGCGCGATCTTCGACCTGGTCCGAGACCAGGTGGTCGACCCGACCGGGGCCGAACTGCGCCGCGAGTGGATCCGCCACCCCGGTGCGGTCGGCGTGATCGCGCTGGACGACGAGGACCGGGTGGTCCTGGTCCGGCAGTACCGCCACCCCGCCGCGCTGCGGCTGGTCGAACCGCCGGCCGGCCTGCTCGACGTCGACGGGGAGGACTACGTCGCCGCCGCGCAGCGCGAGCTCGCCGAGGAGGTCGGCCTGCGGGCCGACGACTGGCGGGTGCTCGTCGACATGTTCACCTCCCCGGGCGCCAGCCAGGAGAGCATCCGGATCTATCTCGCCCGGGGTCTGCACAGCGAGTCCCGCCCGGACGGTTTCGTGGCGGACGGCGAGGAGGCCCAGATGGACATCGTCCGGGCCGACCTCGGCGACGTCGTCGAGGCGGTCCTCGCCGGTCGGCTGCAGAATCCGGTGCTCGTCGCCGGAGTGATGGCTGCCGCCGCGGCACGGCCCGGCGGCTGGGACCGGCTGCGTGCCGCCGACGCACCCTGGCCGGCCCGCGGGCTGCGCACCGAGTTCCTCGCCCGAGCCCCGTTCGCCTGAGCCCCGGGACCACCACGTGACGACGAGCGGGGTCCGGGCCGACCGACCCCGGCGGACCCCGGGCCGGGCCCGATGAGCGGCATGGAGCAGGACGCGGACGGTGGCGCCGGCCGGCACGACCGGATCGGTGACCTGGTGGCGACGTTCCTGGCCCACCTCGGTGTCGAGCGCGGTCTGTCCGGCAACACACTGAGCAACTACCGTCGCGACCTGGACCGCTACCGCGGCTACCTGGCGGGGCGGGGCATCACCGATCCCGCGGCGATCACCGAGGCCGTCGTCGGTGGCTTTCCGGCGCAACTGTCGGCGGGGGACCCGGGCCACCCGCCGCTGGCTGCATCCTCGGTGGCCCGGGCGGTCGTCGCCGTACGCTCCTTCCACCGCTTCGCCGCCCGGGAAGGGCTGATCGGTGCCGACCCGGCCGCCGACGTCCACCCGCCGTCGACCGGCCGACACCTGCCGAAGGCGCTGACCGTCGCCCAGGTCGAGGCCCTGCTCGCCGCGCCGGACCGCGACACGCCGGTGGGACTACGGGATGCCGCCCTGCTGGAACTGCTGTACGGCACAGGCGCGCGGGTCTCCGAGGTCGTCCGACTCGACGTGGACGACCTCACCGCGGTGCTCCGGGCGCTCGCCGACGGGCCCGCCGCGCTGCGGCTGTTCGGCAAGGGCTCCAAGGAGCGGCTGGTGCCGTTCGGGTCGTACGCCGCCCGCGCCGTCGAGGCCTGGCTGGTCCGCGGCCGACCTGCGATGGCGTCCCGTGGCGGCGGCGATCCCGCGCTGCTGCTGAACAGTCGGGGCACCCGGCTGTCGCGGCAGAGTGCCTGGGAGGTGATCCGCCGGGCCGCGGACGGCGCCGGGCTGGAGGTGGAGATCTCTCCGCACACGTTGCGTCATTCGTACGCCACGCACCTGCTCGACGGCGGTGCGGACGTCCGGGTGGTGCAGGAGCTGCTGGGGCATGCGTCGGTGACGACGACCCAGATCTACACCCTGGTGACGGTCGATCACCTGCGCGAGGTGTACGCGGAATCCCATCCCCGTGCGCGGTGACGCTAGACTTTCCCCCCAGTGCCCGATAAGGGTAGGTACTGTTGACCCAGACAGCTCGAGGGGGTTCCGTGGACCGGTTCGGTGAGACGCGCGATGAGGACACCGCACTGTTCGACGTCGACGCGCTCGACACCGACGAATCCGGCAACGGGCCGACCGGTCGGCCGTGGCCCGACCTGCCGATCCCGACCCTGCCCGGCGACGGCCCGAAGCATGCCACCATCATCGCGATGTGCAATCAGAAGGGCGGCGTCGGCAAGACCACGACGACCATCAATCTGGGCGCCGCGCTGGTGGAGACCGGCCGCAAGGTCCTGCTGGTCGACCTCGACCCGCAGGGGTCGCTGTCGGTCGGCCTGGGGATCAATCCGCACACCCTCGAACTGAGCGTCTACAACCTCCTGCTCGGCTCCGGGGTGACGTCCGAGGACGTCATCGCCGAGTCGCCGGTGGAGGGGATGGACATCCTCCCCAGCAACATCGACCTGTCGGCCGCCGAGATCCAGCTGGTCGCCGAGGTGGCCCGCGAGCTGACCCTGTCCCGGGTGCTCGAGCCGCTGCGCGCCGAGTACGACGTGATCCTGATCGACTGCGCCCCCTCGCTGGGCCTGCTCACCGTCAACGCGCTCACCGCCGCCGACACCGTGGTGATCCCGCTGGAGTGCGAGTTCTTCGCGCTGCGCGGTGTGGCGCTGCTGACCGACACCATCGCCAAGATCCAGGACCGGCTCAACCCGCGGCTGACCGTGCTCGGTCTGCTCGGCACGATGTACGACGGCCGTACGCTGCACGCCCGCGAGGTGCTGCAGACCGTCGTCGACGCCTTCGGTGACGAGGTCTTCCACACCGTCATCCGCCGTACGGTCAAGTTCCCCGAGACCACCGTGGCGGGGGAGCCGATCACGACGTACGCGTCCAGCTCGCCCGGCGCCGAGGCCTATCGGTCCCTCGCCCGGGAGGTGCTGGCCCGCCTCGGGTCCTGAGCGGTGATCGCCGGCCTGTCCGCCACCCGACCGCCCACCGCTGCTGATCGTCCCCGAATCTCCGCCGAACGGCGCCCACCCGTGTCCGTACGGCACCACGGCACCGCCGGCACACCGGCCGGCCGCGACCGAGCCCGAACCCCCATCCGAGGAGAGCGATGACCGACACCGACGACACCGACGACGAGCAGGGCGGCATCCGTCTCCAGAAGGTCCTCGCCCAGGCCGGCATCGCGTCCCGCCGAGCCAGCGAACAGTTGATCGCCGACGGCCGGGTCGAGGTGAACGGCGAGCTGGTCACCGAACAGGGCCGACGCGTCGACCCGGAGAAGGACGAGATCCGCGTCGACGGGTCCCGCATCCCGACCGCCCGCCGCCACGTCTACACCGTGCTCAACAAGCCGCGCGGTGTCGTCTCGACGATGGACGACCCGGAGGGCCGCGAGACCCTCAGCGACTACATCGACCGGCGCAACGTACGCCTCTTCCATGTCGGACGGCTCGACACCGAGACCGAGGGCCTGATCATCCTCACCAACGACGGGGAGTTCGCCCACCGGCTGGCCCACCCCTCGTACGAGGTACCGAAGACGTACGTCGCCCAGGTGCTCGGCCAGGTCTCGGCGCACACGTTGAAGCGGATCCAGCGGGGCATCACCCTCGAGGACGGACCGGTGCGCCCCGACAAGGTCAAGCTGATGCAGACCCAGCCGGACGCGACCCTGCTGCAGATCACTCTGCACGAGGGCCGCAACCGGGTGGTCCGGCGGATGATGGAGGCCTTCGGCCACCCGGTGCTGAAGCTCACCCGGATCGCGATCGGGCCGGTGCGACTCGGCCGGCTGCAGCCCGGTGAGATGCGTGACCTGACCCGCGAGGAACTGGGCAAGCTGCTCGACCTGGTCGGGATGTGACGAGGGCCCGGAGATGACACCGACGCCCGGCGAGGCGCGGACCCGGCGGATCTACGGGCTGGAGACGGAGTACGGGCTGACCAGCCGGCCCCGCGGTTCCCGACGGGTCGGGCCGGAGGAGGTCGCCCGGCAGATGTTCCGCGGGATGATCGCCTGGGGCAGGTCCAGCAACGTGTTCCTCGGGAACGGGGCGCGGATCTACCTCGACGTCGGGTCGCACCCCGAGTACGCGACCGCCGAGTGCGACGACCTGTACGACCTGGTCGCCCACGACGCGGTCGGCAACCGGCTGGTCGAGGACCTGCGCCGGCTGGCCGCCGACCAGCTCGCCGCCGACGGCACCCCGGTCGACATCTTCCTGTTCAAGAACAACGTCGACTCCGCCGGCAACTCGTACGGCTGTCACGAGAACTACCTCGTCGACCGGGCGGTGGACATCAACCGCTACTACCGGATCATCCTGCCGTTCCTGGTCAGCCGGCAGCTGATCGCCGGCGCCGGCCACCTGTCCCGGACCCAGCTCTACGAGCGCCCCGACCACGCGCCGGGGGCGCACCACCCGACGACGTTCCAGCTCAGCCAGCGGGCCGACCAGATGTGGGACACCGTCTCCTCGGCCACCACCCGGTCACGGCCGATGATCAACACCCGCGACGAGCCGCACGGCGATCCGGAGCTCTACCGCCGGCTGCACGTCATCGTCGGTGACTCGTCGATGTCACAGACCACCACGCTGCTCAAGGTGGGGGCGACCGAGCTGGTGCTGCGGCTCGTCGAGGCGCGGGTGGCGTTGCCCGATCTGACCCTCGACAACCCCAATCTCGCCATCCGCCAGATCTCCCGCGACCTGACCGGTCGTACGCCGGTCGCCCTCGCCTCCGGGCGGACGGTCACCGCGCTCGACCTGCAGCGGGCCTACCTGCAGGCGGTCCTCGACCACCGCGACCGGCTCGGTGCCTTCTCACCGGCGCTGGAGCAGGCCCTCGGGCTGTGGCGAAGGACGCTCGACGCCGTCGACGCGGGCGACCTGGACACCCTGTCACGGGACATCGACTGGGCGATCAAGTACAAGTTGATCACCCGCTACGCGGATCGTCACGGCCTGGCGCTGGACAGCCCCCGGCTGGCACAGCTGGACGTCGCCTACCACGACATCGCCGAGGGACGCGGCCTGTTCCGCCTCCTCGATGCCCATGGTGAGGTGAGCCGGGTCGTCGATGACGCCGCTGTCGAGCGGGCGCTGACCACGCCTCCCGCCACCCGGGCGCGGCTGCGTGGCGCCTTCATCGACGCCGCCCGGGCCGCGGAGGTCGACTACCTCGCCGACTGGATGCATCTGCGGGTCAACCGCGGCAACCAGACCCGCGCGCTGACCCTGCGCGACCCGTTCCGGGAGACCGACGAGCGCGTCGACGCCCTGATCGCGTCGCTGACCGACCCGTCCTGGTGACGCGGAGGGGACGGTAGGCTGCCCGACGTGATGGACTTCCTCCGCCCCCGCCCTGCCCGCACGGCTCTGCTCGCCGCCGTCCTGGCCCTCGGCCTCGGTCTGGCCGGCTGTTCGCAGGGGTCCGGGGCGAACTCCCCGACCGCCTCGCCCAGCGCGTCCGCCTCCGCGGCGCCCGAGCCGGCTCAGGTGACCACCCTGGACGGCGTCTCCGTCGGTGGCACGTTCGGCGAGTCCCCGACGGTCACGTTCACCCCGTTCACCGTCGGCGACACCCTGTCGAAGGTGCTGAGCGACGGCACCGGACCGGAGGTGACCGCCGACATGACCGTCACCGTCCATTACCAGGGACTCAACGGCCGCACCGGTGAGGTCTTCGACGCGTCGTACGCGAACGGCAAGCCGACCGCGTTCCCGCTCAACGGCGTGATCCCCGGATTCTCCAAGGGCCTGGTCGGCAAGAAGCAGGGGTCCCGGGTGCTGCTCGCCATCCCCGGCAAGGACGGCTACGACTCCAGCGGCGGCAACCCGCAGGCGGGCATCCAGGCCGGCGACACCCTCGTCTTCGTGGTCGACATCGTCAGCGTGCCGCTCAGCGGCCCGCAGGGCGACACGGTGAGCCAGCCCTCCGGCCAGCCCACGGTCAGCGGACCGGTGAACGATCCGAAGATCTCCATCCCCTCCGGCGCCGCCCCGGGCCAGCTCCTCGTCCAGCCGCTGATCAAGGGCAAGGGCGACAAGGTGACCGCCGACTCGACCGTCACGGTCAACTACCGGGCCTGGCTGTGGGACGGCGCCAAGCAGGTCGACGACTCGTACGCCCCGACGACGGTGAACGGTCAGCAGGTGCCCGCGGCGCCCCAGTCCGGGCAGCTGTCCACCCTGATCAAGGGCTGGCAGACCGCGCTGGCCGGCCAGACGGTCGGCAGCCGGATCCTGATCGTCGCCCCCGCCTCGGAGGCCTACCCGGACGGTGCTCCGGAGCTGGGCATCCCGGCCGGTGCCACCCTCGTCTACGTGGTGGACATCCTGCAGGCGTCCTGACCGGGGCCGGCGACTCAGGCGTCCAGGTCCCACACCCAGGGCGCACGGGGAAGGGCCGCCGGATCGAACCGAGCCAGCAGCTCGGCGGCCGTGACGGGCTCGCCGGCCTCGGCCAGCCCGAGCGAGGCGCCGAGCATGGATCGCACCGCGTCGGCTCCGATCCCACGGGTCGCCAGGCGGCTCAGCGTCACCGCCCCGTCGCGCTTGGCCAGCCGCTGGCCGTGACGGTTCACCACCAGCGGAACGTGCGCGTACGTCGGTGTCCGGCCGCCCAACTGCTCGGTGAGCCACGCCTGGCGCGGGGCGGACGACAGCAGGTCGTCGCCCCGCACCACCTGGTCGACACCCTGCGCGAGATCGTCGACGACCACGGCGAGGTTGTAGGCGTACGCCCCGTCGTTGCGCCGCAGGACGAAGTCGTCCACCGGCCCGCCGAACCGTCCGGCGAGCGTGTCGACCACCTCGACGGTGACGTCGCCGCCCCGCACCCGCAGCGCGGCGGGACGCCGGGCCGCCCGCTCCGACTGTTCGATGGCGGTGAGCCGCCGGCAGGTGCCGGGGTAGGCGCCGGGCGGGGCGTGCGGCGCACTCACCGCCTCGGCGATCTCGCGACGGCTGCAGAAACAGGGATAGCTGCCGGGGCTCTCGGACAGCCGGGCGACCGCTGCGGCGTACGCTTCCAGCCGCTGCGACTGCCGGACCACCTCGCCGTCCCAGTCCAGACCCAGGGCGTGCAGATCCGTCAGCTGGCGCTCGGCCACCGCGGGGTCGTGGGCCACCCGAGCGGTGTCCAGGTCCTCGATCCGCACCAGGAACCGTCGGCCGCTGTGCCGGGCGAACAGCCAGGCGAGCAGCGCGGTACGCAGGTTGCCGACGTGCAGGTCCGAGGTCGGGCTCGGCGCGAACCGTCCGGCCCCGGGCCATGGGCGTCCCGTCACGCCGGGATCGGACGGTGTCGGCGTGGTCACGGGAAGCTCCTCCGGTGGTCGCAGGCGGGCTGTTAGTCTCGCAGTGAAGGGTAGACCGGGGGGACAGGGGAGCGAGGATGGCGCCGAACAACGCCGAACGCCGGGTCGTGCTGACGATGCTCCTGCTCGGTGCTCCGCAACCGCTGACCAAGGCGCGGATCCGTCAGCTCGTCGACGGTTATGCCGGCCTGTCGGACGCGGCGTTCAACCAGGCGTTCGAGCGCGACAAGCGGGCGTTGCGGGTGGAGATGGGCCTGCCGATCGAGACCAGCGGCATCGGGGAGGACGAGGGCTACCGCCTCACGGTCGGCGACTTCGCCCTGGCTCCTGTCGATCTCACTGCGGAGGAGGCTGCCGCGGTCGCCCTCGCGGCGCGCACCTGGCGCGAGGCCGGGATGGCCGCCTCCTCGCAGCGTGCCCTGATGAAGCTGCGTTCGATCGGCGTCGAGCCGGACACCGAAGCGCTCGCGTCGCTCTTCGCCCCGAGCGACGTCGCCGACACCCGGCCGGCCGCCACCCAGGGACTGGCGGTGCTGCGCGACGCGATCACCAACCGGCGCCGGGTCAGTTTCGACTACACCGGCCGCGGCACCCGCCACGTCGAGCCGTGGGGCCTGGCGATGGCCCACGGCCAGTGGTACATGGTCGGGGCCGACCTCGACCGCCACGCCACCCGCCGGTTCAAACTGGCCCGGATCCGCGGCACGGTGAAGCCCGGGAAGGCCAACTTCGCCTTCCCCGAGCCCGATCCGGAGGCGGTGCGTCAGCTCGCCAGCGAGGTCTCCTCACAGCGTACGGAGGACGAGGCCGTGGTCGCCGTCCGGGTCGGCCGGGAGGCCGCGCTGCACCGGCCGCTGACTGTCGCCGATACGTCGGCGCCGCCCGGGTATCGCGCCTGGCGGGTGTCGTACGCCTACCGGCAGGGCTTCGTCGGTGAGCTGGCGATGCTCGGCACCGACGTCATGGTGCTGTCTCCGCCCGCGCTGCGTACGCAGCTGGTCGAGCACCTCACCGCCCTGTTGGCGGAAGGAGACGATGATGAGCACCGCCGCTGAGCAGGTCCCGCGACTGCTCGCCCTGAGCACCTGGCTGCGTGGCCAGATGGAGACGACGGTGGAGGAGGTCGCCCGGGAGTTCGGGGTGAGCACCGAGCAGGCCCGCGACGACGTCCGGCTGCTGACGATGTGCGAGATCCCCGGCCAGCTCGGCTTCTATCTCCTCGACGTGGACTTCGACGCGTTCGAGGACGGCGTGATCCGGCCCTCCGTGGACAATGCGCCGACCCGGCCGGCCCGGTTCAGTCCGGACGAGGCCGTCACCCTGCTGGTCGGGTTGCGGGTGCTCGCCGAGACCTCGGCCGACCGGACCGCCGCCGTGATCGAGTCCGCCCGGGCGAAGATCGCCGCGGCGGCGGGGGAGCATGCGGCGATGGCCGACCGCTTCCACCTCGCCGTCGCCTCCGGCGCTCCCGACGTCCGCGAGGCGGTGGCGCAGGCTCTGGCGGAGCGGCGCAGCCTGACCCTCGAGTACGTGGACGCCCAGGGCCGCGTCACGCAGCGTACGGTCGACGGACTCACCACCCGGGTGGTCGACGGCTACCACTACCTGGAGGCGTGGGACCTGGACCGGGCCGACCGGCGGTCGTTCCGGATGGACCGGATCCGCACCGCGGCAGTGCTCGCCCGCGCGGCCCTCGACCACGGCGACGTCGAGCGGGTGCCGAGTTGGACCCGACGACTCGAACAGGCCGACCAGATCACCTTGTGGGTGGGCAGCCCCGCCGCCTGGCTGGTCGAGTACTACCCGACCACGCTGATCCGGCCGGCGACCGCCGAGGACGCCACCCGGGCGGGGCGTCCCCTCGCGGAGGGGGACCTGGTCGTCGCCCTCGGCGTACTGGACCCGAGCTGGCTCACCGGGCTGCTGTTGCGGTTCGGCGCCGAGGTGGTCCTGCTGGACCCCCGCGAAGCTCGGGAAGGGGCGTTGGAACGGGCCCGCGCGGCCCTCGCTCTCTACCGCGACGCCGAGGGCTCCGGGAGGTCCGGGACCAGCGGTCCACGGGCTTGTCCGACGGACGATCCTGGCGCGCGGGTCGGGTAGGCTCGGCCGCATGATCTGGGTCCTCGTGGTCGTCGGTGTCGCCGTCCTCGGACTCATCGGTCTGGCCTCGTACGCGGTCTGGATGTGGCACAAGATCCAGGACCTGCTCAGCGAGGTCGACATGGTGGGGCGCCAGGCTGAGGAGATTCTCAGCCTCATCGACGAGGTGACGCCCCTCGCCAGCGAGGGTCCCGGTGCCCGGCATGAGGCAGCGCCTGTTGACGTTGCGGAACGCGTACCATCGGGTCAGGCGGATCTGGAGTTCGATCCCGACTTCAGGGGATTCGCGCCGCGACACGTCATCCACCGTCACTGAACGAAACAGAGGTTCCTATGTACTCCCTCGCTCTGGCCGGGCTCGGCGGCCCCGAGCTCCTCATCATCCTGGCGATCGTGCTGCTGCTGTTCGGTGGCACCCGCCTGGCCGGCCTCGGCAAGAGCACCGGCCGTGCCATCCGTGAGTTCAAGGAAGAGACCAAGGGTGTCCGCGGCGAGACCAAGGCCGTCGGCAGCGCCGATGTGAAGCCTGCCGCCGACGAGGTGTCCGGGACCGCTGAGGTCCACGACGCCGAGATCGTCGACCCGGAGCACAAGAAGGACCGCTGAGTCCCGTGGCCGATTCGCTCGACCCCGCAGGGTCCGCCTCGGTCGACGCTGTCGGACCCGACGGGGCGGAGCCGGAGACGGCTGTCGGACCGGACGGATCGGCTCCGCCGTCGGTCGCACCGAAGAAGCGGCGACTCGCCTGGCTCCGACCACCGGCGATCTCCGAGGACGGCCGGATGACGCTGTTCGACCACTTCCGGGAGCTGCGCTACCGGGTGATCGTGATCGTCATCGTCGTCCTCATCGGGATGGCGCTCACCGCCTTCTTCTACAACGACCTGTACGAGTTGCTGCTCCAGCCGTACCAGCGGGCTCTGGAGCAGATCAACCAGAGCCGTCCCGACCAGCAGGTGATGGTCGTCAACGCGGGTGTTGCCGCGCCGATGACCCTGGCGATCAAGATCGTCGCCATCGCCGGCACCGTCCTCACCAGCCCCATCTGGCTGTACCAGATCTGGGCCTTCATCGCTCCCGGTCTGCTGGTCAAGGAGCGGCGCTGGGCGCTGGCGTTCATCGGGGCCGGGGTGCCGCTGTTCCTGGCCGGCGTGGCACTGGGCTACTGGGTGCTGCCCAAGGGCCTGGTGGTGTTGTTGAGCTTCACACCGCAGAACTCGCCGGTCGCGAACATGGTCGAGATGGTGCCGTTCCTGACCTTCATGATCCAGATCATGCTCGTCTTCGGCGTGGCCTTCCTGCTCCCCGTGGTGATCGTGGCGCTGGATCTCGCCGGGGTGGTGACCGGTGCCCAGCTCGGCGCCGTACGGTCGTACGCCATCGTCGGGATCTTCATCTTCGCCGCCGTCGCCTCACCGTCGACCGACCCGATCTCCATGCTGGCGTTGGCGGTCCCGATGACAGTGCTCTACGTGATCGCCGAGGTCATCTGTCGTGTCAACGACCGGCGTCGGCGGGTCCGGCTCGCGGCTGAGGAGGCTGCCGACCTGGCATCCCGGGCCGGGGCGGTCAGTGACTGACGCAGCCGTCCTGACACTGGTGGTCAACCCCAGTGCCGGGCTCGGGCGCGCTCGCACACTGCTCCCCAGGGTGGTCACCGAACTGGTGACCTCCCTGCCGGGCGTCGACGTACGGGTCCACCTCGCTGCGAGCTTCCCGGAGGCCGCCGCGCACTGTCGCCGCGCCGTCGCCGACGCGCGGCCGGCGGAGGACGACCGGCGGGCCGACGCGCTGCTGGTGATGGGCGGCGACGGGATGATGCACCTGGGGGCCAACGCCTGCGCCGGCAGTGCGGTGCCCCTGGGCCTGATCCCCGCCGGCACCGGCAACGACTCCTGTCGCGGCCTCGGCCTGCCGCCGGCCAACCCGGTGGCGGCCGCCCGACTCGTCGTCCGGGGCGCCACCCGGCGGATCGACCTCGCCCGGGTGACCGGCGACCTCGTCGACCACGGCCTGGCGGATCACGGCACCGAGCGGGTCCTCTCCGTCGTCTCGAGCGGCTTCGACGCCCTGGTCAACCTGCGGGCCAACCGGACGACCTTCCCGCGGGGGCGGCTGCGCTACGCCTGGTCGGCCACCGTCCAGCTCGCCCAGTTCGAGCCGCTGCCGTACCGACTGGTGATCGACGGGGAACGCCGTGACATCCCGGCCATCCTGGTCGCCGTCGGCAACGCCGGCTACGTCGGTGGCGGGATGGCGATCTGTCCCGATGCGGACGTCTCCGACGGCATGCTCGACCTGACGATCGTCCACCCGGTCAGCCGCGGCACATTCATCCGGCTGCTGCCGGCGCTGTTCACCGGCGCCTTCGTCCGCGATCCCGCGGTGGAGCAGCTACGGGCCCGCGAGGTGGTCATCGACGGCGACGGCCTCTACGGCATGGCCGACGGCGACGAACTGGGCCCGGTGCCGCTGACCGTCACCGCCGAGCCCGACGCGCTGACCATCTTCACCCCCGCCCCCCGCGCGCTATCTTCGGGGCATGGCAGAAGCTGAGGACCTCTCCCCGGCCGAGGCGTTCGCGCGTTTCCGGCACCAGCAGGCCTTTCCGGAGCTGCGGGACTTCTCCCGTGACTACAGCTTCGACTTCGACCACTACCAGGTCGAGGCCTGCCAGGCGGTCGAGGGCGGCTCCGGGGTGCTCGTCGCCGCCCCGACCGGTGCCGGCAAGACGATCGTCGGCGAGTTCGCCGTCCACCTCGCGCTGGCCCAGGGACGCAAGGCGTTCTACACCACCCCGCTGAAGGCGCTGTCCAACCAGAAGTACAACGACCTGGTCGACCGGTACGGCGCCGAGAAGGTCGGCCTGCTCACCGGCGACTCCTCGATCAACGGGGACGCACCAGTGGTGGTGATGACCACCGAGGTGCTCCGCAACATGATGTACGCCGGCTCGTCGACCCTGCGCGGCCTCGGGTTCGTCGTGATGGACGAGGTGCACTACCTCGCCGACCGATTCCGCGGCCCGGTGTGGGAGGAGATCATCATCGGCCTGCCGGACTCCGTCCAGCTGGTCTGCCTGTCCGCGACGGTCTCCAACGCCGAGGAGTTCGGTAACTGGCTGGCCGAGGTCCGGGGCGAGATGGAGGTGGTCGTCTCCGAGCGACGCCCGGTGCCGCTCTACCAGCACGTCCTGGTCGGCAACAGGTTGATGGACCTCTTCGCCGACCTGGCACCGACCGCCGACCTGGCCGACCAGGCGACGACGTACGACGTGAACCCGGCGCTGGTGCGGATCGCCAGGGAGGAGTCCCGGGTGGTCCGCGACGATTCGCGCCGCCCCCGCGGACGGTCCGGCAAGGGCAAGCGGTCCTCGGCCGGGGCGACCCGCTACGGCGGCGGGGCGGCGCGCGAGCACCAGGAGCGGTCCCGCTACCGACCGGCCCACCGGGCCGAGGTGGTCCGGGTCCTCGACCGGGCCGACCTGCTGCCGGCGATCGTCTTCATCTTCTCCCGGCAGGGCTGCGACGCCGCAGTGCGCCAACTGCAGTCCGCCCACGTCCACCTCACCCGCCCCGACGAGGAGGCGGCGATCCTCGCCATCGCCCAGCGCCACGTCGAGGGATTCAGCCCCGAAGACCTGCAGGCGCTGGGCTACGAGCTGTTCCTGGACGGCCTGCTGCGGGGCGTCGCCGCCCACCACGCGGGCGTCCTGCCGGCCCTCAAGGAGTGCGTCGAGGAGTGTTTCGAGCAGGGGCTGATCAAGGTGGTCTTCGCCACCGAGACGCTCGCCCTCGGCATCAACATGCCCGCCCGCTCGGTGCTGATCGAGAAGCTGGTCAAGTACAACGGTGAGGCCCACGTCGAGATCACCCCGGGGGAGTACACCCAGCTCACCGGCCGGGCCGGCCGGCGCGGCATCGACGTCGAGGGCCACGCCGTGGTGGTGTGGCAGCCCGGGATGGACCCGCGGGCGGTGGCCGGCCTGGCGAGCAGGCGGACCTACCCGCTGCGTTCCGCGTTCCGGCCGACGTACAACATGGCCGTCAACATGCTCAACCGGATGCCGCGCAGCCAGGTGCGTACGGTCCTCGAGCTGTCCTTCGCCCAGTTCCAGACCGACCGGTCGGTGGTCGGCCTGGCCCGCAAGCTGGCCCGCAGCAGCGGGGACTACGACGACCTGGCCGGCCAGGCGGCGTGCGAGCTCGGCGACTTCATGACGTACGCGCGGCTGCGCGACGAGATCCACCGGATCGAGACCGCGGCGGTCAAACAGGACAAGATGCAGCGTCGTGAGGAGACCGAGCACCGGGTGGCCGGCCTGCGCCCCGGCGACATCGTCCGGGTGCCGAGCGGCCGCAGCCAGGGCTGGGTGGTCGTGCTCGACAACGCCCACCTGGACCCGCAGCAGGGCCCGCGCCCGACGGTGATGACGCCGGACCGGCAGGTGCGCCGACTGTCACTGACCGACTTCCCCGCGCCGCCACAGGTGGCCGGCACGGTGCGGATCCCCAAGCACTTCCAGTCGCGGGACCCCTCCCACCGACACAGTCTCGGCGCGGCGCTGCGCCAGCGGCTGGACGAACTGGACACCGCGCCGCGGCCGGTGCGGGCCGCGGGATCGCTGAACGAGAAGGAACGGTCCCGGATCGCTGCCCTCCGTGAGGAGCTCGCCGACCATCCGTGCCACGCCTGTCCCGACCGGGAGACCCATGCCCGGTGGGCGGAGAAGGCGCTGCGGGCCGAGCGGGACGCCCGTGCGCTGGAGCACCAGGTGGCGCGGCGCACCCGATCGATCGCCGACCGGTTCGACAAGATCTGCACCGTCCTCGGCTCCCTGGGCTACGTACGCTCCGTCGGCTCGGATGACCTGGAGGTGACCGCCGAGGGCCGTACGCTCGCCCAGATCTACTCCGAGGCCGACCTGGTGGTCGCCGAGTGCATCCGCGACGGTGTGTTCGACGGGCTGTCCGCCCCGCAGCTCGCGGCGGTGCTGTCGGTCTTCACCTACCAGCCCCGTAAGGGGGACGAGCACCGCTCCCAGCGGCTGCCCGACCTGCCCAGCCACGAGGCCTTCGAGCACGCCGGGCGGATCGCCCGTCGGATCGCCCTGGTCGAGCGCGACGCCCGGCTCGAGGCGAATCTGGAGCTCCCGCCGGGGTTCGCCCGGGCGGCGTTCGACTGGTGCGCCGGGGAGCCGCTGGCCGCGGTGCTGGAGCGGGAGGAGATGAGCGCCGGCGACTTCGTCCGCTGGGCCCGGCTGGTCGTCGACCTGGCCGACCAGGTCGCCACCGGCGCCGGCCCGGGGGACCTGCGGGAGACCTGCCACGAGGTGCGGCGCCGGATGCAGCGCGGCGTCGTCGCGGCGGCGGTCTCGGCCCCCGAGGAGGAGGGCGAGGACGACTAGGCTGACCCCCATGAGTGTTGCCATCCGCGTCATCCCGTGCCTGGATGTGCACGACGGACGCGTCGTCAAGGGGGTCAATTTCCGCAACCTGCGCGACGCCGGTGACCCGGTCGAGCTCGCCGCCCTGTACGGGCGGGAGGGGGCCGACGAGGTGACCTTCCTCGACATCTCCGCTTCCCGTGAGGGCCGGGAGACCACCCGCGACGTCGTCCGACGGACCGCCGAGACGGTGTTCATCCCGCTGACGGTCGGCGGTGGCGTCTCCTCACCCGACGATGTCGACGCGCTGCTGCGGACCGGTGCCGACAAAGTGTCGATCAACACCGCGGCCATCCGGCGCCCCGAGGTGATCCGCGAGATCACCGAGCGCTTCGGCAACCAGGTGCTGGTGCTGTCGGTGGACGCCCGTCGCGAGCCGGGGATGCCGTCCGGGTACGGCGTCACCACCCACGGCGGCACCACCTCAGCCGGCCTCGATGCGCTGGAGTGGGCTTGCCGCGGGGTGGAGCTGGGGGCGGGGGAGATCCTGCTCAACTCGATGGACGCGGACGGCACCACCTCCGGTTTCGACCTGCAGATGCTTGCGGACGTCCGGCGGGTGATCGACGTCCCGTTGATCGCCTCGGGCGGCGCCGGCACCGTGCAGCACTTCGTGGAAGCCGCCGATGCGGGGGCGGACGCCGTCCTCGCGGCGAGCGTGTTCCACTTCGGGACACTCACCGTCGGTGAGGTCAAGGACGCGCTCGCCGCGGCGGGCCACACCGTCAGGAGGGCGTGAGATGGGGCTGGCATGGCTGCCGTACGCGGATCGGGAGGAGGCGGAGGCTCACCTCGGGTCGCTTCCCGAGGGCGTCGACGTGGATTTCTTCACCACCGAGGACTGCGCCGGTGACGCGATTCGCTGGCCCGACACGCTCGGCGAGGTGGAGTTCCTGGTGCTGCCCTACCTGACCGGCTCCCTGGGGCTGTCCCGCGCCGCCGAGATGCCTCGGCTGAAGGTCGTCCAGTCACTGCTGGCCGGCTACGAGGACCTGGTGCCGCTCGTCCCGGACGGCGTGACGTTGTGCACCGGTGCCGGCATCCACGACACCTCCACCGCCGAACTCGCCCTCGGACTGGCCCTGGCCAACCTGCGGGCGATCGACGTCCATGCCCGCAACGGCGCCGACCCCGCGCGACGGTGGAGTCGCGCGTTCGGCCGCTCGCTGGCCGACCGACGGGCCCTGATCCTCGGCTATGGGCGGATCGGTCACGCGATCCGGCGTCGGCTGGAGGGCTTCGAGACCGCCGGGATCACCCTGGTCGCCCGGCGGGAACGCGTCGGCGACCTGGCCGGCGGCGAACCGTACGTGCATCCGTTCGAGCACCTGCCGGAGTTGCTGCCGGTCACCGACGTGCTCTTCGTCATCGCCCCGCTCACCGAGCAGACCGAACACCTGCTGGACGCCGAGGCCCTCGCTCTGCTGCCGGACGGCGCGCTGGTCGTCAACGTCGCCCGCGGTCGGATCGTCGACACCGAGGCGTTGCTCGCCGAGTGTGCGAGCGGTCGGCTGCGCGCCGCCCTCGACGTCACCGACCCGGAGCCGCTGCCGGCCGACCATCCGCTGTGGACTACTCCGGGGGTGACCATCACCCCGCACGTCGGTGGCTGGTCCGACGCTTTCCAGCCGCGGGCCGACGCGCTGATCGGCGCCCAGCTCCGTCGCTGGGCCGCCGGGGAGCCGTTGAGGAACGTTCTGTGACGCCGGCGGGGGAGACGGCACCGGCGGAACGGCCGGTGCCGGTGGAGCCGCCTGTGCGGGCGGAGCAGCGTGTGCCGGCGGAGCAGCGTGTGCCGGCGGAGCAGTCTGGGTCGGGGGAGTCCGGACCGGTGGGGGAGTCGGTGGCGGAGCGGCCGTCCGGACGGCCGGGGCTCGAGGGCCGGCCCGCCGGCCGGGTCGTACGTTTCCTGGTGGAGTACGGACTGCCGTTCGCGGTGGCCGTGATCCTGGTGCCGTTCATCATCAGCGGTGGTCGCCCGTGGCCGTGGGCGCCGGCGATGATCGACCTCGACGTCTACCGGTTCGGTGTCCAGTCGTTGCTGTCGGGTCAGGGCATCTACGACGTGTTGAGCCCGGGCTGGAACCTGGCGTACATCTATCCGCCGTTCGCGGCGATCATCATGCTGCCGCTGGCAGTCGGCCCGGTGTGGCTGTGGCGCCTGCTGTGGATCGCCCTGCTGGTGTGGGCCCAGCAGTCGGTGCTGCGCCGCTGCGGCGTGCCGCGCGGCGGGGTCCTCGGCCTGGTCGGCGCCACCGCCCTGGTGGCTGTCGAACCGTTGCGGACCACCCTCGGCTACGGCCAGGTGAACACTCTGCTGATGGCCCTGGTGGTGCTCGACCTGCTGCCCGACCGACGCCGCCGCTGGCCGCGGGGCGTCGGCATCGGCGTCGCCGCCGCGATCAAGCTCACCCCAGCCCTGTTCGGTGTCTTCGCCCTGTTCGCCCGGCGGGCTCGGATCGCCTGGACCAGTGCGGCGGCGTTCGCGGTGGCCACCCTGCTCGGTGTCCTGGTCCTGCCGAGGGAGAGCCTGCGGTTCTGGACCGGTGACATCCCGGCCGGCACCTCCGGGCCCCAGTACGTCGGCAACCAGTCGATGTCGGGCCTGGCCACCCGGTTCTTCGGGCTCGACCTGCCCGGCCGGGCGGCCGGTGTGCTGCTCGGGGTGCTGGTCGCCCTGCTGGCGATCGTCGTGGCTCGGTACTGGTGGCTGACCGGCCACCGGGTCTTCGCGCTGGCCCTGGTGGGCCTTGCCACGAACCTTGCCTCGCCGCTCGCCTGGACCCACCACTTCGTCTGGGTGCTGCCGCTGCTCGTCGCGGTGATCACCGACACCGGCCTGCCGACCTGGGTCCGCCGGATCGGGCTGGCCTGGGGGGTGTGGATCAGCATCCAGCTGCCACTGACCGTCCTGCCGTACACCTTCGACGCCGCGGCGCACTATACCTTCGGCCAGGATCTGCTCGCCAACGTCACGCCACTGGTCGGCCTGGTGCTGTACGTCGGCCTGTTCGTCGCACTGCTCCGCCGGCCGCGCGGTGAAGCCGCGGCGTACGCCCGGGCGGTCGAGGAGGCGGATCGATCGGAGACGGTGGCTCCGGTCGGCTGATCGCCCGCTGATCGCCGCCTGATCGCCCGGCGGGAGTCAGCCGGCGTCCCGCGGCTGCAGGATGCGGGCCGGCAGCCGCTCCCAGGTCTCCCCGGAGGCGGCCATCTGCCAGAACGCGACCTCGTGGTACATCGAGTCGGCGAAGGCACGCTCCATCCGGGTCCGTTCCTCCGGGCCGGCCGCCGCGGCGAGCGCGTCGATCCGGTCGCGGTAGTCGGCCACCAGGGCCTGGCAGTCCTCGGAGGCGTAGAAGTCGAACCAGGCCCGGAACGGGTGGTCCGGCCCCGGCGCCTGCTCGCGGAAGGCGCGCAGCGCCGCCCAGGTGTACGTCCACTGGCAGGGCAGCAGGGCGGCCATCAGCACCCCGAGGGTGTCGTGGCCGGCCAGCTCCATGTGGTCGGCGTACGCCTGGGACGTCGGCGTCAGCCGGGACGCCTGGCAGGCTTCGTAGTCGACGCCGAAGTGCTCGACCAGTGCCCGGTGCGCGTCCGGCTCCTCCTCGAGCATCAGCCGTGCGCCGTCGAGGAAGAAGGCGGTCCAGTCGGTGTCCGGCGCCATCGCCATCCCGAGTCCGTAGCACCGCAGGAACGACCGCAGGTACTGCACGTCCTGGCCGACGTAGTGCACCACCGCCTCCTTCGCGGCCGTGGCGTCGAGCAGCCCCCGGAAGAACGGATGGGCCCAGAACGCCTCGAACAGGTCGGCGTACGTATCGCGCAGCGTGGCGGTGAAGGGCATGCCGCCACCCTAGGGCAGCCGCCGTGCCCGGACGTCCGGACTGCCCGGTCACCGTCGCCGTGACCAACATCACATCCACATGCTGGGAATCCTTGCGGATCGGTTGACAGGATCATCGCCGGTGCGGGAGTGTTCTTTCCGTGCTCGGCTTGATTCTCGTAGTCTCCTAGCGTGTCCCTCGGGCTTGCCCCGACCGGACACGCTTCCCTCGCACGCCACGTGGCGGCGGGGGTTTTTTGTTGCAGGATCACCGACGACCCATCCGTCCAGAGGAAGTAGAGAGGCCATGGAGGACACAACCGCTACGTCCACCACACCGATGCTGACCGGCGCGCAGGCGCTGGTCCGGTCGTTGGAGCACGTCGGGGTAGACGTCATTTTCGGCCTCCCCGGCGGTGCCATCCTGCCGGCGTACGACCCGCTGCTGGACTCCACGCAGATCCGGCACATCCTCTGCCGTCACGAGCAGGGGGCCGGCCACGCCGCCCAGGGCTACGCGATGACGACCGGCCGGGTCGGCGTCTGCATGGCGACCTCCGGGCCGGGTGCCACCAACCTGGTCACCCCGATCACCGACGCGATGATGGACTCGGTCCCGATGGTCGCGATCACGGGGCAGGTCGGCTCGTCGATGATCGGCACCGACGCCTTCCAGGAGGCCGACATCCGCGGCATCACGATGCCGGTGACCAAGCACAGCTTCCTGGTGACGAAGGCCGAGGACATCCCGCTGGCGATCAAGGAGGCCTTCTACATCGCCTCGTCCGGTCGCCCCGGACCGGTGCTGGTGGACATCACCAAGGACGCCTTGCAGGGCACCGCAGCGTTCGTCTGGCCCGACGAGATCGACCTGCCCGGCTACCACCCGACCACCCGGCCGCACCACCGCCAGGTCAAGGAGGCCGCGCGGCTGATCACCGAGGCCCGCCGCCCGGTGCTCTACGTCGGCGGCGGCGTGATCAAGGCACAGGCCGCCGCGGAACTGGCCGAGTTGGTCGAGCTCACCGGGATCCCGGTGGTGACCACGTTGATGGCCCGCGGCGCCTTCCCGGACTCCCATCCGCTCAACTTCGGCATGCCCGGCATGCACGGTACGGTCGCGGCGGTGGGCGCGCTGCAGCAGTCCGACCTGCTGATCGCGCTGGGCACCCGCTTCGACGACCGGGTCACCGGACGGCTGGACTCCTTCGCCCCCGGGGCGAAGGTCATCCACGCCGACATCGACCCGGCCGAGATCTCGAAGAACCGGATCGCCGACGTCCCGATCGTCGGCGACGTCCGCGAGGTGCTGATCGACCTCAACCAGACGCTGCGGGCCGAGTCGTCGATGCCCGACTACAGCGCCTGGACCGGCTACCTCACCGAGATGGCCGCCAAGTACCCGCTCGGCTGGGAGGAGGGGCTGGACCGGCTCTCCCCGCAGCAGGTGATCCAGCGCATCGGCCAGATCGCCGGCCCGGATGCCTACTACGTCACCGGCGTGGGGCAGCACCAGATGTGGTCGGCGCACTTCCTGCCGTTCGAGAAGCCGGGTCACTGGCTCAACTCCGGCGGCCTCGGCACCATGGGCTACTGCGTGCCCGCCGCGATGGGCGCCAAGGTCGGCCAGCCCGACGCGGTGGTCTGGGGCATCGACGGTGACGGTTGTTTCCAGATGACCAACCAGGAGCTGGTCACCTGCGCCCTGGAGGGCATCCCGATCAAGATCGCGGTGATCAACAACGAGTCGCTCGGCATGGTGCGCCAGTGGCAGACGCTGTTCTACAACGCCCGCTACTCCAACACCGACCTGCACTCCTATCGCATCCCGGACTTCCCGAAGCTCGCCGAGGCGATGGGCTGCGTCGGACTGCGGGCCGAGACCGCCGAGGAGGTCGATGCGGTGATCGAGCAGGCGATGGCGATCAACGACCGCCCTGTGGTGGTGGAATTCGTGGTGCACAAGGACGCCATGGTGTGGCCGATGGTGGCCGCCGGCCTCAGCAACGACGACATCAGGATCGCGCGCGACATGGCGCCGAAGTGGGAAGAGGAAGAACTGTGAGCAGTCACCGTACGCTGAGCGTCCTCGTCGCGGACAAGCCGGGTGTCCTCACCCGTGTCGCCGCGCTCTTCTCCCGCCGCGGATACAACATCGAGTCGTTGGCCGTCGGCCCGACCGAGAACGAAGGCATCTCCCGGATGACGGTCGTCGTCGACGTCGACGATCTCGTCCTCGAGCAGATCACCAAGCAGCTCAACAAGCTGATCGAGGTGCTCAAGATCGTCGAACTGGAGCCGGACGCGATCCGTCGCGAGCTCCAGGTGGTCAAGGTCCGCTGCGACGCGAACACCCGCAGCGAGATCCTCGACATCGTCCAGCTGTTCAAGGCCAGGACGGTCGACGTCACCCCCGAGTCGATCACCATGGTCGTCACCGGCAACCCGGACAAGCTCGACTCGCTGCTGGCCATGCTGGAGCCGTACGGCATCCGCGAACTCGCCCAGTCCGGCCTGGTCGCCCTCGGTCGAGGGTCCAAGTCGATCAGCGAGAAGACCCGCAGGGAGCGGGCCCAGCAGACCCAGCGCTGAACCAGCAGACCCGGTGCTGAATCAGACCCAACGGGTGAAACCGCCGGGCCCCGTACGTCCCCTCTCCTCTAGGGTGGCACGTACGGGGCCGGGTGCCGGACTACCCACCTCACAACACAAGGAGTTACCTCAGTGGCAGCTGAAATGTTCTACGACAAGGACGCCGACCTCTCGATCATCCAGGGTCGCAAGGTCGCCGTCATCGGCTATGGCTCGCAGGGGCACGCCCACTCGCTCAACCTGCGTGACTCGGGCGTGGACGTCCGGATCGGCCTGCAGCCCGGCAGCCGTTCCCGGGCCCGTGCCGAGGAGCAGGGCCTGCGGGTCCTCACCCCGGCGGAGGCCGCTGCCGAGGCCGACGTCATCATGATCCTCGCGCCCGACCAGGTCCAGGCGGATCTCTACAACGCCGAGATCGCCCCGAACCTGAAGGACGGCGACGCGCTGTTCTTCGCCCACGGCTTCAACATCCGCTTCGGCTTCATCAAGCCCCCGGCCGGTGTCACCGTGGCGATGGTCGCCCCCAAGGGCCCCGGCCACCTGGTCCGCCGTGAGTTCGAGAACGGCCGTGGCGTCCCGGCGCTGATCGCCGTCGAGCAGGACCCGCAGGGCAACGGTGAGGCGCTGGCGCTCTCCTGGGCCGCCGGCATCGGCGCCGCCCGCGCCGGGGTCATCAAGACCACCTTCACCGAAGAGACCGAGACCGATCTGTTCGGCGAGCAGGCCGTCCTCTGCGGCGGCATGTCGCACCTGGTCACCGCCGGGTGGGAGACCCTGGTCGAGGCCGGCTACCAGCCGGAGATCGCCTACTTCGAGTGCCTGCACGAGCTGAAGCTGCTCGTCGACCTGATGTACGAGGGCGGCATCGCCAAGATGCGCTGGTCCATCTCCGACACCGCGGAGTACGGCGACTACATCGCCGGGCCCCGGGTCATCGGTCCGGAGTCGCGCGCCGCAATGAAGAGCCTGCTGGCCGACATCCAGTCGGGGGCCTTCGCCAACGACTTCATGAACGACCAGCGCAACGGCAAGCCGAAGTTCACCGCCTTCCGCAAGGCCGGCGAGGAGCACCCGATCGAGAGCGTCGGGCGGGAGCTGCGCGGTCTGATGGCGTGGGTCGACACCAAGGGCACCGAGGACTACGTCGAGGGCCAGGCCGGGCGTTGATCGGTGGCGCTCGACCCACTGACCTGAGCCCGAGGGCCCAGGGTCACTGAGCCGAGTCCGACGATGTGCTGAAGAGGGCCGGGGGTTATCCCCGGCCCTCTGTGCATCGTTCAGCCTGTGCGTCGTTCAGCGCAACGGTGATGCCGGCCCGCGGGGTTTGCACCGACCGCGGCGATGGGAACGCGGGCGGCATGGTCGAAACGTAGAGCTCATCGCTTCGCCCGTGCGAATGTGTTGAATGACGAGCACATTCGCACGGGCGAGATGAGCGGGGCAGTGCCTGCCCGGTGCTCACGTCCAAAGGGCGTCTCCCAGAAGGTCGGAGGCACCCCGCGATGTGGTTCGGTGACTACGTCGCCGGACCTCGGGTCATCGGTCCGAAGTCGCGTGTTGCGATGAAGGACCTTCTGGCCGACGTTCGGTCCCGCCCTCGTCAAGGAGGTCCCGGCCAGCCCAATGGCAGCTGACGTTCACCGCCGGTGGCCGGATCGTGTCGTACGGTCAGATCCGGGTGCAGAGCAGCAGCCCGGCGTCCGGAGCGACGGAGACCTCGCAGCACAGCAGCCGCTGGTCGTGCAGCCATGCCTGCAGGGCCACCCCGTCGCGCGGTGTGCCGAGATCCTGCCAGGGACGCGGATCCTCGAGGACGAGGAAGGCGCCCGGTGCGAGCAGGTCAACCAGCCGGTCCCGCTGGTCGCGGGCGGTCTCCATGTCCACGGTGACCAGGGAGAGCGTCGTGACGTCATGCTCCGCCCAGTCCATCGTGCTCCAGTCGCCGGCCAGCACCTCGACCCCCGTGCCGGCGAACAGTCGGGCGGCGCTGCGGGCCAGTCCCGGGTCCCGCTCGACCGTGACGACCCGGGTGCCTGCGGGGGCGCCGGTGCGCAGCCAGGCCGCGCCCACCCCGCAGCCGGTGCCCAGATCGGCGATCGTGCCGGTCCGGGAGGCCGCCAGGGTGGCCAGCAGCCGGCCGGTCTCCGAGCGCGTCGAATCGAGATAGCCGATCCGCAGCGATTCCCGCAGGGCGCTGCCGACCAGGTCGGGAACGTCCCAGGGGGAGGCGGACAGACTCACGACGCGGCGCGCTCGAGCCGGATCAGGACAGCGCCGGATCAGGACAGGCGGGCGGCGATCGCGTCGCCGATCTCGGCGGTGGTGCGCACCGCGGTGCCCCGGCTGAGGACGTCGGCGTCGACGGCGGCGACGATCCGGGCCGCCTCGTCGGTGCGGCCCAGGTGGTCCAGCATCATCGCGACGGAGAGGATCGCGGCGGTCGGATCGGCCTTCTGCTGGCCGGCGATATCGGGCGCGGAACCGTGCACCGGCTCGAACATCGACGGGTAGGCGCCGGATGGGTTGAGGTTGCCGGAGGCGGCCAGGCCGATGCCGCCGGTCACCGCGCCGGCCAGGTCGGTGATGATGTCGCCGAACAGGTTGTCGGTGACCAGCACGTCGAAGCGGGCGGGGTCGGTCGCCATGAAGATGGTGGCGGCGTCGATGTGCAGGTAGTCGGTCTCGACCTGCGGGTACTCGGCCGCGACGGCCTCGAAGATCCGGCGCCACAGTCCGCCGGCGTTGACCAGCACGTTGTGCTTGTGCACCAGGGTCACCTTGTTGCGCCGCTTCGTCGCGTGCGCGAACGCGAACCGGACGACCCGCTCCACGCCGTACGCGGTGTTGACCGACACCTCGGTGGCGATCTCGTGCACGGTGCCGGCGCGCACCCGGCCGCCGTTGCCGGCGTACAGGCCCTCGGTGCCCTCACGGACGACGACGAAGTCGATCTCCTTGCCCTCGGTCACATGCGGGGCCAGCGGGGTGGGCACACCGGGGTAGAGCTTCGACGGGCGGAGGTTGACGTAGTGGTCGAAGGCGAAACGCAGCTTCAGCAGCAGGCCCCGCTCGAGGATGCCCGACGGGATCCGGGTGTCCCCGGGGGCCGCGCCGACCGCACCCAGCAGGATGGCGTCGTGCTGGGCGAGGGACTCCATCTCGGCTTCGGGCAGCACCTCCCCGGTGCGCAGCCAGCGGTCGGCGCCCAGGTCGTAGTGGACCTTGTCGAAGGCGTCCGGTCCGGCCACGGCGTCGAGGACCTTGAGGCCCTCGGCGACGACCTCGGGACCGATGCCGTCGCCGGCGATCACGGCGATGGACGGGCGATCAGCAGAGTTCTGAGTAGACACGGCGTCAGGCTATCGGCGGGCGCCGCCGGATGGGCCGGATCTCACGAACCCCGGGTTCCGTCCGGGGATCGGGCCGATGAAGGGGTCTCACCTGCCTCGGGGGAGGCGGGGGAGGACTAACATTCTCCTCCATGAGCTTGAGCTTCGACGTGCACCCTGATCCGTCCCCGGCGACCGCCGAGGAGCGCGCTGCCGTACTGGCCGCGCCCGGGTTCGGCCGTCACTTCACCGACCACATGGCCGTCGCCACGTGGACCGTTGAGGACGGCTGGGGAGACGCGAAGGTCGTACCGTACGGTGCCGAGTCCTTCCACCCGGCCTCCGCGGTCTTCCACTACGCGCAGGAGGTCTTCGAGGGGCTGAAGGCCTACCGTCACGCCGACGACTCGATCTGGCTGTTCCGCCCCGAGGCCAATGCCCAGCGGATGATCGACTCGGCCGAACGGCTGGCGCTGCCGACGCTGCCGGTCGAGGACTTCGTCGCCTCGATCGAGGCACTGGTCCGTCAGGACACCGCCTGGGTGCCTGCCGGCGGCGGCGAGGACAGCCTCTACATCCGGCCGTTCACCATCGCCCACGAGGACTTCCTCGGGGTGCGCCCGGCCCGGACCGTCCGCTACTACTGCATCGCCTCGCCGTCCGGCCCGTACTTCGCCGGCGGCGCCGAGCCGGTCGACTTCTGGGTCTCGCGCCACTACACCCGGGCCGCCCCCGGCGGCACCGGCGCGGCCAAGTGCGGCGGCAACTACGCCGCCAGCCTGGCCGGCCAGGAGGAGGCGTACGCCCACGGCTGTCCGCAGGTGCTGTTCCTCGACGCGGCGCAGTTGCGCTACATCGAGGAGTTCGGCGGGATGAACTGCTTCCTGGTGACCCGCGACGGCCGGCTGCACACCCCCGAGCTCACCGGCACGATCCTGCCGGGCGTCACTCGCCGCTCCATCCTCGAACTGGCCCGCGAACGCGGCCTGGACCCGGTGGAGGAACACATCGAGGTCGATGACATGCTCGCCCGGGTCCGCAGCGGCGAGATCACCGAGGCCTTTGCCTGTGGCACCGCCGCCGTGGTCGCCCCGGTGCGGGCGTTCAAGGACGGCGACGAGGAGTATGTGGTGGGTGACGGCACCTCCGGTCCCGTCACCATGGGCTTCCGCCAGACGCTGCTGGACATCCAGTACGGCCGGGTCGCCGACCCCCACGGCTGGATGCGCAAGGTCTGCTGAGTCGCGGCGCACACTGCTCCCGCCACGGGGCGGACCCCACAGATCTGGGGCCCGCCCCGTGCCTCGTCTGCGGGAGTGGCCGATGGGGACCGGCCGGTGCGTCGCACGGGGACAGGGACCTCACGGCACGTGCGCGTACGGTCCGCGGATCGTGCCGCTCCGCGGCGCCCCCGCACTGTCCGTGGGTCCGGAGCGGGCCGATCCCGGCGATCGGCGCCGTCCGGATCTCATTTCGTGAGAAAGGGGGTGGCGCGGCTGGACGGCTGCGGGCAGGATGGTCGGCATGACACGTCGCACGGTCATTATTCCCGAGCGCGTCTGAGCCCTCCCCGGCCCCGACGCGCTCCACCTCCTGTCCCTGTACAGGAGGTTTTTTGTTGCCCATCCCACCGCATCTCCGTCCGCCATCGCCATCGCGAGGGGCGTACGACCCATCGAACAGAGGACCGAGTCCATGGTCACGACTCCCACCCCACCGCCCACCTTCCACGTCTACGACGTCACCCTGCGGGACGGCTCGCAGCAGGAGGGCATGCAGCTGTCCGTCAACGACAAGCTCCGGATCGCCGCCTACCTGGACGACTTCGGGGTCGGGTTCATCGAGGGTGGCTGGCCGGGATCGAACCCGAAGGACTCCGAGTTCTTCCGGCGGGCGACCTCCGGTGAGCTGGCGTTGCACAACGCCGAGCTGGTGGCGTTCGGGATGACCCGCCGGGTCGGGGTGAAGGCAGCCGACGATCCGTTGATCGGCGCACTGCGCGACTCCGGCGCCCGGGTGGCGACCCTGGTCGCGAAGAGCCATGTCGGACATGTCCAGGAGGCGCTGCGGACCACCCTGGCGGAGAACCTCGAGATGCTGCGCGACTCGGTGACCCATCTGCGCTCGGAGGGGATGCGGGTCTTCATCGACGCCGAGCACTTCTTCGACGGGTTCCGCCTCGACCGGGCGTACGCCCTGGAAGTGGTCCGCACCGCCGCGGAGGCGGGTGCCGAGGCGGTCGTCCTGTGCGACACGAACGGCGGCATGCTGCCGAGCTGGATGGGCGAGATCGTGTCGACCGCGGTCGAGGTCGGCGCGCCGATCGGCATCCACTGCCACAACGACTCCGGCTGCGCGGTGGCCAACACCCTGGCGGCCGTCGACGCCGGCGCCAGCCACGTCCAGGGCTGCGTCAACGGCTACGGGGAGCGGACCGGCAACGCCGACATCATCAGCGTGGTCGCCAACCTGGAGGTCAAGTACGGCTGGCAGGTGCTGCCCGAGGGCAGCCTGGCGGAGGCGACCCGTACGGCCCAGGCGATCGCCGAGATCACCAATGTGCCGGCCGGCCCGCGGCGGGCGTACGTCGGCACCTCGGCGTTCGCCCACAAGGCCGGGCTGCACGCCTCGGCGATCAAGGTCGACCCGAACCTCTACCAGCATGTCGACCCGGCCCGGGTCGGCAACGACATGCGGATGCTGGTGTCCGACATGGCCGGCCGGGCGAACATCCAGATCAAGGGCGAGCAGCTCGGCTTCGACCTCTCGGACCGTACGGTGGCCGCCGCCGTCACCGAGCGGGTGAAGTCCAAGGAGCTGCAGGGCTACACGTACGACGCCGCCGACGCCTCCTTCGAGCTGCTGCTGCGCGACCAGCTGGACCGGCTGCCCGAGGTGTTCACCGTCGCGCACTGGACCACCACCTCGTTCGCCAACGGCGACAACGACCCGGTCAGCGAGGCCGTCGTCAAGCTCGTCGCCCAGGGGCGGACCCAGTACTTCGTCGGCGAGGGCAACGGCCCGGTCAACGCCCTCGACATGGCGCTGCGCCGCGCGCTCATCCCGGTCTATCCGGCCGTCGCCGGCTACGACCTGCAGGACTACCGGGTGCGGATCCTGGACGGTTCCTCGGGCACCGAGGCCCTGGTGCGGGTGCTGATCGACACCACCAACGGGGAACGTACGTGGACGACCGTCGGCGTCGGCTCCAACGTCATCGAGGCCTCCTGGGAGGCGCTGTGCGACGCGTACCGCTACGGGTTGATCCACCTGTTCGAGAACCGCGTCGGGACCGCTGACGTCGAGGAGACCGTCGGGGCCGATGAGGTCGAGGAGACCGTGGGGGCCGGCGGCTCCGTAGACTCGGGGATGTGACTGAACGTGACGCGATGCGCGTCGGCGACGCCGAGCGTGACCAGGTCGTCGACCTGCTCCAGCATGCGGTGGGCGACGGCCGGCTGACGATGCCGGAGGGGCGGGAGCGGCTGGAGCAGGCGCTCACTGCCCGGACGTACGGGGACCTGGACAAGTTGGTGGCCGATCTGACGCCCGTGCTCCCGTCGATGGCCGACGACGTCACCGCCCTGCATCCCTTCAACCGACCGCTGGACCAGGTCGCCCTGCCGGGGGAGTCCGCCCTGCCCGGCTGGCGCCCCGAGGACCCGCTGATCATCTCGGCGCCCTTCGACGACGACCGCCGGGTGGGGGAGTGGTCACTGCCGCCGTACATCAGGGTGTCGACCGGCCTGGGCGACGCGACCCTGGTCTGTCTGGAGGCGAAGGCGGAGACCCGGGTGATCCAGATCGAGGTCTCCGGTGGCGCGGGTGACATCCGGTTGATCCTCCCCGCAGGGTGGGCGGTCCGGGCGGACAGGGTCTCCAGGGGCCTCGGCGGGGTCCACATCAAGGTGCCCGACCGGCCGGCCCCCGGCGCACCACTGCTGGAACTGACCGGCAGTGTCACCCTCGGCGGGTTGGTCGCCCGGCCGGCGAACGTCATCGACCGGTGGCTGCTAAGGCGTCGCCAGCGTCGACGTCTGCGGGCCCTGGAGGCCTGAACCGGGGTCGTCCGCGTCGCCGGGTGTTGTCCCGGTGTTGTGCGGAACGCTGCCGCTCTTGAGGGCGATGCGGATCGGGCCTGGGATAGGGGGCATGACCACAGTTCGCCCGAAGCCGGTCGCGTTGCCGGATACCGAGTTGTTCACCGCCGACGACGTCCTCCACTACAGCGGCGACCGGTTGCTGCTCGAGCGCTCGCTACGCCGGGGCGATGCCGTCCGGGTGTGCCGCGGCGTCTTCGCCCGGCGCCGGCCCGCCGATGAGGTGGAGCGACATCTCCAACTCGTCCGGGCCGTCTGCGCTCGGCCGGGACACACCGGCGCGATCGGCGGGATCTCCGCGGCCCTGCTGCACGGCCTGCAGACCGGCCTGGCGAGGCTGCCGGCGACGGCCACCGTGCTGAGGCCGAGCGGCGGCGGGCCGACCGCCGATCTCGACGTGCTCACCACCCGGCTGCCGGCCTCCCACGTCTGCGAGATCGACGGGCTATCGGTGAGCACGGTGGCCCGTACGGTGGTCGACATCACCAGGCGGGAGCACCCCGGCGGGCTGACCGGCCTGGTGGTGGCCGACTCCGCCCTCCGCACGTCCCCGGATCCCGCGGCCCTGCGCCGGGCCTGCGAGACGGTGCTTGCCGACCTGCGCGGCTGCACCGGTCTGGCCCAGACCCGGCGGGTGCTGCGGGAGGCGACGCCGCACGCGGCCGGTCCGGTCGAGACGATGAGCCGGGTGCTGCTCCAGCACCTGGGGATCCCAGCGCCGCTGCTGGACGTCACCTACCTGTGGGAGCAGACGGGACGGTCGGACGGGTGGAGCGAGGCCGACGAGCCGGACGGCCCGCTCGGCGGTCTCGGCCGCTGGGCGCCGCAGCGATCCGCCGAGACCGAACCCCTCTGGATGTGGGAGGCCGCGCTGGAGCTTTTCCGGCCGGCCGACGCCGTACCCGACCGTCCTCCCACTGCGGCGCCGGGCACCGTCAGCGTGCCGTTCAGTTGGCCGGACGTCGGTGTGCTCGGCGTCGTGGTGGACCGGCCGGTCGACGAGGACGGTGTCCCCGCCGGGTGGCCGGGGGACCGCGCGAGCTGGGTCGACGGTCCACGTCGTTTCCTGCGGTCGCTCGGCTGGGTGGTCGTCGAGTGGTCCGCCGAGGACCTGATCGACCCGTGGCCGCTCAGCCAGCGGCTCACCAAGATCATGCGGGAACTGCGTGGGACGCCGGCCGGCGCGGCCGGCTGGATCGCCGATCACTCGGGTCCGCGGCGGCCCTGGGCGCCGACCGGCTGGGGCGGTGGGGCGTTCGGTCCGGACCGGTGGTAGGGCGGGGACCGGCGTCAGGCCACCCGACCGAGGATCAGCGGGGTGGTGACCACGGTGGTGCCGGGCGGTGCGATCCCAATGCCACCCTCCAGCGCGCCGCGCGCTGCCGCGAACCGTTCCGGCGTGTCGGTGTGCAAGGTGAGCAGAGGTTGCCCGGCCCGGACCACGTCGCCCGGCTTCGCGTGCAACTCGACACCAGCGGCCGCCTGCACGTCGTCCTCCTTGCGTACGCGTCCTGCGCCGAGGTGCCACGCCGCCAGGCCCACCGCCATCGCGTCGAGGCGCTCGACGATCCCGTCGGCGGGGGCGGTGACCACTTCGGTCTCCAGTGCGGTGGGCAGCGGGGCTTCCGGGTCGCCGCCCTGAGCGCGGATGATCCGGCGCCATCGATCCATCGCCCGCCCGGAGGCGAGCGCCTCGGCCGGGTCCGCGTCGATGCCCACCGTGGCGAGCATCTCGCGGGCCAGGGCGAGCGTCAGGTCGACCACGTCGGCCGGCCCCCCGCCGGCCAGCACCTCCACGGCTTCGGCCACCTCCAGCGCGTTGCCGGCGGTCCATCCCAACGGGGTCGACATGTCGGACAGCAGCGCGACGGTCCGCACGCCGGCGCCGGTCCCGATCCGCACCATGGTGCGGGCCAGCTCGCGGGCGTCGACGGTGTCCTTCATGAAGGCCCCGGAGCCGACCTTGACGTCCAGCACCAGGGCCCCGGTGCCTTCGGCGATCTTCTTGGACATGATCGAGGAGGCGATCAGCGGGATCGACTCGACGGTGCCGGTGACGTCGCGCAGCGCGTAGAGCTTGCGGTCGGCGGGGGCCAGCTCGGGGCCGGCGGCGACGATCGCCCCACCCACCTCGACGAGCTGGCGCCGGACCTCATCGGCACTCAGGTCCCCACGCCAGCCGAGGATCGACTCGAGCTTGTCGAGCGTGCCGCCGGTGTGGCCGAGTCCGCGCCCGGACAGCTGGGGGACGGCCACCCCGCAGGCCGCGACCAGCGGGGTGAGGATGAGGGTGATCTTGTCGCCGACACCACCAGTGGAGTGCTTGTCGACGGTCGGGCGGCCGAGACCGGAGTAGTCGAGTCGTACGCCGCTGTCGATCATCGCCCGCGTCCACGGGTCGAGTTCCTCGGCGGACATGCCGCGGAAGAACACCGCCATGGCGAGGGCAGACATCTGCTCGTCGGCGACGAACCCGGCGGTGTAGGCCTCGATGATCCAGCGGGCCTCGTCGGCGGACCAGCTGCCACCGTCCCGCTTGCGGCGGATCAGGTCGACGACGGCGAACCGCTGCGGGTCGAAGGGTCGGCTCATGGGGCCGATTATGCCGTGGCGTCGGGGCCGGCGGGCAGGTGCGAGTGGCAGACGTCCGTGGTGAGGCCGGCTGTTCTGGATGACATCGAGGACGCCGTGCGTCACACCGGCCACGATGCCGAGCTGGTCGGGCGCACCCTCGGTTGGATCACCCGGCATCGTGAACGGAGCCGTTCCGCGGCCTGATCTCGGGTGTGGGCGGACCGACCGGCGTCTTCGCCGGGGCGGTGCGGCCCGTCTATCGGTCATGCGTCTCTATCGGTCATGCATTGCGTTGATGGGTTGATGCGTGTCTTTCCGCACCAACGCATCAGCACAACGCATAGCCGGGTCCGCGGCCTCGCTGACGGCGCTCCCGACCCAGAGTGGTGCCTCGTCGGCGGGGACCGGTGTGGTGCCTCCTCGGTCCGGTGCCTCTGCCGCCCCTTCGATCCGGAGCCTCGTCGGCCCCGCCCCGCCGACGGCGCCCCGTCGCCTCGGCCCGTGCCTCGGCTGCGAAACCGGCAGTGCGTACGATCGCGATAGGGTGAGGCAATGCGAATTGCACGCTACTCGACCGCCGGCCAGGACCCAGAGTTCGGCGTGGTCGAACTGGCCGAGGACGGCGGTGCACATCCCGACAGTGTGAGCACGCTCACCGGGGATCCGCTGGCTGGTCCGGTCCAGTACACCGGCGCGCGACACCGGCTGAGCGACGTACGCCTCCTCGCTCCGGTCATCCCACGGTCGAAGATCGTCGGCGTCGGGCGCAACTTCGCCGCCCACGCGGCCGAGTTGGGCAACGAGGTGCCCGCCACGCCGCTGTGCTTCTACAAGCCCAACACGGCGGTGATCGGTCCCGACGAGATCATCGTGCCGCCCGCGGCGTCGTCCTTCATCAGCTACGAGGGCGAGCTCGCGGTGGTGATCGGACGGATCTGCAAGGACGTCCCGGTGGACCGCGCCGAGGAGGTCATCTTCGGCTACACCGTCGCCAACGACATCACCCTGCGCGACCTGCAGGAACCCGACAAGCAGTGGTCGCGGGCCAAGGGCTTCGACACCTCCTGCCCGCTCGGGCCGTGGATCGCGACCCACCTCACCCTGGCCGAGGCATCCGACCTGATGATCACCACGACCGTCGCGGGGGAGCAGCGCCAGCACGGCTCGACGGCGCTGATGATCCGGCCGATCGCCGAGCTGATCGCCTACATCACCAGCTTCACCACCCTGCTTCCGGGCGACGTCATCCTCACCGGCACCCCGGCGGGCGTCGGCCGGCTCGAACCGGGCCAGGAGGTAGCTGTCACCATCGATGGCATCGGCACCCTGACCAACACCCTCGTCCCCACATCCGTGACGGACACCATCTCGACCAGCGGAGACAACGCGAAGTGAGTGACACCAGCACCGACCAGCACGGCAGGACCGATGTGGACGTCCTGGGCGACATCGCCCCGGAAGACGTCCGGGTGCGCTTCCCACCGTCGCCGACCGGCAACCTGCACGTCGGCAACGTACGCTCCGCACTCTTCAACTACGCGTTCGCCCGTCATTACGGGGGCACCCTGGTGCTGCGGATCGAGGACACCGACCTGGCCCGGTCCACCCAGGAGTCGTACGACAACGTCATCGACTCGCTGAACTGGCTCGGCATCACCTGGGACGAGGGCCCCGACATCGGTGGCCCGTACGCCCCCTACCGCCAGTCGGAGCGCACCGAGATCTACCGCGACGTGATCGAGAAGCTGGTGGCATCCGGCGCCGCCTACCCGTGCTACTGCACCCGCGAGGAGCTGGAGGAGCGCGAGAAGCTGCGCGGCGGCGACACCATCGGCTACGACGGCCACTGCCGCGACCTCAGCGCGGATCAGGTCGCGGCGTACGAGGCCGAGGGACGTACGCACGTGTTGCGGATGCGGATGCCCGAAGGGGAGATCGCGTTCGACGACCTGGTGCGCGGCCACGTGGTCTTCGACACCCGCAACGTGCCGGACTACGCCATCGTCCGCTCCAACGGCGAGCCGCTCTACACCCTGGTCAATCCGGTCGACGACGCGTTGATGCGGATCACCCACGTGCTGCGCGGTGAGGACCTGCTCTCCTCGACCCCGCGCCAGATCGTCCTCTACCGGGCGCTGGCCGAGATCGGCGTCGGCTCCGGGATCACCCCCCGTTTCGGACACCTGCCGATCGTCATGGGCGAGGGCAACAAGCGGCTCTCCAAGCGTGACAAGGGATCGGGCCTGGAGGAGTATCGCGAGCGTGGATTCCTCCCCGAGGGGCTGATGAACTACCTCGCCCTGCTCGGCTGGTCGATCAGCGACGACCGGGACGTGTTCAGCATGACGGAGATGGCCGAGGCCTTCGACATCCGTCGGGTGAACGCGAACGCCGCACGCTTCGACCACAAGAAGTGCGAGGCGATCAACGCCGCCCACATCCGGCTGCTCAGTGCCGAGGACCTGGCGACGCAGATCACCCCGTTCCTCCAGGCTGCGCAGTACGTGGCGACCCCGGTGACCGCGGACGAGCAGCGGCTGCTGGTCGGTGCCGCCCCGCTGATCCAGGAGCGACTCACCAGTCTGTCCGAGGCCGTCGACAAGCTCGCCTTCCTCTTCACCCCGGACCAGGAGCTGGAGATCGAGGCCGGCGCGGCGCTCAAGGCCGAAGAGGGGCAGGTGCTGCGCGCCTCCCGCGACGCCCTCGCCGAGATCGACTGGGACCACGCCGCGATCGAGGCGACCCTGCGGGGCGCCCTCGTCGACGGGATGGGTCTCAAGCCGCGCAAGGCGTTCGGCCCGGTGCGGACCGCCGTGACCGGCAGCAAGGTCTCCCCGCCGCTGTTCGAGTCGATGGAGCTGCTGGGCCGCGCGTCGTGCCTGGTGCGCATCGACCGGGCGCTGGCGACGATCCCGAGGGGCTGAGGTGGCGCGCACTCCGGTGCCGGCGGGCCGCGGACGCTTCGAGACGTTCGTCGGGGGGTACGAGGACCCGCAGCCCGGAGTGGCGTACCCGGGGGTGTTGCGCCGCCCGGGCACGGAGGGCTGGCGGACCGTGATCGGCGTGGTCGCCGGATTCGTGTTCTATCTCAGCGTGATGTCGGCACTGCCCGGCCTCGTGATCGGCGTCGCCTGGCTGGTGGCCGGACGGGGACAGGCCTATCAGCAGTTCGCCCGGGACGCGGCCGCCTACCTCAATCCCGCCGGCATGCTGGCGATGAACCTCGCCATCGGCTGCCTGATCCCGGTGTCCTGGCTGATGGTGGCGGGCATCCACCGGACCGCGCCGCGCTGGCTGGCGTCCGTCGGGCCGCGGATCCGCTGGCGCTACCTGGCGGTCTGCGCGATCGTCGCCGTGGTGGTGCTCAATGCCATGCAGGTCGTCACCTGGCTGATCGACGGCACCGCCGTGCATTTGGTGCCGCAGCAGGGCTTCTGGGGATTCCTGGTGGTGATCCTGACCACGACCTGGGTGCAGGCGACGGGGGAGGAGTACTTCTTCCGTGGCTATCTGATGCAGGCCCTCGGATCTCTCACCCGTACCCCCTGGTTCGGCGTGATCACCTCGGCGCTGATCTTCGCCGTGATGCACGGTTCGCAGAACGTGCCGCTCTTCCTCAACCGACTGGCGTTCGGGCTGGTCGCCGCACTGCTCGTGTGGCTGACCGGGGGATTGGAGGCCGGTATCGCCGGCCACGTGGTCAACAACGTCTTCGCGTACGTCTGGGCCGGCCTGACGGTCGGGATCGCCGCCTCGCGTACGGTCACCGAGACCAGTTGGCTCGGGTCCCTGATCGGGGTGGGCGGCTACGCGGTCTACGCGTTGGCCGCCTGGGGGATCGCGCGGGCCATGCGGATCGGCACCACCACGACCGTCCCGGCGGCCGTCCCGGGGCGGGCCTGACGTCGGCTGGTCGGGGCGGGCCTGACGTCGGCTGGATCGAGATGCTCGTGTCACCGCCGTGTCCGCTCGACGGGGCGGGGCGGGGCGGGGCGCTCTCATGCTCCAGTCCGAGGCCCGATCACGGTGGCTGCCGGGCGTGCCTGAGGGGTCCGGGAGTGCGCCGGGACGGGCCTTTTGGCGGCAGGGGCCGACCGCTGCGGACAGCACTCAGCGGATTTGTGTTGTACGGGATTGGTGCGCTAGAGTTACACGTCGTTGCCCCCCGGGGCGGCAAACCCTTGGGGTATGGTGTAATTGGCAGCACGAGTGATTCTGGTTCACTTAGTCAAGGTTCGAGTCCTTGTACCCCAACCACGGAAGCTTTTCGGAATGCATGATTTCTGAGAGGCTTTCATAGATTTCCGGCAGGACTGGAAATCGGCTAGGGCCCCGTTGTGTAGCGGCCTAGCACGCCGCCCTCTCAAGGCGGTAGCGCGGGTTCGAATCCCGTCGGGGCTACTGAGAGAAATCCCTCCGTCGATGACGGGGGGATTTTATCTATTCCTCGGGTCCCGAGGCGCTCCTTTTCCTTCCTGGGATCGATGAGCTCACGGGTGAATGAGGCCGGTGGCGCAGTTCGAGAAAAGCGGTTCCCATGGGGACGAGCCGTGCCCACGTAGCGGCGCGGTCCGGCGTCTGCCGGACGAGGTGTCGGAGTGGAGCCGCTGAGTGTCCCCCGTCCCGAGGTCCCGTGTCCCGAGGTCCCGTGTCCAGACGGTCCTCGAAGCCAGTGGCCACGTTCTCTCAGCCGCATTCGCCGCGGTTTCCGCCAGCCGCTCCGCTTTCAGTCATCCGCCGCGCGTCGGCGGGGCGCAGATGACTGAAAGTGAGGCGGGTGCATGGAAGGGGAGCGGCTGCATGGAAGCGAGGCGGCCGCATGGAAGCGAGGCGGCTGAATGGAAGGGGAGCGGCTGCATGGAAGGGAGGCGGCTGCACGAAAGCGGGGCCGCTGGATGGAACGAGTTTGCGGTCGGAGCCGAAGTTCCTTGACAAGGAGCGGCCGTACGCAGTGGAGCAGGCGGGAGGAACCCGCCACGCGTGAGAAATCCGGCTGTGACCGACCGGCGGCGACGCGTTGGAGATCATCGCGGTACGCCGCCAAGCTGCCGCGGAGTCGAACGTGCCAGGTGTCGACGCTGGTTGGGGTTGAACGTGTTCCGGTGTCGACGACGGCCGGAGTCGACCTTGGCGTCCGCCGCCGAGTTGAGCAGTCGAGGGGTCACCTGCTAAGCTTCCGCAGGTTCCCGGGTCGACGGGGACAGCTAGGGCCCCGTTGTGTAGCGGCCTAGCACGCCGCCCTCTCAAGGCGGTAGCGCGGGTTCGAATCCCGTCGGGGCTACCGCATGAATGCCCGGTCATCCACAGGATGACCGGGCATTCTGCATCCCGATCGTCGCCTCGCGGCCCGACGCCGCCGTACGCCTCGCGGCCCGACGCCGCCGTACGATCCGCCTGCTGCCCCGCCTCTGACGCGACTGTTCCGGACCATTGGCACCAAGAGTCCTCTCAGGGGGAGACTGGCATCATGCGCGCACCCGAAGGCCGACATCGTGCCCGCTCCTTGGGGAGATCGGGCCGACCGACGGACGTCACCCTCACCATGATCCCCACCGTCCGGGAGGGCCACGGCCACACGAGGAGCCCGATGGCGGGACTCGCCCTCGCCGCCCTGGGGGTCGTCTTCGGCGACATCGGCACCAGCCCGCTGTACGCGATGCAGACCGTCTTCGCGACCCATCACAACGGCGTGAAGCCCACCCCTGAGGACGTCTACGGGGTCATCTCGATGGTGCTGTGGACGCTCACCATCATCGTGTCGTTCAAGTACATCTCGCTCGTCATGCGGGCCGACAACGAGGGCGAGGGTGGCATCCTGTCGCTCACCGCACTGCTGCGGGACAAGGTGACCTCCGGGCGCCGGATCGCGATCGTCACCGGCCTCGGGATGACCGGTGCGGCGTTGTTCTTCGGTGACTCGGTGATCACCCCGGCGATCTCGGTGATGTCGGCGGTCGAGGGCCTCACGGTGGTCAACCCCGGCCTGGAACAGTGGGTGGCCCCGGCCGCGGTGGTCATCCTCTCTGGCCTGTTCCTGGTCCAGAAGCTCGGCACCGCCGCCGTCGGCGGGTTCTTCGGCCCGATCATGACGCTGTGGTTCCTCACCGTGGCGGCACTCGGCATCCCGCACATCATCAGCCACCCGCAGATCCTCGGAGCGGTCTCCCCGCACTACGCCCTCGGCTTCGTCCTCGCTCATCCGCTGATCGCCTTCATCGCGATGGGCGCGGTGGTCCTCACCATCACCGGTGCCGAGGCGCTGTACGCCGACATGGGTCACTTCGGCAAGGGTCCGATCCGGCTGGCCTGGTTCGTGCTGGTCTTCCCCTGTCTCGCCCTCAACTACTTCGGTCAGGGGGCGATGATCCTGGAGGATCCCACCACGATCACCAATCCCTTCTTCAACCTCGCCCCCGACTGGGCCACCCTGCCGCTGGTCGTGCTGGCCACCTCGGCGACCGTGATCGCCTCCCAGGCGGTCATCTCGGGCGCGTTCTCGGTGGCCCGCCAGTCCGTACGCCTCGGCCTGTTCCCCCGCCTGCTGGTGCGCCACACCTCCAAGTTCGCCGGCGGCCAGATCTACCTGCCGGCGGTGAACTGGATCCTCTTCCTCGGCGTGCTCACCCTGATCGTCATTTTCCGCAGCTCGACCAACCTCGCCTCTGCGTACGGTCTGGCCGTGACCGGCACCCTGATGCTGGAGAGTCTGCTCTTCCTCTCCCTGGCCCACATGGTCTGGAAGGAGGCGACCTGGAAGATCGTCGTCTACATCGTCGTGGTGATCGGTGTCGAGCTGGCCTTCTTCGGCGCCAACCTGGCCAAGGTGGTCAGTGGCGGCTGGCTGCCACTGCTGATCGCCACCTTGGTCCTGGCGGTGATGACCACTTGGCGCAAGGGGTATGCACTGGTGACCGCTCATCGCCGGGAGCTGGAGGGCCCGCTGGACGAGTTCGTCGAGGCCCTGCGGGACAGCGACATCCCTCGGGTCCCGGGTGTGGCGGTCTATCCGCACCCCAATCGTGAGACGACTCCGTTGGCGCTGCGGTCGAACGTGTACTTCAACCACGTCGTGCACGAGCACGTCATCCTGATCGAGATCGTCAACGAGAACGTCCCGCATATCCGCCATGTGGACCGGGTGCAGGTCAACGACCTCGGATTCGAGGACGACGGCATCGTCCACATCAGTGTCCACGTGGGCTTCAGCGATTCCCAGGACATCCCGAAGGGGCTCGCGCTGGCGGTCGGTCGCACCCCGGAACTGGACATCCGCCCCGGGGACGCGCACTATTTCCTCTCGGTGCTGACGTTGCAGCCGACCGGACGCTCACGGATGTCCACGTTGCGCAAGCGGGTCTTCGTCCTGCTGGCCAACAATGCGGCGTCGCGCGCCGATGTGTTCCATCTGCCGCCGGACCGTACGGCGGTGATGGGTGCCGAGATGGAGATCTGACCCGCCGGGATCACCCGTCGGGCAGGTCACGAACCGAGGATGAAGCGTATGCGTCCACTCAAGGGTGGGGACCCTGACGGTTCCCGCGCGGGGCAGGGCAGGGATCTCGACACCACGACGATCACACCGGTCCACGGCCGGTCGAAGCTTCCCGGGCTGGCGCTGGCCGCGCTGGGCGTGGTCTTCGGCGACATCGGCACCAGCCCGCTGTACGCGCTGCAGACCGTGTTCAGCATCGACCACAACAATGTGAAGCCGATCCCGGTCGACGTCTACGGCGTCATCTCGATGGTGCTGTGGTCGATCACCCTGATCGTCACCTTCAAGTACGTGGTGCTCGTCATGCGGGCCGACAACGACGGTGAGGGCGGCATCCTCGCCCTCACCCACCTGCTGGTCGACAAGCTGCAGCAGAACCGGCGCACCGCCGTCGTCCTCGCTCTCGGCATGCTCGGCGCGGCGCTCTTCTACGGCGACTCGGTGATCACCCCGGCCATCTCGGTGATGTCGGCGATCGAGGGTCTCACCGTGGTCAACCCGACCTTCGAGCAGCTCGTCCTGCCGGTGTCGGTGGTGATCCTCTCGGCCCTGTTCCTCATTCAGCGGTGGGGGACCGCGGCGGTCGGCCGCGCTTTCGGCCCGGTGATGACGGTCTGGTTCGTCGTCGTCGGCCTGCTCGGCGTGCCGCACATCATCCAGCACCCCGGCATCCTGCGGGCGATCTCGCCCACGTACGCCGTGGTGTTCGTCGTCGAGCATCCGCTCACCGCGTTCATCGCGATGGGTGCGGTGGTGCTGACGATCACCGGTGCCGAGGCGCTGTACGCCGACATGGGGCACTTCGGCCCGCAGCCGATCAAGCTGTCCTGGTTCGCCATCGTGTTCCCCGCCCTGGCGCTCAACTACCTCGGGCAGGGCGCGATGATCCTCAACGATCCGGCCACCATCGCCAACCCCTTCTTCCAGATGGCGCCGGACTGGTCGCGGCTGCCGCTCGTCGCGCTGGCCACGATGGCGACGGTGATCGCCTCGCAGGCGGTCATCTCCGGGGCGTTCTCGGTGTCCCGGCAGGCCGTACGCCTCGGCCTGCTGCCCCGCCTGCTGGTCAAGCACACCTCGAAGGAGGAGGGCGGCCAGATCTTCGTCCCGCTGGTCAACTGGGCCCTCTTCCTGGGCGTGCTCGCCCTGATCGCGATCTTCGGCAGCTCGGCCAACCTCGCCTCGGCGTACGGTCTGGCGGTGACCGGCACACTGCTGCTCACCAGCCTGCTGTTCATCCTGCTGGCCCACATGAGCTGGCACGAGCCGACCTGGAAGATCGTGGTGTACGGCGTCACGGTGCTGCTCGTCGAGATCTTCTTTTTCGCCGCCAATCTGGCGAAGATCATCAGCGGTGGCTGGCTGCCGCTGCTGATCGCGGTGCTGGTCATCCTGGTGATGACCACCTGGCGGCGGGGCTTCCTCCTGGTGTCGCGTCGCCGCCAGGAGCTCGAGGGGCCGCTGGACGAGTTCATCGAAGCGGTGCACAACTCCGAGCTGCCACGGATCCCGGGGATCGCGGTCTTCCCGCACCCGAACAGCACCACCGCGCCGCTGGCGCTGCGCACCCTGGTGATGTTCACCCACGCGATGTTCGAGCACGTCATCCTGGTCGAGATCGTCAACGAGAACGTGCCGCACATCCGCCACAAGGAACGGGTGCACGTGCACGACCTGGGCGATCCGTCCGACGGGATCGTGCACATCAGCGTGCACGTCGGCTTCAACGATTCCCAGGACATCCCCCGCGGCCTGGCGCTGGCCGTCGGCCGCAGCTCCGAGCTGGACGTCGAGCCGCAACAGGTGCGCTACTTCCTGTCCGTGCTGACGTTGCGGCCGTCCGGGGACGCGAAGATGGCCGGGTGGCGCAAGCGGCTCTACGTGCTGCTGGCGAACAACGCCGCGTCGCGGACCGAGGTCTTCCACCTGCCGCCGGACCGTACGGTCGTGATGGGCGCCGAACTGGAACTGTGAGGCGGTGGGGGAGAGCGGCGTCGCTCGATGACGTCGGGTCTCCTTGGGCGAGCCGGTGAGCCGGCGGGCCCTCACCGGGGAGTGATCCGACCGGAGCAGACCGGTCTCATTCGGTGAAGGTGACGTCCCACCGGTCCTTGTGGGCGACCACGTCGACAGTGGCGGGCGCCGGCCGGCCGGTCATCGCCAGATAGACCGTCCGGGCCAGATCGACGGCGGCCTTGTCGGTCCTCGCCTGCTTGCGGGTGACCTCGATGGTGGTGGTGTCGGGCTCATCTGAGGCCGTGGGCATGCCGTGACTCCCGTCTCGTGTGCGGAGGACCGGGTGAGGGCAGACGAAAGGGCCCGGCCCCGGGAGCCGGACCCTTGTCGTTCGAGGTCACCGTGGTGGTCCTTGGCTCCATTGTGCACACCGGTCACGCCGGGTGCCCGGAGCGCGCCGGAGTGTCGCGTCGAGGGTCAGTCCACCTGCGGTGGCTCGTCGCCCCGAGGATCCGCCTCGTCGGCCCCCTCGCTGTCGTCGTCCTCGATCGGTTCCTCACGCTCGTCGGTGAAGGCCTCGCGGGCGTCAGGATCGTACGGATCCGTCTCGACGCTGTCGGCGCGGTCGACCTCGGAGATGCCGTCGTCGTCGGTGCTCATCGCGTCCTCCCGGTGGTTGATCCGATGGTGATGGCCATCCTAGGGCGGCAGCGAACGCAGCGGGATGTCTTCGGCGGGTCGGCCGGGGGTTCCTACGCGCGGTCCACGGTGGCCCGTCGCCCAGGTCCGGGTGGCGGGCCGCTGGGGCGTCCGTCGGTCGTTAGGCTGGTCTCCGCAGCAGCTATCGACCCGAGGAGTCCGGAGTGCAGTTCGCATCGGCGTACGACCAGGGGTTCGTCCGGGTCGCCGCGGTCACCGTCCCGGTCAGTGCCGCCGAGCCGGACCGCAACCTGGCGGCCGTCCTCGAGGCGGCCGAGGAGCTGTCCCGGCGCGGCGTCGGGCTGGCCGTGTTTCCCGAGCTGTGTCTCACCGGCTACTCGCTGGAGGATCTGCTGCTGCAGAGCCCGCTGCAGGACGCCGCCGAGCAGGCACTGGCCGACCTGGTCGAGGCGAGCCGGGACCTGTTGCCGGTGCTGATGGTGGGTCTGCCGGTGCGCCACCGCCATCGGCTGCTCAACGTCGCGGCGGTGGTGCACCGCGGTGAGTTGCTCGGCCTGGTGCCCAAGGCGTACGTCCCCACTTACCGGGAGTTCTACGAGCGGCGGCACTTCGCCCCGGGCGACGACATCCGGGGCGAGCTGACGCTGGCCGGCCGTACGGTGCCGATCGGTCCCGACCTGCTGTTCGCCGCCGAGGACGTCGCGGGGCTGGTGATCCACGCCGAGGTGTGCGAGGACATGTGGGTGCCGGTGCCGCCGAGCGCCGAGGCGTCCCTGGCCGGCGCAACGGTGCTGGCCAACCTCTCCGGCTCCCCGATCACCGTGACCAAGGCCGAGCACCGCAAACTGCTGGCCCGCGCCGCCTCGGCGCGCTGCCTGGCGGCGTACGTCTACGCGGCGGCCGGGGAGGGCGAGTCGACCACCGACCTGTCCTGGGACGGGCAGACCTTCGTCTACGAGGACGGTGACCTGCTGGCGGAGACCGAGCGGTTCCCCCACGGGTGGCGGTGCTCGGTGGCCGACATCGACCTGCAGCGGCTCACCGCCGAACGGTTCCGGCAGGGCACCTTCGACGACAACCGGCGCACCCACGCTGCGCGGGCGGAGGCGTTCCGTACGGTCCGGTTCCGGCTCGACCCGCCGCGTCACGACATCGGGCTGGAACGCCACGTCGACCGGTTCCCGTTCGTCCCCGACGATCCGGAGCGGCTCGCCCTCGACTGCTACGAGGCCTACAACATCCAGGTCGCCGGGCTGGCGCAGCGGCTGACCGCCATCGGCACCCCCAAGGCGGTGATCGGTGTGTCGGGCGGCCTGGACTCCACCCACGCGCTGATCGTCGCGGCCCGGGCGATGGACCTGCTGGGCAGGCCGCGGACCGACATCCTCGCCTTCACCATGCCCGGGTTCGCCACCACCGAGCACACCCGCAGCAATGCCGAGGAGCTGTGCCGGGCGCTCGGGGTGACCTTCGAGCAGCTCGACATCCGGCCCGCGGCCCGTCAGCTGCTCGCTGACATGGGCCACCCGTTCGCCGACGGGGAGCCGCACTATGACGTCACCTTCGAGAACGTCCAGGCCGGGCTGCGCTACGACTACCTGTTCCGGCTGGCCAACCAGCGCGGCGGGATCGTCGTCGGCACCGGTGATCTCTCCGAGCTGGCCCTCGGCTGGTGCACGTACGGTGTCGGCGACCAGATGTCCCACTACGGGGTCAACGCCGGAGTGCCGAAGACCCTGATCCAGCACCTGATCCGCTGGGTGATCGCGTCGGGGCAGGTGGGGGAGGAGACCGCGGCGATCCTGCGCTCCATCCTCGACACCGAGATCAGCCCGGAGCTGATCCCGGTCGCCGACGGCGAGAAGCCACAGTCCACCCAGGACTCCATCGGACCGTACGCCCTGCACGACTTCACCCTGCACCACCTGCTCCGGCTCGGCTACGGGCCGGCGAAGATCGCCTTCCTCGCCCACCACGCCTGGCACGACCCGGAGCGGGGCGCCTGGCCGCCCGGCTACCCGGCCGACGAGCGGGAGGCGTACGACCTGGCCACCATCCGGCACTGGCTCGAGGTGTTCCTCCAGCGCTTCTTCGGCAACCAGTTCAAGCGGTCGGCGCTGCCCAACGGTCCGAAGGTGATGGCCGGCGGGGCCCTGTCGCCCCGTGGCGACTGGCGGATGCCCTCCGACACCGCGGCACGGACCTGGCTGGCCGAGCTGGAGCGGGACGTCCCGGAGGCCTGAGCCCGGGCGTACGACGTTGTCACCGGTGCGCCCTAGCATGGGGACCGTCCCCGTCGTCGAGCATCCGGAGCGCGCATGCGATCCCTCGTCAGGATCCTGTCCACCACCAAGGACCTCTGGCCGTACTACCTGGGGATCGTCGTCACCTCACTGCTGATGTCGCTGACCGCCCTGGTGACCCCGTTCGTCATCGGGCGGGCCACCGACGAGGTCGTCGCGCTGGCCGGCGGCCAGGGCGGCACGGTCCGGACGATCGTCTGGCTGGCCCTGGGGCTGCTCGCCGCCGAACTGCTCAACACGGTGCTCACCAACGTCGGCGGCTACCTGGGCGACACGATGTCTGCCCGGCTGCGGCAGATCCTCTCGGTGCGCTACTTCGAGAAGCTCCTCGGCCTGCCCCAGCGGTACTTCGACGACGAGCTGAGCGGCACCATCATCGGGCGGCTGTCGCGTTCGATCGCCGAGGTCACCACTTTTCTCAAGTCGATGGCGAACACGTTCTTCACCATGCTGGTGACGACCGTGGCGGTGCTGGTGATCAGCGCCGTCTACTCGTGGCCGCTGGCGGTGATGCTGGCGGTGATGTTCCCGGCGTACATGTGGCTGACCACCCGGACGTCGTCGAACTGGCAGCGGCTGGAGGGGGAGAAGAACGACCTGATCGATGTCGCCAACGGCCGATTCTCCGAGGTGATCGGCCAGATCCGCGTGGTGAAGAGCTTCGTCCGGGAGCGCTCGGAGCTGGCGATCTTCGGCGACCGCTACGGTGCCACCATCGGGATGACCCGGGAGCAGGCCCGGCACTGGCACAGCATGGACACCGCGCGGCGGGCCGTGCTCAACCTCGCCTTCCTCGGCATCTATCTGGTGCTCTTCCTGCAGACCGCGCACGGTGCCTTCAGCATCGGCGTGATGGTGCTCCTGCTGCAACTGATGGGCATGGCCCGCACGCCGGTGACGATGATGAGCTTCATCGTCGATTCCGGACAGCGGGCGATCGCCGGCTCCCGGTCGTACTTCGAGGTGATGGACCAGACTCCGGAGGTCCGTCGAGCCCTACCGGTGGCGCCGGCCGACACCGCGGGCGCGTCCGACGCTGCTGCAGCCGCCGACATGGTGGAGCCTGCGCGGGCCGCCACCGGCGCCGCATCGGCGGGCGGCGGCCGGGTCGACGCGCACGCCTTCGCCTTCCACCACGTCGACTTCGCCTACACGCCGGGACGGCCGGTGCTGCGCGACATCACGTTCCACGTCGACCCGGGCGAACGGATCGCGCTGGTGGGGGAGTCCGGTGGTGGAAAGTCGACCCTGGTCAACCTGCTGCTCGGCCTCTACCCGCCGGACGGCGGCATCGTCAGCCTGCAGGGCCGCGACATCACCACGATGCCGGTCGAGGAGTTGCGACGGACGACGGGCGTCGTCTTCCAGGACCCGTCGCTGTTCTCCGGGACGATCCGGGAGAACATCGCGTACGGACGCCCGGACGCCACCGATGACGAGGTCGCCGAGGCTGCCCGGCGCGCCAACGCCGATCGGTTCATCGGGCGGTTCCCCGAGGGGTACGAGGCGGTGATCGGCGAGCGCGGCGTCAAGCTCTCCGGCGGCCAGAAGCAGCGGGTCGCGGTGGCTCGCGCGCTGCTCAAGGACGCGCCGGTGCTGGTGCTGGACGAGGCGACCAGTTCGCTGGACACCAAGTCCGAGCGGCTGGTGCAGGAGGGGCTGGAGGAACTGATGGCGGACCGTACGACGCTGATCATCGCCCACCGGCTGTCCACCATCTCCACCGTCGACCGGATCGTCACCCTGCGGGACGGGGCGGTGGACGAGATCGGCAGCCCGGCCGAGCTCGCCGTCTCCGGTGGCATCTACGCCGAGTTGCTGGCCCTGCAGGCCTCCGGCGACCTCGCCGACCGCGCCCGGCTCACCGCGTACGGCATCGACGTGGGCCCGGGCGTCGGCGACCCGGATGCGCATCTCGGGGTGACCGGCGCGGCAGCCGGTCAGCGCTGAGCCGCGGCACAGGGCTGCACCCAGGGCTCCTGGGCGCCTCCGCGCTCCGGCCCACCTCAGCCGTTCGCGGCCTGCGGATGACGTTTGAACAGCGACACCGATCCGGAGGAGGCATCCCAGAACCGCCAGGGCCGGTCGGCCGCGGTGGACACGTTCACCCGGGGACCCGTGCTCAGGTCCATCGCGCAGCGCTCCGCCGGCAACAGCTGCAGGGCGCCACCCCCGAGCAGGTCGGCGCCGTTGTCCGCTGCGGTGATCCCCAACGCCCGGCAGAGATTCCCCGGACCACGGGCGAGGTCCCGGTCGGGCAGCGGTGAGCCCCGATGCGCCAACCGCCGTGCCCGGGCCACCTCCCGGCCGGCCTCGACCTCACCGGCCCGCAGCAGCACCGCGGTGGCGGTCCCCTCCGGGCCGCACACCACGTTGCAGCAGACCGACCCGTGCAGCGTGTAGACGTAGAGGTGCCCGCTCGGGCCGAACATCACCGCGTTGCGGGAGGTCCGGCCACGGTAGGCGTGGGAGGCCGGGTCGGCGCTCCCCTCGTACGCCTCGACCTCGACCAGCCGGACCGTGACCGGGCCGGCCTGCAGGCGGCAGCCCACCAGCAGTGGGGCCACGTCGAGGGCAGGGCGGGACAGATCGGGCAGCACCACGCCACTGTCCCACCCCACCCCAGCTGGGGGACACGGGAGGTCCATACACTGGGCGCGTTCGTCGTCACCTGCGGAAGGACACCCTATGCTCGAGCATTCCGGACCCGTACGTATCGGTGTTCTCACCAGCGGTGGTGACGCCCCCGGCATGAACCCGGCGATCCGCGCGGTCGTCCGGTCGGCGATCGCGGCCGGCGCCGAAGTCTTTGCGGTGAGGGAGGGCTGGCAGGGCGCGGTCAACGGTGGCGACGACATCGTCGCGCTGGAATGGGACGACGTCTCGGGCATCCTGCAGCGTGGTGGCACGGTGATCGGCACCGCCCGGTGCCAGGAGTTCCGCGAGCGCGACGGCCGCCGGACGGCAGCGCTCAACCTGGTCAGTCACGGCATCGACCGGCTCGCCGTGATCGGCGGCGACGGGTCGCTGACCGGGGCGGACATGCTGCGCCAGGAGTGGCGCGAACTGCTCGACGAACTCGTCGCCGAGGGGCGGCTGGAGCGCGAGGTGGCCGATGCCCACCCTGAGTTGATGATCGCCGGGCTGGTCGGCTCGATCGACAACGACATGGTCGGCACCGACATGACGATCGGCACCGACACCGCTCTGCACCGGATCATGGAGGCGGTCGACGCGATCGCCTCCACCGCCGCCAGTCACCAACGCATCTTCATCGTCGAGGTGATGGGCCGCGAGTGCGGCTACCTGGGGTTGAACAGCGCGGTCGCCGGCGGCGCCGCCTTCATGTTCATCCCCGAGGCACCGCCGGAAGAGGGCTGGCAGCAGCACATGTGCGAGCTGATCGTGCGCGGCCGCGAGGCCGGACGGCGCGATTCGCTGATCATCGTGGCGGAGGGCGCCCGGGATCGGTCCGGCAACCCGATCAGCTGCGACGACGTCCGCCAGGCGCTGCGTGACAACCTGGGCCAGGACGCCCGGGTGACCATCCTCGGCCATGTCCAGCGCGGCGGCTCGCCCACCGCGTACGACCGGTGGATGTCATCCATGGTGGGCGTGGCGGCCGCCGATGAACTGCTCACCGCGGCCCGGACCACCGTCCCGGTCGTCATCGGGGTGCATCGCAACCGGATCACCCGACGTCCGCTGGCCGACGCCGTCCAGGCGACCCGGGCGATCGCCGACCAGGTCCACGCCCACGACTTCGACGCTGCGGTGGAGGGGCGCGGACACGGCTTCCGGCGGATGGTGGACATCTTCCACGCCCTCGCCGAGGCCGAACCGCGGGTCACCCACGGGCAGCGCACCAAGCGGATCGGCATCGTGCACGCCGGCGGCCTGGCGCCGGGGATGAACACGGCGGTGTGGGCGGCGGTCCGCCTGGGCATCGACGCCGGCCACACGATGCTCGGCATCCAGGGCGGTTTCCCCGGCTTCATGCGGGGCCGGGTCAGCGAGTTCGCCTGGGGCGACGTCGAGGGCTGGACCGGGATGGGCGGGGCCGAGTTGGGCACCCGCCGCGAGGTGCCTGGCTCGGAGGAGCTCTACGGCATCGCCCGCACCATCGAGGAGAACGCGATGGATGCACTGCTGGTGATCGGCGGCTTCAACGCGTACGAGGCCGTCGCGCTGATGATGGCCGAACGGCGACGCTATCCCGCGTTCGACCTGCCGATCGTCGTGGTGCCGGCCAGCATCGACAACAACCTTCCCGGGTGGCGGATGGCCATCGGCGCGGACTCCGCCCTCAACGCGGCGATGCAATCGCTCGACCGGATCAAGCAGTCGGCGGCCGCCAGCCGGCGCTGCTTCGTGGTGGAGACGATGGGCCGCAACTGTGGCTTCCTCGCCCAGGCCAGCGGACTGGCCGCGGGCGCCGAGCGGGTGTATCTCAACGAGGAGGGCATCACCATCTCCATGCTGGAGGAGGACGTCCGCCAGATGCGCGCAGCGTTCGAGCAGGGCCGGCGCTTCTACCTCGCGGTCCGCAACGAGGAGGCGGCCGAGTACTACACGGCCGACTTCCTCGCCCGGCTCTTCGAGGCGGAGGGTGGCGACCTGTTCGACGTACGGCCGCTGATCCTGGGACACATCCAACAGGGCGGCAATCCCACCCCGTTCGACCGACTGGTGGCGACCCGGCTGGCGGCCGTCGCCATCGAGGAACTCGACCGGCAGTTCGCCGCGGGCACCGCCGGCTACGTCTTCGCGACGGAGAGCGACGAGGCGTACGCGATGACGCCGTTCAAGGAGTTCGACGACATGGTCGACATGGTCGCCCGCCGGCCCACGGACCAGTGGTGGCTGAGCCTGCGGGAGGTGGCGGCGAAGGTCAACACCCGCTCGTTCGCCGACCAGCCGCTGGGGACCGCGCCGGGCGAGCTCGCCGCGGCCCAGGCCCGGGGCGAGAAGGCCGGCCGGCGTCGGGCTCGCGGCAAGTTCGTCGGTTGACCGGCAGGTTCGTCGGTTGACGCCGGGCCGATCGCCGTCGGCCGCGGTGCGCTGACGCCGGTCGGTCTCGGAGCGTTCACCGCGCCGGGGCCCCGCCCGTCACCCGTGGGCCGCGGTCAGGACTCCTGGCCGCCGGAGCGCCGCAGCACCTCGCTGAGCCGATCCGCCGCGGCCATCACGGCCGGCGCGTGCAGTCGGCCGGGCTGACGGGTGAGACGCTCTATCGGTCCGGAGACACTGACGGCCGCGATCACCTTGCCGGAGGGGGAGCGGACCGGCGCCGACACCGAGGCGACCCCGGGCTCGCGCTCGGCGACCGACTCGGCGAAGCCGTGCCGACGTACGCCGGTCAGGGCGACGGCGGTGAACTCGGCCGACTCCAGGCCCCGCTGCATCCGGTCCGGGTCCTCCCAGGCGAGCAGGACCTGCGCGGCGGAGCCGGCCGACATGGTCAGCTGGCTGCCGACCGGGACGGTGTCGCGCAGTCCGGAGGAGCGCTCGGCGGCGGCGACGCAGATCCTGATGTCGCCCTGGCGGCGGAAGAGCTGTGCCGACTCCCCGGTGATGTCGCGCAGCCGGGCCAGCACCGGGCCGGCAGTGGCGACCAGCCGGTCCTCACCGGCGGCGGCGGCCAGCTCGGCGAGTCGCGGGCCGAGCACGAACCGGCCCTGCAGGTCGCGGGCGACCAGGCGGTGGTGCTCCAGCGCGACCGCCAGACGATGAGCCGTCGGGCGCGCCAGGCCCGTACTCTGGACGAGTCCCGCGAGCGTGGTGGGACCGGTCTCCAGGGCGCTCAGCACCAATGCCGCCTTGTCGAGGACGCCGACTCCGCTTCCGTTATCCATATATCGATATTGCAGTCTCGGGATGTGAAACGCAAGTCGCCATCGTTACCGGAAACGGTGGAGGTGTTGCTACGCTGATCTCACGAAATGGGACCACGGTCTTTCATTGTGAGATGAGTCGGGTTGGTTGCTGCGGTGTCGCGGCGTCGGCGGTCTCGCAGGACGGCGTCCGTACGGTCCTGGTTGATCCGGATGGAGGACATTCGATGGGTAAGACCCTCAGCGAGAAGGTCTGGGAGGACCATGTGGTCCGGTCCGCGGACGGCGAGCCCGACCTGCTCTACATCGATCTGCAGCTCGCCCACGAGGTGACCAGCCCGCAGGCGTTCGACGGCCTGCGCCAGGCCGGCCGCCGGGTGCGCCGTCCCGAATTGACGATGCTCACCGAGGACCACAACACCCCGACCGACGACATCTTCGCCCCGGTCGCCGACCCGGTCTCCAAGCTGCAGCTGGACACCGTCCGGGCCAATGCCGCGGAGTTCGGCCTGCCGATCCACTCCCTGGGCGACCTGGACCAGGGCGTGGTGCACATCATCGGCCCGCAGCTGGGCCTGACCCAGCCGGGCATGACCATCGTCTGCGGTGACTCGCACACCGCCACCCACGGCGCCTTCGGGGCCCTGGCGTTCGGCATCGGCACCTCCGAGGTCGAGCACGTCTTCGCCACCCAGACCCTGCCGCAGGCACGGCTGAAGACGATGGCGGTCAATGTCAACGGCGAGCTGCCTGACGGTGTCACCGCCAAGGACGTCATCCTGGCGATCATCGCCAAGGTCGGCACCGGCGGCGGCCAGGGCCACGTCGTCGAGTACCGCGGCTCCACCATCGAGAACATGTCGATGGAGGGCCGGATGACGATCTGCAACATGTCCATCGAGTGGGGCGCCAAGGCCGGCCTGGTCGCGCCCGACGAGAAGACCTTCGGCTACCTGCAGGGCCGTCCGTACGCCCCGCAGGGTGCCGACTGGGAGGCGGCGGTCGCCTACTGGCGGACCCTGCGCACCGATGACGACGCCACCTTCGACGTCGAGATCGACATCGACGCCACCGCCCTCACCCCGTTCGTCACCTGGGGCACCAACCCCGGCCAGGGGGTGCCGCTGTCCGCCGCCGTCCCGTCCCCGTCCGATTTCGCCGATCCGGTCGACCGTACGGCGGCCGAGAAGGCGCTGGAGTACATGGGCCTGACCGCCGGCACCCCGATGAAGGAGATCCCGGTCGACACCGTGTTCGTCGGCTCCTGCACCAACGGCCGGATCGAGGACCTGCGGCTGGCCGCGTCCGTCCTCGAGGGCCGCACGGTCGCCGAGGGCGTACGGATGCTCGTCGTCCCGGGCTCCCAGCGGGTCCGCCAGCAGGCGATCGACGAGGGCCTGGATGCGATCTTCACCGCGGCCGGGGCAGACTGGCGCTTCGCCGGCTGCTCGATGTGTCTCGGCATGAATCCCGACCAGCTGAAGCCTGGGGAGCGCTCCGCCTCCACCTCGAACCGCAACTTCGAGGGCCGTCAGGGCAAGGGTGGTCGTACGCACCTCGTCTCGCCGGCTGTGGCCGCCGCCACCGCCGTGGCCGGTCACCTGGCCGGTCCCGCCGACCTGCCCGTCCTGCAGAACGCCTGAGGAGTCATCGCCATGGAGAAGTTCATCGAGCACACCGGCACGGCGCTGCCGCTGCGCCGCAGCAATGTCGACACCGACCAGATCATCCCGGCGGTCTACCTCAAGCGGATCACCAAGACCGGCTTCGAGGACGGCCTGTTCGCCGCTTGGCGCCAGGACCCGGAGTTCATCCTGAACAAGCCGGAGCGCCAGGGTGCCACCATCCTGATCCCGGGTCCGGAGTTCGGCACCGGCTCGTCGCGTGAGCACGCGGTGTGGGCGCTGCAGAACTACGGCTTCAAGGTCATCATCGGCTCCCGCTTCGGCGACATCTTCCGCAACAACGCCGGCAAGTCCGGCCTGCTCGTCGCGGTCGTCCCGCAGGAGGTCGTCGAGCAGCTGTGGGACGCCACCGAGGCCGATCCCTCCCTGCAGGTGACCGTGGACCTCGACGCGCGGACCATCACCGCCGGTGACCTGGTCGCGTCCTTCGACGTGCCCGACTACACCCGCTACCGCCTGATGAACGGGCTGGACGACATCGGCGTCACGCTCACCCACGAGGACGAGATCGCTGCGTACGAGGCGAAGCGGCCGAGCTGGAAGGTCACCACTCTTCCGCTGCGTACGCAGGACTGAGCCACACGGCGTCCGTCATGTCCGGAGGGCCGTCATGTACGGCGGCCGTCACGAACCGAGGGCCTGGTTGTCCGGCGTACGCCGCCGTCACCTCCAGGCGACCCTCGCTTGCGTTCGGATGTCAGGGGTTGCCCTTCGCTGACGCGCCTCGGCCGGGAGCTGTCATGGCTCCCGGCCGAGGCGCGTCGTGGTGTGCGCTGCCGTCCCCTGTGGATGGTCGTGATCTCGGGTCGGCCGCGGTGTGGATCGGTCACTCGTGCGTGCCACGGCGGCGCGTCAGGCGGTGACCGGCACCGGCTCCACGGATCGGTCGACGAGCCGTGCGACGGCCTCGGGTCGGAAGCCCTTCACGGTGAGCCACAGACCGAGCGAGATCTCCCACAGGGCCACCGGGAGCGACGCGAGTCCGCCGAGCGCGGAGACCTGGTCGACCAGGCCGAACACCGTGCCGGCCGCCGACGCCATCAGCAGCGGAGCGCCGATCAGTCCGACGGCAGGGATGATCCGCGGCACCAGGCCGGAGCGGTACATCACCGAGCCGAGCAGTAGCGCGTTCACCGCCGGGGCGAGACCCGGACCGAGCAGGAACGCCCAGTCGTGGACCGCCACCAGAGCCGACGCTGCGCCTGGGACCGCAGCGGATGCCGTCCCGGTCTCGCCGCCGATGACCGTCGTCAGGGATGCCATGGCGACGACGCCCAGCAGGACGAGGCCCGCCTCCGCCACTCGCGAGGTGACGAAACCGAGTGCCGCGATCTCGCTTTGGCGACGGGCGATCGGGTACAGCGCCACCGCCGTGCCGATGCAGCTGATGGCCAGGACCACTTCCAGCAGGGTGGCGCCGAGCAGGGCCGTACGGACAGTCGGGCTCGCGAGCGTCGCAGGGTCCTTCAGGATGGGCGCCTTCAACGCCAGCGCGGGGATCGACGTCACGACCGTGGCGAGGTAGAGCAGGCCGGCGATCAGGGCGAGGCGACGTGGGTGGGACATGACGTGGGTTCCTCTCGGGCGTCGGGACACGGTGGTGTACGCCGTACACCTTCAGTGTGTGGTGTACGGTGTACACCAGTCAAGTGGTGTGGCGCCCGAGGATCGGCACATCGCCCCGAGCACACGAAGACCTGCACCGAGGGAGGACCATGCCCCGATCGACACGCCCTGTGCCCGTCCGGGGTGAGCCCAGCACCCTGACGCCCACCGACCCGCCGTCCACCGACCCGCCGTCCATCGATCTGCCCTCCACCGATCCGCCGTCCATCGATCTGCCCTCCACCGATCCGCCTTCCACCGACCAGGACCCCAGCCACCCTGCGCGCCCCGCACTGACCCGTGAACGCGCGCTGCGCGCCGCCGTGGCGCTGGCCGACGGTGACGGCATCGACGCGGTCAGCATGCGCAACCTCGCCGCGCGACTCGGCGTCACCCCGATGGCGCTCTACAAGCACGTCGCCAACAAGGAGGATCTGCTCAGCGGGATGATCGACACGATCATCGCGTCGTACGACCCGCCGACTGCGGGCGGCGACTGGCAGACGGCCGTACGGGACCGGATCCTGTCGGCGCGGCGGGTGCTGCTCCGGCATCCGTGGGCCCGACTGGTGATCGAGTCACGCAGGACGCGTACGCCGCAGGTCCTCGCCTACATGGACTCGCTCGCGGGGATGTTCATCGGCGGCGGACTGTCGGTCGATCTCACCCACCACGCGATGCATGCGCTCGGACACCGGATCTGGGGCTTCAGCCCAGAGGCGTTCGAGGACCCGGACGCGCTGGCGCTCCCGACCGACCCCGTGGAGCGGGAGGAGGCGGTGCGCCAGGTGACGGCGACCTATCCGCACATCGTCGCGATCGCGAGGGAATCGGCGCGCGGTCGGGTCCCCGAGGTGCCCGGGTGTGACGAGGAGTTCGAGTTCGTGTTCACGCTGGACCTGCTGCTCGAGGCGTTCCGGCGGCTCGACGCGGCAGGGTGGTCGTCGCGGGACCGGTAACACGAGACCCGATCCCGCGTCGACGCTCCGCCGAGACCGTCCAGTTTTCGAGCGCCGTCGCCACCCTTGACGCCCGGCGATCCCTGGTCCGGATCAGCCCTGCTGCAGCACCAGCGGCGGGGAATCGGGCTCGAAGAACAGACCATCGGGGAGGCCGAATCGCCCCTCCAACTGTGTCCGAGTAGTGCTGTCGGGTGCCTTGCCGGAGACCTGGACCGCGAGACCCGAACCGTCGGGACGCACCGAGGTGGTGACGATGCCCAGTTCCGCGACCAGGGCCCGATCGCCGAGGAGTGCCGATGACGCGCGCATCAGCTCCACCCGGGTGAAGCGGGCGTCGTGCACCACCTCGATCGTGATGCCGTAGGGCACGCTTCGGGCGTGGTCCAGGAGCTCGGGGCTGGGATCACCGCGCCAGTGGACGGTCATGGCCGACCGGTCCCAGTCGGTCACCAATCCCGCAAAACCCTGCGGGTCGGACATCGTGCGCACTTCATCGGCGACGTATGACATCCGCAGGCCGACCTCGGCCGAGGCGAGTTCGTCCGCCGGCACCCTCCCACTGACGTGCTCCCGGAGCGCCGGTGGTGACTCCCGCAGGATCGACTCCTCAGTCATCGGGGTGTCCTCAGGAGTGGCGAGCGTACGGATGCCGGCCACTGACAGGCAGATCACCACGCCCACACCTACGCTTGCGGTGTACCTGAGCAGAGTCCTGATCCGCCGGTGAGTCCGACCTCCGCTTGTGCTGCCGGACCCGCCGCTGCTGAATTTCTCCGCCTGGTGCACGTTCTCAACGCTACTCAAGTGTGGCGCCCCAAGTACTGAGCGACGATCATCACCTGTGGCAGCGGCGAAGAGCTTCCGGTTCCTCACGTAGTCGTCGTCGCGATGGGTGGGGGGCGGGGTGACCCCATGTGGGTGTGGTCTCAGGTCTCCGGCGTCGTCTCAGGTCCCTGGCGTGGTCTCGGATCCCCGATCATTCTCAGGTCGGCCGATGGTGGCCGTCTTCCCCGACGCTATTCGGCCGTAGAAGGGCGGGGTTCCTTGCGAGGGTCGGGGTTCCTGAGAATCGTCGGGGCGGCCCCACTGCGCCGGCTCAGGTACAGGTGAAGACCTCTGCATTTCGTCCGTGCAGAGGTGTCCGTCATTCAGCGCCAACGTACGGGCGAGGTGAAGAGCTGAGCGTTTGTGCGTGAGGGAGGCTGCGCAGGGAGGTTCCACGGCCTGCGGGACGTGAGGAACCGCGCCGGGAACCACGCCAAGGGGCCTGATCATGCGATCCCAGTGCCCGCACTGGCGTGGCCTCGGCGACCACCCGAAGGCGGGTCACGCTGTCCTCGGACCGGGACCGGCTCAGTGCCAGGCGCTGACGACCCGCGGCCCGGCGCCGAGGGTGACCATCGCCTGCAACCGTTGTCCCGGGCGCAGTCCGACGACGGGGTCCAGCAGAGCGTCGGGGGAGAGGTCGACCCGCCACCCCTCGTCGGTCACCACGGTCCACGGCCCTGTCCACGATGTCGCGTCCGGTGTGCCCGTCACCGTCACCCCGAGGTGTCGTACGGGCGTGTCGGCCGGGCCCAGCATCGCCGCGCCATGCCGTCCCTCCCGGGCACGGCCCTCATCGGCCGGCATCTCGACCTGCTCGACCTGCTCGATGTGCTCGACCTGCTCACTGACCGGGCCGCCGACCTGCGCCTGCGAACCGTACGACCGCAGCAGCGCGCCGAGCCCGATCCACGCAGAGCCCATCGCGTCGGCCACCACGACGCCGATCCCCGCCCCGGAGGGGCTCAGCTCCTCGATCCGATCCAGCAGTGCGCACAGGGCGAGCCGGTGCCGCGCCGGCGCGGGCCAGCCCCGGAACGCCGGGGCCCGATCCGGATCGGGCGGCAGCAGCCAGTGGACGGGATCGGCGAGGTCGGTCATGCTTCGGATGCTGGCACACCCCGCGCGCGGCCGCCAGCGAGGGGATGGCCGGCGGCGAAGGGACGGGCCGGCGGGGCGAGGGGAGGCCCGGGGCGAGGAGGACCACAGCAGGCGCGGGAGAGGCCCGGCGATCCCGCTCGCGACGATAGGCTGGCGGGATGGCACAGTGCTGCATCCTCGGGGCCGGCAATTGGGCGACCGCGTTCGCCCGGGTGCTGGCCGACGCCGGCCACCACGTCACGATGGTGGCCCGCCGCCCGGCAGTCGCCGACGCGATCAACCAGCACCGCCGCAACCCCGACTACCTGTCGGACATCGACCTCGGCGACCGGGTCGACGCCTCCACCGACCCGGTCCGCGGGCTGGCAGGTGCCGACCTGATCGTCCTCGCCCTGCCCGCCCAGCAGTTGCGCGGCTACCTGCGTCACCTGGCCACCCTGCCGGTGTGGCGCGACGCGACCGCGCCGGTGCTCAGCCTGGTCAAGGGCATCGAGACCGGCACCGACATGCGGATGAGTGAGGTGATCGCCCAGGCCGGCGGAGTGGCCCCCGAGCGGATCGCGGTGCTGTCCGGCCCCAACCTCGCCCGGGAGATCGCCGAACGTCAGCCCTCGCTGTCGGTCGTCGCTGCCCACGACCCGTCGGTCGCCGTAAGGATCCAGCAGCTCTGCCTGACCCCTTCGTTCCGTACGTACACCGTCGACGACGTGGTCGGGGTGGAGTTCGCCGGGGCGGCCAAGAACGTCATCGCGCTGGCCGTCGGCATGGGGGAGGGCCTCGGCTACGGGCACAACGCCCTCGCCTCGCTGATCACCCGCGGCCTGCACCAGGTGGCCGCGCTCGGTGAGGCGCTCGGCGGGCGGCAGACCACCTTCGCCGGGTTGGCCGGGCTCGGCGACCTGATCGCCACCTGCATGTCCCCGCTGTCGCGCAACCGGACCTTCGGGGAACGGCTGGGGCGGGGCCTCGACGTCGCGGAGGCGTCCCGGGAGAGCGCCGGGGTGGCCGAGGGGGTGGCGACCAGTCAGGCGGTCCGCGACCTGGCCCGGGCGTACGGCGTGGACATGCCGATCGTCGAGGGGGTGGTGGCGGTGCTGGAGGGCCGTACGACCCCGGCGGCGATGGTGCCGATCCTGATGGAACGCGAACCCAAACCGGAGCTGTGACCGGTGCCCGTTCGCCGGTCGGGGGCACCAAGCGGGCGGCGGTAGGGTGTTGCCCGTTGCCGTCCCAGGAGGTCCCATGACCACGCCCGCCCGCCCGACCGTCGCCGTCGTCTTCGGCGGTGGCAGCTCCGAGCACGGGGTCTCGTGCCTGACCGCGGCGGGCGTGCTGTCCGCGATCGATCGGACCTGCTACGACCTGGTGGCCGTCGGCATCACCCGGTCCGGCCGATGGGTCCAGCTGGGCGTCGACGAGGTGGTCGCGCTGACCACCGTCGACGGCGTGCTCCCCGAGGTGCCCGAGGACCGGGCCGACGCGGTGCTGGTGCGGACGGCGGACGGCGCTCGGATCGCTTCGGTCGACGGCGACGGGCTGGTGGACATCCACGACATCGACCTGGCCTTCTCGTTGCTCCACGGCCCGATGGGCGAGGACGGCACGATCCAGGGTCTGTTCGAGATGTACGGCGTGCGCTACGTCGGCTCCGGCGTGACGGCCAGCGCGCTGGCGATGGACAAGATCCGGATGAAGCAGGTGATGACGCTCAGCGACCTGCCGATCGGCCCGTGGGTCGGCATCCGTCCGGCCGAGTGGGCAGCCGATCCCCAGGCCTGCCTGACGGCCATCGAGGCGCTGCGGTTCCCGGTCTACGTCAAGCCGGCCCGCGGCGGGTCGAGCGTCGGCATCACCAAGGTGGTGGATCCCTCCGGGCTGCCCGCAGCGATCGCCGAGGCGCAGCGCTGGGACCCGCGGGTGATCGTCGAGGAGGGCATCTGCGATGCCCGCGAGATCGAGTGTGGTGTGCTGGAGGGGGTCGCCGGCGCCCGTCCGGAGGCGTCGGTGGTCGCCGAGATCGAGATGCACACCGAGTCCGGCTTCTACGACTTCGACGCCAAGTACCTGCCCGAGGAGCAGGTCAGTCTGCATGTGCCGGCCAGCCTCGACCCGGCGGTCGCGGACGAGGTGCGTGAGGTCGCCATCCGGGTCTTCGAAGCGTTCGACTGCGAGGGTCTGGCCCGGGTCGACTGCTTCCTCACCGAGGACAACCGGGTGCTGGTCAACGAACTCAACACCATGCCCGGCTTCACCCGGTTCTCGATGTTTCCGCAGGTCTGGGCCGCCGCCGGGGTGGCCTACCCCGAGTTGATCAGCCGGCTGATCGAGCTGGCGCTGGCCCGTCCGGTCGGCCTGCGCTGAGTCGTTTCGCCCTGCGCTGAGTCGTATCGCCTTGCGCTGAGTCGTATCGCCCTGCACTGAGTCGGGCCCGCCGACTGCCTGACATTGCCTCCGGTACGCCGGTCCAGGGGCGGTCGGGGACCGTCAGCCGGCGCAGGGTCGCAGCAGGGTGTCGTGACGCGACACCACCGGGCCCAGCTCGGCGAGCGCGTCGCCGGTGTTGCCGTAGGAGTTCGGCACCCCCACCTGGACGTACGCCGCCCGGCCGACGGTGGTGAACACCGTCCCGGTCACGCCGTCCTGGGACCACCAACCGACGCCGTCGACCTCGAGGCACTGGCTCGTCGGGGTCAGCTCTGCCGGCTGCGGCACGCCGCAGGCCAGGGTGATCGGCGGGTCCCCCCAGGCCACCGACAGCGACCCGGTCGTCGGCCGCCGTGGCGAGCCCAACACGGTGGCGGGAGCATCGGACACCAGGGCCGTGCAGACGGCACGGGTCGCGTCGTCGACCGGCGGATCGGGCAGCTGCACCGGGGCGCTGCAGCCGGCGAGCAGGAGCAGGCCTGCTGCGGCCACGACAGCGGCGGGCCGCGGGTCCCTCACTCGGCCATCACCGGGCAGGTGACGGTGCGGGTGATGCCGTCCACCTCCTGGACCGCCCGGATCAGTCGTCCCAGGGCCAGCATGTCGTCGGCGTGCGCGCGGACGATCACGTCGTACGGGCCGGTCACCCCGTCGGCGTCGGCGACACCGCCGATGCTGCGGATCGCGGCGGTCACCTCCTCGCTGCGCCCCACTTCGGTCTGCACCAGGACGTACGCCTCGACCTTCGCCGTGCCGACCATGGTTTCCCCTTTCCTTGCGCCGGTTTCCTGCGCCGGGGGGCGACCCCGGGTGGCCTCACGCTACCGTGTCGAGGACAACGACACCGACGAGGAGTCCCGATGAACCACATCGCCACCTCCGGGCGCACCCCCTGGCCCTATCCCGGTCCACGTCCCGGGCAGGAGGAGCCGGCGGCCACCCAGCAGACCATCGCCGACATCGGCGAGTTCGAGCTGATCGACCTGATCACCCGGGGACTGCCCGGCAACGACCAGGTGGAGTTGGGCCCGGGCGACGACGCGGCGATCATCCACAGCCGTGGTGGCCGGACCCTGTGCAGCGTCGACGTGCTGGTGGAAGGGGTCCACTTCCGCCGCGACTGGTCGTCGGCCACGGACATCGGCCGCAAGGCGGTCGCGGTCAACGTGGCCGACCTCGAGGCGATGGGGGCCCGCCCGATCGGCATCGTGATGGGCTTCTCCGCACCGGGCGACCTGGCCCTGACCTGGGTGCGCTTCTTCGTCCAGGGCATCCGGGAGGAGTGCGACCGGGCCGGGGTGGCATTGATCGGCGGCGACATCACCAAGTCCCGCGACATCACCATCTCGGTGACGATCCTCGGCGACGTCGGGCCGGAGGGGCCGGTGCTGCGGTCCGGTGCCCGGCCCGGCGACCTGGTCGCCCTGAAGGGGCGCGTCGGCTGGGCAGCGGCCGGACTCGCCGCGCTGAGCAAGGGGTTCCGTACGCCCAAGGCGGTGGTCGAGGCCCAGCAGGTGCCGCAGCCCCCGTACGGCGCGGGGCAGCAGGCCGCCCGGGCCGGGGCGACCGCGATGATCGACATCTCGGACGGCCTGCTCGGCGACCTGGGTCACATCGCGCAGCGGTCGCAGGTGTCGATCGACGTGCATCGTTCCGCCCTCGGCATGCCCGAGCCGATCCGGTCGGTCGGGCAGGCGACCGGCGTCGACCCGTACGTCTTCCTGCTGACCGGCGGGGAGGACCACGCGCTGGCCGCGACGTTCCCACCCGGGGTGGTGCCGGAGGGCTGGACCGTGATCGGTACGGTCGGGGACGCACCGACAGCAGGACGACCGTCCGTCACGGTGGACGGCCGGCGATGGGAAGGACAGCAGGGCTATGACCACTTCCACTGAGCGGACCGCCCCAGCCGGGGCCGCCGACGCACGACCCGTCGCGCTGCCCACCGCCAGGGTGCTGACCATCGCCGGCACCGACTCCGGTGGGGGAGCGGGGGTGCCGGCCGACCTGAAGGCGATGATGGCGCTCGGCACGCACGGGATGTGTGTCGTCACCGCGGTCACCGCCCAGAACTCCGTCGGCGTCCAGGGCGCCTGGCCGCTGCCGCTCGACGCCATCCGCGGGCAGTTCCGCAGTGTGGTCGACGACATCGGCGTGGATGCCCTGAAGACCGGGATGCTCGCGTCCGCCGAGATCGTCGCGACGGTGGCGGAACTGGTCGACACCGTGCCGCGGCGCGCCGACGGCACGCGGGTCCCGCTCGTCGTCGACCCGGTGGCGATGTCCAAGCACGGCGATCCACTGCTGGCGGCCGACGCGATCGCCACCCTGCGGTCCGCACTGGTGCCGCTGGCGACGGTGCTCACCCCGAACATCCCCGAGGCGGCACTGCTGGCCGGGATGTCGACCGCGACGCCACCGACCATCCTGGCCGGGGCACTGCTGGAGCTCGGCGCCGACTGGGTGCTGATCAAGGGTGGGCACAAGGAGGGCGACGCCGACGACCTGCTGGTGTCCTACACCGGCGAACGCCACCTGTTCCGCGCCGCGCGGGCCGACAACACCCACACCCACGGCACCGGCTGCACGATGGCCTCGTTGATCGCCGCCGGCCTCGGCCAGGGCCTCACCGCGCCGGAGGCGGTCGGTCTGGCGAAGCGGTTCATGATCGGGGCGATCCCGGCCGGCTACGCCCTCGGTGCCGGGATCGGGCCGGTGGATCCGCTGTGGCACCTGCGCGAGGCCTTGGCCGACGGCGGCTGGACCCCCGGGCCGCGGCTGCGCACGGCGGAGGGCTGAGTCCCGGCGGCTCTCTCGTCCGGCCGGCCCGGAGGCTCTCGCCCGCCCGGGGGCCTCGCCGGGGTGTGGATCCGCCGGGGCGTCCGGTCCGCGGGCGCTCCGGCGTGGCCCGCCCGGCGTGTGCGCCGGGGCCGATTCGGGTCGATGGCCTAGGGTCGGTGCCATGGCGACACGCGCGACTTCCCCTGCGCGTTCTTCCGGCGGGCGGACCTCTTCGCAGGCCCGCTCCGGTGGAGTGCGCTCCGGGGGATCCAAGGGATCCTCGGCGAGCACCCGCAAGGGCGGCTCGTCGTCCCGTGCGCCGCAGAAGCGTCCCGCGAGCGGGCGTCGTACGCCCCCGCCGCGGCCGCGCAACCCGCTCACCGTCCTCTGGGACGGTCTGGCCGGGCTGGTCGGCGCCGGGGTGCGCTCGATCGGCACCACCGCCCGCGACGTTCCGCCGGACCTGCGCCGCGACGGCATCGGTCTGGCCCTGATCGGCGCCACCATCGTGCTGGCCGCCGAGTTCTGGTGGGGTCTGCCCGAGCCGGTCGGCGGCTGGCTGACGTATGCCGTCACCTCCGTCATCGGGATGGCCGCGTACGCCTCGCCGCTGCTCACCGGCACGATGGCCTGGCGGACCATCCGGCACCCCGACACCACCGGTCCGGCCGGCCGCCAGGTGGTCGGCTGGCTGACCGGTGCGCTCGGCCTGCTCGGCCTGGTCAGTGTGGCGCACGGCCTGCCCCGCCCCGCCGACCCGGTGGCGCTGCGGGAGGCCGGCGGCGTGCTCGGGTTCGTGTCGTCGAGCGTGCTGACCGACCTGATGACCGCCTGGGTGTCGGTGCCGTTGATGGTGCTGCTCACCTTCTACGGCGTCATCCTGATCGTCGGCATCCCGCTGCATGAGATCCCGACCCGGATCGCCGAGGCCCGCGAGCGCCGGCTGGGGGCGTTGCCGCGGCCCGAGTACGGCGTCGACGAGCAGGCGTACGACACCCCGATCGTCGGCGAGCGTCGACGCGGCCGTACGGTCCGCGAGACGCACCCCGAGGACGGCGCGGAGGACGAGGAGACCAGCGCGACGCCTGCCCCGGCGCGCCGACGCCGCCGGTCGCGCGAGGACAGCGTGGTGATCGCCCGCGCGCCCGAGCCGCGGGAACGGCCGGACCTCACCGACATCGACCCGATGGCCTTCGACACCGGCATCATCGATGCCAGTCCGGTCCCGCGGCCGAAGCCGGCGACCGCCGTGGAGGCCGCCAAGACCGGCCCGGTCACCGCCGGGCTGCCCGCCAAGGTCACCGTCAACCCGCCGGCCGAGGTGCCGGACGACTCGCCGCTGCCGCAGCGCGTCGAACAGGTCGGCGATGTCGAGTACCGGCTGCCGGAGATGACCGTGCTCAAGGCCGGCACCCCGCCGCAGCCGCGTACGCCGGCCAACGACGAGATCGTGCACCGGCTGACCGAGGTGTTCGACGAATTCGACATCGACGCCCGGGTCACCGGCTACACCCGCGGCCCGACGGTCACCCGCTACGAGGTGGAGCTCGGCCCCGGCGTCAAGGTCGAGAAGGTCCTCAACGTCTCCAAGAACATCGCGTACGCGGTGGCCAGCGCCGACGTCCGGATCCTCTCGCCGATCCCGGGGAAGTCCGCCATCGGCGTGGAGATCCCGAACAAGGACAAGGAGATCGTCTCCCTCGGCGACGTGCTGCGCTCCACCAAGGCGCGCAACGACCACGAGCCGATGACGGTCGGCCTCGGCAAGGACGTCGAGGGCGGCTACGTGCTGGCCAACATGGCCAAGATGCCGCATCTGCTCGTCGCCGGTGCCACCGGCTCGGGCAAGTCGTCGTTCGTGAACTCGATGATCACCTCGATCCTGATCCGGGCCACCCCCGACGAGGTCCGGATGATCCTGGTCGACCCGAAGCGGGTCGAGCTCACCGCGTACGACGGCATCCCGCACCTGGTCACCCCGATCATCACCTCGCCGAAGAAGGCCGCCGAGGCGCTGCAGTGGGTGGTCAAGGAGATGGACCAGCGCTACGACGACCTGGCCGAGTACGGGTTCAAGCACGTCAAGGACTTCAACAAGGCCGTCCGGGCCGGCCAGGTGCAGCCGCCGGCCGGCTCGGAGCGGGAGGTCCGGCCGTACCCCTACCTGCTGGTGATCGTCGACGAGCTGGCCGACCTGATGATGGTCGCCCCCCGCGACGTGGAGGACTCGATCGTCCGGATCACCCAGCTGGCCCGCGCCGCCGGCATCCACCTGGTGCTCGCCACCCAGCGCCCGTCGACCGACGTGGTGACCGGCCTGATCAAGGCCAACGTGCCCTCCCGGCTCGCCTTCGCCACCTCATCGATGACCGACTCCCGCGTCATCCTCGATCAGCCCGGCGCCGAAAAGCTGGTCGGCCAGGGCGACGGCCTGTTCCTGCCGATGGGCGCCTCCAAGCCGGTCCGGGTGCAGGGCTCCTGGGTCACCGAGCAGGAGATCCGCGACGTCGTCGACATCGTCAAGACCCAGCTGCAGCCGAGCTACCGCGAGGACGTCACCGCGCCGGCCGCCGCCAAGAAGGTCGCCGAGGACATCGGCGACGACATGGAGCTGGTGCTCGAGGCCGCCCAGCTCGTGGTCAACCTCCAGCTCGGGTCGACGTCGATGCTGCAGCGCAAGTTGAGGGTCGGCTTCGCCAAGGCCGGCCGGCTGATGGACATCCTGGAGACCCGCGGGATCGTCGGGCCGTCGGAGGGCTCCAAGCCGCGCGAGGTGATGGTGACCCCGGACGACCTCGACGAGGTGCTGGAGAACCTGCAGCAGGCCTGAACGGCGGACGTGGGGGATACTGGACGGCATCATGAGTGGCGAAACATCAGACCTGCTGTCGGTGCACCTGGTCTCCTTGGGCTGTGCACGCAACGACGTCGATTCCGAAGAACTCGCCGGCCGGCTGGCCGCGGGCGGCTTCCGCCTCGTCGACGACGCCGAGGGCGCCGACGCGGTGATGGTCAACACCTGCGGCTTCATCACCCAGGCGAAGCAGGAGTCCGTCGAGGTGCTCCTCGAGGCCGCCGACCTGAAGGCAGAGGGTCGTACGAAGGCCGTCGTGGCGGTCGGCTGCATGGCGGAGCGCTACGGTGCCGACCTGGCCGCCGAGCTGCCGGAGGCCGACATCCTCGGCTTCGACGACTACGACGACATCGCCGCCCGTCTGCAGGGCATCCTGCAGGGCGCCCGGCCCACCCCGCACGTCCCGCGCGACCGCCGCGAGCTGCTGCCGATCACCCCGGTCGAGCGCCAGGCGGCCGCGGCCGGCATCGTCGTCCCCGGTGTGACCCACGCCGATGCCGCCGCGCCGGCCAGTGGTCCGCGTACGTTCCACCGTCGGCTCTCCGGGGCGCCGTCCGCGCCGCTGAAGATCGCCTCCGGCTGCGACCGACGGTGCGCCTTCTGCGCCATCCCGTCCTTCCGCGGATCGTACGTCTCCCGTACTCTCGACGATGTCGTCGCGGAGGCCCGCTGGCTGGCGAGCCAGGGGGTGCGCGAGGCCTTCCTGGTCTCCGAGAACACCTCCTCGTACGGCAAGGATCTCGGCGCCGGACACGATCTGGAGGCACTGCTCCGCGAGCTGTCGAGGATCGACGAGCTTCCGTGGATCCGGGTCAGCTACCTGCAGCCGGCCGAGATCCGCCCCGGGCTGGTCGAGACGATGGCCCGGCTGGACACGGTGGTCGACTACTTCGACCTGTCCTTCCAACACGCCGCGCCGGACGTGCTGCGCCGGATGCGCCGCTTCGGCGACCCGGAGTCCTTCCTCGACCTGATCGGCCGGGTCCGCGCCGCCGCCCCGCAGGCCGGCATCCGGGCCAACGTCATCGCCGGCTTCCCCGGCGAGACCGAGCGGGACGTCGAACTGCTCGCGGACTTCCTGCGCGCGGCACGGCTCGACGTGTGCGGCGTCTTCCCCTACTCCGACGAGGAGGGCACCGAGGGCGTACGCCTCGACGGGCACCTGCCCGAGGACGAGATCGAGGACCGTCGGGCGATGCTCGCCGACCTCGTCATGGAGGTGATGGAGGACCGTGCCGCCGACCGGGTCGGTGACGAGATCACCGTCCTGCTCGAGGGGCGTGACGAGGAGGACGGCAGCTGGGTGGGCCGTGCCGCCCACCAGGGACCGGAGGTCGACGGGGTGACCAGTCTCGACCTTTCCGCCCCGGACGGACCGGACGGCGAGTCGTACGCCGTCGGCGACCTCGTCCGGGCGCGGGTGACCGACGCCGAGGGCATCGACCTGGTGGCCCGACCGCTGGCGGGCCTCCGATGAGCGCGGAGCCCGGTGCCGAGCCGTCCCCCTGGAACGTCCCCAACGCCCTGACCGTCCTGCGCATCCTGCTGGTGCCGCTGTTCGGTTGGATGCTGCTCTCCCACCCGGAGGCGGCCGGCTGGCGGTGGGCCACTACCGGCGTCTTCATCGTGGCGATGGCCACCGACTTCGTCGACGGCCACCTGGCCCGCTCGCGCCACCTGATCACCAGCTTCGGCAAGCTGATGGACCCGATCGCCGACAAGGCGCTCACCGGCATGGCGTTCATCGGCCTGAGCATCATCGGCGAACTGTGGTGGTGGGTGACGATCGTCATCCTGCTGCGCGAGTGGGGCATCACCGTGATGCGGTTCTTCATCTTGAAGTACGGGGTGATGGCGGCCAACCGCGGCGGGAAGCTGAAGACGATGACCCAGTCGGCGGCACTGGTGCTCTACCTGCTGCCGTTGCCCGCAGCGGGCCTGTCCCTCGGTGGTGTCGTCGAGGTCATCTCCTGGGTGTTGATGGCGGCGGCCTTCCTGCTCACCGTGTTGACCGGTCTGGACTACCTACGGGAGGCGGTGCGGATGCGGGCCGCCTACCTGGCCGACCATCCCGACGCACGATGATCCGCCCCGACCTTCCCACGGACCGCCTGGATCCGGCGCCCTGGAGCTATCCGGCGGCGATGCCCCGGTCCTGTCCGACGACGCCCTGTCCGCCGACGCCCTGTCCTGCCACTACGGACGGTCCGGTGAGCGGCCTCGCACCGGTGGTGTTCGCGCCCCGGGACCGGTCTCCGGTGGACCTGCTCACCGGCCGGACCGCGGTCCGCACCGCCGACGTCCGGTCCGCCGCAGTGGGGCGCGCGACGGCGATCGACCGCGCGGTCGGATCCGGCGGGGCGGCCGGGGTCTCCCGCGGGGCGGCCCCCAGCGATGCGGCGTACGCCCTTGCGATGACGGTGCTGGCGCTCCTCGAGCGCGGGGCGGCGACCCTGGCGACCTGCGAGTCGCTGACCGGCGGCCTGCTCGGAGCGACGCTGACCTCCGTGCCCGGTGCCTCGACGGTCTTCCGCGGCGGTCTGATCACGTACGCCACCGACCTGAAGCACACCCTGGCCCGGGTGGATCCCGGCGAGCTGGCCCGGGACGGCGCGGTCGCCCCGTCCACGGCGCTGGCGATGGCCGCCGGTGCGCGCGAGACCTGCGCCGCGGACTGGGGCGTGGCCGTCACCGGTGTCGCCGGGCCCGACCCGCAGGAGGACCATCCGGCGGGCACGGTCTACGTCGCGGTGGCGGATCGGGTGGGCGCGGCGGTCGAGCAGTATCGGTTCGACGGCGACCGCCATGCGATCCGTACGCAGACCGTCGAGGCCGCCCTCCGACAGCTGGTCGAGGCGTGGCGGAGCCACTGAATCGGCGCGCGCGTCCGGGTGGGCGGGTGATCGCCCGGCGGGTAAGCTGACGCCATGACCCCTGTCACCGACATCGCCAGGCCCGCGTTGATGCGCGAGCACCTTGGTGCCGCTCTGCGCTCCGAGCGTGTGACACAGGGCAAGACACTCCGGGACGTGTCCCGGCGTGCCGGGGTGAGTCTGGGGTACCTCTCGGAGGTCGAGAGGGGCCAGAAGGAAGCCTCCAGTGAGCTCCTCGCGGCGATCTGCGGTGCGCTCAACGTGCCGATGTCCCACGTGATCGGCGACGTCGCCGAGCGGATGGCCGTCACCGAGCGCACCATCACCCCGCTTCCGCTGCGGCCCCAGGCGACCGCGACCGCTGCCTGACCGATCCCGGTCGGAGGACCGACGGTACGTGCGCGGGCGGGTACTGTGTCCGGGTGCGGGAGACGGAACTGTGGCGCAGACTCGAGCATCATCTCGGGTCGGCGTACGCCCGGGTGTGGGCGGAGCAACACGTGATGGCCGACCTCGCCGGACGCACCGCGGTCGAAGCGCTGGCCGCAGGAGTGCCACCGAAGACGGTCTGGCGGGCCTGCTGGGCCGCTCTGGAGCTCCCCGCCTCGGAGCGCTGACGCGGCTGCCGTTGCCGGCACGGCGCCGGGACCGTCGTACGATCCGTGCCGACACGCCGACGGAATTGTGCAGGATCGAACACCTGTTCGCTAAGTTGTTCACGGAGGACGTGGTGTCCCCGTCATCTGTCCCCAGCAGACAAGAGGGCCGCGGCACTGTCAGTGGTCCAGCCTAATGTTGTCGGCGATGACGACGACGGCGAGGAAGACCGAAGGACAGGGCGGACCCGAGCGAAGCGACGGGGGCGCAACAGGATCGACAACTGCAGGATCGACACCACCGGGACGGGCGACGCGACAGCCGGCAGCGCGCAGGACTGTCACCCGGAAGGTGGCCACAGGGAGAACGGTGACCGCGAAGAGCGGTGACGGTGACGACCGACGACAACGGGGCTCGGGCACGAGGCGCGGCGCCCCCGACCTACCCGCCAAGCGGGGAACGAACGTCCCGGCGACGGGGAGACGAAAGGGCGAGCCGATGGCAGTCAACAACCGCGAGCAGGCGCTGAACGCCGCGCTCGGCCAGATCGAGAAGCAGTACGGCAAGGGGTCGGTGATGCGTCTGGGGGACAGGACGCACGCCAACATCGAGGTGATCCCCACCGGGTCGGTGGCGCTGGACATCGCGCTCGGCGTCGGTGGCCTGCCGCGCGGCCGGGTCGTCGAGATCTACGGTCCGGAGTCCTCCGGCAAGACGACCGTGGCTCTGCACGCGGTGGCCCAGGCGCAGAAGCAGGGCGGCATCTGCGCCTTCATCGACGCGGAGCACGCGCTCGACCCCGAGTACGCCAAGAAGCTCGGCGTCGACACCGACGCGCTGCTGGTCAGCCAGCCGGACAACGGCGAGCAGGCCCTGGAGATCGCCGACATGCTGGTCCGCTCCGGCGCGCTGGCACTCATCGTCATCGACTCGGTCGCCGCGCTGACCCCGCGCGCCGAGATCGAGGGCGAGATGGGTGACTCGCACGTCGGCCTGCAGGCCCGACTGATGAGCCAGGCACTGCGCAAGATGACCGGTGCACTCAGCAGCGCCGGCACCACAGCGATCTTCATCAACCAGCTCCGCGAGAAGATCGGCGTCATGTTCGGCAACCCCGAGACCACCACGGGCGGCCGGGCGCTGAAGTTCTACGCCTCGGTGCGTCTCGACGTACGGCGGATCGAGACGCTGAAGGACGGCACCGAGATGGTCGGCAACCGGACCCGCGTCAAGGTGGTCAAGAACAAGGTGGCCCCGCCGTTCAAGCAGGCCGAGTTCGACATCATCTACGGCGAGGGCATCAGCCGCGAGGGCTCGCTGATCGACATGGGTGTGGAGACCGGCCTGGTCCGCAAGGCCGGCGCCTGGTTCACCTACGACAGCGACCAGCTGGGTCAGGGCAAGGAGAACGCCCGTAACTTCCTCAAGACCCACCCGGAGGTGGCGACCGAGCTGGAGACCAAGATCAAGGCCAAGATGGGCATCGGGGTCGATCCTGACGCCGTCGCGGGCGATGCCGAGGAGGACATCGACCCTGAGACGGGCGAGGTGAAGTTCTGAGCATGTCAGGACGCCGCGCACCGGGTCCGGAGGACAATCCGGACCCGGAGGCCGATCCGTACGACATCGCGCGGGAGATCGTGCTCCGTCGGCTCACCGACCGCGCCCACTCCCGTCGGGAACTGGAGCAGGCCCTGGCGAAACGGGGCACCGATCCCGAGGTGGCCGCGGTCGTGCTCGACCGGCTGACCGAGGTCGGACTGGTCGATGACCGGGCCTTCGCCGAGGCCTGGGTCGCCTCCCGGCAGGAGCGCAAGCACCTGTCCGTACGGGCTCTGCGGGACGAACTGGTGAAGAAGGGCATCGACCGGGACATTCTCGACGAGGTGCTGCAGGTGGTCGACGCCGACGCGGAGTACGACGCCGCCCTGGCGTTGGCCGAGCGCAAGGTCCGGTCGATGACCGGACTGGCTCCCGAGGTCCGGCGCCGACGGCTGGTCGCGGCCCTGGCCCGCCGCGGGTTCTCCGCCTCGGTGACCTCGCGGGTGGCCTCTGCCGTCGACCTCGACCTGGACGAGTCCTCCGGGTTCGAGTCGAGCGAGGGAATCGACTCGGCCGGGTTCGACGCCGATGGCGGGTTCGGCACCAGGCCGGGGACCGGTGGGTCCGCCGGGTTCGGCGACGACCACTGAGGCTCGCCGCGGCGATCTGGGTCCGACACGGCCCATCGACGGAGCCAAGGTTCAGCACAGTTTGGCGACCCTCAGTAAAATGCCGGCTGAGGGTAGTGCAGTGATCCTTCACCGACGCGTGATCCTTCACCGACGTACGTGATGCATATCGGGGTCGTACGACCCCACGCACGATAGAGATGGTTACCGAGGTGGCCGGCATCGGCAGATGTCCGGCCATTCGGTGCACCACGCTGTAGCGCCCTCCCAACCTGCACGGACGCGTGTTGAAAGGGAGTGCATGCCACATGAACTCGACGGTCGGGTTCTTGGTCCTCGGACTTCTGGTGATCGTCCTGATCGCCATCGGGGTGCTCGCCGCCATCCTGCTGCGCCGTTCCCGGGCGGCCGGGCCGCAGGGCCCGACGCCGGCGCAGCTGGAGGAGGTCGCCAGACTGCGGGCCGAGGCCCAGCAGGAGATCGAGGCGCTGCGGGTCAGGGCGCTGGAAGAGGCTCGTGATCTGCGCGCGGACGGCGAGGCCGAGGCCGAGGCGGTGCGCTCCCAGGCCACCCGGCTGAGAGCCGAGGCGGAGACCTATCAGCGCACCGTGCGTGACGAGGCGGACAGCTACGACCAGTCGATCAGGTCGATCGCCGAGGAACTGCGGCTGAAGGCCCAGACCGCCCTGCGTGAGGCGGAGGAGGCGCAGCTCGAAGGGGAGCGGCTGCGCGGCGAGGCGGCGTCGTTCTCCCAGACCCAGCACGACGAGATCCGCGAGATCCGATTGAGCCAGGAACGCCGGGAGCACCGTCTCACCGAGCGCGAGGAGCGCCTGGACCGGGACGGGTCGGAGCTGGAACGGCGTCGTGCCGAGGCCCAAGAACAGAGCGAGGCGTTGCAGGAGCGGGCGGCGGCACTGACCGCGGCGGAGACGGAGCAGCGGGAGGCGCTGGAGCGGATCGCCGGGCTCAGCGCGGACCAGGCCCGCGAAGAGGTCCTTGCCGTCGCCCGGCAGGACTCCAAGCGGCAGGCCGCGATCATCGCCCGCGACATCGAGACGGAGGCCCGCCGGCACGCCGAGGTGAAGGCCCAGGCGGTGATCGTCGAGGCGATCCAGCGGCTGGCGCCGGAGCAGACGGCCGAATCGGTGGTGTCGACCGTCGATCTGCCCGGTGACGAGATGAAGGGCCGGATCATCGGTCGCGAGGGCCGCAACATCCGCTCCTTCGAGCAGATCACCGGGGTGAACGTCCTGATCGACGACACCCCCGAGACGGTGCTGCTGTCCTGCTTCGACCCGGTGCGCCGCGAGACGGCGCGGCTGACCCTGATGGAGCTGATCGCCGACGGCCGGATCCACCCGGCCCGGATCGAACAGGTCTACGAGCGGTCCCAGCGCCGGATCGCCGACCGCTGCCAGCAGGCCGCCGAGGACGCGCTGCTGGCGGTCGGCATCCACGACTTGCACCCGGAACTGGTCACCCTGATGGGACGGCTGCGCTACCGCACCTCGTACGGCCAGAACGTGCTCAAGCACCTGGTCGAGTGCGCCAACATCGCCGGGGTGATGGCCGCGGAGCTGCAGTTGGACGTCGCCAGCTGCAAGCGCGGCGCGTTCCTGCACGACATCGGCAAGGCGCTCACCCACGAGGTACAGGGCCCGCACGCGGTGATCGGCGCCGACCTGGCCCGCAAGTACGGCGAGTCGGACGATGTCGTGCATGCCATCGAGGCCCACCACAACGACGTCGAGCCGCACTCGGTGGAGGCGGTGCTCACCCAGGCCTGCGACGCGATGAGCGGCGGTCGTCCCGGCGCCCGCCGGGAGTCCCTGGAATCGTACGTCCAGCGCCTGGAGCGCCTGGAGACGCTGGCCGCCGCCCACGAGGGGGTGTCGAAGGTCTTCGCCATGCAGGCCGGGCGTGAGGTCCGGGTGATGGTCGAGCCCGACGCGGTCGACGACATCGGGGCCCAGGTGCTGGCCCGCGACATCGCCAAGCAGGTGGAGGAGGAACTCACCTACCCCGGTCAGATCCGGGTGACGGTCGTGCGGGAGTCCCGGGCCACCGAAGTGGCCCGCTGATCGACCCTCACTCCTTGAACGGCACCTCCTGGTGGGTGTGGTCCTCCATGTCGAGGGCTTCGAGTCGGAGGATCCGGCCGGCCTGGCGTGACCGGGAGCGGCCTTCCAGGTAACCGGCCAGTCGCGTCAACGTGTAGTTGATGATGATGAACAGCACCGCGGCGACCAGGAACGCCGCGATGGAGTTCGACCAGCGGGCGGCCAGGGTCTGCGAGGAACGCAGCAACTCGGGGTAGCTGATGATGTAGCCGAGTGCGGAGTCCTTGACGATCACGACCAGCTGGGAGACCAGCGCCGGGAGCATCGCGGTGATCGCCTGCGGCAGCAGGATCAGCCGCCGGGTCTGGCCGATGCTGAGACCGATGCCGAGGCCGGCCTCGGTCTGGCCGCGCGGCAGGCTGCTCACACCGGAGCGGAGCAGTTCGGCGATCACGGCGGAGTTGTAGAACGTCAGGCCGGCGACCACCGCGACCAGCGGCTTGATCTGGACCGCCTGGCCGGGGAAGAGATCGGCGATGAAGGGCGCGAAGATCGTCATGAAGTAGACGAACAGCATCATCATCAGCACCGGCACGGCCCGGAAGAACTCGATGATCACGGTGCTCACCCACGACAGCGGTCGGCTGAACGACATCCGTCCGAGAGCCAGGGCGAGACCGAGCAGCGAGGCGGTGACCACAGACATCGCCGCGGCCTGGACGGTGTTGATGATGCCGGGCACGATATAGGCCAGCCAGGTGTCGGCACGCAGGAACGGCGACCACTTCGCGCCGGTCAGCTGGGCCCGCAACCCCCAGACCAGGCCGACCACCAGGGCGGCGATCAGGACCATGCCGACGAGGCCGATGATCCGGTTGCGGACGATCCCTCGCGGTCCCGGCGCATCGAACAGGACGGTCGCTTCCCGGGTACTCATCGCTGCACCTGCCACTTCGTCGAGGCCCAGGAGAAGAGCAGGCCGGCCGGCAGGGTGAGGATGACGAAGCCCAGCGCCATCAGGAAGAAGATGGCGTACAGGTGCTGGGGGCTGAACTCGATCATGTTCTTCATCAGGTAGGAGGCCTCGGCCACGCCCACCGCCGACACGACCGTGGTGTTCTTGGTGAGCGCGATGAATGTGTTGCCCAGTGGAGTGATCGCCGCCCGCATCGCCTGGGGGAGCACGACCTGGGTGAGCGACTGGCCGAAGGTCAGGCCGACCGCCCGGGCGGCCTCGGCCTGTCCGCTGGGCACCGTGTTGATGCCCGAACGGATCCCCTCGGCGACGAACGTCGCGTGGTAGCCCGACAGGGCGATGATCGCCCAGATGAACAGTTGCGCCCGTGGATCGACCGTCGGTGGCAACAGGCGCAGGTTCATGAAGAGGTAGAGGCCGAGCACGCAGAAGGTCACGATGAGCGTCAGCGGGGTGTTCCGGATCAGGGTGACGTACGCGGCGCCGAAGCGTTGCAGTGACGGGATGGGGGAGACCCGCATCACGGCGATCACCGTGCCGATGACCAACGCACCCAGCGCGGAGAGCAACGTCAGACGGATCGTCATCCAGAAGGCGGACAGGACGTTGTACTGCTGGAGGAGCTCGATCAGGCCTTGCACGGTGGATCACCTCCGGGGATCGGGGTCCCGGGAAGCGCCGGGTCGCGTCCGCGACGGGGTCGGTGCCGCCCGGTCAGGACCGGCGGTCAGGCCGTCCGGAAGAGCGGTCACGCCGTCCGGAAGAGAGGGGACGGCTGCGCCGGGGCCGCGGGTGGGGTGCGCGCGGTCGCGCCCCACCCGCAGCCGTCGGACTAGGCGGTGCCGGGCTTCGGCGGGTTCAGCTGCGCGTTGGGCTTGTAGCCCGAGGCGCCGACGTTGGCGTCGAGGAACTTCTGCCACGACCCGTCGTCGATCATCTTGGTGAGGGCGTCGTTGACCTTCTTCTGGAGCTCGGTGTCGCCCTTCTTCAGGCCGACGCCGTAGCGCTCCTGGGTGAACGGCGCGCCGACCACCTTGAGCTTGCCCTTGTACTGGTCCTGGGCGGCGTAACCGGCCAGGATGATGTCGTCGGTGGTCAGTGCGTCCATCGAACCTGCCGCGACGGCCTCGGCACACTTCGAGTAGGTGTCCACCTCCTGGAGCTGGACCTCGGGATAGGTGTCCTTGATCTTCTGGGCCGAGGTCGAGCCGACCACCGAGCAGAGCTTGTGGCCCTTCAGGTCGGCCGGGCCGTGGATGTCCGTACGGTTCGACTGGATCAGGATGTCCTGACCGGCGATGAAGTACGGGCCGGCGAAGTCGACCTTCTGCTTGCGGGCGTCGGTGATGGAGTAGGTGGCGAAGACCAGCTTGACCTGGTCGGACTGGATCAGCGTCTCGCGCTGGGCCGACGGGGCCTCCATCCACTTGATCTGGTTCTCCTGATAGCCCAGTTCCTTGGCGACGTAGCGGGCGACGTCGACGTCGAAGCCCTTGTACTCGCTGCCGACCTGCTGGCCGAGACCGGGCTGGTCGAACTTGATGCCGATGGTGATGGTTTGGCCAGTGCCTCCGGTGGACGAGCCGCCCGTCCCGCCCGCCACACAGGCGGACAGGGCGAGGCTCATCACAGCGGCGCCGACGGCGAGGCCGATCCTGCGATGCTGCATCGGGGGTTCCTTTCGGTGGTGTCCGGGCGTCGAAGCCCGGGTGGGTGCGTACGGGAGTCGTACGCGGGGTGGGTGGCCGGAAGGTTCAGTGGGGGAGGATCTTCGACAGGAAGTCGCGGGCCCGGTCGGTCCTCGGGGCGGTGAAGAAGGCGTTCGGATCGCCCTGCTCGACGATCTGCCCGTCGGACATGAAGACGACCCGGTTGGCCGCCTTGCGGGCGAAGCCCATCTCGTGGGTGACCACGATCATCGTCATGCCCTGGCCGGCCAGGTTGATCATCACGTCGAGGACCTCCTGGACCATCTCCGGGTCGAGGGCGGAGGTCGGCTCGTCGAAGAGCATCACTTTGGGCTTCATCGCCAGTGCCCGGGCGATCGCTACCCGCTGCTGCTGGCCGCCGGAGAGCTGGGCCGGATACTTCTTCGCCTGGTCGGCGACTCCGACCCGCTTGAGGAGCGCCATCGCCTCGGACTCGGCGGTCGCCTTGGCCGTCTTGCGGACCTTGGTCGGGCCGAGGGTGACGTTCTCCAGGATCGTCCTGTGGGCGAAGAGATTGAACGACTGGAACACCATGCCGACCTCGGCGCGCAGCTGGGCCAGTTGCTTGCCCTCTGAGGGCAACGTACGTCCGTCGACGGCGATGGTGCCGGAGTCGATCGTCTCCAGGCGATTGATCGTCCGGATCAGGGTGGACTTGCCCGAGCCGGACGGCCCCAGCACGACGACAACCTCTCCTTTGGCCACCGACAGGTTGATGTCCCGCAGGACGTGCAACTCGCCGAAGTGCTTGTTCACGTCCTGCAGGAGGACGACCGGTGCATCCGTCTCGTGGACCAGCGGGCCGGTTGCCTCGGGCTGGATTGATGTCATGTTCGCACGATAGGGCCCATCAGGCCGATTGCACAGAGGTTCCGACGTCCCCACTCCTGATCGTCATCAGGCTGTCATCCCCGCCGTCGCGGCCGGGCCTTCCTGGGTGTCTCCTGTAGAGTGGGCGCGCCATGAACGACACCCCCACCACGGCCGACCGGTCCGCCGGTCCAGGCCCGTCCGCGCCCCGTACGTACGAGGTCCGGACGTACGGCTGCCAGATGAACGTGCACGATTCCGAACGGATCGCCGGTCTGCTCGACGAGGCGGGCTATCGGCCCACGCCCGAGGGGACACCGGCCGATGTCGTCGTGTTCAACACCTGCGCCGTGCGGGAGAACGCCGACAACAGGCTCTACGGCAACCTCGGCCACATCGCCTCGGTCAAGGCCGAGCGGCCCGGCATGCAGGTCGCCGTCGGCGGCTGCATGGCGCAGAAGGACCGCGACGTCATCGTCCGGCGGGCCCCCTGGGTGGACGTGGTGTTCGGCACCAACAACCTGGGCGCGCTGCCGGTGCTGCTGGAGCGGTCCCGGATCCGGCACGAGGCGCAGGTCGAGATCAAAGAGGCGCTGGAGACCTTCCCGTCCGATCTGCCGACCCACCGCGACTCCGCCTACGCGGCGTGGGTGTCGGTCAGCGTCGGCTGCAACAACACCTGCACCTTCTGCATCGTCCCGTCGCTGCGCGGCAAGGAGCGCGACCGCCGCCCGGGCGACATCCTGGGCGAGGTCCGCGCGCTGGTCGACCAGGGCGTCCAGGAGGTCACGCTGCTGGGACAGAACGTCAACGCGTACGGCACCGGCTGGTCCGCCGGGGATGACGGCGACGGTTCCGGACCGTACGCCGGCCGGGGCGCCTTCGCGTCGCTGCTGCGCGCCTGCGGGGAGATCGACGGCCTGGAGCGGGTCCGGTTCACCAGCCCGCACCCGAAGGACTTCACCGATGACGTGATCGCCGCGATGGCCGAGACCCCGAACGTGATGCCGCAACTGCACATGCCCCTGCAGTCCGGCTCCGACGACGTGCTGCGGCGGATGCGGCGCTCCTACCGGTCAGAACGCTTCCTCGGCATCCTCGACCGGGTGCGGGCGGCCCTGCCGCAGGCGGCCATCACCACCGACATCATCGTCGGCTTCCCGGGGGAGACCGAGGAGGACTTCGAACAGACCCTGGAGGTGGTCCGCCGGGCTCGGTTCAGCGCCGCGTTCACCTTCCTCTACTCGATCCGCCCCGGCACCCCGGCGGCCACCATGCCCGACCAGGTGCCGGACGAGGTCAAGCACGCCCGCTACCAGCGGCTGGTCGCGCTGGTCGACGAGATCGCCTGGGCGGAGAACACGAAGCTCGTCGGACAGACCGTCGAGGTGATGTTCGCCGACGGGGAGGGCAAGAAGGACGGCGACACCCACCGGATGTCCGGTCGGGCCCGCGACAACCGGCTGGTCCACGTGGCTGTCCCGGACGATCCGGCGCTGCGTCCGCGGCCGGGCGACATCGCCGAGACCGTCATCACGTACGCGGCGCCCCATCACCTGACGGCCGATGCCGGCATCAGCGGGCTGCGGCGCACTCGCGGCGGTGACGCCTGGACGGCCCGGCAGGCCGCGGCGGGATCGCTCGCGGACCTGCCGACGGCGGATCAGAACGGGTCGTTGCGGCCGACCAGCGTCCAGCTCGGGATGCCGGCGAGGCGTTCCTGAGCGCGCCGGTCCGTACGGCGCACCGGCGCCGTACGGTCCTGGTACCAGGTGCGGACCGCATCGATCACCATCAGGAGAATGGTGATGGCGAGCAGGCTGACACCGATGATGTTCACGGGATCCATGGCAGTGTCCTTTCGTGCACCGGGCGTCCGAGTGGCGTCCGACCGGGTCCCGCCGGTCCGCGTCCCGCGATGTCGGGGACGCTCCGGGGAGCCCTGCCTCCAGTAGACGCAGCGGCCGGCCCGGAGGAAAGGGACTTCACGGACCCGTAACGGCCCGGGCCGGCATCGTCACCGCACCGTACGCCGCTCGACACAACGTCGTAACGCCCGCTGACAAGGGGACGAACCGCTCGCCGGGCGGCGCCGGGGGGAGGACCGTACGGCGCCGGGGCGGCCTGCGGATCCTCACGTCTCCCTGACGGGCGGCGGTCGATCCGCCGGCCAATGGGATCACGGACACGGCTGCGGGATCACCGACACGGCCGGCGGACTCGTCGAGGGGGCCCGTCGACCGCCTCGTAGATCTCCCCGGCACCGGCGTGCCGCCCGTCGGGTCGCGTCCGGGCCGCTCGCTGCGGCAAGCTGGTGGGGTGCCCGAAGCCTCTCTCCTGCCCGTCATCGCCGTGATCGGACCGACCGCCTCCGGCAAGACGGCCCTGGCGATCGAACTGGCCCGTCGGCTGGGCGCGGCCGGTCGGGCTGCCGAGATCGTCAACGCCGACTCGATGCTCGTCTACCGCGGCATGGACATCGGCACCGCCAAGCCGACTGCCGAGGAACGCGCTGCCGTACGCCACCACCTCGTCGACGTCTGGGACATCCACCGGACCGCCACGGTCGCTGACTTCCAGCGGCTCGCCCGCGCCGCCATCGCGGACTGTCGGGACCGTGGGGTGGTCCCGCTGCTGGTCGGGGGCTCGTCGCTCTACATCCGGGCGATCCTCGACGAGTTCGAGTTCCCCGGCACTGATCCCGCCGTCCGGTTCCGTCTGGAGGCCGAGGCCGACCACAGTGGCCTTGCGGAGCTCTACGCCCGGCTGCTCGCCGCCGATCCGGCCGCCGCGGCGGGCATCGAGCCGAACAACGCGCGCCGCGTGATCCGGGCCCTGGAGGTGATCGAGCTGACCGGGCACTACACCTCGACGCTGCCCGAGCACCGCTACGCGGTGGCCGACGTGGTGCAGATCGGGCTGTCTCTGGAGCGTGACGTGCTCGACGAGCGGATCGCCGCGCGGGTGGAACGGATGTGGGCCGACGGTTTCGTCGACGAGGTGCGCCGACTGGAGGCGCAGGGCCTGCGCCAGGGACGTACCGCCTGCCGGGCCCTCGGTTACCGTCAGGTGCTCGACTTCCTGGCCGGCACGATCGACGAGGCGACCGCCAAGGAGACGACCATCACCCGGACCCGGCGCTTCGCCCGCAAGCAGCTCGGCTGGTTCCGTCGCGACGACCGGATCGTCTGGGTCGACGCCACTCGCCCCACCGCGGAGCTGGCGGGTGCCCTGCTCGCGGGACCGTTGCGCGGGCTGGAGGCCGGCCGACCGGAAGGCCGCCGGTGAGGTGACATCCCCCGTGCCATGATGGTCGCCATGCGTGACATCACCTTCGTCAAGGGCCACGGCACCCGCAACGACTTCGTGGTCTTCACCGACCAGGCAGGCCTGCTGGACCTCGCCCCGGTCGAGGTCCGGTACCTGTGTGACCGGCGGGGTGGTGTCGGGGCGGACGGCCTGTTGCGGGCCGTGCGCGGCAAGCACATCCCGGAGTGGGACGGCGACCCCGACGCCTGGTTCATGGACTACCGCAATGCCGACGGATCCGTGGCCGAGATGTGCGGCAATGGGGTGCGGGTGTTCGTCCGCTACCTCGCCGAGTGCGGGCTGGTCAACGACCGGGAGATGACGATCGGCACCCGCGCCGGCGCCCGGCACGCGGCGCTGCTGCCCGACGAGCGGGTGCGGGTCGAGATGGGCCCGGTCCGGCTGCACGACGGCCTGCTCGCGCCGACCGTCCCGATCACGGCGATCGACGGGGGCGGGCCGCGCACCTGGGAGGCCCAGCCGGTCGACGTCGGCAACCCGCATGCGGTGTCCTTCACCGACGACATCGGGGCTCTCGACCTGACTCGGCAGCCGGTCTGGCCGACCGGGGAGTTCCCACTCGGCGTCAACGCCGAGTTCGTCCGGATCCACGACGAGGGCCATGTGGCGATGCGGGTCTACGAGCGAGGCGTCGGCGAGACCGAGTCCTGCGGCACCGGGACGGTCGCGGTGGCCGCGGCGAGCGCGGCCCGCCTGGGCCTGCGGATCGGGGCCGAGGAGCGCCGGATCCGGGTGGAGGTGCCCGGCGGTGTGGTGGTGGTCGGACTCAGCAGGGCGACCGCCGACGCCCCGGTGGTGGCGACGCTGACCGGACCGGCGGAACTGGTCTACCGCGGATCGATCGTCATCCCCGACCTCGGCTGACGGCCGCCGGACACCCGCGCCGCGGCGGCCGCCGCCCCTCCCCGTCTGCGGCAGGCCCCCCGGACGAGCGGACACCTGCTCGCTGTCGGTGCCACCTCCTACACTGGGGGAATCGGAGACCGAGGAGGACCACCATCGCCATCACCCCGACCGGACCCGGTCCGGCAGACGCTCAGGACGGGTACTGGCCCACACGAGAGCGGGCGGCGCAGATCCGCGCCCGCCGGTTGCACCCCGAGGACCTTCCGGAGGACGCCGGACCCGACGAGTCCGTCGATGACCGGGCCGAGCAACTGTCCGAGGACACCGAGGAGTTCGGGCCCACGTTGATGACCGACGAGTTCATCGGCATCGAGGGCAACGATCCGGAGGCGTACGACGGCGACCAGCTCGAGCTGGCCGAGCGTCTGTCGCTGCGCCGGGTGGCGGGCATCCGCACCGACCTGCAGGACATCACCGAGGTCGAGTACCGCCAGCTGCGGCTGGAGCGGGTCGTGCTGGTCAGCGTGTGGACCACCGGCAGCCAGGCCGACGCGGACAACGCGATGACCGAGCTCAAGATGCTCGCCGAGACGGCCGGCTCCGAGGTGCTGGAGGGCCTGATCCAGCGTCGCAAGCAGCCCGATCCGGCGACCTACATCGGCCGGGGCAAGGTCACCGAGGTGCGCGAGGTGGTCCAGGCGACCGGTGCCGACACGGTGATCTGCGACGGCGAGCTGTCCGCCTCCCAGCTGCGCAACCTGGAGGACGAGATCAAGGTCAAGGTCGTCGACCGTACGATCCTCATCCTCGACATCTTCGCCCAGCACGCCCGCAGCGCCGAGGGCAAGGCCCAGGTCGAGCTGGCCCAGCTCCAGTACCGCAAGCAGCGCCTGCGTGGCTGGGGTGGCAACCTCTCCCGGCAGGCCGGTGGTCAGGCCGCGGGCGGTGCCGGCATCGGTGGGCGTGGTCCCGGTGAGACGAAGATCGAGACGGATCGTCGCCGGATCAACACCCGGATCGCGATCCTGCGGCGCAAGTTGCGCGACATGGACGTCACTCGCGAGACGAAGCGGTCGGAGCGACACCGTCACCGGATCCCGTCGGTGGCGATCGTCGGCTACACCAATGCCGGCAAGTCCTCGTTGCTGAACCGGCTGACCGGGGCGGGGGTGCTGGTCGAGGATGCCCTGTTCGCGACGTTGGACCCGACCACCCGGCGTGCCGAGGCCGCCGACGGCCGGATCTACACGCTGACCGACACCGTCGGCTTCGTCCGTCACCTCCCGACGGAGCTGATCGAGGCGTTCCGGTCGACCCTCGAGGAGTCCTCCCAGGCGGACCTGCTGGTCCACGTCGTCGACGGGGCCGATCCGGATCCGGCCGGCCAGGTCGATGCGGTGCGCCAGGTACTCGGCGAGATCGAGGCGACCGACGTGCCGGAGCTGCTGGTCTTCAACAAGATGGACCTGGTCGATGCGACCACCCGGCTGGAGTTGGCCACCGCCTATCCATCGGCGTTGTTCTGCTCGGCCCGCACCGGCGTCGGCGTGGACGCGGTCCGGGAGGCCGTCGAGGCTGCGCTGCCCCGACCGGAGATCGAGGTCCGCGCCCTGGTGCCGTACTCGCGGGGAGACCTGCTCGACAAGGTGCACCAGCACGGTGAGTTCGTCACCCAGGAGTTCACCCCCGAAGGCACCCGGATCGTCGCCTTGGTGAACGCCGACCTGGCGGGGGAGTTCCGCGCGTACGTGGAGGAGTGAGCCCGGCGACGACCGTTCCGTCGGTGCCGGAGGCGCCGGCCGGGCGACCGCTCCGCGCGCGGTCCCGGCCGAGCCGGGTGGAGCGTCTAGTGTTGACGGGTGCCATCCCAGAACGCGCCCACGGTGACCGCCGACGACCTCCTTGAGGCGTCGGTCGGCGTGATCGGCGGCAGCCCCCGTCCGGGGCAGCAGGCGATGGCGCGGGCGATCGCCGAGTGCCTCGCCGGTCGGGAGCACCTGCTGGTCCAGGCGGGCACCGGCACCGGCAAGTCGCTGGGCTACCTCGCGCCGGTGCTGGCCCATCTCGCCGCCCATCCGGACGACCGGGTCGTCATCGCGACCGCCACACTGGCGCTCCAGGCGCAGCTGGCCGACAGTGACATCCCGCACGCGCTGGCTGCGATGGAGAAGGTGGCCGGCAAGCGCGTACGGTCCGCCGTCCTGAAGGGCCGGACGAACTACGCCTGTCTGTTGCGGGTGCGGGGGAACGGGGCGGTGGAGCAGCAGGGGCTCTTCGGTGGCGCAGACGTCGCCGACCAGATCCGTGACTCGGGGGCCGACGAGGTCTCCGTCCTCGGCGCGGAGGTCCTGGCATTGCGCGAGTGGGCCGAGGACCAGGCAGAGCGCGACCGACTCGCCGACCGTGACGAAGCCCCGACTCACACCGCCCGCGGCTGGGCCCAGGTGTCGATCTCGTCGCGGGAGTGCTTGGGCGCGCAGCGCTGCCCGTTCGGGGCGGAGTGTTTCGTGGAGAAGTCGCGGGAGCGGGCCCGCGCTGCGGATCTGGTGGTGACCAATCACGCGATGTTGGCGATCGACGCCATGCAGGAGGGGTCGGTGCTCCCGGAGCATTCGGCGGTCATCATCGACGAGGCGCACGAGCTTGTTTCCCGGGTGACCGGGGCGGCCTCGGCGGAACTCAGCTCGCAGATCGTGGAGCGGGTCGCCAAGCGGGCGATGGCCTGGATGGACGACGACACCGCGTTGGACCTGATGGACGCCGGGGAGTCGCTGGGAACCGCCCTCGACGGCGCGGCGCTGGCCCGGGTGGAGCCGGGGGAGTCCGCGCTGCTGACCGCGCTCGCGCAGGTCCGCGACCTGGCCCGCGACGGTGTCTCCCAACTCGGCAAAGGCAAGGACGGCAAGGACGCGGACAGCAACGAGCGGCGCCAGGCGCAGGCGGCCCTCCAGGAGGTGTTCGAGGTGGCCGAGCGGATGGCCACTCCGGCGGACGGGGACGTCGTCTGGGTGATCGACCGGGAACGTTCCGGCCGCGAGCTGCGCGCCGCTCCGCTGTCCGTGGCCGGGCTGATGCGCGGCTCGATCCTCTCGGACCGTACGGCGGTGTTCACCTCCGCGACCCTGAAGGTCGGCGGCGGCTTCACCAAGGTGGCCGGCTCGTTCGGCCTGCGCGCCGCGGAGCTGGTCGATGGCAACGAACCGTCGGCCGACCGCGGACCGTCGGCGGACGAGGTGATGGGCGCCGGCTTCACCGCGGCGATGGAGGGCGTGCTGCCGTGGCGGGCGCTCGACGTCGGCTCGCCCTTCGACTACCGCAAGCAGGGGATCCTCTACCTCGCCCGGGATCTTCCGCGCCCCGGGCGGGACGGCACGGATCCGGCCGTGCTGGGCGAGATCGCCCAGCTGGTCTGGGCGGCCGGCGGGCACACCCTGGGGCTGTTCTCCTCCCAGCGTGCCGCGCAGGCGGCCGCCGAGCATGTCCGCAACGAGCTGCCCGCAATGGAGATCCTGCTGCAGGGCGACGCTCATCTGGCCGAGCTCACCCGTCGGTTCGTCACCGAGCCGCAGACCAGCTTGTTCGGGACGCTGTCGCTGTGGCAGGGCGTCGACGTGCCGGGGGACACCTGTCGTTTGGTGATCATCGACAAGATCCCTTTTCCTCGTCCCGACGAACCGCTGATGCAGGCCCGCCAGCAGGAGGTCGAGCAGCACGGTGGCAACGGGTTCATGGCGGTGGCCGCCACGCATGCCGCGCTGCTGCTGGCCCAGGGCGCCGGCCGACTGATCCGTCGGACCACTGACCGAGGCATGGTCGCACTACTCGACCCACGGATCGTCACCGCCCGCTACGGCAGCTTCCTGAGGGCCTCGCTGCCATCGATGTGGACCACGACCGATTCCGACGTGGCGGTCCGGGCGCTCCAGCGGCTCGCGGCGGACGCCGAACAGGACGACACCCAGCAGGAGGACACCGAGCAGCACGACACCGAGAAGGGGGACACCCGGGGGGTCTGAGCCTCCGGCGTGGGAGAGCTTCCTCCTGCCGGCCCTGGTCGGTTGTCAGGAACTGTTCTGCTGTCAGGTGAGTCCTGTTGTCAGGTGAGGTCCCGCTGCCGGGCGAGGTCCTCCTGGCAAGCCGTGGCGGTGACGCCGGGAGGACCTCGGGCGTCGGGACAGCGGTCAGACCCGACGGAGGACCGCGACGACCTTGCCGAGGACCGTTGCGTGGGTGCCGTCGATCGGCTCGTACGCGCTGTTGTGCGGCATCAGCCAGACCTTGTCGGCGGTTCGCTTGAACGTCTTCACGGTGGCCTCGTCGTCCAGCATCGCGGCGACGATGTCGCCGTTCACCGCGTCCGGCTGCTGGCGCACCACGACCCAGTCGCCGTCACAGATGGCCGCGTCGATCATGGAATCGCCGCGCACCTCAAGCATGAAGACGTTCCCCTCACCCACCAACTGCTTCGGTAGGGCGAAGACGTCCTCGATGTGTTCCTCGGCGGTGATCGGCACTCCGGCGGCGATCCTACCGACGACCGGGACATTGACCGCCGACGGCAGCGCGTCGTGCAGGCCGGTGGGATCGAACGGTGCGACCTCGGCAGCGGGCCGGGAGGATGCCGCCGGCGCCGAGCTGTCCTGGTCGGGGACCACGACTTCCATTGCCCGGGGGCGATTCGGATCGCGGCGGATGTAGCCCTTCTCCTCCAGCACCTTCAGCTGATGCGACACGCTCGACGGACTGGACAGCCCGGCGGCGTCACCCAGCTCCCGGACCGTCGGAGGATAGCCGCGGTCCTCGACGGTGGCCCGGATGATGTCGAGGATCAGCTGCTGGCGCGGGGTCAGCTCCCGGCGCTCCGGAACCGGCGGTGTGTGGCGGTGGTCGCGGCGCTCGGTCAGGCCCTGCTGCTGAGCCCGGCGCGCCGCTCGGACCTGCGCCTCGACGGTGCTGGTGCGGGGGCGACCCCGCCGGGGAGTCGTGGTGTCGTCCGGTCCATCGGCCATGCGGCCACGTTATCGCGAACGAATCCCCCAATCAAACACCTGTTCGAGGGTGTGAACCGCCCCGGCATGTCCGGAGACTCGCTGGTTTGACTCCTCAGCTTGCTGCTGAGGGTTGTTGTTGAGCGTAGTGGGCCTGCTCGAGAACGACCGGTGGCATGTCTCCGCAGTACTCGTTGAGGCGGCGGTGGTTGTACCAGTCGACCCACTTTGCGGTGGCGATCTCGACGGCGTTCACGTCCCTCCAGGGTCCCTGCCGGCGAATGACCTCGGTCTTGTACATCCCGTTGATGCTCTCGGCCAGGGCGTTGTCGTAGCTCGATCCGACGGCGCCGGCTGAGGGGGTGATGCCGGCGTCGGCGAGGCGTTGGCTGTGGGCCAGGGAGAGGTATTGGCTGCCGTGGTCGTGGTGGGCGACCAGGGCGGTGAAGTCGGCACGGTCCTCCCGCTCACGCACCCAGATGGCCTGCTCGACCGCGTCGAGGACGAGGTCGGCGGTCATCGTGGTAGCGGCCCGCCAGCCGATAATCCGGCGGGCGTAGGCGTCGACGACGAACGCCACGTAGGTCCAGCCGGCCCAGGTCGACACGTAGGTGAAGTCGGCGACCCACAACCGGTTCGGCGCGAGCGGCTCGAAGTTGCGATTCACCAGGTCGGCCGGCTTGGGCCCGATCCCGGCGATCGTTGTCCGTTTCACCTTGCCGCGGACCACCCCGGCCAGCCCCGCCTGGCGCATCAGCCGCTCGATGGTGCAGCGGGCGACGGGTATGCCTTCCCGGTTCAGCGCCAGCCACACCTTGCGGGGTCCGTACACCCCGAAGTTGTCGGCATGGATCCGCCGGATATGTGCCAGCAGCACCTCGTCGCGCTGCTCGCGCTTGGAGGGCAGCCGGTCGCGCCACTCGTAGTAGGTCGACGGGGCGATCTTCACACCATGCTCGGACAACACGGCACAGATCGGCTCTACCCCCCATCGCAACCCACCGGTGGCGGGCTGGTGGTCGGCGTGCTCGCGGATGAAGTCCACGATCACTGCCCGGGCCGGTCGAGCTCGGCCGCGAAGAAAGCCGACGCCGCCTTCAGGATCGCGTTCGCCCGCCGCAACTCGGCGTTCTCCCGCTTCAACCGCTTGACCTCGGCCGACTCCTCCGACGTGACCCCCGGCCGGGCGCCCTGGTCGACCTCGGCCTGCCGCACCCACTTACGCACCGTCTCGGCCGTGGAGATCCCCAGCAGCTCCGCGACCCGGGCCATCGCACCCCAATCGGTGTCCTGATCCGGCCTGATCTCGGCATACATCCTCACCGCCCTGGCCTTCAGCTCAGCCGGATACCTCTTCGACGTGTTCCCTGCCATGACTCCAACCTTCCCAAGGTTCGGAGTCTCCGGACATGCCGGGGCGGTTCAGACACATCGTCCGGGATGTCCTGAAATCACACACTGCCCCCGCCACGATGTGATGTCTCAGGACATCGGAATGGCTCGAACCTGCGGTGCGTAGGTTCGAGTCATTCGTTGCCTCCGGAGCCTGGCGCCGTTCGAGCGGCGCTCCGCGAAGCGGGCTACCGTGTTTAGGACTGATCTGGTCTGCCTTGTTACAGACTCGATGGTCTGTTGCGGACTTCACGACCAGCGCGCTAGGTAGATGGCTAGTAGAGTCGCCTTGAAGCGCAAGGCTTGACCGACCTCGATGACCGCTTCGGGGATGGACGTTTGGGGAGACACGGCAGCGTCACCCGCGACGAGCCTTGGAGACGCGCCGGATAGTCCACACGCCCAGGCCGTAGGCGGTCGCGAGTTGACGCGGACTCACACCAGCCGCGCGCTGCTTGCGGATCTCAGCCTTATCAGTCTCGCTCAACAGCGACCGATTGACTCCGGCGCCGGTGGCGAGGCCATCGCGGCGCAGGACGGCCCGCACCGTGTTGCGTCTGGTTCAGGGGATCAGTGGGGTGTCAGCTCAGTGAGATCTCGTGACTGTTGTGCAGACGAGGTTCAGATGGGAGCGCCGTGCGCTGGTTCGCTCCGAGGCTTACCGTTGTGGCGGTGGAGCCGGTCGTGCACGCCTGCGGCCATGAGGGGGAGGTCCTTGATGTCAGAGTCACCGGATGGGCGACTGGCTGTAGACCTGCGTGCGGCCGCTGAGTTGGACGCGGATATGGTCGTTCTGCCCACCAGACGTACTGACGGCGAGGCGGGTGAGTACGACAGCCATTCGATCGCACTTGCGAAAGCCTTGCGAGAGGCCGGTCTGCGGGTCGACTTCTTGGACCCATCAGAGTCTCGCACCTTCGAGGTCAGGAAGAGCGCTGACCTTGCTGACATCGTCATCAACGTCGCGATCAACATCGGCACGGGGCTGGCTGGTACAGCAATCTGGGAAAGCTGCAAGGCGATCATTACCAAGTTCCGCCAAGCACACAACAAGGTCGATATCCGAGTGCATGAACTCTACCGAAGCCCTGCGCCTCAGGTCGAGGCCATCTCATCGACACACCGCACCGAACAATCCGAAACCACGGCGTCCAGCATGCCGACGCCGAGCGCACACGTCGCCCGCATGATCAAGCGGCTCACCCTCGAGGGGAAGGCGCTAATCGGCGAAGCGGCCCTATCGCTGAAGGCTGATGGGCAGGATGCAGAATCGCATGCCCGCAGCGCCCTGGAACGCCTCCGATCAGCACTCGACTGGGCCGAGGACGGCCCGTCGGAATCTGACACTCACGCAGCTCTCGATCTGGCCGGTCGCTGGGTCCGGGAGACTTTCGGCTGCCGACTTGCCCGCGAGGGGCGGACCTACTCTCTGACGTGCCCAGTGAGGCTCGCTCACACGCGCGTCGGGCTCAGCATCGGCGGGCGGGCACACAGGACGTGTTCGCTGTGCGGGCAGGACTTGTCTGAGTGTGAACACGTCCCCGGACGCGACTACCTCGTCCCGGGCGGCACAGCCGACCTCGGCTGGTGCCGTGTCTGTCTGACCCGCGAACGCTGCGAGCATGTGCCGACTCAGCTTTACCGCGCCGGCGTCGTCTCCATCATCGACCAAGGCGATCTGAACGAGATCAGCCTTGTCGGCAAGCCCGCGATGCCCGACGCCCGCATCCATAGTCAAACAGTCAATCTTGCGGATCTCGAGAGCGCACTTGGACCCGAGTTCAAGCCGGGCATGGACGTGAGTTGCGATTTCTGTCTGGCGCACTGTTCCGGCCTCTACCGTCCATTCGGTCAAAGCGCGGAGATATAGACAGGATGTGGAACGAATATGCGATCGTTGCTCCGCCGATCCGACAGGAAGCGGCGCGTCACTTCACTTGCGGTCCGCCTGCAGCGCTCGCCGGATCGTCGACACGCTTGCCCCAGACGTCGTCGCAAGCTCCCGCTGGGTTTCCCAGCGGCATACTGCGCTCGGATATTGACCTTGTCGGCATCGGTCAGCAGTGCTGGCTTCCCTCCGGCGCTGGTGTCGAGGTCTGTCGGCGCAGCACAGCTCGCACCGTGTTGCGCTGCTGGTTGTACCGCTTAGCCAACTCGTAGGGTGATACGCCAGCCTTGAAGTCCTCTAGAGCAGCGCCACGACCGCCCGATTGACTGCCTGCTGCCGCGGGAGCGGGCGGCCATCGACAACCCTGCTCGACTCCCGCGCATCGCTGAGCAGCCCGATGAGTTCAGTCGTCTGACGCGCCTGCTGGCTGCTTCCCAGCACCCCGACCAATGAATTTCCTTGTCGGAGGCTGGTTAAGGATGTGTAGGTCGCGCATCCGGCGCCGATCACCTTGGCCTCCCTCTGACCGCGCTGGGTCGACCCTCTACTCGGAGTCCGGCCAGCCATGCCTCCAGGAGTTCGTCGTAGGCTCCCCGCCAGGCCAGCCGCAGGGCAGACTGAGCCTTCATCGCCACCTGGAGGACTTGCTCGGCGCGATCGGGGCTGAAGCAAGTGATGGCTCGACGTCCGAGTCGGTAGGCGCCGGCCAATTCATGGTCGAAGTCGGTAGCCGCCAGGGCGAGTTCGTCGTCCCAGGTCTCGTCGCCGTAGACGCCCTGTGAGGATGCGCGCAGCACAGTGACGAGATCGTCGGCGTCCTTGGTCTCGGCAGGCTGGCGGCCGTTGAACGCAATCAGCTTCAGCACGGCGATGAGTTCGAGGGGCGCAACGGGCAGCAGTCTCCTGGACGGCAGAGTGAGGAGGTCCGCGTGCTCGGCTGCCTCAGCGCAGCCGAGCACGGTGAGGCTGGACTCGTGGATGACGACGTCGCCGTCGCTTTCCACGTCACCGAAAGGCACCACGTCCACCTGCTGGCCCAAGAGTCGGCGGCGTTGCCACGCCCGGGTGGGTTCGCCCAGCCTCGCCAGCGTCGTGTCGAAGTCGGAAGCGTCGTGGGCGGCGACGGCGATGTCGACGTCGTTCGTTGCACGGCGGGGCAGGGAGACTCCACCGAGGATGAGCATGAGATCCCTTGCGGTCGCGCCGATGAGCACCCACCGGCCGGAGGCACCGAGGGCGTCGGCGAGGGTGTCCAACAGTTCGCCCGGGACGGGAAGGTCGCTGTCAGTCAAGGGTGCGAAGGTGCGCATCGTTCTTCCTGAGGTCAGCGGCGATATGGAGGGAACGGGCGTCGCCGTCGCGGAGCAGGTCGCCGTAGATCAGCACCGAGGGCACCACTCCGGGCTGGGAGGAGGGCAGGGCATCCCCCCAGAAGCGCTGCCGCACCTCGACGCGGAACGCCGTGGGCGTGGGCGTGAGTCGCAACAGCGTCACGGCGGGCCCGAGAGTTGGGGCATAGACGATGCCGTCAGTGGCGCGGACGTGGCTGTCCAGGACGGCTGCCGCGGCGATCCCGCCAAGGAGGACCCCGCTTGTGGGTTCGAGCCGCGTCTTGTCGGGCCAGGTCCCGTCGGGTGCATACAGAGCGCGGGGCGCGAGGGGGCGGATGGTCACTCTGCGGTAGGCGTCAGCCCAGGCGTCGAGCAGGCGGCCGGCGTGGTGAAGTCTCCCGTCCAGCAGGTGCCCGGCTTCGGTGAGCTGAACAACGGTGTTGTGGACGGTGCCGACCGACACTCTGGCGGTTGCGGCCAGCGCGCGGACCGGGCGGGCGGCCAGTTCGGGATCAGCCAAGAGGGCGAAGGCCACGCGATGGCTGGCGCGGTTCAGGGCCAGCGCTCCCGCGGCCCGTTTGGCTGTAGGCGGGGTCGCTGGCGTGTCGCGCACGTCGGGACCTCCCGGCTCATTGCGGCGCGTGAACAGGACAGTGCGCCCGTCCAGCGACACGTGTGCGTTGCCGAGGTCATCGAGGAAGCTGACGTGTGCTTCGGCCAACTCGTCCGCCGTAGCCTCGTCGACGCGGGTGCTCACAAGAAGCGGGAGCCACCCGGGCTCTTCAGCGGGTGCGCGAAGCCGGCGCTCGACGGGGTGAACATGGAGTCGGTACATGAGTGGCCCGTAGCGCAGGATGAGGCGGCGTCCGCTGGCGGGCTGCACAGACAAGACCGTGATGTCCTTCATCCCGGCGCGCGCCAACCCCTGCTGGACGCGATGCGCCAACACGTCGCCTTGGTAGTTCAAAAGACTCACATGTTCAATATATCTGAACGGATGGTAATTTTGAACACCCGGGTCACGAGTCGGTTCCCATGCTGGGAGGACCACTCACGCGGTCGGGAGGGTCAGGATCTCCGCGCCGGTCTCGGTGATCGCGATGGTGTGCTCGCTGTGCGCGGTCCGACGTCCGGTGGCGCTGCGGAGGGTCCAGCCGTCGGGGTCGGTGACGAGTTCGTCGGTGTCGGCCATCACCCATGGTTCGAGGGCCAGGAGAAGCCCCGGACGGAGCGTGTATCCACGCCCGGGGCGGCCCGCGTTGGCCACATGGGGGTCCTGATGCATGGTGGAGCCGATGCCGTGACCGCCGAACTCGCGATTGATCGCATATCCGGCCGCGGAGAGTACGCGCTCGATCGCATGCGAGATGTCGCCGATGCGGGCGCCCGGCGCGGCGGCGCGGATGCCTGCGGCCAGCGCACGCTCGGTCGCGGCGATCATCGCCACATCCTCATCCCGGCGCGCGTTGCCGACGATGAAACTGATCGCGGCGTCCGCGGCGACACCGTTCTTGACCACCGCGAGATCGAGAGTCAACAAGTCGCCGTCGGTGAGCCGGTGATCGTACGGCAGGCCGTGCAGCACCGCGTCGTTGACCGAGGTGCAGATGTAGTGCCCGAACGGCCCCCGCCCGAAAGAGGGCGCGTAGTCGATGTAGCAGGAGGTGGCGCCGGCACGGAGGATCATCTCGTGCGTCCATTGATCGATCTCCAGCAGGTTGGTGCCGACCGCGCACCGGGCCTTGAGGGTCTGGAGGATGGTGCCGACGAGGCGCCCGGTCTGCCTGGCGCGGGCGAGCTCGTCGGTGGTGAGTATCTCGATCACGGTGACCCCTTTCAGTCCCAATAGTTATACCGGTCAAACTACACCGGTATTAGAATCGGGCACATGGTCAGACTTCCCCTCACGCCGGAGGACATCCAGCGCGGCGAGCAGCTCGGCGCGCTGCTGCGTCACGCGCGAGGCGACCGTACGATCCTGGATGTCGCCCTGGAGGCGGGCATTTCCCCCGAGACGCTGCGGAAGATCGAGTCCGGGCGGGTGGCCACACCGTCCTTCCCCACCATCGCGGCGATCGCCGATGTGCTGGGGTTGTCGCTGGATGAGCTCTGGGCCGACCTCCGTCACGTCTCCGCGACGGGAACGCCGGGCCGTACGACGTTGGCGTCGGCCTGACGGCCACCCGCGATCAGTCCGATGAGCAGACGGTCGGCGCGCATCCCTGAGTTCGACATCCGGGCGGACCGATCGACGGCCGGCCCATCGATGGCAGTTCACTGACGTACGGCACGCTGACGTACTGCATCTCGACGCGGTGCGCGCGTGCCGGTCCCCGCTGCCACGGCGGCCCATACTGCAGCGACGACGGCGAGACCCGCGACGGTCAGAGCGGTGGCGTCCCAGCCGAGACCGGTGAAGACGTAGCCCCCGAGCCATCCGACGATGCTCGAGCCGAGGTAGTAGAAGAGGTTGTAGAGCGAGGTCGCTTGTGCCCGCCCGATGGTCGCGCGCGCAGCGGTCCACCCCGAAGCGATGGAGTGCGCTCCGAAGAAGCCGATGGTGAGCGTGACGAGCCCGGCGAGTACGAACGGAATGGAGGGGATCAGCGTGAGCAGACTGCCGAGAATCATCACCGCGATCGCGACGAGCAGCACCCGGAGTCTGCCATGCGTGCCTGCGGCCCGGCCTGCCTGACGTGACGACCACGTGCCGGCGAGATAGGCGAGGAACAGCAGCGACGTGGCGGTCGTCGAGAGGTTGAACGGGGCGTCCTGCAGGCGGAACGCGAGGTAGTTGTAGATGGTGACGAAGCCGCCCATGAGCAGGAAGCCCTGGCCGAAGAGCACGAGCAGCGCCGGGGTCCGGAGGTTCGTCCAGATGATCCGGGCAAGTGACCCGCGCTCGCTCGCGGCGGCGCGCTGGAAGCCGCGGGCCTTCGGTGTGAGCAGGATGAATCCGGTGGATGCCAGGGCCGCGAGAACGACGACGAGTCCGACCCCCCACCGCCATCCGAGCCATGCGGTCACGGGGGCGGCGATGATGCGCCCGATCAGTCCGCCGACCGAGGTCCCGGCCACGTACGTTCCGGCTGCCGCCGCGGTGTGCGCCGGGTGGATCTCCTCCTGGAGATAGGTCAACGCCAGCGCGGGGAGGCCGCCGAGGGCGATGCCCTCCAAGACGCGGAGGATGAGGATCCCGGTGAAGGTCGGGCACAGGACCACGGCGATGCCGAAGACCGTCGCGGCGATCAACGAGAATCTCATCGCTTGAAGTCGCCCGACACGGTCGGCGAACCACGACCACGGCAGTACGCCGATCGCGAGTCCGATCGTTGCTGCGGAGACGAGCAAGGCGGACCGGTCAGGGCTGACGTGGAGAGCGGTGGCGATCTCGGGGAGGATGCCCTGCGGTGAGTAGAGCTGTCCGAACGTCGCCACTCCCGCACATGCCAGTGCCATCAGGATGCGAAGGTATTCGGGTGACTCGCGGAGGTGCCCCTCCCACGTGGTGATGCTATCTGTTGTTGTCACCTGTACGACGGTAGGCACCGGACGCTCATAGCACTAATGCATACGTGAGATCACTCCCATACGATAGTGGCATGAATGAACTGACGACGACCGACCTGCGGGACGTGCTCGCCGACTTGCCCTACCTCGTCGCAGTGGCAGAGTCCGGCGGTGTCACCGCGGCCGCCGATGAACTCCGCGTTCCCCAACCGACCGTCAGCAGGGGACTCGCACGGCTGGCGCGTACGGTCGGGGCCTCGATGCTGACGCGCGACGGGCGCGGTGTCGAGCTGTCCGCGGAAGCCCGCGAGCTCCTTCCGTACGCACGCCGAGCGCTTGATGCCGTCACCGCCGGCACCGACGTCGTGAGCAAGCGCGCTGCCGAGCGGGCGGACACCGCCTCGGTCGCCTTCCAGAACACCCTGGGGCGAACCGTCGTCCCGGCGCTGCTGAGAGCCGTCCTCGACGTCCGTCCCAGCACACGCTTCCAACTGCACCAGCGGCCGCACGAACTCTGCGTCGAGATGCTGGAGGCCGGCGAAGCAGACATCGTGCTCGTCTCGCCGCCCTATGCCGGAGGGCGCGACACCGAGACCGTCCGGCTGTATGACGAGCCCCTGGTCCTGGCCGTGCCGCTGTCGCATCCCCTCGCCCACCGCAAGCGCGTTCGGCTGCGCCAGCTGGCCGGCGAGCGCATGCTCCAGATGCGTCCTGAGTTCGGACTCCGCGGCCAGGTCGACTCGATCCTCAGGACCGCCGGCGTCGAACCCGAGCGGGGCTTCGAGGGCGAAGACGCCTACACGGTGCGCGGCCTCGTCGCGGTCGGCCTCGGCGTCGCCATCCTGCCGCCGGCCCACCAGCCGTTCCCGGACGTCGTCGAGATCCCCATTGCGGAGAAGAGCGCCATCCGTGAGATCGGGGTCTCCTGGCGTACCGGGGGAGACCCATCACCCGCCGCCCGGGCGCTCTTCGACATCGCCCGGCGGAGCGACGAATGGCTCCCTCGCCCTGATCTCCCGCTGGTCGGTGGCGCGCGAAACCAGGCGTGAGACCGTCCGGCCGCTGCTAGATTCAGCGCGTGCTGGTGACTCTGTCGTTGACGGGCCCGGACGCTCCGGCGCTCGGCCACCTGCTGCACAAGCATCCCGACCGGGTGCAGACCTTCGCGCTGCCGGTCGGCGAGGCGACGGTGTTCTATCCGGAGTCCTCCGCGGAGCGGGTCACGGCCGCGCTGCTGTTGGAGGTCGATCCGATCGGGATGGTGAAACGGCGACTGACGTCACGCGAGGGTCTGGCGCTGACCGACTACGTCACCGATCGCCCGTACGCCGCGGCCTCCATGCTCGCCGTCGCGCTGGGCAGGGTCTTCACCACGGCGATGAACGGGCGCTGCGACTCCTTCCCCGAGCTGGCTGCCTCGCCCCTGCCGCTGGAGATCCGCGTCCCGTACGTCCCGGCCCGCGCGACGACGGACGGTGATCCGCTGACGGGCACGCAGCTGGTGCAGCAATTGTTCGAGCCGCTGGGCTGGCACGTCCGGGCGCTGGAGGCTCCGTTCGGACCGGACGGTAGCTGGGGGCCGGCACCGTATGTCGATCTGACCTTGACCGGGTCGGTGCGGCTGGCGGATGCGCTGTCCCACCTGTACGTGTTGCTGCCGGTGCTGGACAACGCCAAGCACTACTGGGTGGGGTCGGACGAGGTCACCAAGCTGGTGCGCCGCGGCGAGGGCTGGCTGGCCGACCATCCGCTGCGCGAGCTGATCGTACGGCGCTACCTGGCCTCACGCCGCGACTACGTCGAGGCCGCCACCGTGCGGCTGGCGGCGCTGGACGATTCCGTGGTCGACGAGCCGGGGGACGACACCGAGGAGGAGACGGTTGCCCCGTTGAAGGTGCAGCGTCGGGAGACGGTGCTGGGCCTGCTCCGCGAGATCGGTGCCCGGCGCGTGGTCGACCTGGGCTGCGGCGAAGGTTATTACCTGCGGGCGTTGCTCGCCGATCCGGCCGTCACCGAGGTGATCGGGGTGGATGTGTCACCCCGGGTGCTGGCGGCCGCGGAACGGCGGCTGGGCCTCGACCGGCTCCCCGACCACCAGCGCGAGAAGATCACCCTGCGACAGTCGTCGGTGACCTACCGGGACGATCAGTTGGCCGGCTTCGATGCCATCCTCCTGGTGGAGGTGGTCGAGCACCTGGAGCCGGACCGGATCGAGTCGCTGGAGGCCGGTGTGTTCGGCGCCGCCCGTCCCGCCCATGTCGTGGTGACCACCCCGAATCGGGACTACAACCCGGTCTACGGTCTGGCGGACGGCAGCCGGCGTCACCCCGATCACCGGTTCGAGTGGACGCGGGCGGAGTTCGCCGCCTGGGCCGACGGGGTCGCCGGGCGTCGGGGCTACCGGGTGGAGTTCCGTACGGTCGGCGCCGTCGACCCCGAGGCCGGCCCGCCCACGCAGCTGGCGCTGTTCTCCCGGGAGGTCCAGTGAGCGATCTGCACATCCCCGCGCTGGCCCTGGTCGCCCTGGTCGGCGTCTCCGGCTCCGGGAAGTCGACCTTCGCCGCGCAGGCCTTCGCGCCGTTCGAGGTGCTCAGTTCGGACTACTGCCGGGCGCTGGTGAGCGGGGACGAGAACGATCAGTCGGCCACCACCGACGCCTTCGACGTCCTCTACTACATCGCCGGCAAGCGGCTGGACCGCGGCCTGTTGACCGTGGTGGACGCCACCAACACCTCCCGGGAGGCCCGTGCCGGCCTGGTGAAGCTGGCCCGCGACCACGATGTGCTGCCGGTGGCGATCGTCCTGGACGTGCCGACCGACATCGCGATCGAGCGCAACCGGACGCGGCCCGACCGCGCCTTCGGTGACGGCCCGATCCGGCGTCAGGCCGCCCAGTTGCGGAAGTCCATCCGGGGGCTGGGCCGGGAGGGGTTCCGTACGGTCCACGTGCTGTCGAGCGACGCGGGGGTGGCGGAGGCGAGGATCGTCCGCGACCGGTTGTTGAACGACCACCGCGACCAGCACGGCCCGTTCGACATCATCGGCGACGTGCATGGCTGCCTCGACGAACTCCTGCAGCTGCTCGACCGGCTCGGCTACACCGTCCGTCGGGACGGGGACGGCACGGCCGTCGACGCCAGTCATCCGGATGGTCGACGGGTGGTCTTCGTGGGCGACCTGGTCGACCGTGGCCCCTTGTCGGTCGGTGTGCTGCGGTTGGCGATGGGGATGACCGCCGCTGGTCACGCCCTGGCGGTGCCGGGCAATCACGAGAGCAAGCTGATCCGTGCCCTGGACGGTCGTGCGGTCACCGTCTCCCACGGGCTGGAGCGCACCCTGGCGGAGCTGGCCGAGGAGTCTGCGGAGTTCCGCGTCGCGGTGCGGGAGTGGTGCTACGGGCTGGTGTCCCACCTCGTCCTGGACGACGGCCGGCTGGTGGTCGCGCACGCCGGGCTGAAGGAGGCCTATCACGGCCGTACGTCCGGCCGGGTGCGCGCGTTCGCGCTGTACGGCGACACCACCGGTGAGACCGACGAATACGGCCTGCCGGTGCGCTACCCGTGGGCAGAGGAGTACCGCGGCCGGGCGACCGTGGTCTACGGGCACAGCCCGACGCCCACCCTCGACTGGGTCAACAACACGCTGTGCGTCGACACCGGCTGCGTGTTCGGCGGACGGCTCACCGCGCTGCGCTACCCGGAGCGCGAGACCGTCCAGGTCGACGCACTCGCCGTCCACTACGAACCGGCCAAGCCGTTCCCGGCCGCCACGGCCACTCCGCGCGGTGCGGACGAACTCCGCCTCGACGACGTCGTCGGCAAGCGCAGCATCGAGACCGCTGCGCTGGGACGGGTCACCATCACCGCCGAGAACGCCGCCGGCGCCCTGGAGGTGATGAGCCGGTTCGCGCTCCACCCGCGGCTCCTGCCGTACCTGCCGCCCACGATGTCGCCGGTCGCCACCTCGCACCGCGACGGCTACCTCGAACATCCCGACGAGGCGTTCAGCCAGTTCGCCGAGTGGGGGATCGGGCGGGTCGTGTGTGAGGAGAAGCACATGGGCTCGCGGGCGGTGGTCTACGTCACGCCGGACGGCGGAGCGGTCTACACCCGCACGGGTCGGACCTTCTTCACCCCCGGCCTCACTGCGACCCTGCTGGGCCGCGTCCGCGACGCGGTGTCCCGGGCGGGCGTGTTCGACGAGCTGGCGACCGACTGGCTGCTGCTGGATGCCGAACTGCTGCCCTGGTCGGCCAAGGCCGGGCCGCTGTTGCGCGAGCAGTACGCCCCCGTCGGCGCCGCCGCGCTGATGTCACTTCCCCCGGCTGTGGGGGCGCTCGCCGCAGCCCAGGCTCGTGGCCTCGACGTCGGACCGCTGCTCGCCCGCACCACCGCACGTCTGGAGAACGCCCGTGCGTACGACGCCGCCTGGCAGCGCTACGCGTGGCCGACCGATGGGCTCGACGGCGTCGAACTCGCCGTCTTCCAGGTGCTCGGGGCCGCCGGCGCGTCCTTCGCGGATCGCGACCACGACTGGCATCTGGGGGTCGCGGACCGGTTGGTCGCCGCGGACCCGGGCCTGTTCCGGACGACCCGCCGGCACCGCGTCGACACCGCCGACCCGGCCGGACGGGCCGCCGGCGTCGCCTGGTGGGAGGCGCTCACCGACGCCGGCGGCGAGGGCATGGTGGTCAAACCGCTCGCCAACCTGACCCGTACGACCAAGGGCCAGCTCGCCCAGCCCGGACTCAAGGTCCGTGGTCGCGAGTATCTCCGCATCATCTACGGGCCGGACTACACCGAGCCGGCGAACCTCGGCCGGCTCCGCGACCGCAACCTCGGCCGCAAGCGGTCCCTCGCCCTGCGCGAATACGCCCTCGGGCTGGAGGCCATCGACCGTCTGGTCGCCAGGGAGCCCCTGTGGCGCGTTCACGAAGCCGTGTTCGGGGTGCTCGCCCTCGAATCCGAACCCGTCGACCCGCGTCTGTGACGGACCGGTGGCGACTCACTCCAGACCGAAGTAGCCGGGATCGGCGAGGAACCGGCGGTACAGGGCGATAGTCATCAGCTCGTCCCACCGCCGGTGCTGGAAGCCATCCTCGTCCACCTCGACGATCCGTGCCCCCGGAGTGGCCGACAGGATCGGGGAGTGGGTGGCCATCAGCACCTGGATGCCGTCATCGCGCAGGGCGGCCAGCTGGTTCGCCAGCTTGATCTGGGACAGGAACGACAGCCCTGACTCCGGCTCGTCCAGCACGAGGAAGCCGCCACGGCCGGCCATGTGCGCCAGCTTCGTCGCGAGGAGTTCGCCGAACGCCTGCCCGTGGGAGCGCTCATGGTAGGGGCCGTCGGCGCCCGGATGCTCCTCGAGGAAGGTCAGCAGCCCGTGCATCGTCTCGGCGCGGAGGAAGTAGCCCCACCGGGAGCGGCCGACGCCACGGACGAGCCGGATCCGCTCGTACAGCGGTGACTCCGTGGGCCGATCCGAGGGCCGTACGTACGTGCTGCCGCCCTCGGGACTGAGACCGTACGCCATCGCGATCGCCTCGATGATGGTCGACTTCCCGACCCCGTTCTCGCCGACCAGGACGGTCAACTCCGACAGTTCCAGCCCGTCGCGGAGCAGCTGGGCCACCGGGGCCATGGTGAACGGCCAGTGACTGTCCTCGACCGATGTCTCACCGATCACCTCGCGGATAGGCAGTGAGCTGAACGCGGTCATGGCTTCACCGTAGGTCACCGATCCGGACCTGTCCGCGCGGTGCCCGCGGCGTGGTGATCACGCGGAGCCTGGGCCCAGGGCTCGGTCTGAAGGAGGCTACCGGCTTGGACTCCGCCTCTGGTGGTGATCCTCTGCGCAGGGATGAACGCGACCCGCCGGAAGATCGCGCCGCGGGTCCGCTTCCGGAAGTCCTGAGGCGTACGGCGAGTGGGGCGGTCAGCAGGTGACGTGCAGGACCGCGTGCACCCGGTGGCGCTTGGTGGCGGCGATCAGACGGCAGGCCTCGTCGGTGACCACGGCGACCAACCGGACTCCCCGACGGGTCGCCTCCCGCTCGACCTCGGGCAGGATCGGCAGCGCGCCGTCCGCCCCCGTCCCGATGATCAGTCGGTCGCCTCCCCAGGGCAGGTCCTCTGCCACGGTCAGCGGCGTGTGACCCAGCCGGCCGCGGAACGCCTTGGACGCGCTCTTGTCGCGCTTCCGGACGAGGCCCCGGTTGATCACCACGTCGTGTTCGTACGTGTGGCCGTCGATCTCGACAGCGCCGAAGCGCACCAGGCGGGCTTTCATGACCCATCCCCTCTCCTCGCCTCCAGTGTGCCCAGCGCAGGATGCGTACGTCGCCTGGTCGCACCAGCGCGTGGTGGCCGGCTCCGGGCGATCAGGCGGGGTCGGCCACCGTCGCGGCGCCGTGGACGCGCATCACGTCGGGCATCACGTCGTAGATCGCCTCGACCACCCCCCGCAGGGCCACGGCAACTCGGCGCCCGGCGTCGGTGAGCCGATACTCGACGCGCTGTCCGGAGTGCTCGATCCGGGTCACGAGGCCGTCGGCGGTCAGTGTGGTGAGGGTCCGCGCCAGCATGCGGTCACTGATCCCCCCGACCGTTCGCGCCGTCTCGGAGAACCGATGGGGACTGTCGATGAGGGCGACCAGGACCAGTGCCGACCACCGGTCGACGACATCGTCGACGATCCCGCGCGACGGGCAGTCGTGGTCGAACACATCGAATGGACGAGTCATGGTCCTGGTCCCCTTGGTGCTTGGTACTTACTTGAGTATAGTGCTTACTGTTTGTAAGTACTCATCGTCCGTACGTGCTCTTCGGAAGGACCATCCATGACCCTCGCAGTCACCGGCGCCACCGGCCACCTCGGCGGCCTCGTCATCGACCACCTCATCGACCGTGGCACGCCCACCGACGAGGTGGTCGCCCTCGTCCGTGACACCGCCAAGGCATCGGACCTCGTCGCCCGGGGCATCGAGGTGCGGCAGTTCGACTACGACCGACCCGAAGCCTCCGCCCTCGCCGGCGTCGACTCGATGCTGCTGATCTCCGGGACGGCGGTCGGACAGCGTCTGGCGCAGCACGCGGCGGTCGTCGACGCCGCCGTGGAGGCCGGAGTCGGCCGCGTCGTCTACACGAGCGCCCCACGCGCGGATGCGTCGATCAATCCGGTCGCGCCGGATCACAAGGCGACCGAGGAGTACTTGGGCGCCTCGGGCCTGCCTCATGTCATCCTCCGCAACGGGTGGTACCACGAGAACTTCCTGGCCGACCTCGACGCTGCGGCCCACACGGGGCAGGTTCTCACCGCGGCCGGGGACGGTCGGGTGGCGAGCGCCTCGCGCAGCGATCTCGCGGAGGCCGCGGCGGTCGTGCTGGCCGGCGAGGAGACAGGGCGTACGTACACCCTGACGGGCGACATCGCGTGGAGCTTCGACGAGCTGGCGGGGGATTTCGCGGCGGTGCTCGAGCGCGAGGTCAGCGCCGTACGGGTGTCACCGGAGGAGAAGGCGGCGGCCCTCGAAGGGGCAGGTCTGGACTCCGGTCTGGTCGGCTTCCTGGTGGCCGTCGACGACGCCATCGCCGCCGGGGAGCTCGCTGATCGCACCGGCGAGCTCGCCGCGCTCATCGGACACCCGACGGCGCCGATCGCGGACACCCTCCGCACCCGGGCCTGATCCCCGGCTCGCGGCACGGCGCTCCCTCGGCTCCGGCCCACGGACCGCTGTGCCGCCGCGGAGCCGATGGCCTCAGACCAGCACGTGCTCGTTCATCACCGGCTGCAGGCCCCGGGCCCGGATGGCGGCACACACCTCCGGAAGGCTGCGACCGTCGGCGATCTCGAACTGCTCGTCGCCCGACGCCAGCCCCTCCGCGTGCGCACCGACACCGGTGCTGACCCCGGCCGAGACCTTGGTCGCCACGACGCCGATCACGTTGTCGCGGAAGCCGGCGCGTTCCCGGGTCGAGACGGTGATGGCGGCGTACGGCAGGAACAGCCGGTAGGCGCACAGGATCTGCAGGAGCTGGCGCTCGTGGACGTCCTGGGGGTTGACGGTGGCGTCCGCCACCGTCGGCCGCAGCCGGGGACAGGACAGGCTGATCTCCGCGGCCGGATAGGCCTTCTGCACCAGCGCGGCGTGCAGGCCGGTGGCCAGCGCGTCGGCGTGCCAGTCGTCGAGGCCCAGCAGGGCCCCGAACCCGACGCCGCGCATCCCGCCGCGCAGCGCCCGCTCGTGCGACTCGAAGCGGTAGGGGAAGCTGCGTTTGCGGCCACCCGGGTGCAGCGGATCGTACGCCACCGGGTTGTACGTCTCCTGGTAGACGCAGACGGTGTCGGCGCCCGCCTCGTGGAGCGTACGGTACTCGTCGGTGTTGACCGGCTGGATCTCCACCCCGACGGTCCGGAACAGGGCGGAGGCCCGGCGGACGGCGTCGGCGATGTAATCGGTGTCGGAGAACTTCGGGCTCTCGCCGGTGAGGATGAGGATCTCCTCGAAGCCCGCGTCGGCGATCGCCCGCAGCTCGGCGTCGATGCCCTCCGGAGAGAGCCGCATCCGCTGGATCCTGTTGTCGGCGGCGAAGCCGCAGTAGGTGCACAGGTTGGCGCAGTAGTTGGCGATGTAGAGCGGTGTGAACAGCTGGATCGAGGTGCCGAAGTGCTCCCACGTCGCGCGCCTGGCCGCCACGGCCAGGTCCTCCAGCAGCGGTGCGGCGGCGGGGGACAGCAGGGCGGCGAAGTCGTCGATCGTACGGGTCCGGTGGCTCAGCGCCGCCCTGACGTCACGGCTGGTGTAGACCGAGAAGTCGGTCGCCGCCACCCGGGTGAGCACCTGGTCCATCAGCCCCGAGCCGAGCCGTTCCTGCCGGGGGTAGTAGCCCATGTGGTCGGTGTGCCTCATCGGGCCACCCCGTCCAGGCCTGCCCCGTCCAGGCCTGCCCCGTCCAGCGGGTCGTCGTCCAGGAAACCCGTCAGCGGGCTCGAGGCCTCGCCACCGCGATCGAGCACCCGGCCCGGCCCGGCGAGGTAGCCGGCGCGGCCGGCCTCGATGGCGAGCCGGAACGCTCGGGCCATCGCGGGAACGTCGGAGGCGGTCGCGATCGCCGTGTTGGCCATGATCGCGGTGGCGCCCAGCTCCATCGCCTCGCAGGCCTGCGAGGGCCGGCCGATGCCGGCGTCGACGATGACCGGCACGTCGATCTCGTCGATCAGGATCTGGATGAACTCCTTGGCGGCCAGACCACGGTTCGACCCGATCGGAGCGGCCAGCGGCATCACCGCCGCGGCGCCGGCGGCGACCAGGTCGCGGGCCACCGTCAGATCAGGGTGCATGTACGGCAGCACGATGAACCCTTCGGCGGCCAGCGTCTCGGTCGCCCGAAGGGTCTCCTGGTTGTCCGGCAGCAGGTACTTGGCGTCGCGGATCACCTCGACCTTGACGAAGTCGCCGCAGCCGAGCTCGCGGGCCAGCCGGGCGATGTGCACCGCCTCGTCGGCGGTGCGGGCGCCCGAGGTGTTGGGCAGCAGGGTGACGTGCTCGGGGATGTGGTCGAGGATGTTCTCGGTGCCGGCCGTCGCCCGGCGCAGCGCGAGGGTGATCATCTGCGCCCCGGCCTGGTGGACGGCCGCCCTGATCAGGTCGAGGTTGTACTTGCCCGACCCGAGGATGAAACGGGACGAGAACTCGTGTCCACCGAGGGTGAACGTGTCAGACATTTGAGGTGCACTCACTTCCTACGCCGGCATGATCCGGACAGGTTCGACGGTTCCACGCGCGTCAGCGCGATCTCAGCCCCTGCTGGGGCACCCGTGGGAATGTGCCCACGCTATACCCGGCGGTGCGAGGGGCTCGATGGGGGCCGGAGTGCGGCGGCCGCTGAGTCGGTCGGTCCGGTGCGGGGACGAAGCCCAGCGCCACGTCTCGCTATATGTCAAGAGCACATGTAAGGTGCGGAGGGTGACGTACGAGTCCCGGTTTCCGATCTTCGCTGTGGCCGCCGACATCGTGGTGCTGACCCTGCGCGACGACCGGCTGTGTGTGCTGCTGGTGCGCCGCGCCGGCGAGGTGTTCACCGGCCGGTGGGCGTTGCCGGGCGGATTCGTCCGGATCGAGGAGTCGCTGGAACAGGCCGCCTATCGCGAGCTGGGGGAGGAGGCCGGGATCGGCGCGGACGCCGTGGTGCTGGAGCAGTTGCGGACGTACGGCGACCCCGGCCGCGACCCGCGACCCGAGCGGGTGGTGTCGGTGGCATGGCTCGCCCTGGGCGCCGGACTGCCGCAGCCGACCCCCGACACCGACGCCGACCGTGCCGAGTGGGTGCCGGTCGACGAGGCGTTCGGCCGGGAGCTGGCGTTCGACCACGACCGGATCCTGCGCGACGGCATCGAACGTGCCCGCTCGAAGCTGGAGTACACCACCGTCGCCACCGCCTTCTGCGGCCGTACGTTCACCCTGCCCGAGCTGCGACGGGTCTACGAGGCGGTGTGGGACGCCGAGGTCGACCCGCGCAACTTCCAGCGCAAGGTGCTCGGTGCGGACGGGTTCGTCGAGGAGACCGGCGACGTCGTCCACGGTCGCGGGCGACCGGCCAAGGTCTACCGGTCGGGCCCCGCCGACACCCTGTATCCGCCGGTGATGCGCCGCTGAGGCATCCCGGGGCGCCCCGGACAGACCTGCGGCCCCGTCGGTCGGTCGACCGGCGGGGCCGCAGGGTGAGCACGCCTGCCGAACGGGAGAGGTCAGGCGGGGTGGAGAAGCGTCAGACGAGTCCGTGGCGGGCCTTGAACTCGCGGCGACGCGCGTGGAGGATCGGCTCGGTGTAGCCGGAGGGCGACTCCGTGCCGTGCAGGGCCAGGTCACGCGCGGCGCACCAGGCGATCGAGTCCTCGTACGATCCCTCGGGTGTCGACGGCGTCATCGGCAGATAGTCCGGGTCCCCGGCGTTCTGCGTGTCCACGACCACCGCCATCCGGCGGAACGCGTCCACCACGAACTCCGCCGACACGACATCGTGGTGGATCCAGTTGGCCAGCATCTGCGAGCTGATCCGGCAGGTCGCACGATCCTCCATCAGGTCGATGTCGTTGATGTCGGGCACCTTGGAACAGCCGACGCCCTGTTCGATCCAGCGCACCACGTAGCCGAGGATCGACTGGCAGGAGTTGTCCACCTCGCGGCGGCGCTCCTCCGGGGTCCAGTCGGTGTTCGGGGCCAGCGGGATCTGGAGCAGCCCGTCCAGGGTGGCGCGGCGGCCCTCCCGGGCGATCTCGGCCTGGCGCTCCCGCACATCCACCTCGTGGTAGTGGGTGGCGTGCAGGGTGGCACCCGTCGGCGAGGGCACCCAGGCGGTGTTCGCCCCGGCCCGCGGATGGCCGATCTTGGACTCCAGCATGTCCGCCATCAGCTCGGTCATCGCCCACATGCCCTTGCCGATCTGGGCGTGCCCGGGCAGCCCGGCGGCCAGGCCGACGTCGACGTTCCAGTCCTCGTAGCTGGTCATCCAGGTGGCCGACTTCATCTCCGCCTTGCGGATCATCGGGCCGGCCGCCATCGAGGTGTGGATCTCGTCGCCGGTCCGGTCGAGGAACCCGGTGTTGATGAAGATGATCCGGTCGAGCGCCTCCCCGATGCAGGCCATCAGGTTCACCGTCGTACGGCGCTCCTCGTCCATGATGCCCATCTTGATGGTGTGCCGCTCCAGGCCGAGGATGTCCTCGACCGCGCCGAACACGTCGGACGTGAACGCCACCTCCGCGGGCCCGTGCTGCTTGGGCTTCACGATGTAGATGGAGCCGGCGCGGGAGTTGGACCGCTCGTTGCCGGCCAGCAGACCGGGCATCGCGCACAGGCTGGTGACCAGGGCGTCGAGGATGCCTTCCGGCAGCTCCTCGCCGCGCTCGTCGAGCACCGCCGGGGTGGTCATCAGGTGACCGACGTTGCGGCACAGCATCAGCGAGCGTCCCGGCAGGCGCACCTGGGAACCGTCCGGAGCGATCCAGAAACGGTCGTCGGAGAGCGTACGGGTGAACGTACGCCCACCCTTCGACATCTCCTCGGCCGCGGAGCCGTCGTTGAGCGCCAGCCAGTTGCGGTAGCCGGTGACCTTGTCGGGCCCGTCGACCGCCGCGACCGAGTCCTCGAAGTCCATGATCGCGGTGATCGCGGCCTCCAGGACGATGTCGCTGATGTGGGCCCGGTCGGACCGGCCGATGGCGCTGTCCGCCTCGAACCGGAGCTCGATGTGCAGCCCGTGGTGCCGCAGCAGGATGCTGCTCGGCACCCCGGGAGCACCGGTGTAGCCGGCGAACGCGTCCTCGTCGGCCAGGCCGACCACGTCACCGGACCGCAGCGTCGCCTGGAGCCGCTGGCCGGCGCGGTACTCCACCACGTCGGTGTGAGACCCGGAGGCGAGCGGCACCGCCCGGTCCAGGAACCCACGGGCCCAGGCGATCACCCGCTGGCCGCGTTCGGGGTTGTAGCCGCGACCCCGCTCGGCGCCCCCCTCCTCGCTGATCGCGTCGGTGCCGTAGAGCGCGTCGTAGAGCGAGCCCCACCGCGCGTTGGCCGCGTTGATCGCGAAGCGGCGGTTCATCACCGGCACCACCAGCTGCGGCCCGGCGACCTCCGCGATCTCGGTGTCGACCTGGACCGTCCGCGCCTGCACGCCGGTCGGCTCGTCCAGCAGGTAGCCGATCTCGCGCAGGAACTGTCGGTACGCCACCGGCTCGGGCAGGCCCGGCTGCCGGCGGTGGTAGGTGTCGAGGGCGGTCTGCAGCCGGTCGCGCTCCGCCAGCAGAGCGCGGTTGCGGTCGGCGAAGTCGTGGAACAGGCGGACGAACCCGTCCCAGAACGTCTCCTGCGGGACGCCGGCGCCGGGCAGCGCCTCCTCGTCGAGGAACGCCACCAGTCTGCGGTCGACCAGCAGATCGCCGATCGGCTGATGGGTCTCGGTGCCGAGGCCCGCCGGGGTCGTTGTCGAAGTCGTCATGGTGGTCTCCTCACTCGCGCATCGTGACGATCAGAACTGCGCGATCTCGGTGGAATCCTTCAGAGCCGTCGTGGAGCTCTGCGGGTTGACCACGGTGGCGATGTCGTCAAAGTATCCGGTGCCCACCTCGCGCTGGTGCTTGGTGGCGGTGTAGCCGCGCTCCTCGGCCGCGAACTCGCGCTCCTGGAGCTCGACGTACGCGCTCATCCCGTTGCGGGCGTAACCGTGGGCGAGGTCGAACATCGAGTAGTTGAGGGCGTGGAAGCCGGCCAGGGTGATGAACTGGAAGGTGAAGCCCATCGCGCCCAGCTCGCGCTGGAACTTCGCGATGGTGGCGTCGTCGAGGTGCTTCTTCCAGTTGAACGACGGCGAGCAGTTGTACGCCAGCATCTGGTCGGGGTGCTCGGCCTTGACGCCCTCCGCGAACTTCCGGGCGACCTCGAGATCGGGAGTGCCGGTCTCCATCCACAGCAGATCGGCGTAGTGGGCGTACGCCTTGCCGCGGGCGATGCAGGCCTCGAGGCCGTTGCGGACCTTGTAGAAGCCCTCGGTGGTGCGCTCACCGGTGATGAACTCCTGGTCGCGCTCGTCGACGTCGGAGGTGATCAGGGTGGCCGCCTCGGCATCGGTGCGGGCGATGATCACCGACGGGACGTCGGCGACGTCGGCCGCGAGCCGGGCGGCGTTCAGGGTGCGCTCGTGCTGCTTGGTCGGCACCAGCACCTTGCCGCCGAGGTGGCCGCACTTCTTCTCCGAGGCGAGCTGGTCCTCCCAGTGCACACCGGAGGCGCCGGCCGCGATCATGGCCTTCATCAGCTCGTACGCGTTGAGCGGGCCGCCGAAGCCGGCCTCGGCGTCGGCCACGATCGGGACCAGCCAGTCCTCGACCGAGCGGATGCCCTCGGCGTGCTCGATCTGGTCGGCGCGCAGCAGGGCATTGTTGATCCGACGGACGACCTGCGGCACGGAGTTGGCCGGGTAGAGGGACTGGTCGGGGTAGGTGTGGCCGGAGAGGTTGGCGTCGGCGGCGACCTGCCAGCCGGAGAGGTAGATGGCCTGCAGGCCGGCCTTGACCTGCTGGACGGCCTGGTTGCCGGTGAGGGCACCCAGCGCGTTGATGTAGTCCTCGGTGTGGATCTTCTCCCAGAGCCGCTCGGCTCCGCGGCGGGCGAGCGTGTGCTCCTCCTGGACGGTGCCGCGCAGACGCACCACGTCCTGGGCGGTGTAGTCCCGCTTCACGTCGGCCCAGCGAGGGTTGGTCCGCCAGTCGTACTGGATGAGTTCTGCAGAGGTGGAGCTCATGACGATGTCCTTCGGTCCGTCGGGCCAGCACCCTTGCTGTGGGCCCGTTGGAACTACCTTGCGAGACGCAGCAACGATGATCCAGAGATTTTCTGGAGAAGAAATGCAGATCTTCCGGTATCGTCAACTCCGTGGATGTCAACGATGATGCCCTCTCCAATGTGACCCAGATGACAGATGCTTTCGATCCGTTTTCGCTCGGCCGACGGCTGCGGCACCTGCGCAAGGAGCACAACCTGACGCTGGGCCAGGTCGCCGAGCAGTCCGGCGTCTCGGCGTCGCAGCTCTCCCTGCTCGAGAACGGCAAGCGCGAGGCGAAGCTGTCGACGCTGCAGCGGATCGCCCGGGTCTACGACGCGTCGCTGGACGACCTGACCGCCCCGGTGCCCAGTCGGCGAGCCCAGCTCGAGATCGAGCTCGACCGTCACATGCACTCCCCGCTGGCCCGGTCCAAGGGCCTGCCGACGGTCCGGATCTCCCCCCGGATGCCGCTGGACGTGCTGGAGGCGCTCGTCGAGCTGCATCGCGAACTCGCCCGTGAGGCCGCCGAACGGGTCGCCACCCCCGAGGAGGCGCGGCGCGCCAACTCGGTGCTGCGCGACGAGATGCGCGCCCGCAACAACTACTACGCGGAGCTGGAGGCGGAGGCGGCGAAGCTGCTGAAGCGCGTCGGCTATGCCTCCGGGCCGCTGTCACAGCGGCTGATCGGCGACATCACCGAGCATCTCGGCTTCACCCTGCACCACGCCAGCGACCTGCCGCACTCGACCCGCTCGGTCACCGACCTGCGGAACATGCGGATCTACCTGCCTGCCGCCGGGCTGGGGGACCACGACCCCAAGTCGGTGCTGCTCCAGGCGCTCGGGCACCACATCCTCGGCCACACGCCGCCGACGAGCTACGGCGACTTCCTGCGGCAGCGGGTGGAGACCAACTACTTCGCCGCGGCACTGCTGATGCCCGAGGAGCCGGCCGTACGGTTCCTGCAGCAGGCCAAGGACCGGCGGGAGCTGGCACCGGAGGACCTGCGCGACGCGTTCGCGGTCAGCTACGAGGGCGCCTGTCACCGGCTCACCAACCTCGCCACCGAACACCTGGACATCCCGATCCACTTCCAGCGGGTCCACGAGTCCGGGGTCATCTACAAGGCGTACGAGAACGACGGCGTCACCTTCCCCAAGGACAGCCTGGGGGCGATCGAGGGTCAGCCGCTGTGCCGCTACTGGACCTCCCGGCAGGTCTTCGACGTCGCGGACAAGTTCAACGCGTTCGACCAGTACACCGACACCCCGGACGGCACCTTCTGGTGCACCGCCCGGGTCGACCGGGCCGACGCCACCGGCGCGTTCTCCACCAGCATCGGTGTGCCCTACAAGGAATCGAAGTGGTTCCGGGGGCGCGACACCAAGGAACACTCGGTCTCCCGGTGCCCCGATCCGAGCTGCTGTCGCCGGGCGCCGGCGGAACTGACGCAGCGCTGGGCCGGCTACGCGTGGCCGAGTGCGCGGGCGCATGCCCACCTGCTCGCCGCGCTCCCGCCGGGCACCTTCCCCGGGGTGGAGGACGCGCAGGTCTACCAGTTCCTCGACGCACGGTCCGGGGCGCACGACGACTGACCGAGGAAGTTCCCGGCCTCCCCGCCGATCGAGGCAGGTCGGGTGGGCGCTAGTCTCACACGGGCCGTCGGGATCGTCCGATGGTCCGACCATCCTGGAGGAGCAGCCCATGAGCCTGGCCGACCGTCAACCGGACCGCGCAGCACGCCCGGCAGTATCCGCACGGAAGGTCGCCGTGATGGCGATCTTCATCGCCCTGAGCGCCGTCGGGTCGCTGGTCAAGCTCCCCAGCCCGCTCGGCACGGTCGCGCTCGACTCGGCCCCCGGATTCTTCGCCGCGGTCGCCTTCGGCGGGTGGGTCGGCTTCGTCGTCGCGGCCGTCGGCCACCTGCTGACCGCGGCGCTCACCGGGTTCCCGCTGACCCTGCCGTTGCACCTGCTGATCGCGGTCGGGATGGGCGTGTGCGCGCTGGTGTTCTCCTGGCTCGCCCGCCGGGGGACCGTGGGGATGGTGGTCGGGCTGGTCGTCACCGCACTGCTGAACAGCGTCGGGCTGGGCCTGGTCGTCCTGCCGGTGGGCGGCTGGGGGATGTATGTGGCTGCGGTCCCGTCCCTGCTGGCGGGGGCGGTGGTCAACCTCGTGATCGCGGCGGTCGCCTACTACGCCGTACGCAACACCAGGTTCGTGGACTGACCCCCTGATGCGGGACTGCCTCGACCTGGTCGACGTGTCCTACCGCTATCCGCGGAGCGACGCCGACGCCCTTCGGGAGGTCTCCCTCAGCTTCCACGCGGGGACCGTCACTGCGGTGATGGGCCCGACGGGCGCCGGGAAGTCCTCCCTGCTGATGACGCTCAACGGCGTGATCCCCCAACTGACGGAGGGGACGCTGCGCGGCACGGTCCGGCTGGACGGCGCCGACTTCGCCGACTATCGCGTCCAGACGATCACCGAACACGTCGGCCTGGTGCTGCAGGACCCCGAGAGCCAGCTGGTCGGTCGTACGGTCGCCGAGGACGTCGCCTTCGGCCCGCGCAACTACCTGGTGCCCCGCGACGAGATCCGGCGACGCGTGACGGACTGCCTGGCCCGGGTCGGGCTCACCGGACTCGAGGAGCGGCGCACGGCCGAGCTGTCCGGTGGCCAGCACCAACGCCTCGCCATCGCCGGGATCCTGGCGCTCGAACCGGAGGTGCTCTGCCTCGACGAACCCACCTCCGCGCTCGATCCCCAGGGCCGTCGGGAGGTCTATGCCACGGTGGACCGGCTCCGACGCAGCCCGGGGACCGCGGTGATCGTGGTCGACCACGACGGTGCCGAGGTCGTCCGCCGGGCCGACCACCTGGTGGTCCTGGACGAGGGCCGGGTCGGCTGGCAGGGCGCCCCGGCGGAATTCTTCCGCGACCCGGCGTTGGCGGCACGGCACGCGATCAGACCACTGCCCGTCGCGGTGGTCGGGACGGCGCTCGTCGAGGCCGGCCTGATCAACCCACCGGACGTGCCACTGGACGTCGACGCGGCCGTGGCGGTCGTCGACCGGGTGCGCGCCGGGAGAGCCGTCCCGGCGCCCGTCGTCGCGGATGTCCCGGCGAGCGTCCCGGGATCTGGTCCGTGGCCGGCGAGCGCCGCGCCGGTGATCGAGGTGCGGGACCTGGTGCACGTCTTCCCGGGCGGTCATCGCGCCCTGGACGGCGTGGACCTGACGATCGGGCCCGGCGAGTACGTCGCCCTGGTCGGGCGCAACGGCGCCGGCAAGTCGACCCTCACCAAGCACCTCAACCGTCTGCTGGAGCCCAGCGCCGGGAGCGTACGCCTCGGTGGGGTGGACGTGGCGGGACTCGAGCCCTGGGAGCTCGCCCGCCAGGTCGGCTACGTGTTCCAGAACCCCGACCACCAGATCTTCAACCGTACGGTCGTCGACGAGGTCGGCTACGGGCTGCGGATGGCCGGCCTGGACGCCGGGGAGATCGGCCGGCGGGTCGCCGACACGCTGGAGCTCTGCGGCCTGTCCGAGCTGGCCGACCAGCACCCGCTCTCCCTCGGCAGAGGGGTGCGGCAGCGGGTCGCCGTCGCGTCGGTGCTCGCGCTGCGGCCGGCCGTCCTGGTCGTCGACGAGCCCACCACCGGTCAGGACTGGGTCGGTGTCCGCGCCGTGATGGACCTGGTCGACCGGCTCAACGCGGACGGCACGACGATCCTGATGGTCACCCACGACATGGAACTGGTGGGCGATCACGCGCACCGGGTGATCGTGCTCGCCGACGGCCGGACGGTGGCCGACGGCCCGACCGCCGAGGTGATGGCCCGGCCCGACGTCCTGGCGGCCGCCGGGGTGTCCGTCCCGCAGACCGCCGCACTCTGCCGGCGACTGTGGCCGGGCGCACCGCCGCTGCTTGACCCGGCCCGGCTCGGCCGGCACCTGGCGAGCGCACTGGTCGGGCAGGCCGTCGGATGAGACTGGAGATCCTGGACGTACGGGTCAAGCTGATCTGCTTCGCCGCGGTGCTGGTGGCGGCGATCGTCCTCTCCCACCCGTTGTGGAACGCCGCACTGCTGGCCGTCCTGCTGGCGGCCCTCGTGCTCGCGAGGACGCCACTGGGTGGACTGCGGGCGCTGGTGGAACCGTTGCTGCCCGTCCTCGTGCTGGTCGTCGCCGTCACGCTGGTCACCGCGGACCGGGCGGCACCCGCCGACCACCCGCGGGTGCTCTTCGCCCTCGGCCCGGTGACCGCCACCGTCGGCGGCCTGCTGGTCGGGCTCAACCTGGTCGCCCGGATCCTCGTCATGGTGTCGGCCAGCTACGCCGTCACCATCAGCACCTCGGTCGATGACCTGCTCGTGGTGATGGCGACGCTGCGGGCCCCGATCTGGCTGTCGATCCTGGTCACCACCGCGCTCTCGTTCATCCCCACGCTCGCCCGGAAGAAGGACCTGATCATCGACGCCCAACGCGCCCGCGGCGCCCACGTCCGCACCTCGGGCCCGATCGGCCGGATCGCCGCCCTGGTGCCGATCATGGTCCCGCTGATGACCGGCTCCGTCCTGATGGCGGAGAACCTCGCCGTCGCCCTGACCAACCGCGGCTACGGCGCCCGGACCTCGATGACCATGCTGCGCGACCTGCGGCTGCGGCGGGCGGACCTGCTGGTGCTCACCGTCGTCCTGGTCGGCGTGACCGTGCTGGTCTGGGCGCGCTTCACCCGAGGATGGGGTCGGCTGTGAGTGTCGATCCCGCGGCGACGATCCTGTCCAGGCCCGGCCTGCCGGCGCCGTCCGTACGCCCCTTCCGTGACCTGTTGGTGCTCGGCGACGGTCTCGTCGTCGCCACCGACTGCATCGGCGGGATCGGCCCCAAGCCCGCCGACACGGTGCCGGCCGAGGCGGTCACCGTCGCCCACTTCGCCCTGCGGGTGCCACTGCTCGAGGTGCTGTGTGTCGGCGCCGAGCCGATCGCCGTGGTCGACGACCTCTGCGTGGAGCGGGACCCGACCGGTGAGCCGATGATCGCCGAGATCCGCCGCTCGGCGGCGGAGGCGGGGGTGCCGGCGGAGGCGGTGACCGGCAGCACCGAGGAGAACGTGGTCACCCGGGCGACCGGGATCGCCGTCACCGTCATCGGCCGGATGCCGCCGGGGCACAGCGTGCGGGCCGGGTCACTGCCCGGCGACGTCGTGCTGTGCGCAGGCATCCCGCTGTCGGCACCGCGCGACCGGATCGTCATCGGTCATCCCGGCCTCGTCCCGGTGGCCGCGGTGCGGGCCGCCCTGGCCTCCGGTCTCGTCCACGACGCGGTCCCGGTCGGGTCACGCGGCCTCGCCTGGGAGGTGCCCCAGCTCGCCGGACCGGCCGGTCTGCGGCCGGTGTGGATCGAGCAGGCGCCGGTCTCCCTGACCGACTCGGGCGGCCCGTCGAGCTGCGTGCTGGTCAGCTGCGCGCCCGAGGCGGTGGAGGCGCTCCGGGGCGTGGTCGGTGCGGGGGTGCCGCTGCATCCGGTGGCGTGGCTGACCACCGACCAGTGACGACACAGCTATTTGTACGTACATATTCTTGACTTCGTACTGTCATGGACTCTAAATTGTCTTGTGTGGTTACCAGCTGGGCGGCATCGGCGCCCCCACGCCACTGATCAGGAGCTTGAGTCCATGATTGACACGGCCCACCTCGACACGGCCCTCGTCGCCGGTCCACTGTTGGAGGCTGCCCAGACCACCCCCACCGCCCTCTGGAACGACTCCTCCGACCTGGAGGAGCTGCGCCAGTCCATCGCCTTCGGCGGCGTGGGAGCCACCTGCAACCCGGTGATCGCCTACACCACGATCTCCAAGCACCCCGACGTGTGGACCGAGCGGATCCGCCGGATCGCGGCCGCCCACCCGACCTGGGGGGAATCGCAGATCGGCTGGCAGGCGGTCAAGGACATGTCGGTCGAGGCGGCCCAGCTGCTCGAGCCCATCTTCCACGCGCACCACGGCCGCAACGGCCGGCTGTCGGTGCAGACCGACCCGCGGCTGCACCGCGACGCGGAGGCGATCGTCGCGCAGGCCGTCGAGTTCAGCGAGCTGGCCCCCAACATCGTGGTGAAGATCCCGGCCACCGAGACCGGCATCAAGGCCATCGAGGAAGCCACCTACCGTGGCGTCTCGGTCAACGTGACCGTCTCCTTCTCGGTGCCGCAGGCGGTGACCGCCGGTGAGGCGATCGAGCGGGCCCTCAAGCGTCGCGAGGCCGAGGGCCTCGACACCGCCACGATGGGACCGGTCGTCACCATCATGTGCGGCCGGCTCGACGACTGGCTGAAGACCGTCGTCTCCCGCGACAAGATCTTCCTCGATCCGGCCGCGCTGGAGTGGGCCGGTGTGGCCGCCTTCAAGCACGCGTACGGCATCTTCCAGGAGCGCGGCCTGCGCGCCCGGCTGCTGTCGGCGGCTTTCCGCAACGTGCTGCAGTGGGCCGAGTTCGTCGGCGGTGACGTCGTGGTCTCCCCGCCGTTCAAGTGGCAGGCCCTGATCAACGCCTCCGACTACCAGGTCACCCCGCGGATGGACGTCCCGGTAGCCGAGCACTACCTGGAACAGCTGCGCCGCATCCCCGACTTCGTCCGCGCCTACGAGGTGGACGGGATGACCACGCCGGAGTTCGAGGACTTCGGCCCCACCCGGCGGACCCTGCGCCAGTTCCTCGCCGCCGACGCCGACCTCGACGCCCTGGTGCGCGACATCCTGATCCCGGCGCCCTGACATCTCCGGACCGGCTCGTCCCCTCGGCGCCGTCCGCCGCCACTCCCCGTCCGCCCGCCGCGATGCGCGACCGGGTGGGCGGAGAGTCGCTGTTCCGTGAATACTCGCGTCGGCGACCCGCTCAGGCGCCCGGCGGGCCGGACAGCACCGTCGGCACATACTCCAGCAGCTGTGTCCGTCCATCGAAGAGGCGGCTGTCGACCAGTTCCAGCGCCACGTCCGGATAGCCGTCGTAGATCCGTTCGTGTCCGGTGCGGCCGGTGATCACCGGGAACATCACCACCCGGAAGCGGTCCACCAGGCCGGCGGCCAGCAGGCTCCGGCACAGCATCAGGCTGCCCAGCGTACGCAACGGCTTGTCACCGTCGCGTTTCAGGAGGCGCACCGCCTCGATCGGGTCGGTGGCGACGAGCCTGGTGTGCGGCCACGCCAGCGGCGGACGCAAGGTGGAGGAGAAGACGACCTTGTCCTCACGGGCGAGGCGGTCGAAGGCCTCGGCCTCCTCGGGGCCACTGGTGCGGTCCGCTGTGAATGCCGACATCAGCCGATAGGTGTTCGCCCCCATCAGGAGCACGTCGGCCCCGACGGGTTGCTGGTCCAGCCAGGCCATGTACTCGGGGCCCTCCAGCCCCCAGAAGCCCGGCCAGCCCTCCCCGGAGGCGTACCCGTCGAGGGTGGTGATGAAGTCGATCGTGAGTGGTGGCATGGCAGGACCTCTCGTCGAGCCGTCCTGTCACGCAGGCGGGGTAGGTCGGTCACCTCGCACGCGGGCCCGGTCGGCTACCTTGAACACAAGCGTACGAGTTATCTGCCGGGTGGACAAGGTGAGCTTCTGGCTGTGACAGGGTGGGGCCGTGACCATCCTGCCGCCCCTCCCCGGAGAGCCCCGCCGACCGTACGGTCCGCGGGACCCCGGCGACGCCTGGGTGGTGGCGCCGACGGGGGAGCGGTACTGGGGGCGTTTCGGCGCCGCGGGGCTGCTGGCGCTCGATCCTGCCCGCGGCGTGCTGCTGCAGCACCGGGTGGAATGGAGCGACCACGGTGGCACCTGGGGTCTGCCGGGCGGTGCGCGCCACGAGGGCGAGTCTGCGGTCGACGCCGCCCGCCGGGAAGCCCGCGAGGAGGCCGGGGTGCCGGACGGGACGATCACACCACGGTTCCTCAGCGTCCTCGACCTGGACGTGTGGAGCTACACCACGGTGGTCGGCGATGTCGTGGCGCCGTTCGAGCCGGTGATCGCCGACCGGGAGAGCCTGGAACTGGCCTGGGTGCCGCCGGCCCAGGTGGCGGACCACCCGCTGCACCCCGGATTCGCGGCGGCCTGGCCCCGGCTCCGTACGCTGCTCGACCATCGCCCGGTGATCGTGATCGACGCGGCGAACGTCGTCGGCGCCACCCCGGACGGCTGGTGGCGCGACCGTGCCGGTGCCGCCCGCCGGCTCCTCGGGCGGGTGGACGATCTGGCACTGCGCGGCGTCCCGGCCGGGGCACTTGGGCTGTCCGAGGACCGGTGGTTCCCCGACTACCGGGTGGTCGTCGAAGGGGACGCGCGCGCCGTGTCCGACCGGGACACCGTCGCCACCGGAGTCGTCCGGGCCCCCGGGTCGGGCGACGACACGATCGTCGCCGAGACCGAGCGGCTGCGCGCCGCGGGCCGGGCCGTCACCGTGGTCACCAGCGACCGCGGGCTGACCGAGCGGGTGACCACGGCCGGCGCAGCCACCCAGCGCGTGCACTGGCTGCTGGATCTGCTGGATTGAATGGTCGCCCCGCGGCCGAGCGGCTCAGATCAGCCGGTGCAGTGCCTCCCCGAGGGCCAGCAGCCGGTCGTCGGTCCCGATGCCGCCCTCGAGGGTGACCGCGATCGGCAGCGCACCGTCGGGCCGCGACAGCGGCAGGGTGAGCTGCGGAGCGCCGGCCAGTCCGCCGGGGGCCACGTTGCGGGTCACCGTGGGGAACATGTCCCGTTCGGTGCCGTTGAGTGTGATCCGGTCGTCGCTGCCGAACTCCGGCGGCAGGTTGGGCGTGGTCGGGTAGAGGATCGCATCCAGCCCGTGCTCGGCGAAGGAGGCCTGGTAGCGCCGTCGCAGCAGGTTGCGGACGCCGGCGTCCGCCTCGTAGCGGTCGTCGCTGATCGGGTCGTCGAGCATCAGCCGCAGCATCGCGGTGACGTCGGGCGACCCGCTGCGGGCGGCGATCTCGGCCAGGGTGAGTCCTCGATACGCCTCCGCGGTCTCGTTGAGATAGGCCCGTACGTTGATCGGGGTCTCGTAGAACACCATCGAGAAGCCGGCCGCGGCCAGCTCCAGCGCCCCCGGCACGCCCACCGCGACGAGCCGGACACCGGCCGTACGCAGCGCCGCCAGCGCGGCGTCGACCGCCTGCGCCACCTGCGGATCGACGTCCTCGAAGAACTCCGCCGGGACCCCCACGGTGAGACCGGCCGGCTCGACCGGATCGGTCCGCACCGACGAGCGGGTGATCACCCGGTCGATGATCCGGACGTCGGCGACCGTGTGGGCGTGCACCCCGATCGCGTCCCGGGTCCAGGTCAGGTGCAGCATCCCGTCGCCGGCGTACCGACCGGTCGACGGCCGGAAGCCGACCACACCGCAGTAGCCGGCCGGGGTGGTGACCGACGCACCGGTGTCGGTGCCGAGCGCGAACGGCACCGTGCCCGCGGCGACCGCCGCCGCCGACCCGCCGCTGGAGCCGCCGGAGACCCGAGCAGGATCGTACGGGTTGCGGGCCGGACCGAACCGGCCGTTGTTCGAGGTCAGCCCGAACGCCAGTTCGTGCAGGTTCGTCTTGCCGATGACGACCGCCCCCGCATCGCGTAGCGAGCGGACGACCGACGCGTCGATCCGTGGACGGTGCCCGATCAGCGCCGGGGTGCCTGCGGTGGTCGGCAGGCCACGGACGTCGATGTTGTCCTTCACCGCGTACGGCACCGCGGCAAGCTCGCCGTCGTCGGCCGGCTGGAGCTGGTCGAGGGGGAGGACGCTGATGTAGGTGTTGAGGTCGTCGCGGGCCTGCTCGGCGGCCCGCACCGCGTCGGCGGCGAGCTCCTGACGGGCGCCGACGGGCAGCCGCAGCCAGTCCTGCAGGGTGCGGCACTCGCCGGTGGCCGGGACGCCTCCGGTGGCGGTCGGGGTGGTGAGGTCGGTCATCGTCGTCTCCTCGCTCACCAGCGGCACCAGTCGAGGATGACGGTGCGGGCCTCGGGCGTGCCCTCCTCCATCCGGCCGGACAGCGTCATCGTCGCGCCGTCCCAGAGCACGGTGCGGCGCAGGCCCTTGCCGACGAAGTTCGGGAACACGCTGAGGTCGACGTGGTGCACGACCTGGTCGCCGTCCAGGACGTACGTCCCGGAGTAGCACATCGAGGTGGTGTAGGCCATCGCCTTCTCCGCGTCGTCGGCGTCCCACTGGCCGCCGGTGACGAAGTCGGGCCGGCCGGCGCTGGTCGCGATCTCGTAGACCCGACCCTCCCGGTAGCTGATCAGGCCGACCGGGCGCTCGCCCATCGGATACCGGACCCGGCCGTCGTCGTATTCCTGGCGCCAGTCGAGGAGCCGCCAGGTGCCCTCGAATTCCTCGGGGGTGATGGTGCGCGATGTCATGGTGTCTGCCTTTCGGGTCAGCCGACGTACGGCCGTCGGGTGGCGGGGATCCAGCTCTCCGGGGGCACCACGTCGTAGCTGCCCTCCCGGACGTGGACGGGGTAGCTGCGGCCCTCGGCCGAGGCGGCGATCCGCAGCTGCCGTGCGGTGTGGCGTTGCTCGGGGGACAGCCAGGACCGTTCGTGGCCCCAGAGACTCGGGCCCTCGGTCAGCTCGTACGGCGCCCACCGGTCGACGTCGATGGAGCGCCCGCCCCAGCCGTACTCGAGCATGAACGGGGACGGCGTACGGGCGTAGAAGGAGAGCATGTGGTCGTTCGAGTGCCGCCCGAGCGACACCCGGATGCCGTCCTCGCGACTCTCGGCCAGGTCGAAGCCCGCGCCGACGTCGTCCAGCCGGGCCAGCTCGACCATGATGTGGTGGATGCCGGGACCGTCCGAGCGGACGATCGCCAGGCTGTGGTGGCGCGGGTTGAGGTGGAAGAAGTGCGCCTCGAACGGACTGAACAGGAAGTCCGACAGCCGGAAGCCGAGGACACCCTGGTAGAAGTCGATCAGCGCCCGCGGGTCGGCGGTGAGCAGCACCGCATGCCCCAGGCCGAGCACGCCGGTGCGGAAGCCGCCGATCGTACGACCGGGGGAGAACGGCCGGTCGGCCAGCTCGGGGCCGTGGAAGACCTCGATCCGGTTGCCGTCCGGGTCGAGGCACCACAGGCCGTCGGTCACCCGGCGGTGCTCCCTGGTCGGGCGGTCCATCGCCGTGTGCCGCACCCTGCGCAGGTCGAGGCGCTCGCCGACCCGGGCCAGCGCCGCCGCGTCGGACACCTCGAACCCGAAGTAGCCGCGGCCGCCGTCGTCGCTGATCAGGAACCGCTGCGCGCGGCTGTCCATCCGCAGCGACCGGCCGTGCCGGGTCGAGTCGACCACCTGCATGCCGGCGACGTCGTGACCGAAGGTGGTCCAGTCGTCGAGCCGGTCGGACGAGATCCCGACATATCCGAGGGAGTCGAGCAGCAGGTCGGAGCGGTCCGGCGCCTGCTGTCCGCCGGGCGCTTGGTGTTCGTCCGGCGCTTGGTGTTCGTCGGGCACCGTCTGGTCGTCTGCCATGGTCATTCCTTCGTGTCGCCGGCCAGGCCGAGGTCGGCCCGGGTCCGGGTGAGCGTGTCGACGATCGCGTACGCGATGCTCCGCACACCGATCAGGACGTCCTCGACCGAGGCGACGCCCATGCCGCCCAGGCCCTCGTTGAGGTCGGCCGGTGCGGTGGCCGGCGGCCACGGGTAGCCGACCCGGGCGGTCGGGACGCCGAGCGTACGGATCATCGCGCCGTCGGTCTGTCCGGCTTGGTAGGGCGTCTCGGTGTAGGGCTCACCCGACACCTGCTCCCAGCCGCGCTGGGCGGACTGGACGATCCAGTTGTCGCCGTCGGTGCGCCCGCCGGGCAGGCTGCCGTACATCGTCCAGTCCAGCTCGATCTCCGGGTGGCGCGCCCGCAGGCCCGCGACGAACAGTGCGAACTGGGCGCGGACGTCAGCCGGTGACGTACGGGGATTGATCCGCAGGTCGAGGAAGATCTCGGTGGTGGCCGACGGGAAGGCCGGCTTGTCGGGATCGCCGGCGCGGACCGCGGCGATCCAGGCCTCCGGCAGCACGGTGCCGTACGTGTTGGCGGCGGTGTAGCGCGGCAGCCACGCCTCGAGCTCCTCGATCACCGTGGCGGCCGGGACGATGGAGGAACGGAAGCCCGGAGTGCCCCGGGTGATGCCGGCGTAGCCGAAGGTGCCGCGGACGGAAACCTTGATCCACGCCATTCCCGGCTCTTCGGGATAGACGCCGGGGCGCGGCTTGAGCAGCAGGCAGTAGTCCGGATAGAGGCCACGCATCAGCAGCTGGTAGACCCCGGTGCTCATCCCGACGTGGTCCCGCCGGGAGTTGAGCCACGGCATGCCGCCGCCGGCGAAGCCGATGGTGAGGTCGCCGAGGAAGTCCAGCCCGGCGTCGCGGATCGCGTGGACGGCTTCGGTCAGGCCGGCCACCATCACCTTGGGGTTGGACGCCCCCAGGCCGACCACCAGGCCGTCCTGGACCCGGGCGGTGGGGAGCATGTCGGCCCGGGCGTACGGGCCGATCGCCGGGACGTCGAGCTCGGGCTCGATGTGGGTGTCGATCGGGCAGTAGAGGAGCAGATTGGCGCCGTCGCCCCGGCCCGGCAGGATGCCGTGGACGTTGCCGGTCGCCTCCGAGATCGGCATGTACTCGGCCTCGATGCCGACCTCGTCGCGCAGGTGGCCGGCCATGAACTCCGAGGCGGCGCGCTCGGCGCCGGTCGGGCTGTGGATGTCGACCAGCCGGACCAGCAGATCCCGCATCCGGTCGGCGTCGAGGTGGGCGACCAGCGCGTCGTACATCGCGCGACGCTCCGGGTCGAGGGGCAGCGGCTGGGTGGTGACACGCATCGGGCGCCCCATCAGTTCTCGCTCGGCACGAACTGCTCGGCCCGGATGTCGTGGGCGGGCAGTCCGAGAGCGCCGAGCTGTTCCTCGGCGGCCCGGATCATCGGCGGGGGACCGCACAGGTAGCTGACGGTGTCCGGCGCCACGTCGTCGGCCCGCAGCACCGACAGCGGGGTGCCGGCCGGCAGGTCGTCGCGGCCTGCGTTGTCCATCAGGACCGTACGCACCTCGAGCGTCGGCATCAGGCTGATCCTGGCGGCCAGCTCGTCCTCGTGGAACAGCTCGGCCGGTCGGTTGCAGCCGAAGAGGAGCAGGATCGGCGGGGTCGGCTGGACCGTCCGTAGCCGGTCCAGCATCGACAGCATCGGGGCCAGCCCGGTGCCGCCGGCGATCAGAACGGTGGGCCGGGGAGCGGGTTCCAGGACGAACCCGCCCAGCGGGCCCTCCACCTCGAGGGACTGCCCGGTCCGCGCGGCGTCCCGGAGGAAGTCGGACATCACGCCCGAGGGCAGGATGCGGATCAGGAAGGTGAGCCGGAACCGTTCATGTTCCCCGGAGGCGATGGAGTAGCTGCGCCACTCATCGGTGCCCGGCACCTGGATACGGCAGTACTGCCCGGCGGTGAAGCCGAACTTGATCGCCTTGGGCACCTTCAGTTCGAGCTCGACGACGGTGTCGGCGACCCAGGTCAGGCGGGTGATCCGAGCCCGGAAGCCGACCGGCGGATGCGCCTCCAGAAGAGTGGCGGGATAGTCCAGGTCGAACGACGAATCGCAGAGGGCACGGGTCTGACACAGCAGGCGTTGGCCGGCGGCCAGCTCGTCCGCCGACAGCGTACTGATCCGGTCGGACGGCATCTCGCCTGCGCCGTCGACCAGGGTGCCGACACAGGTGCCGCAGGTGCCGACGGTGCACTGGCTGACCAGCCTGTGGCCGGCCCGTCTGGCCGCGGCGAGGAGAGTCTCCCCAGGATCCGCGTCGAATTCCCGCACCTGCCCGTCGGTGAATCGCAGGGCGATGTGACGCGATGCTGTCTGCGGCACGGTCATCTCCGTGCCCTCCACGATCGTCATCGGAATCGGCTCCTCTCAGTCCTCGTCGACGAAGGGCGACTGGAAGAAGCCACGCCCGTGCTTGGCCGCCTGCTTGCGCCAGGCCACCACCGAGAAGTCCATGTTGGAGAGGACCTCGTTGTTCCAGCCGTCGAAGCGCTCGTAGTGCTCCTCGGTGGCCTCACGGGCGAAGATGTCGTTGTTGTTGAAGTTGAGCAGGCCCAGCGGCTTGTAGAAGTTCTCGTACTTGAACGCGAACTCCTTCTCCTCCTCCGGCGTGCTGGCACGGTCGGCGATCACCTCGAAGTACATGTGGTGGTGATCGTCGATCGGGACGTAGAACTCGTACTGGGTGATCCCCGGGATCGGCCAGTTCTCGACCATCAGGATGCCCGGCAGCCAGCAGCTGACCCGGAACGGCTCGTACATGGTGGTGCCACGTGCCTTGATGTCGACCATCGGGTTCTCGAAGACCGGCTGGTAGTTCTCGGGCAGGTCGTAGCGGTTCATCACGCCCTTGGGGCCGCCCTCGATGTCGACGAACTCGGTGGCGTCGTCCTTCAGTGCCTTCATGCCCAGCGGCATCGCCCGGTCGAGGGCCACGACGATCTGGTTGTCCCAGTGGACCAGCAGGTGGCCCGGATCGAGTCCGTTCTCGGCGGCCAGCCGCCAGTTACCGTAGAGCTTGCGGCGGATGCCGCGGGTGACGATCTTCTCGTCGCGGAAGTGCGGCGTCGCCTTGTCGGTCACCTTCATCGGCAGGTCGGAGTCGAGCGGTGGCGGAGTGCCGTAGTCGTCGTCGCCGACGAAGACGAAGATCAGGCCGGCGAGTTCCTCGGAGGGATACGTACGGACGCCGACGGTGTTGATCAGGTGGTCGTCGGGGGAGCCGACGATGGTGTCCAGGTTGCCGTTCTCGGCGTTGTAGGTGTAGCCGTGGTACCAGCAGGTGACCGTCTTGTTCGCGAAGCACATCGGCTTGGCGGACAGCTTCACGCCGCGGTGCAGGCACCGGTCGGCGATTGCGTGGACGACGCCGTCCTCGTCACGGGTGACGGCGATGTCGTGACCGCCGATGGTGACCCCGATGACTCCGTTGACAGCGACCTCGTCGCTGAAGCAGGCCGGGTACCAGTGGTTCGCGAAGCCCCAGTCGGCCTGGACGTACGGGGCGTACTGTCGTGCGACCTTCCCTGAGTTGCCGATCGCAGATTCGATGAGAGCCACGTGTGTCTCCTTCTGTGTTGAAGGGGAGGCGCCTGTGTCCCTGCTGGGGCACCGACTCGACGCCGTGGCACAAGCCTCGGCGGGGTTCGATCGAAAGTCAATAGATAATCAAGAGAATTATGACGGTAACGAATCCGACATCAGATTGTCTCGGCCGGTTGATAGCTGGGCCGCTGACCTCCCTCTCGTTCCGGTCGGGGTGGGGTGCTCTGTGCGTCATCCGGACATGGCACGGCCCCGGAGGCGTGCCTCCGGGGCCGAGGGGGTCTTCGGCGTCTGTGTCCGAATGGGGCTCAGTGCTCGGCGGTCGGCTCGTCGAAGAGTCGGTGCGGGTTGAGGATGCCTGCACCGCGCGCGCTCGACTCGTACAGCACGGTGAGACGGGTCAGCCGCCGGGAGATCTCGGCGAGGTTCTCCTCGGCGAGCTCGGTCGGGGTCATCAGGTCGATCAGCAGCCGGGAGCGCAGGCTGACGTACCGTTCGGTCCAGTCCGCGCCGGCCGGGGTGGTCGCGTAGTGGGCGGTGACGCCGGATCGGATCTTCTTCACCAGGCCCACCGACACCAGCTTCCGCAGGGTGTACTGGACGTTGGCCAGGTCGTCACGATTGACCAGCCGGGCGATCGTGGTGGCGTCCTTGGGGCGGTCGTACATCCGGATCACGTGCAGGATGACGATCTCGTTGTACGTGAGCTCGGGGTCCCCGATCAGCAGGGCGATCTGCGTCACGTACCGCTCGAAGGCCGCGCCGGCGGCCATCAGGGCGAACTCGAGACTGGCGAGGTCGGCCTCTGCCGGCGTACGGCCGAGATGCCACGTCGAGGCCGGGATCTCGGACTCGGTCCCGGGTGTGGCCGATGGGGTCGCGGAGCGATCGTCTGGGCTGGACATGCGGTCAGTCTTTCAAACGGGCCGGTCAGTCCTCGTGATCGACGTTGACGATGCGGGAACTGACGGCTACGGCGGTGGAATAGTTTCCAGAAATTTTACAGGTAATTGCCGTAGTGACATATGTCTCTGTGAGAGGCGGCCGGTTCGAGCTGACCTCAGAGGGGGAGGCCTCGGTCCTGGACGATGCTCTTCATCACGATCGTCGACCCGACCCGGCGGACCCCGGGCAGGGCGGCCAGCCGGGTGTCCCAGAGTTCCTGGTAGCTCGGCAGGTCGCGGGCGACGACCCGCAGCAGGTAGTCGGGGTCGCCGAACAGCCGCTCGGCCCGCAGCACCTGCGGCACGGCGGCGACCGCTTCCTCGAAGGCGGCGACCGTGTCCGCGCTGGTCGTGTCCATGGTGACGAAGACCAGAGCCTCGAAGCCGAGTCCGACCTTCGCCGGGTCGAGCTGCGCCCGGTAGCCGGTGATGACCCCGTCCCGTTCCAGTGCGCGCAGTCGGCGGTGACACGGCGACACGCTGAGCCCGACCCGATCGGCCAACTCGGTGAGGGTGAGTCGGCCGTCGGACTGCAGGTGCGCAAGGATCTCGCGATCAAGGGCGTCCATAGGGACATTCTTTCCCATCTTTCGCGCCAGGAGCAGCGGAAGACGCAAGCACTTGTCGCGGGATCTCTTCTATCGTTCCGTTTCGGAGAACCCGTCACCGTCGCCGGGGCGAAGACATGGCTGGGAAGGATGACAGGGAGATGGCGATCGGGTCGCTGGCGGCGTTCTGGGTGGTGTCGTTCCTCCTGGTGGTGACCCCCGGAGCGGACTGGGCCTACGCGATCAGCGCGGGCCTGCGCTACCGCTCGGTGCTCCCTGCGGTCGGAGGGCTGCTGGCCGGCTATGTGGTGATCACCCTGGTCGTGGCGGGTGGTGCGGCGGCGCTGCTCGCCCGCACCCCCGGCGCGCTGGGGGTGCTCACCCTCGCCGGGGCCGCGTACCTCGGCTGGCTCGGCCTGTCCACCATCGTGCGCCCACCCACACCGCAGGCGGCATCGGACGCGCCGACAGGCTCCTGGGCCGCCCAGTTGGGCAGAGGTGTCGCGGTCAGCGGCCTCAACCCCAAGGCGCTGCTGCTCTTCCTGGCGCTGTTGCCGCAGTTCACCGATCCGCACGGGACGTGGCCGGCGGCGGTCCAGATCGCCACTCTCGGCGGCATGCACATGCTGTCCTGCGCCGTGGTCTACACCGGCGTCGGATCGGGCTCCCGGGCGATCCTCCGCACCCGGCCTGCGGCGGCCCGGGCGGTGAGCCGCTTCTCCGGTGTGGCGATGACTCTGATCAGCGTCGGCCTGGTGGCTGAGCAGGTGCTCCGGCTGCGACCGGCCTGATCGAGGGCGGACGCCGACCCGGCCCCTGGTGGCCGGCCGGTCGGATCCGCCGTAGAGTGCTGGCTGAACACTGTTCAATCGAGACGGGTGAGGAGGCCTGATGACGACGGACGGGGCGTACGCCGTCGCGGTCCTCGAGGGCCCCGATCCGGTGGCGGCCTTCTGGCAGGCGCACCACTCCGGGCGGGACATCGCCCTGTCGACCTCGGGGACGACCTCGGGCACCGCCCGGACGATCATCCGCAGTACGGCCTCCTGGGTGGACAGCTTCGACCTGTGTGCCCGACGGCTGGCGCTCGGGTCGGCGGACCGATTCTGGGTCCCCGGCCCGCTGACCGCCACGATGAACCTCTTCGCCGCCTGCCTGGCCTCCTTCGTCGGCGCCGGCTGGAGCAGCGACCGGGTCGGCTGCACCCATGCGCAACTGACCCCGGCACGCCTGGCCGCCGTGCTCGACGAGTCGCCGACGCCCGGGCTGCGGGTTCTCGTAGCCGGTGACAGCCTGGCCCCTGCCTTGCGGCAACGGGCCGAGGCCGCTGGTCTGCGGGTCGACCACTACTACGGGGCCGCGGAGCTGTCCCTGGTCGCTTGGGGCCACGACGCTGCCGACCTGCGACTCTTCGAGGCGGTGACGGCGGAGGTCCGCGACGGTGCACTGTGGGTCCGCTCGCCGTGGCTCGCCCGCGGAGTGGCCGACGATCGCGGCTTCGCCACCGTGGGCGACCTGGTCCGGCTCGACGGCGATCGGGTCGAGGTGCTCGGCCGGCCAGGGGCCGCCACCACGGCGGGGACCACGGTGGAGCTGGCCCCCGTCGAGGCGGAGCTCCAGGCGCACGGCCAGAAGCGGGTGGTCGTCGTGGCAGTGCCGCACGAACGTCTCGGTGAGGTGATCTGCTGTGTGACGAGCGCCGCGGACCGGGAGGCGGTGCAGCGATGGGGACGTACGTCGCTGACCGGCGCGCGACGGCCGCGACGCTGGCTGGTCCGCGATGCGTTGCCGCTGACGCCGACGGGCAAGGTCGACCGGCTCCGACTGGTCGAGGAGATCACCACCACGGACCGGTCGCGGCACCTGGGGGGCGCCGCGACCCCCATCGCGGACGGTGACCCGGTCCGCGACGACGCACCACCCGAACCGAAGGGACACCGATGACAGCACCCGAGGATCGTCCGGTGATCGTCGACGCGCTGCGGACCCCGATCGGCACCGTCGGCGGCGGCCTGCGCGACGTGGACGCGCCGGGACTGCTGGCCCCGGTGCTGGCCGCGCTGACCGGGCGCTGGCAGGTGCCGATCGACGAGGTGGCGATCGGCAACATCCGCGGACCGGGCGGCAATCCCGCTCGGGTGGCGGCCCTGCGGGCAGGCCTCGAGGTGGCGACCCCCGCGGTCACCCTCGACCGCCAGTGCGGCTCCGGGATGGCGGCCATCGAGTACAGCGTCGCCCTGCTCAGCGGCCCGCGCCGAGGCTTCCAGCTGGCCGGAGGGATGCAGTCGGCCAGCACCCAGCCGCTCACCTTCTGGCCGCCGGCCCGCCCTGGCGAGGCGCCGCAGCAGTACCAGCGGGCGCCGTTCACCGATGCCGCCCACGGCGATCCCGAGATGGGGGTGGCGGCCGACCTGCTGGCGGCCGAGCGGGGGATCGACCGGCAACGCCAGGACGCGTACGCCGCCCGCTCCCACCAGCGGGCGGTGGCCGCGGCCGCCGCCGGGGCGTACGCCGACGAGACACTGCCGCTCGCCGGCCTGGATCGTGACGAGCGGCCCCGACCCGGCTTCACCCCGCAGCGGCTCGCCCGGTTCCGGCCGGCCTTCACCCCGAACGGCACCGCCACCGCGGCCAACAGCTGCGGGATCAACGACGGGGCCGCCGCCGTGCTGCTCTGCGACGGCCGGACCGCCACAGAGCGGGGTCTGCACGGACTGCGGGTGCTGGACACGGTCAGTGTCGGCTGCGCCCCCGATCGCCCCGGCTGGGGCATCGTGCCCGCGGTCCACCGCCTGGTGGAGCGTACGGGGCTCGACCTGGACGAGGTGGATGTGGTCGACTTCAACGAGGCCTTCGCCGGCCAAGTGCTCGCCTGCCTCGACGCCCTGGGCATCGACGAGCTCCGCAACTGTCCGCAGGGCGGGGCGATCGCGCTCGGGCATCCCTGGGCGGCCACCGGCGCGGTCCAGCTGACCCGGCTGTTCACCCAATTGGTGCGGCACAACACCACCGGCGCCCGGCTCGGACTGGCGGCCATCGCGATCGGCGGCGGCCAGGGCACCGCGATGCTGGTCGAGGCGATCTGACCCGTCCGAGCGCTGCGAGCTGCTTCCGGCCAGGGCTGAGGTCGCCGCCCGACAAGGGGAGTCGCGACGCGCCGATGTGACCTTCCCCACAGGAAAGGCCAGCCTTACCCTGGAAGAGCCGATCGGGCGACGGTCGCCCGACTCCGCAGCAGGAGGATTCCATGCTCGGCGACATCACCCCCGTTCCCACGCTGGCCGTCACGGACCTGGCCCGCGCCCGCGGCTTCTACGAGGGGGTCCTCGGTCTCCAGATCGCCTCCGAGGGCGACTTCGGGATCAACTACACGACGGGATCGACCCAGGTGCTGGTCTACCCGTCATCATTCGCCGGCACCAACAAGGCCACCGCGGTCTCGTTCGCGGTCGGCACGGACCGCTTCGACACCGAGATCGCAGGGCTGCGTGACAAGGGCGTCACGTTCCAGACCTTCGACTTCCCGGGTGCCACCTGGACCGATGGCGTGGCCTCGGCCGAGGAATTCCGGTCGGTGTGGTTCGCCGACCCGGACGGCAACATCATCAACGTCGAGACGGGGATGTGAGCGGACCCGAGGCGACACGAGCAGGCACGACGCAAGAACGTACGTCACACGAACGTACGTGACCAGAACGAACGACACACGAACGAAGGACACCAGCACGTCACCGGGCCCGCCACGTGGGACCCGGTGGCGGTCGTGGGTCAGTGCGCTCGGACGAGCCCGGTGAGGCTGCCCCAAGCGATGGTGTGGTCGGCGATCTCGTCGAGCACGTGCTGACTCGATTCACCGCGCAGCCGACGGTCCACCGCATGCACCGCGAAGACGTAGCGATGGGTCCCGCTCGGCGGGCACGGTGCGAACCATCCCGGTGTCCGGGCACTGTTCGGCAGTTCCCGGACACCCGGATGGGCCGCGCCTTCCGGGAACCTGCCGTCCCGCGGCGCGATGCCGGTGACCAGCCAGTGCAGGAACGTGCCGTGCGGCGCGTCCGGGTCACTCACCACCAGGGCGAGGTCGACCGTGGCCGCCGGCACCCCGGACCAGAAGAGCGCGGGGGAGAGCCCCTCACCCTGGCAGGTGTGCCGCACCGGGATCGGGCCGTCGTCGACGAACGCCGGGCTGGTCACCGTCAACGTACGGGTCACTCGTGGCTGTGGAACCTTCATGGCGCCTCCTCGTCGGACCTTCCCAGTATCAGACCCGACGGGCGGGCACGTCAGTCGGAAGCGCGTCCGGCCCGGCCTCCCCGGAAGACGAGTCGGATGACCGTCGCCGCGGCCCGTTCCAGGTTGTCGACACCGGTGGCGAGGGCCTCGTCGAGGTCCATCGCCCGCGGCAGGATCGGCACCAGGGCCAGCACGCCGTGGTCGAGCAGTACGTCGGTGTCGGGGGCCACCCGGCCCGCCAGGATGACGGTGTCCACCCCAGCCGCAGCGGCGATCGCGGCCACCCCGACGGGAGTCTTGCCGGCCAGACTCTGGGCGTCGACCGACCCCTCGCCGGTCAGCACCAGGGCGGCGCCGCGCACCGCCTGGGCCAACCCGACGGTCTCGGTCACCAACTCGATTCCCGGCCGCAGCCGGGCCTGCAGGTGGCGCAGCAACGCGTAGCCCAGCCCACCGGCGGCGCCGGCTCCCGGCTGGTCGGCCACGTCGGTCCCGCCGTCGAGTCGCGCCAGCCGGGCGAGCACCGCGTCGAGGGAGCGTACGTCCTCGGCCGTCGCCCCCTTCTGCGGGCCGAACACCGCCGAGGCACCGTACGGTCCGCACAACGGGTTGGTGACATCGCAGGCCACGTCCACCGTGACGGCAGCCAACCGGGGGTCCAGCCCGGAGGCGTCGACCGCGGCGACGCCGACGAGCCCGGCCGGCGTGGGCACGAGCCGTCGGCCGTCGGCATCCAGGTAGCGCACGCCCAGCGCGTCGAGGAGTCCGGCGCCGCCGTCGTTGGTGGCCGAGCCGCCGATCCCGATGACCAGCCGGGTGGCGCCGGCGTCGAGCGCCGCGGTGACCAGCCGGCCCACGCCGGCCGTCGACGAGTGGTGTACGTCGCGGTCTGTGGGAGCGATCTGCTCCAGCCCGGCGGCCCGGGCCATCTCGATCACCGCCAAGCCGTCGGCGGTGAGGGCGTACGACGACATCACGGGCCGGCCCAGGGCATCAGGCACCTCGATCGGGACCAGCCGGGCATCGAGCGCCGCGGCCAGCGACTCCAGGAATCCCTCGCCGCCGTCCGACAGCGGCACCTCGACGATCTCGGCATCCGGCAGCACCCGCCGGACACCACGGGCCATCGCTGCGGCGGCCTCGGCCGCAGTCATCGATTCCTTGAACGAGTCGGGTGCGCAGACGATCCTCACGGTGCCCATCCTCGCGCCCGCGCGCCCGGTCCGCAGGCGCATCGGGAATGCCCCCAGCGACCGCCGTCACGCCGGTTCAGTCGACGGGCGAGACGCGGATCAGATTGCCGTCCGGGTCGGCCACGACGAACGTACGACCGAACACCTCGTCGTGGGGTGCCTCGACCACCGTGATGCCCGTGGTCGCCCACCGGGCATGCAGCGCGTCGATCGCCGCCGAGGATCCGGGGACCATCAGGCCGACTTCGGCGGTGCGTGGGGTGGCCGGGATGGCGTGCTCAGGGCGGCCGGTCCACAGCGCAAAGAGGACACCCGGCGCAGCCTCGAAGGCGACGTATCGCGGACTGGTGAACACCGGGTCGACCTCGAAGAGGTCACGGTAGAACCGGGTCGACGCTGCCGCGTCCCGGACATAGACGAGGAAGAGATTGGGTGTCGGCATCGGAGCCTCCTGGTGACGATCGATGAGTACGCCTCCAGGGAATCGGCCAATCACGTCAAAACCTGTCATGTTTTCGCGGATGATGGGGCCATGAAGTCCGCCCGGCTGCTCTCCCTGCTGCTGCTCCTGCAGGCGCGGCAGCGGATGACGACCGTCGAATTGGCAGACCGGCTCGAGGTGTCGCGCCGTACGATCCTGCGCGATGTCGAGGCACTGTCCGCGGCGGGCGTGCCGGTCTACGCCGAACGCGGCCGCCACGGGGGCATCGTGCTGTTGCCCGGCGCGCGCCTGAACGTCTCCCACCTCGACCCCGCGGAGCGGGAGGCGGTGCTCGTCGCGGGCCTGGACGCCGCACAACGCGCCCAACTCGATCTCGCCGCCGTCCACGAGACGGCCACCCGGAAGATCGCGGCCCGCCGGTCCGGTGATGCCGACCCCGGTGCGGCCCTGGCCGACCTGATCGTGGTGGACAACGCGGCCTGGCTCGCCCCGGAGGGGCAGGGGGTGTCGGTCGCCGAGCTGGCCCTCGCGCTGCGGACCCGCCCCCGGCTGCGCCTGCGGTATCGCAGCAGCGGCGCAAGCCGTGCGATCGCGCGGGTGGTGGATCCGTACGGTCTGGCCACCAAGGCGGGCCGGTGGTATCTCGTCGCCGACCAGGCGGGGGAGCCGGGACTGTTCGCGCTGGACCGCCTCGAGGCGTGCGAGGTGCTGGCTGAGCCGGCCCGGACGCGCGTGGGCTGCGACCTGCGGTCGGTGTGGGCCGACCTGCGGCGCCGGACCGAGGACCCCGGGTCCGTGGTGATCACCGCCCGGCTGCGCCAGACCCGCCTCGACCTCGCCCGACGGATCCTCGGCAGCCGCATCCTGGGCGTCGATCCCGTCGTGGCCGGCTGGTGCACCGTACGGATCGGTTATCCGGAGATGGAATCGGTGCGACAACTCCTGCAGTTCGGCGACCACATCGAAGTGGTCGCACCGCCCGCGGCACGGGACCGGGTCCACGCACTGGCCACCGACCTCGCCGCACGACACCGTCGGTGATGAGGCCTCAGAGGTCGCGGCGGGCGTACAGCCGCCGGGACACCGCCGACGACCCGACGAGCAGTGCGGCAGCGACGGCCACCGCCAGCACCGCTGCCAGCGGCGTGCCGGTGCGCAACAGGGCGGACAACAGCACGGCCTCGGCGTCGGGGACCAGTTGAGCGCCGACGATGCCGAGGACGATGACAGCCCCCGGCACCAGGAACGCGACCGGGCGGGCCGCCGTGTAGCCGATCGCGAAGAACACCGGCAACTGGAAGGCGAACAACACGCACAGGGCGACCACCGCCAACACTGCCAGCCCGGCGGTCACCGGCAGCTCCAGCGGGACCCGGAGCACCGCCGCCAGGATCACGGTCGCAATCAGACCGAGCAGCACCAGACCGACGCCGAGCACGGTGACGGTGAGGTAGCGGCCGGCCACCACCGCGCGCCGGGGGAGTCCGAGGACGGTGTAGAGGGTGTCCAGGTCGGAGCGTTCGTCGGAGGCGAACAGGTACTGCGGCCCGAGGATGACCGCCACCAGGGTGATCGGGGGGATCACCGCGTACGGGCTGCGGGACGGGAGCACGGAGAGGACGGCCACCAGCAACAGGGTGACCAGCACCCCCCTGGCGTACGGCCGGAGCGCATGCAGATCCAGTCCGACGAAACGCAGGGCAAGAGCGGCGGAACGCGGGACAGGAACGACGGAAAGCGGGGCGTCGGACATGGTCAGGACTCCTGGGGATCGTGCCGACCGAGGCCGACGACGACCTGGTCGAGGGTGGGTTGTTCGAGCACGACGCGCCGGTCGAAGGCCGCCGACTCGGCCAGCCGGACGATGCCGGTGAAGCCTTCGGGACTGCGACGCAGCCCGTGCACCAGCGCTGCGGTCTCGGGGGTGAGTTCGTCGGCCCCACCGCGGATGACGGCGTACGTCTCGGTGAGCTCGTCGGCGGGCCCGGCGTACGTCACCCGGCCGGCGTCGATCAGCACCAGATCGTCGGCGAAGCCCTCCAGGTCTGCGATGATGTGGGTGGAGAACAGCAGGCTGTGTCCCTCGTCCTCGGCCATGTGCTCGCGCAGCACGTCGATCAGGTCGGCGCGGGCCGCCGGATCCAGCCCGCTGGTGGGCTCGTCGAGGATCAGCAGGTCCGGACGGTGGGCCAGGGCGAGGGCGACCATCAGCTTTCCGCTCTCGCCGCGGGACAGCTCCTTGACCTTCTCCTCGGTGCGCAGTCGGAACCGCTCACACAGCGCGGTGAACCGGACGTCGTCCCAGCCCGGGCGGAACCCGCGGACCGCGTCGGACGCTTGGCGTACGGTCCAGTCGGGCACCAGGAACGGGTGGTCGAACGCCACCCCGATCCGTGCCGGCTCGGGGATCCGCACCGTGCCGGCATCGGCATGGACCAGACCCAGCAGGGTCCGCAGCAGGGTCGTCTTCCCCGCCCCGTTGACCCCCACCAGGGCGGTGACGTAGCCGCGGCGGACCGCCAGGTCGACCGGGCCCAGCACGAACTCGCCGCGGCGTTTCCGCAGCCCTTCGATGTCGATCACCGTCTGCTCGGTGTTCATCGGTTCCACTCCTCCTCCAGGATCTCCACCAGCTCCGGCAGCGCCACCAGGCCCGAGCCGCGCGCGGTCGCCACCGCCTGGGCCAGGTCGGCACGGGCCGCCTCGACCACCTGACGTCGGGCGGCCGACGGGTCGACCGTTGCGACGTACGACCCCTTGCCGGGCACGTTCACGATCAGGTCGGCGGCGGCCAGCTCGTTGTAGGCCCGGGTCGTGGTGATCAGGCTGACCCGCAGGTCCTTGGCCAGGCTGCGCAGCGAGGGCAGCGGCTCACCCGCGGCGAGCCGACCGGTGACGATCTGCTGGCGCAACTGCTCCACGATCTGCTCGTACAGCGGGATGCCGGTGGTCTCGGACAGCACGATCCGCACTGGCGTCCCTCCTCGTCGACCGGTCCACCGCAGCGGACCTACTGTATATGTACGACATAGACAGTAGCACGGGGACGGCGCCACGAGGTCCTGTCCAGAACGTCGCGGCCGGATTAGGCTGATTGCGGCGGCGCCTCCGACGCCGACAGGCACCTGCGGCATCAAGGAGCATTTCCATGGCGAATCCGAGTGTCAGCACCGCAACCACGCACTGGGAGGGCAGCCTCTTCGACGGCAGCGGCCGTACGGAGCTGGCGACCTCCGGCTTGACGACCTTCGACGTGACCTGGGCCCGGCGGGCCGAGCCAGGACAGGGCACCACGAACCCCGAGGAACTGCTCGGCGCAGCGCTGGCGACCTGCTACAGCATGGCCCTCAGCAACGCCCTGGCCCAGGACGGTCACGCGCCGACCAGCATCGACACCCGGGCCGACGTCAGCTTCGTGCCTGGCACCGGGATCACCGGCATCACCGTCACCGTGCACGGGGTGGTCCCCGGTCTCAGTGAGGCAGACTTCGCGGCCAAGGCGGAGTGGGCGAAGGAGAACTGCCCGGTGTCTCAGGCGCTGCGGGCGGTGCCCAAGGAACTGCGCATCGTCTGACCTGAGCGCATCGTCTGACCCGAGCCTGCCGAACGGGCCTCACCGTCGCCCCCTCTCGACCCGCCGCCGCTCCCTGAGACTCCGCCGGCTCGCTGGCTGCCGACGGTCCGTGCGGGTCAGTCCTCGTGTCGGGAGGGGGCCTTCGCCAGCAGCGCCGCTTGGTCGGCCTCGATGTGCCGGAAGCCGTGCGTCTCCAGACCGAGGACCGTCGCCAGGGGCCCGAGCATGACGACGACCAGACACCACCCGAGCGAGACCCCGGCGTACGCCAGCCCGACCGCGGCGGCGATCACCAGCGCGGTGACGACGAAGACCATGGTGTGGAAGAGTGCGTGCCCACCCTCGCCGCCCCGGTGCATCAGGGCGTAGATCCCGTTGACCAGCGCGACGTACGCCAGGACGGGCACGGCCACCGTGCCGACCACTCCGGGTAGCGGTAGTGCGGACTCGCCGGCCACCCACAACCCGGCGACGTGGAGTCCGGCACCGGTGGCCGCGACGGTCAGGAACAGCGGCAGATGCAGGTAGCCGAAGAGGAACGAGCGTTCCCGGTAGTGGTGCAGGACCTGCGCGGTGTCGACGGCGAAGTACACCCACCACAGTCCGAAGGTGAGCCCGATGCCCGCGACCACCACCAGCACCGCCTCCACGGTCCAGTGCTCCCGGTCGATGAGGGCCGACAGTGCCGCGACGGTGCCGATCACCCCCTCGCCCAGGGTGATGATCAGCAGCAGCCCGTATCGCTCGACGATGTGGTGGGCATGCCACGGCGTGGCGGCCCGACGTTCGGCAAGGAACGGCCCGGACACCTCGATGATCACCAGCCCGGCCGTGCACCAGAGTGTCTGGGTGACGGTCAACGGCAGCACGGCGACGACGATCCAGCAGGCCTGGGCGACCAGTAGCGACCCGATGTAGAGCCCGATCGCCGGCCGACGCAGGACGTCCACCGTCCAGGCCCGGCCCCAGCCGGCCAGGAGCGGCAGCCGCATCACGACGTAGCCGAGGATGATCGTCCGGTTGTCGAAGTGCGGCGATTCGAGCGAGGCGTACATCGGCGGGATGCCCAGCGCCAGCACCACCACGCCGACCATGACCGCCATCGACATCAGCCGGAACGCCCAGTCGTCGTTGGCGTACGCGGAGGCGAACCAGGAGTAGTTGATCCATGCCCAGACGATCGCGAAGCCCGCGACAGCGAAGCCGAGCAGTGCGGTGGCGACATGCCCCTCGGCCAGGAAGTGGGCGAACTGGGTGCCGCTCAGCCCGAACGCGACGGCGAAGGTCAGGTCGAACAGCAGCTCGAGAGGGGACGACACCCGGTGCTGCTCGTCCGTGTCGCGGGGAACGAGGGGGGACAGGCGGTGCCGGCCGAGGGATGCCGGTGTGGGTGTCGACTCCGATGCGGGTGTCATGGGGACAGTGTTCCGCAGGCCCCGATGCCTTCCGCAGACCCCGATGCCGACATCCCGGTGGCGCAGCCGAGTGCGAACGCGGGTGAGCCACTCGACCACCACGTTTGACTGCCACCCGCGGCCGGCCGGAGGATGATGAGGCCATGTCCCTCGCCGTGTGTCTGCTCTTCGACCCTGAGGGTGATCGCGTCATCCGGGAGATCTGGACCCGCCTCGAGGGAGAGGGGGTGCCGACCCTGCTCACCCACACCCACGGTCGTCACCTCCCGCACCTGTCGTACGCGGTGGCGGTGCACTGGGAACTGGCCGCGGTCCGGGAGTGGATCGCCGCGCTGCCCGATGCCGGCGGCTTCTCCGTGGAGTTCCACGGCATGCTCGCGTTCTCCCGCGGCCGTACGGCGCTGGCCGCCTCGGTGACCGCGGAGGTCGCACGGCGTCAGGAAGTGGTGGCCGCTGCTCTGCAGGACGCCGGCGCCGACCTCCATCGGCACTACGCGCGCGGGGCCTGGGTGCCACACGTGTCGCTGGCCACCCGCGCCAAGGAGGCCCAGCTACCGCTGGTCGCCCGGGCGGTGTCCGATGCCCTGCCGCTGACCGTCCGGGTGGCCAGTGCTGCCCTGATCGACAGCGGCACCGGCCAGCGGTGGCCGCTGGCCGGCATTCCCTGAGCCCTGCCGGTCAGCGAGGGCTGGGCGACCCACTCGGCGCCGGGGAGGCACTGCTCCCGCCGTCGGGGCCACCACCGAAGGCCGCGAAATCGGGGGCCGGCAGCGGTGCGACGAGATCGGCCAGGACGATCGTGTCAGCGGCACCGATCCCGCTGAGGACCTGCACCCTGCCCTGTCCGCGGGCACCCACCGAGACGTCGACCGTACGGGTCGCACCGCTCGACAGGACGGTGACGGTGGTGGCTCCGGTGTCGCTGGTGACGAGCGCAGAGGAGGGGATGACGAGGGCTCCGGTCAGCGAGGTGGTCACGATCGAGGCGGTCGACGGAGCTCCCTCGGGCAGCCCTGCGGCACCGGCCGGCACACTGACCACCACCGGGTAGCTCGGCGCATCGGTGCCCGCGCCGCTGGTCGGCAGTGCGCCGACGGCGGTGAGGGTGCCGTCCAGCGGGGTCGCGGAGCCGACCGTACGCACCTCGACACGATCGCCGACCGCAATCTGCTGCAGGTTGCCGAGGGTCGCGGTGGCGTCCACCCGGGCCGCGCCGGGACCGATGATGACGATGCCCCGGGTCGGAGTGGCCTGGTTGCCGGGGGAGATGTCGACCGCCCCGACCACGCCGCTGATCGGCGCGGTCAGAGTGGCGGCGTCGAGGTTGTTCTGCGCCTGGGTCTGCTGCTGCTGGACCACGGCCAGGGTGGCCTGGTCGGAGAGCAGCTTCGCCTTGGCCGAGGTGCCACCACCGGTCTGGCCGAAGCCTCCGCCGAGACCGCTGGGCAGGGTCGGCGTCGCCCCGGCGCCGCCGGCCAGTGCGGTCGCCTGCTGACTCAGGGCCTGCTGGTTCAGGGCCTGCTGGCTGCGAGCCTGCTGGGCCAGCGCCGTGCCGCCGGCGTCCAGGGCCAGGGCGGCGCGGTGCTGGGCCGTGCTGAGCGCTTCGAGGGCGCCCATGCAGCTGGTGAGGGCCTGCGGGTCGACGGTGGGGAATGCCGCGGTCGGCGTGGCCGTGGGCGTGGGGGTGCCCGAAGGACTGGCCGTGGGGGAGGCGGTGGGTGACGGGGAAGCGGTGGCCGGCGGCGTGGACGGGGTAGTGGGGGTCGGCGTCGGGATCGCCGAGGCCGACCCCTGCGGGCTCCCGGACGGGCTGGGACGATCAGCGACGGGGGCGGCCGGCCGGCCGGATCCGGGTGCGCCGGCGACTCCCTGTCCGAGGCCGGAGAGCAGGTCGGTGCAGGAGGTGTTGACCGCTGTCTGCGCCGCGTCGACGGCCCCTAGTGCCGCGCTGACCTGGGCCTCGGGCGACATCGCGCCACCGGCCGCCGGCCCGCTCGTGCCGGCCCCGGCCGGGACGGTCGGGGCCCCCGGACGTCCGGACGCGCCGGCTCCCGGAACGGCGGTCTGCGGGAGGCCGGGGGTGGTGCCCGCGGGGGTGCCGCCGTCCAACTCCGCCCGGTCCTGTTCGATCGCCAACTGGACGGCGGCCACCTGGGACTGGGCCTCCAGCAGGGCGGCACGCAGCGGGGCGGTGTCCATGGTCGCCAGGACCTCACCGGCCTTGACCTGTTGGCCGGCGCGCACCGACACCGAGGTCACCGTGCCCGTGGTGGGGAAGGCCGCAGTGACCGAGTCGACGTGGGCGAGAGTGCCGCCGAGGCTGACCGTGGCGGTGAGATCGCCCCGGGTCGCCGTCGTCGTCCGGTAGCGAGCGGCGGCCGCGCTGCCCGTCGAGTTGATCGCGTACGTGGTGGCCACGACGCCCACCACGACGACGGCGGCCACCCCGCCGATCACCATCCGGCGTCGCCTCATCGTCCGTCCTCCTCGATCCTTTGCGCTCATGGCGTACGTTCCTTCACTCGGTCCGCAGCGCGTCGATCGGCGCCAGGTGGGCGGCGCGCCCGGCCGGGTAGACCCCGGCCACCACGCCGATCAGCATCGAGACCCCCAGCGCCACCAGCGTCGCGGACCAGGACGGCGTGACCTGGAACGGCAGGAACTGCGACAGCACGGCAGCCGCCCCGACCCCGAGCAACACCCCGGCGAGTCCCCCGAGCAGCCCGAGCAGGCTCGCCTCGGTGAGGAACTGCCGCTGGATCACCGCCGGGGTGGCGCCCAACGCCTTGCGCAGGCCGATCTCGCGGGTCCGCTCGGTCACCGACACGAGCATGATGTTCATCACGCCGATGCCCCCGACCAGCAGGGAGATCGCCGCGACACTGCCGAGCAGGGCGGTCAGCGCCGTCGTGGCGGTGGACACGGCGTCGACCAGGGTCTGCTGGGCGGCCACCCCGAAGTCGGCGGTCTCGGTCGTGGTGCGGTGTGCAGTGTGCAGGGCGGCGAGGGTCTCCTGGTAGGCCGCCGACAGTGCTTCCTGGCTGGCCGCGGAGACGTAGATGGTCGTCACCCCCGGGCCGGCGGTGCCCTGGATCCGCTGGGCGAAGGTGGCCACCGGGAGCACCACCTGGTCGTCCTGGTCACCGGTGATGGAGCTGCCGGCGGTGTTCAGCACCCCGATCACGGTGAGGGTGGCCCCCTCCACCCGGACGGTCTGCCCGATCGGCGAACCGTCGCCGAAGAGTGCCTTCGCCGTGGTCGATCCGATGACGGCGACCGGTGCCTGGGCGGCGTTCTCGTCGGCGGTGAAGAACCGGCCCTCGGTGATGGTCCGGGCCCGCACCGTGGTCCAGTCCGGCGTGGTGCCGACCACCATGGACGTCCGGTCCTCGGTCCCGGCGACCACCGAGGTCGCCGACTCCAACACCGGGGCGACCGCCTGCACATCCGGCGCGACGGCAGGGTCCGCCAGCATGGCGGCGTCATCGAGGGTGAGCGTGGTCGGGCCGCTGGAGAGGCCTCCCATCCCGGCGAAGGCATTGCCACTGCCGGGGGTGACGATCAGCAGGTTCGACCCGAGTGCGTTGATCTGCCCGGTGATCTGCGCTCGGGCGCCCTGGCCCAGCCCGACGGTCAGCATCACCGCGGCGATGCCGATCAGGATGCCCAGCATCGTCAGTGCGGACCGCAGCTTGCGGCCGAGGATGGCGGTGATCGCCGTCCGCAACGTCTCGGCGAACCCCATCATGCCGAGACCTCGGTCTCCAGCGGGCCGAGCAGGCCGTCGCGGATCGAGTACCGGTGCTGCGACCGCATCGCCACGTCGTGCTCGTGGGTGATCAGGATGATGGTGCGGCCCCGGTCGTGCAGACCGGCCAGCAGGTCGAGTACGTCCTCGGTGGACGCCGAGTCGAGGTTGCCGGTCGGTTCGTCGGCGAGCAGGATGTCCGGGTCGTTGACCATCGCGCGCGCGATCGACACCCGCTGCTGCTGGCCGCCGGACAGCTCACCGGGTCGGTGGTCACGCCGATCGCCCAGACCGACGGCTTCGAGCACCTCCCGGGCCCGGGTGCTCCGCTCGGTGCGGCCGACCCCGGCGTACACCAGGGGGAGCTCGACGTTGTGCTGGGCGGTCATGCTCGGCAGCAGGTTGAACTGCTGGAAGACGAATCCGATCGACCGGTTGCGGACCTCCGCCAGGTCGCTCTCCGACAATGTGCTCACGTCCCGCCCGGCCAGCAGGTAGCTCCCGGAGGTGGCGTTGTCGAGACAGCCGAGGATGTGCATCAAGGTCGACTTGCCGCTGCCGGAGGGGCCCATGATCGCGACGTAGTCACCCTGCTCGATGTCGAGGTCGATGCCGCGCAGTGCCTCCAGCGAGATCGCGCCGGTGGTGTAGGTCTTGTGGATGTCGCGCAGGGACAGGATCGGGGCCATCAGCGGCCAACCCGACGGGACAGCCTGGTGGTGGGACCGGTAGTGGGACCCGCGGTGGCACGTACGCCACCGGCCTGCGGCAGGACGATCGTGTCGCCGGCGCTGACGCCGTCGGTGAGGACCGTACGATCGCCGATCACCGCGCCGAGGGTCACCGGACGCTCAGTGGTGGCGCCGTTCGACTCCAGCCGTACGGCGGGGTGGCCGTCCGCCTCGACGATCGCGGCGGTCGGCACGGCGAGGACGTTGTCGAGCTGCTCCGCCGTGATCGACACCGTGGTCGTACTGCCGATGAACAGTTGGGCGCCCTTGGCATCGGTCACGTCGACGACCACCGGGAAGGTCGCCGCGGAGCTGCCGGTGGAGGACACGCCGGTGGTGGCGACCTGGCTGACGCTGCGCACGGCGCCGGTGAGGGAAGTGTGTCCGTCGGGGGCGGTCATCGTGACCGCCTGTCCGCTCCTGATCGAGGGCAGGTCGGCGGCGCCCACCGTCGACTTCACCTGCCAGGAGGAGGTGTCGACCACGACGACGTCACCCGATGGGCTCGAGGCGGATGCTCCGGCCGCTGCGGCGGCACCGGCCATCGCCCCCGACATGCCGGCGCCACCGACCGCTCCGGCGGTGCCGCCGGCGGAGGAGGGCAGGCTGGTGGTGGCCCCGCCGCTCGTCCCGCCGGCGACGCCGCCCTTGCTGATGTTCACCACGGCGACGGTCCCGGCGATCGGCGAGGTGAGCGTCGCGCCGTCGTAGTCCGCCTGTGCCCGGGTGAGCTTGGCCCGGTCGGCGGCGAGTGCGGCGCGGGCGGCGGTCCGCTGCGCGGTGGTCGCCGACGCGGTGAGGGCGTCGACCTGGGCCTGGCTGGAGGCGACCGCGGCCGTGGCGCTCTGCAGGGCGGCGTCCAGCGCCGCCGCGTCCTCGGTCGCGAGCACCTGGCCCTTGGTGACCTTGTCTCCGACGGCCACCCGGACGTCGGTGACGGTGCCGGCGGCCGGGAAGTTCACCGACAACTGCTGCACCGGCTGGAAGGTCCCGGTGGCACTCACCGTGCGGGTCACCGAGGTCGGCTGCACGGTGTACGTCGTCGAGCCGGCGGTCGATGCGGCACCGCGCGGGCGCAGGGCGAGGGCGATCACCGCCACCACCAGTGCCACGACCACCACAGCGGACACCACGATGACGACCGTACGGCGCCGCCGCGGGGGCCGTGCTGTGGCCGGCGCAGTCGGCGCCGGATCCTCGGCTGGAGTCTCACCCATGCGTTCCTACGGCCTTCCGTCAGGTCCCTGCGCGGTGCCGGATCGTCGCCGCTCGTGCACCGTCTCGTGCACGAGGCCAGGGCCAGTGGGTGGCCCGCAGGCCGGATCCGGTGGTGTCCGGGTCGACCCTAGTCCGGCCCGGGGGCCGATCGGAACGGGGGCAGACGTCGTTCGGGGATGACCGGGGGTTCCTCCTGAGGAGGCCTCGGGACGGCCTCACAGCCGCAGCGACCAGCCACGCCGGTCGAGCACGGCGGCGACCGTCAGCAGCACCCCCACCATCACCGCGGCCTGCAGCAGGGTCAGCCAGACCGGCGCACCGGCGTACCAGCCGTCGGCCCCGGGCAGGGTGAGGAAGGCCATCGTGATCAGATGGGCGAAATAGAGGGGCAGCGGGTGCCGGCCCGGACTCTGCAGCCACCGCCAGCGGCGGGGACGGTCGTCGAGGATCGCGGCGACGATGGCGAAGAGCAGCAGGCACAGGCCGAGCGCGAGCAACTCGTACGTGAACGACGCGCGGTTCTTCGAGACCGGGATCCAGCCGGACAGGCCCCAGGCCAGCAGGGCCGAGGCCGTGCCCACCCCGGCCAGCAGCACCGTACGGCGCATGGCCCCCTGGGTCCGGTGCCACTGCTCGGCGACCGCACTGGCGATCATCAGGAAGCCTCCCCAGGCCAGCGTGCCGAGGATGCTGTCGAACGAGATCTGCAGCACCGCCGCCAGGAAGAAGCGGTCGAGCAGCACCTGGTAGACGCTCAGGCAGACCAGGCCGGCGGCCCACCGCGCCCAGGCCGGCAGCAGGACGACCGGGAGCAGCAGCAGGGTAGCGGCACCGATCGCCTGCAGTACGCCCCAGGACAACGCCGTCGGTCCGACCACCTCGGTGAGCGCCTGACCGCCGCTGATCAGTGCCCCCAGGCCGAGCAGCATCAGTCCCCGCCGGGCCATCCGACCCCGGATCGGACGCTTGTCCGGTGCCGCCCGCCAGTCCTCGACGCGCAGCCCGACGACGAGGGCGATGGAGAGCATGAACATCGGGGCGACCACGTCGGCGATGGTGAAGCCGATGTCGGTGGCGTGCTTCAGCGCCGCCGGCACCCAGCGGACGCCCAGCCCCAGGTTGCCGACCGCCATCACCAGGACGGCGATGCCCCGGTAGGCGTCGATGGCCGCGTTGCGCGGCGTCGACGAGGCAGTGGCGAGTGTGATGCGCGGGTGGACCCGACCCGCACGACCGTGCATGGTGTCGTCCCGGAGGAGTGGGAACAGGAGCGGGGTGGCGGTGTCGTCAGGTGAGGTCGGCCAGTGCGACGTTCCGGTCGACGAGTCGTTCCCGGTCGACCTGCTGGCCGACGATCCCGCGCAGGGTGTCACTGACGTCCCAGATGTTGACGTTCATCGCCGCGGTGACGATCCCGTCACGCTGCCAGAACACGATGAACTCACCCGACTCGAGCGCGCCCCGCACCACCGGCTCGTCGTCGGCGAGGTTGTTGCCGACGTACTCCATGCCGAGGTCGAACTGGTCGGTGTAGAAGTACGGCTGCCAGTCGTACGTCCCCTCCAGGCCGAGGATCGTACGGGCCGCCAGCGCGCCCTGGCGCAGCGCATTGTCCCAGTGCTCCCGCCGCAACCGCTGGCCGAGGAGGGTGTTGTGGGCGTTGGCGATGTCGCCGACGGCCAGGATCGCCGGATCGCTGGTGACCATCCGCTCGTCGGTCAGCACCCCGTTGTCCACCGCCAGCCCGGCGTGCTCGGCCAGCGACACCCGCGGGACGGCGCCGACGGCGATCAGCACCGCGTCGGCGGCGATGTCACCGTGGTCGGTGATGACGCCCCCGGCCACACCGTCCCGCTCCAGGACACCCTGTGCGCCGACGCCCATCCGCAGGTCGATGCCATTGCGGACGTGCAGGTCGGCGAAGTACGCACCGATCCGGGGGCCGAGGATGTTGTCGAGCGGCTGGGCGTTGGGGGCGACCACCGTCACCCTCATCCCGGCCTGCCGGGCCGAGGCCGCCACCTCCAGGCCGATCCAACCGGCGCCCACCACCGCAAGATGGCCCCCGGCGGCGAAGAGGTCCTTCAACGCGTCGGATTCCCGCAGCTCCCGCAGCGTCATCACCCCGGGCAAGTCGGCGCCCGGGAACCGGATCCGGCGGGAGTCCGCGCCGGTCGCCAGCACCAGCCGGTCGTACGCCACCGCGTCGCCGTCGGCCAACCGGAGCACCCGCGCGGCACGGTCGATCGATGCGGCGACCACCCCGAGCCGCAGGTCGACGTCGTGCTCGACGTACCAGGCCTCGTCGTGCAGCCGGATGGCGGCCCGGTCCATCCGGCCCTGCAGGTACTCCTTGGACAGCTTGGTCCGGTCGTAGGGCAGTTCCGGCTCCTGGCCCAGCATCGTCACGGGCCCGGTGAATCCCTCGGCCCGCAGGCCCTGGACGACGTGGGCTCCGGCAAGTCCGGCGCCGACGACGACGATCCTCTGCTCCGACATGTCCGCTCCGTCCGCAACGGACCCGGGACCGATTCCCCGGTCGCGTTGTCCCATGGTAGGACGGGCGGACCGGTCCCGACAGGGCGTCGCCGCCCGGCCGTGACCTCCGCGGGAGCGCGACCGGTGGCCCTGGCTAGGATCATCAGCGTGTCCAACCCCACCGCAGCCATCCTGGTGATCGGCGACGAGATCCTGTCCGGGCGTACCCGCGACGAGAACATGTATCACCTCGCCGGTGTGCTGAGCGCTCACGGGATCGACCTCCGGGAGGTGCGGATCGTCCCCGACGACCACGACGCCATCGTCACGGCGGTGGACGCACTGCGCGAGGCGTACGCCCATGTGTTCACCTCCGGCGGCATCGGGCCCACCCATGACGACATCACCGCCGACGCCATCGCTGCGGCGTTCGGCGTCCCGATCGTCATCGACCCGGAGGCCGAACGTCGGATCCGGGCGTTCTGCGACTCCCGCGGGATGACCTACACGGTGGAGGAGCAGCGGATGGCGCGGGTGCCGGCCGGCGCCACCCTGATCGACAACGGCCTGTCCGGTGCCCCGGGGTTCACCGTCGGCAACGTGCACGTCCTGGCCGGTGTGCCGATCATCTTCCGCGGCATGGTCGAGGTCGTCCTGCCGGGCCTGGCCCACGGCCGACCGCTCACCGTCCGCGACTACCGGGTGCAACGCCCGGAGAGCTCGATCGCCGGAGAGCTGCGCGCGCTGGCGGGGACGTACGCCGACCTGTCGATCGGGTCCTACCCGTCGATGCTCGACGGCCGCTCCGGCACCACGATCGTCGTCCGCGGCCAGGACTCCGGCCGGGTCGCCGCGGCGATCGCCGCACTGCACGCCGCCTTCCCGCGGTGACCGCGGTGAGGCCCGGTGTCCACTCCTGACGGCCCCGCGCCGCAGCCCGAGACCCGGCGACTGTTCCTCGCGCTGGTGCCGGACACGGCGGCGACAGAGGTCCTCGCCCGCTGGCTGTCGGTCCCTGCGAACGGTCCGCTGCCCACCGGCTGGCGTGCGATGGCCGCACCCACCTGGCACGTGACGCTGGCGTTCCTGGCTGCCGTCGACACGTGGGCGTACGGTCGGCTGGTCGACCGGATCACCCGGATCGCGTCACGTGCGGTGCCACTGTCGCTCGACTGGGCCCCGCCCGGCGCCTTCCCGCGCGCCGGTGCGGCACGCGTCGCCTGGATCGGCGTGCGGGATCACCCTGCTCCGACCATGACGCTGGCCGCGCTGGCACGGGCCTGTCATCACGCCGCCACCGCCGCGGGTGCCGCTCCCGACCACGCGGCGTTCCGCCCTCACCTCACCGTGGGTCGCAGTGGGCAGGCCCGCGACCTCACCGACTACCTGGCGTTGCCGGGCGCTCCGGCCGGCCCTGCCTGGGTGGCGGACCGGATCCTGCTGGTGGAGTCGCAGCTGGGCAAGGGGGAGCGGGGTCGACCCCGCTATGTCGAGCGCGCCGAGTGGCCGCTCGGCGCCTCGACGCCGACGTACGTCAGCGATCCGTACCTGCCTGCGGTCGAGTGACCAGCGAGGGTGCCGTTCCGCGGACCGCCGGCGCGTCGCGGCTACCGGAGATCGTGTAAACATAGGCTGAGTTCGGTCTGTGAGGGGCATGCAAAAGTGACCGCAGTGTCCACAGGACGGCAGCGTTGCAAGGGACATTCCCGGCGTGTCCGACCCAGTGAGATAGACATCACACGGCGTTCCTGAGAGAGGGAAAGGTCCCGCCAGGAGGCTGAGAGCCACCTTTGTGAGGCCCCGTTCTCTCAACCTGAGCTTCAGGCTGATACTTGCCGCCACCCGACGAGCTTTTCCATGGTGGCGGGGTGGCACGAACATTACGAGTAATTCTGACCGCTGCGGCGTCGGTTCTTCTCGTGTTCGGTGGAGCGATCTTCTCCCCGTACGCGAGGGCGCTCGCTCCCTCCACCTACATCAAGCAAACGGTCGACGCCGCCCAAGGGGTGCAACGGGAATACAAGGTTCCCGCCTCGGTCGCGATGGCACAGTCGATCCTCGAGTCCGGCTGGGGCGATTCGACCCTCTCCCGGACCTATCACAACTATTTCGGCATCAAATGCACCTCGCAGAAGAGCCGATTCCAGCAGGGCTGCGTCTCGTTGAAGACGAATGAATACACCTCGTCCGGGACCACGACGATCGTCGATGGATTCCGGACGTACGCGACCACTGCGGATTCCTTCTCCGATTACGGCCTGCTGCTCAGCTCGCTGAGCCGTTACCGTGCGGCGTTCAGCCACACGGACGATCCTGACCAGTTCATCCGCGCGATCGCCGCCGGCGGTTACGCCACCGATCCGGCGTACGCAGACTCCGTGATCAGGATCATGAAGCAGTACAACCTCTACCAGTACGACAAGCTGCCGGCGCCCCAGCCGACCGCCAACCCGGTCGCGGACCAGACGCAGACCCCCACGCCCACCCCGAAGCCGACCTCGGCCACGCCGAGCCCGAGCCGCTCCGCGAGCGCCTCCCCGTCGGCCAGGCCGAGCGCCTCCCCGTCGGCGACGCCCAGCGCCAAGCCGTCGGCCACCCCCAGTGCCAGCCCGTCGGCCAGCACCGCGCCGGACGCCAAGCCGGCCGGCCTCACCGGGGTGATCTGGGTGATCAACCCGCAGACCAACCGGGTGAGCTTCAGCGGGACCGTGTACGACGCCGACGGCAAGCCGCTCGTCAACACCGCCCTCGCGGTGGTCGACACGACCGGAGCCTCGCTGGGAACGGTCACCACCGACGCCCAGGGCCGCCTCAACGCCGGGGTGAATCTGCCCGCCGGATGGGCCAAGATCTCGAACTACGAGGTCATCATCCGGTTCCCGGGTGCCGGCGGCACCGGTTACACCGAAGGGGCGACGACCATCCCGGCCGGCGCCACGACCTCCTCCTCCGGCCCGCTGACGACGGGCGACCCGTCGGTCGCCTCGGCCAGCGACACCGGGCTGGACCGCGACGACAACCTGCCTGCCGGCGCCCCGTCGGCCAGCGCGACGGCCTCCCGGCCCGCTGCGGCGTCGGCCTCTCCGTCGGCGTCGTCCTCGCCGAGCGTCAAGCCGGTGTGGCCGGCCGGACAGGCCTCGCCCTCCACCAAGGCGCCCGCCACCAAGGCACCGTCCACCAAGGCCAGCCCGGCCCCGTCGCCGGCCAGCTCCTCGGCGCCTGCGGTGCCGGCGAGTCACACCGGCGGGTCGGCCGACGACCCGGCACAGAACCTCGCGGGACGGCTGCCCCGGACCGGTGGTCCGGCAGCGGTGTTCGGCCTGCTGGGGCTGGGCATCCTCGCGGCCGGCGCCACCCTGGTCGCCACCTCACGCGGCGCCCGCAACCAGAGCTGACCCGATCGCCTCGGGGCTGAGCCCCGAGCACGACGGGACCCGGGCACACGGCAGGAGGGGCGGACCACCACGGTCCGCCCCTCCTGCTCGTCTGTCGGTCAGTGCTGTGTCGATCTCAGTGCTGTGTCGATCTCAGTGCTGCGTACGGAGCTCCGGGAAGTCCTCGTAGCGGTACTCGGTGCGTCCGGGCTCGGCATGGCCGCCGTGGGCAGCCGCCAGCTCCCGACCCCGCAGCGCCACCCGCCGGATCTTGCCGGAGATGGTCTTCGGCAGGTCGTCGAACTCCAGACGGCGCACCCGCAGGTACGGCGCCAGGTGGTCGCGGGCGTACGACAGGATCGACAGTGCCGTCTCCCGGGTGCGGTCGAAGCCCGGGGCGAGGGTGATGTACGCCTTCGGGACGGCCAGCCGGGTCGGGTCGGGGGCCGGCACGACCGCGGCCTCGGCGACCGCCGGATGCTCGATCAGGACACTCTCCAGCTCGAACGGCGAGACCTTGTAATCCGAAGCTTTGAACACGTCGTCGGTGCGCCCGACGTAGGTGACGTAGCCGTCCTTGTCCCGGGTCACCAGATCGCCGGTGTGGTAATAGCCGCCGTGCTCGACCTGGCGGGTCAGCTCCGGCATGCCGACGTAACCGTGCATCAGGTTGAGCGGCCGGGCGTCCAGCCGCAGGCAGATCTCGCCGATCTCCGACGGCTCGCCGGTCTCCGGGTCGACGATCTCGATCGGCACGCCCGGCAGCGGCTTGCCCATCGAGCCGGGCTTCACCGGTTCGCCGGGCACGTTGCCGATCTGCGCGGTGGTCTCGGTCTGCCCGTAGCCGTCACGGATGGTCAGCCCCCACCGGTCCTGGACGGTGCGGATCACCTCGGGATTCAGCGGCTCACCCGCACCGACGACCTCGCGGAGGGCTGTGGGCTTCTCGCCGAGGTCGGCCTGGATCATCATCCGCCACACCGTCGGCGGAGCGCAGAAGGTGGCGACGTCCACCCGGCGCATCTGCCGCAGCAGCTCCTGGGCGTCGAAGCGACGGTAGTTGTAGACGAAGATCGTCGCCTCCGCGATCCACGGAGCGAAGAAGCTGCTCCAGGCGTGCTTGCCCCACCCGGGGGAGCTGATGTTCAGGTGCACGTCGCCGGGCCGGACCCCGATGAAGTAGGTCGTCGAGAGGTGACCGACCGGGTAGGACAACTGCGTGTGCCCGACCAGCTTCGGCTCCTTGGTGGTGCCGGAGGTGAAGTACTCCAGCACCGGGTCGTCGGCGTCGGTGACCACCGGCTGCGGCTCCGACGGATGCTCGTACGCGTCGGCGAAGGAGAGCCAGCCGTCGTGCGCGGCGGCCGTGGTGATCCGTACGTAGTCGCCGGGGACGGCGGCGAACTTCGGCGTGTCCGGGGCATTGGCGATGACGCCGCGGACGTCCGCCCGCCCGATCCGGTCGACGAGATCCTCACTGGTGACGGCCTCGGCGGTCGGCAGGATCACCGCGCCGATCTTCATCACCGCGAGCATCGCCTCCCACAGTTCGATCTGGTTGCCGAGCATCAGCATCACGGTGTCGCCCTTGCCGAGCCCCTGCTCACGCAGCCAGCCGGCCACCGCGTCGGAGCGCCGGACGATGTCGTCGTAGCTCCACTTCTCCTCAGTGCCGTCGACCTGGCAGATCCACAGTGCGGTGCGGTCGTTGCCCCGGCCGACCGCGTCGAACCAGTCGATGGCCCAGTTGAACGGCCCCGAGATGTCGGGCCAGGTGAAGGCGGCCCGGGCCTCGTCGATGCGACCGTGGAAGGACAGCAGCAGGTCTCGGGCGGCACGGATCTGCTCGGTTGCTCGGCTCAAGGGGCACCTCTGATCTCACGTGAGAAGCGTGGTTACGCCCGCGTCGGTTACGCCAGCGTAGGTAGAACGATACGCGGCGGACGGTGCGGTCTCGTCATCAGGACCGACAAGCGTGCCGCGCCGTCGTTGTGTGGTCCCGACAGCCGGGGATGAGGGCGGCCGATCAGGCGCCCGTCCCGGCCGGCCGGTCCATCGGGGGCAGGGTGCGGCGCCGCAGCCAACCGGTGAGCACCGGGGTGAGGGCCAGCATCAGGAACAGCCGTACGGCCTGCACTCCGGTGATGACCGTGACGTTGCCACCCGACGCCGCGGCCACCGCGAGGACCGCCATCATCCCGCCCGGCGTGGTGGCGAGATAGCCGTCCAGGTCGCTCAGCCCGGCCAGGCGGGCCAGCCACACGCCCGCCACCGCACTGACCACCATCAATGCGACCACCAGTCCGAGCGACAGCGGCAACACCTTGACCACCGTCCCCAGGGCTTCCCGGGTGAACCCCAGGGTGGCGGTCCAGCCGATCACCACGTACGCCACCGCGATCAGCAGCCCGGGCAGTGCGGGCGTGGGAAGCCCTCCCCAGATCGAGACCGCACCGGTGAGGACCATCGGTCCGAGCAGGTCGCCGGCGGGCACCCGGGTGAGCCGGCCGAGCGCCAGGCCGACGACCGTGCAGCCGATCCCGACCAGGATGCCCCCGGCACCGTCCGCGGGAGCGGCTGCCACCCCAGCGGGCGGGGCGCCGAACACGTACGCCGCGACCGGCGGGGTGGAGGCGGTGATCAGCAGCACCCGGGTGTACTGGAGGGTGCCGACCATCCGGATGTCACCGCCGAGGTCGCCGGCCACCGCGACCAGCCCGCTGGCGCCGCCGGCGGCCATCGAGAGCACACCGGTGATGCGGTCGACCGCGGGGTGCAGGGCGAGCGCGAAGCCGGAGCCGAAGCTGACCACCAGCGTGACCACCGTGACGACGAGCACCCCGGCCCAGTCCGCGGCCAGCGCGCGCAGTTCCTCGGAGGTCACCATCGCCCCGAGCGAGGTGCCCATCACGGCTTGCGCGGCCATTGCCAGCGGGGTGGGGACCAGCCGTGGTCCGCGCCCGGTGAGGGCCACCGCGGTGCCGGCGACCATCGCGGCGAGGATCTCGGGAGAAGGGATCCGTACGCCGGTCGCCACCGCGACCAGCACGGCCGTCACGGCGATCAGCACCAGCCACCCGACCGGACGTGCCGTGTCACCAGGAGTGCGGTCGGGGGATGTCATGGCCCCAGTCGATCACAGCTCCACAGGGTCGCCTCACCACCCGCGGGGGACGGACTAGTCTCGGGAGGGTCAGCCGGTCGACGGGTCGGCACGATCCACCAGGAGGATGTCCATGAAGGCTGTCCAGATCACCGAGCACGGCGATGCCGGGGTGCTGCGCTACGTCGACGCCCGGGTTCCCGAGCCGGGGCCGGGTCAGGTGCGCATCCGGGTGCGGGCCGCCGGGCTGAACCCGGCCGACACCTACATGGTGCGGGGCGGCTACGAGTTCTTCCGCAATCCGCTGCCGTGGGTGCCCGGCTTCGATTCGGCCGGCGAGATCGACGCACTCGGCCCGGACGTCACCGGACTGGCGGTCGGCGACCGGGTCTTCGTCGCCGGCATCCTCGCCGCCAGTGACGGGGCCTTCGCCCAGTACCACGTCGCCGAGGCCCGGGTGGTCCGCCATCTTCCCGACAACGTCGGCTTCGAGGAGGGCGCCGCGCTCGGCGTGCCGTACGCGACGGCCTACCGCGCCCTGTTCCAGCGAGCCGACCTGCGGCCGGGGGAGACGGTGCTGGTCCACGGGGCCAGCGGTGGTGTCGGCCAGGCCTGCGTCCAGTTCGCCCGCGCCCACGGCGCCCGGGTGCTGGCCACCGCCGGCAGCGCCGAGGGCCGCGAGTTGACCGCCCGTCAGGGGGCCCACGTCGTGGTCGACCACAGCACGCCCGGCCATGTCGAGGAGTTGCGCCGGCTCGCCCCCGAGGGCATCGACGTGGTGATCGAAATGGCCGCCAGCAGCAACCTGGAGGCCGATCTCGGTCTGCTCGCCACTGATGGCAGGGTGGTGATCGTCGGCGCCCGTACGCCGGTCGAGATCACCCCGCGACTGGTGATGCGCACCGAGGCCGCCGTCCTCGGGGTCGCCCTGTGGAACATCACCCCCACCCAGGCCGGCCAGGCGCTGGCGGCGATCGGTGCAGGGCTGGAGAACGGCACCCTGGCACCGTTGGTGGGCCATCGGGTGCCACTGGAACGCATCGCCGACGGCTTCGCCCTGGTCAGCACCGGACACCGTCTCGGCAAAGTGGTGTTGACCGTCGACTGAGGTTCCGGAGCGGACCGTACGAACGGGCCCGACGAGCATTCGCCGTTCCCAGGAGCGGATTGCTCGACTGTGGGCCAGGTAAGTGCGCGGCGTGTCGCACCCGGGACCCCACTGTCCGATGTGACAGTGGAGACGTCGTGCAACTTCCCCGGTATGACACGCAAGGAGATGCGGATGGACACCGCCCTCAGGTCCGAGCCCGACAACAGGCCGGACCCCGACGAAGGACCACGCTCGGTCGTGGAACGGACCCGCTTCGGCTGGTCCCGGTGGATCGAGACCGACGACGGCCTGGAACGTTCCTACACGGTGTGCGAGCCGCGGCTTCCCGGGTGGAAGCGGGACATCATCCACGCCACCCTGTTCCGTGACGATCGCGCCGGGATGATCCAGGTCGGCACCCGGTGGGCCCTCCGCGGCGTGCTGGCCGCCGTGGTGCTGGGCGGACTGCTTGCCCTGTTCCTACAGTCCGCCGTGGTGATCCTGCCGGTCGCCCTGGCGGTGCTGGTCGCCGCCGCCGTCCTGCTCGCGTCGTTGCCCAACCGGGGACGGATGCTGGCCCAGCGGCACACCGTGACCGTCACCGGGGAGGCCTGCCGCGAGGTGATCCGGATCGCCGCGGTGCTCGACCGGATCGAGCCCGGCCCCGCCGACGCCGACCGCGACGACGCCCGGACGATGTGGCGGCTGGCACACACAGACCCCACCTTCCTGCGCAGCTACGGTCGCACCGTCCGCGAGTGGGAGGTGTCGTACGACCGGCTGCGCACCACGCTGGCCCGCGAGGAGCCCGGCCAGGTGGCCCGAGAGATCGCCGAGGAGACGCGCACCGAGGATGCCCCGGTGGCGGAGGAGCAGCCCGCTCAGTCCACCCCGGACGCCGCCTGATCACTGAGCCCCCGAGAACACGCGGGGGCTGGTGTGGCCTCCGTCACCTTCTGGGGGAGATTGAACCGACGAATTTGTTGTCCACAACTTCGTCGTCAGCCCTCCCGTCAACCGCCCTCCCGCCCTTAGGCTGATGCCGAACGCGGCGGGGGACCGGTTCGACCAGGGGGGACACGCATGGCCATGGCCACGGCATTGCCGACCACTCGACTCTCGCGGGACGAATGGGCCCACCAAGGCCTGCTCGCCATCGCGATCGCACTGATCGGCCTGCTCATCGCAGCCGGTTTCGGACTCACTCACCAGGCGAACACCGCCCCTGGCGCCGATCGGGAGGTGCGGCCCCTTGCCGAGGGCGACCATCTGGTGGCGGTCGCCGCCGACACGGGTGGCACCCACGGGCTCACCCCGGCCGGACACGACACCGCGCCACCGCCGGCCGACCCGCCCGTCGCCCCGGCGTCGAGTGTCGACGGGTCACCACCCGCATCACGTCCCGGCGCAGGCTCCTCGCAGACCTCCGGTGGGACGGTGGCCGGCACGGGCGCGGTGTCCGCGTCGGACGGGCCGGCGAGATACCTCGACTCGGACGCCGCGGTGGCGGCCAAGGTGGCTGTCGGTCCGGCGGCACCCGCCTTCGACCACGCTCTGGTCGAGCTCTCGGCGAGGCAGCGGATCACCGACCAGCACACCCGGGTGGAGCAGGCGCGGCGACAGAACGGAAAGCTCGAGCAGGTCCGGCGGGTCGCCGCCCAGGCGGCCGCCGCCGAGGAGATCCGCACCGAGCAGACCCGCTTGGTGGACGAGCAGAACCGGGCCGCTGCTGACGAGGCTCTGCTCCGGGCCCAGCTGGCCGCGCTCGGCGCAGGTCGGCTGTCCGACGGGGCGATCAGGCTGCCCGATGGCACCCTCGTCCGCCCGTCGGCCGACGGCAGGTGGCCCGCCTCCGTGCTCGCCACGCTGGGGCGCCTCGGTCGGACGGGTCCCACCGGCCGCACCGTGACTCCGCTCGCCAAGGGGACCTACCGGCTCGGCGCCCGATGGGGTGCGGTGGGCAGCTGGGCCAGCTACCACACCGGTGTCGATTTCGGAGCCCCGATCGGCACCCCGGTCCGCGCCGCCGCCGACGGCACGGTGGTGATCCCGGTCGCCGGCGAATGGGCAGGGACCCACGTGATCGTCGCCCACTCCGACGGATCCACCCTCTATGCCCATCTGCTTGCCTCGACCGTACGACCCGGCCAACGGGTGAAGGCCGGGGACATCATCGGGTTCGTCGGGATGACCGGGCGGACCTTCGGCCCGCACCTCCACTTCGAGTACTACCCGCGAGGCGCGAGCCTGCAGACGCCCTACGCGGCATCCGATCCGCTGCTCTGGCTGGCCTCCCGCGGTGTCACCCCCTGAGACGCGGGCCGGGGGCGGCACGCCGGGAGTAGTCGGCGTCAGCGGGGCGTCAGCGGGGCAGCAGCTCGGCGTCGGCGAGGGTGAGTTCCACCCGGTTGCGCTCCACGCTGTCGATGCTCACCTCGATCGTCCAGCGCTCGAGCTGCCAGCGGTAGACCCGGTCGCGCTGCCCGTCGAGGACATGCGGATCGCCGAAGATCGTCGACATCTCGCGAACGAGCTCCTGCTGTTCGGCGTCGACCTGCTCAGGGGCGACCGGGAGGCTGGCCGTCACCGTCGCGACTCGTCCGTGCCAGCCGTCCCACCGTCCCGGGCCGACCCCCTCGATCGACAGCACCCCCTCGGTCGGGTCATCCGCGGGCGAGCACGCGCGCTCCTCCGCACCGATCTCCCGCCACAGCGACTCGCGCGCATCAATCGGGACGAAACCCGCCTGCGCGCAGCGCTCGCCGAAGTCCAACAGTGGGTGGTCGAACATGGCCGCCTCCTCCCGCCGGCCCGGTCGCCTCAGTGCCACCGGGGTCCATCGATCCTAGTCGAACCAGCCGAGCCGGATCCCCGCGACGGCAAACCGTGACACCGAGACCTCGTCAGGCGGGATCTTCGTGGCGGAGTAGCTGCTCGGATGGCGACATCTGCCGCCTGTTCGGCCATCCGCCGCACTTTCCGTCAGATGCGGCCCGTCGGCAGGCCGCGGTTGCGTGGAAGCGCGGCGTCTGTGTGGAAGCGCGTCGTCTGTGTGGAAGCGCGGCGTCTGCGTATGGAAGCGCCGCGTCTGCGCAGACGTGCATGCCCTCGAACCCGACGATCGCCGGGGCGCCCCGCGGCGGACGCCCGCGACCTGCGGGGACGGAAGTGACACAATACCCACCATGACTTCCCGCCCCCCGACCGCCGAGGACTCGGTGGGGATCGTCGAGCAGCACACCGTACGACTCTTCGAGGGGGACCACCCCCTCGTGTTGGCGAGCGGTGCCGTCGTTCCCGAGGTCGACGTCGCGTACGAGACGTACGGCACCCTCAACGCCGCCCGCGACAACGCCGTGTTCATCTGTCACGCGTTGACCGGGGACGCCCATGCCGCCGGCCGGCACCAGGAGGATGATCACCGGCCGGGCTGGTGGGATTCCATCATCGGGCCCGGCAAGCCGATCGACACCGACCGCTTCTTCGTCATCGCCGACAACCTGCTCGGCGGCTGTCAGGGCACCACCGGCCCGGCGTCGACCAACCCGGCGACCGGCCGTCCGTACGGCCTCGATTTCCCGCTGCTCCAGATCGCCGACTTCGTCACCGTGCACCGCGCGCTGCTGGCCCACCTCGGGGTGGACCATCTGCTGTCCGTCGTCGGCGGCTCGATGGGCGGCATGCAGTCCCTGCAGTGGGCGCTGTCCTACCCCGAACAGGTCGGCAGCGCGGTGATCATCGCCGCCTCCAGCCGGCTGAACGCGCAGAACATCGCCTTCTCCGCGGTGGCCCGCGAGTCGATCATGCGCGATCCCGGCTTCGCCGGCGGCCGCTATCTGGAGTCCGGCACCAGCCCCGACACCGGCCTGTCAATCGCCCGGATGATGGCCCACATCACCTACCAGTCCGAGGCCGGGATGGAGGAGAAGTTCGGCCGGCGGTACCAGTTCGGCGAGGACGCCCGGCGCGGCTTCGGGGTGGATTTCGCGGTGGAGAGCTACCTGGACCACCAGGGACGGGTCTTCCTGTCCCGGTTCGACGCGCTGTCCTACCTCTACCTCACCCGGGTGATGGACTACTTCGACCCGTTCGCGGAGGCGGATGCCGCGGCGGCGCTGGCCGCCGTCGGGTCGCCGTGCCTGGTGCTCTCCTTCGACACCGACTGGCGCTTCGACACCTCCCACTCCCGGGCGATCGTCCGGCAGTTGGAGAGCCAGCGGGTGCCGGTGAGCTTCCGGGAGATCCGCTCCCCGTGGGGCCACGACTCCTTCCTGCTGACGATCGACGACTACCACCGCACGGTGGCGGCCTTCCTGGAGCGGGTGGCGTACGAACGGGCCGCCGGCGACCGCGCGGCCGGGAGGGGAGAGCGATGACCCTGCGACCGGACCAGACGGTCGTCACCCGCTTCGTGCCGGACGGCTCGCGGGTGCTCGACCTGGGCTGCGGGCACGGCAGTCTGATGCGTTATCTGATGGACCGGCGAGACTGCACCGGCACCGGAGTCGAGATCGCCCCCGACGCGGTGGTCGACACCATCGCGAAGGGCGTGCCGCTGATCGAGCTCGACATCGACCACCAGCTCGACCAGTTCGGCGACAAGTCGTACGACGTGGTGATCCTGTCCCGGGTGCTGCAGGCGACCTACAAGCCGCGCGACGTGCTGACCCAGATGGCCCGGATCGGCTCGCGGTGCATCGTCTCGGTGCCGAACTTCGGCTACTGGCGCCACCGCTGGGTGCTGATGCGCGGCCGGATGCCGATGTCGAAGGAACTGCCGCACGCCTGGTACGACACGCCCAACATCCACCTGTCCACGCTCTCCGACCTGGAGGACCTGTTCGACGTGGTCGGGCTGGACGTCTGGGATCGTCAGCTGTCCACCCCCGACGGGCGGCAGCGTGACTACCCGGCCCGGTGGGCGAACCTGCTGGCGGCCAACGCCATCTACGTGCTCACCCCGCGGGCGATGGCCTGAGCCGCCGACGGGCTTCCGAAGGCCCGGTCACCACGTCCCGGTCTGGCGGCCGCGGGGTCGCTCGGTGAGGTCGTTGGGGCGCTCGGTGAGGTCGACCAGACCGTTCTGCCGGGCGGCGACGATGGCGGCCGCACGGGTGGAGACCCGGCACTTCACCAGGATGCTGGCGACGTGGTCCTTGACCGTGTTCGGGCTGAGGAACAGCCGCTGCGCGATCTGCTTGTTGGACAGGCCGTCGGCCATCAGCCAGAACACCTCGCGCTCGCGCGCACTGAGCGGCTTGAACCCGGGCGTCAACGCATAGGTGGTCTGCCGGGTGTGGTCGATCAGTGAGTCGAGGGCCTCGGCGGACACCGGGACGTCTCCGAGCGCCCGGTGCACCACCGCCTCCAGCTGCCCGGACAGCCCCTTGACCACGTAGCCCTGCGCCCCGGCGGCGACACTGAGACGTACGGAGCGGGAGTCCTCGACACTGGTCATCATCACCACCCGGGCGTCCGGGTGCCGGGCCACGATCTGCCTGGTCGCCTCGACCCCGCCGATGCCCGGCATCCTGATGTCCATCAGCACCAGATCCCACGCCTGCTGGTCGCAGGCGGCGACGGCGGCCTCGCCGGACCCGGCACCGCTGACCTCGGCGGTGGGTACCTCCCTGCGGACCAGGTCGACCATGAGGGCGCGCAGATCATCCTCGTCCTCGACGACCAGAATCCTGTCCATACCGATGAGCCTAGCCTTTCGATCCTGCTGGACGGCCACCGGAAATCCCCCGTTCGGGGGAGGCCGCTCCAGCGCCGAGTGCTGGAAGAATTCCCTCGACCAACAGGCTGGGCGCTCCGACGGTGCCGAGCCGCGTCGGGGCTCCGGTGCCGCCGGACATCCTCCGGTCGGTATTCTCTTGTCATTATCTTCTGTTGGGGGACAGTCATGAAGATGGTCATCGCCACGACACTGGGCATCGTGTGGATGTTCGCGTTCCAGCCGTCCACGCCCGTGCCGGGCGCAGCGCCCGGAGCGTGGGCCGCGGTGACCATGTCGGTGGCCGACGGGGAGAGTGCCCTCGGCCCGTGCCAGCTCTTCCCTTGGTTGTGTCCGTAGGCGACTCGTGGAGTGGGGGGAGCATGCACCCAGGTCCGACACCCGGCTGGCGGATGGGTCACGCCGACCGGAGACTCCGGTTGACCATGACCGTGCTCATCGCGGCCGTGCTCCTCGCCGACATCGGGTTGGAGTTCTTCACCGTCGATGGTCTCAGCGGCCGGACACCTCTCGAGGTCGTCGCCGTCGAGGGCTTCGCCTACCTGTCGTTCTTCCTTGCGGTGTGGGCGCCCCGATGGCTCCTGGTGTCGACGGTGCCGTCCATCGTCCTGACCTTCTCCCTGGCCGACTACGAGTGGACCCCGGTGCTGATCCTGGTCGGCCTGTTGACGACCACCGCGCTGGGCGGACGCCACTGGGTGGTCCTCGCCTGGGCGTGGGCAGTGGCGTGGACGACCGCCGCCGCGGTGGTGTTCGACCCGGCTCACCGGGTGCAATTCCTGGCGCTCATCCTCGCCGTCGCCTTCCTGGCGACGTCGATCGGTCTCCTCGCCCGCCGATACTTCTCCCAGCGTGACCGGCATGCCCACCAGTTGGCACGCGTGCAGGCACTCGAACAGCAGTCGTACGAGCAGGAGCTGTCGCTCCTGGCACGGGAGATCCACGACTCGATCGGACATGCCCTCACCCGTGCCGCACTTCAGGTGCAGCTGCTCGCCCCGTCCGACGCCGTCACCAGAGGAACCGTACGGGAGCGGACCGCACCATCAGCCGCCACCGAGGGCCTGGCGGCCGTCGGCTCGTCGCTGGACGAGGCGATCATGGCCATGCACCACATCGTCGACGTGTTGGAGAACCGTGCTCCGCTCGACGACGCCGCGACCTCGATCGACCTCGACAAGGAACTGTCCGACCTGGTCGATGTACTGCGCAGCAGCGGGCGCACCGTCCGCGTCGCCAGCGACGCGGCGATCGCCTCGACGCTGTCGCCGTCGATCCAGATCGAGTGCATCCGGATCCTCCAGGAATGCACGACGAACATCCTGCGGCACTCGCCCCGATCAGCAGGCGTGGACGTGATGGTCCAGGTCTCCGAGGAGACGGTCGCGATGGAGGTGTCCAACACGGTGCGGGCCGCTGATGCGCAGCCCGACACCCTGCTCGGTGCCGGAGGACACCACGGGCTGGCGAACATGGAGTCGCGAGCCCTGCGGCTCGGTGGCTACTTCCGCGCCGGGTCTGAGGACGGGCGGTGGACCGTCACCGTGCAGATCCCCGTGCTCAGTGAGGTACGTACGCCTGCAAGAGGCAGCGTCGCCCCCCGTTCGGGGGGTTTTCACTCCTGACCCTGTTCAGGGCCGATCTGCGCCCCCTAGAGTCTGCGGTGTTCGGGGGGCGATCCCCACGGGGATCGTGATGTCAGGGGGCCGACGGACGGCAGCCCGCGGCTTCGTCGCACGCGCCGTGAGCCCGTCCGTCGGCCACGCCGGTGTGGTGAGCGTCGGGTGTGGTGAGCGTCGGTGGTGGTGAGCGTCGGGTCCGGCCGGACGCTCACCGTCTCGCCTTCGCCGCAGCCTTCCGCGCGCCGGCGACCAACCATCCTTTGAACAGCGGAGTCAGCAGCCGCGGCATCACCAGGTAGGTCATCGCCACGGTGATGCAGAGCGTGATGATCGCGGTCCGCAGCAGGAACGGCACCGGCGCCAGCAGGGCCCGCCCACCCGGCCACACCGGCACCGTGCTCAGCAACCAGATGACGAGGGTGGCGGTGGGCCAGATCCCGATCCACGTCACCAGCCCCATCCGATGCTTCGGCGGGTTCATGCTCGCCGGGACCACCGCCGGCTCGAACCACGCCTCGAGACCGGTCAGCCGCCGGTGCACGGGCTCACCGAGTGCGACGGCGTGCATCCGGTCCATGATCCCGACCCGCTCCGGACTGGCGTCCCAGGCGGCGAACCCGGCGTCGTCGCGGTAGCGGACCACCACGTGGTAGGGGTCGCCCGGCTCTTCGGGCGGGATCAGGTCCGCACCGAGGAAGCCCGGCTTCTCCCGCATCAGGGAGAACATCTCGCGGACCAGCTCCTCGTACTCGTGCTCGTGGCCCGCTCTGGCGTAGCGGGTCGCGATCCGGGTGATCGCCGTCGGTTCGGGAGCCGACTGCCCCGTCGAGGTCATCGTGCGCCCTCCGGGGTCGGCAGGCCGAGCGTCTGGAGCAGCCGGCCGGCGGAGGAGCCGAGACCGTACGTCTCGACCAGCTGCGACCAGGCGGCGGGATCGGCCACTGTACGGGGCAGTGTCAGGTCCTCGGCGGTGATCCCGAGCGGCAGGTCCCGGCGGATCCGGATCACCCGCGGCGCCACGTCCAGGTAGTCGGCGGCAGCCCGGATCGCCTCGGCCTGCCGGGCGGTGAGCCCGCCCCGCTCGACGACTCCGTCCGCGGCGGCCCGCCGGACGCCGGCCAGATCGCCGTAGCGCTCCAGCAGGCGGGCCGCGGTCTTGTCGCCGATCCCGGGCACACCGGGGATGCCGTCCGAGCTGTCGCCACGCAAGCTGGCCAGCTCCACGTACGCCGCCGGGGCGACGCCGTACGCTTCGCGGACCTGCGCCTCGTGGATCTCCCGCCACCCGGGCGTACGCCCCACCGGGGTGAGCAACCCGACACCGGTCGCATCGTCGACGAGCTGGGTGAAGTCGCGGTCGCCGCTGGCCACCGTCACCGGACCGGTCGGGGCGAACAGGGCGGCCAGGGTGCCGATGACGTCGTCGGCCTCCGCTGCGGGAGCACCGAGGACGGGCAGTCCCAGGGCGGTCAGTGCGCGGCGGATCACCGGGATCTGTGCCAGCAGCTCCTCGGGGATCTCCTCGGAGTGCCCGTCGGCGGCGACCCGATGGGTCTTGTACGAGGCCAGCAGGTCGACCCGCCAGGCGGGCCGCCACTCCTGGTCCCAGGCGCACGCGAGGTGGCTGGGACGGCGGTCCTCCAGCAGCCGGGCGATGGTGTCCAGCGTGCCGCGGATCGCGTTGATCGGGGCCCCCGAGGGGCTGCGGAGCGTGCCGGGCACTCCATGGAACGCCCGGAAGAAGAGATACGAGGTGTCGACGACGAGCAGCTGCGACGGGGCCATGGGGTCCATCCTGCCGTCCGCGGGTGTCCTCCGTCAGCCCGCCGATCCATCCCCGTCGGCCTGCTGAATCCCTCCCCGTCAGCGCGGAGAGCCGGGCCGAACGCCGCGCTGACGACCGGTATCGTGGTCCCATGAGCGATCCCCGCATCGGCCTCACCGTCACCCACCGTCGGTACGTCGGCCACAACCACACCCACTACTCGGGCAGCCAGGTCGATCATTCGTACACGATGTCCCTGTTGTCCGATGCGGCCACCGAGGTGTGCATCCGCACCGACGCCGACGAGGGTGCCGTCGTGGCGTACGACGAGATCGACTTCCTCGCCCCGATCTACGCGGGGGACGTGCTGGAGGTCGAGGCGTTCGTCGTGGGTGTCGGCAGCACCAGCCGTGAGCTGGGCATGGAGGCCCGGGTGATCTGTCGCGAGGCCCAGCGCCTGGACGAGGACAATGCGAAGCTGGCCCCCACCGCCTCGTACGTGCTGGAACGACCGCTGGTGGTCGCCCGGGCGACGGCGACGGTCGTGGTCGCCAACCCGCTGCCGGAGCCGCCGGCGCCGTGGGGCACCCAGGTGGCGGAGGTCCCCGACCGCCCGGAGCTCGATCCCCGGGCCGGTCTGCGGGATCTCCAGGAGACCTGGCTGCGGTGGACGCGGGACGCTCGGGAACAGATCGAGAAGCGCACCGCGGAACTCCGGTCGCGCACCCAGGCGGCGACCGACCACAACGAGGAATGACACAGGACAATGACCCAGCCCACCACCAGGACCAGCACCGCCCAGCACACCCCGGAGGGGTCTGAACGCCGGGTGCTGGTCTGCATCCCCACCTACAACGAGGCCCAGAACATCGAGTCGATCGTCGGCCGGCTGCGTGCTGCCGTGTCGTCGGCCGATGTGGTCGTGGTGGACGACAACTCCCCGGACGGCACCGGCGACATCGCCGATCGGATGGCGGCCGCGGACGCCCGGATCCACGTCCTGCACCGCAAGGGCAAGGAGGGGCTGGCGGCCGCGTACGTCGCAGCGTTCCGGTGGGGGCTGGAGCAGGGCTTCGACGTGCTGGTGGAGATGGACGCCGATGGCTCCCACCGCCCCGAGGAGCTGCCGCTGCTGCTGGCGGCGCTGGAGCGTGCCGACATGGTCAAGGGGTCGCGGTGGGTGCCGGGCGGTCGGGTGGTCAACTGGCCGAAGTCGCGCGAGTACCTCTCCCGTGCCGGCAACCTCTACACCCGGATCCTGCTGGGCGTACGGGTCAGGGACATCACCGGCGGCTACAACGTCTTCCGCGCCCAGACGCTGCGTGACATCGGCCTGGACAACATCGCCGCGGCCGGCTACTTCTTCCAGACCGACATGACGATCAACACGATCGAGTCCGGTCACTCCGTGGTGGAGGTGCCGATCACCTTCGAGGAGCGCCAGTACGGCGAGTCGAAGCTGGACGGCAGCATCTTCTTCGAGTCCTTGGCCCGGACCACCGTCTGGGGTGTGAAGCGGCGCGGCGACCAGCTCCGTCGGCTGGTCGGGAAGGGCCCGCGCGGGGTCACCCCGGCCTCCTGACGGCGCCGACGCCACACGTACGTGGCCAGGACGCGTACGTGGCCAGGACACGAACGTGGCCAGGACACGAACGAGCCCCGGACCCTGTGGTCCGGGGCTCGTGCCGTGCTGTCGGTCGGCGAGCGGTGTCGGTCAGCGATGCTTCTTCGACGGCGGGGTGGTCCGGCGCATGTACTCGTCGGTGCTGATCGCACCGGTGGTCCGGACCTCTTCCAGCCGCTCCGAGAGGAGCTCCTCCAGATCGGCGAGCGAACGGCGCTCCAGGAGCATGTCCCAGTGCGTACGCGGCGGCTTCGCCTCCTTCACCTCGGGCTCGACCCCGTCGGACCGCTTGGCCTCCTGGCCGCACCGCGGGCACTCCCACACGGTCGGCAGCTCGGCCTCCTCGGCGAAGGTCATCTCGAAATGGTGTCCCTGGGGGCAGTCGAAGCCCACTTCCTGGCGCGGTGCGAAGTCCACACCCACCTCGTCCTCGAAACTCTTGGATCCGAGGCCGGATCCGCGCAGAGAACGATCAGCCATGTGCTACCTCCTAGGATTGCCGGCACGACCGATGAACGCGTACGACGGTGTGGTTGTTCCCCGAGCCACGCCTACCGGTCGTCGTCCAGCGTAGCGGTCCGGGCCAAGACAGCGTGGGACCTTCCCTTGACCGCCGGAACTCGCAGCAACAGCACCCCGCCCGCGGCGAGCACGAGGACGATCGCCACGATGCCCCAGCGGTCCTGGTGGGTGAGGCCGGCGAACGCCGCGAACAGGGCGGGGGAGAGGAACGACACCGCCCGGCCGGAGGTGGTGTAGAGACCGAACATCTGTCCCTGCCGCTCGGCCGGCGCCATCCTGGCCATCATCGACCGTGACGACGCCTGCGCCGGGCCGACGAACAGGCACAGGGCCAGGCCGAAGATCCAGAACATGCCGGTGCCGTGGACGAACAGCAGCACGACGGCCGACGCGACCAGGCCGATGATGCAGGCCATGATCACCGGCCGCGCGCCGACCCGGTCCTCCGCCAGCCCGCCGATGCCGGCGCCGACGGCGGCGACCAGGTTGGCCGCCACCCCGAAGATCAGCACCATGCTCGCCGGCATCCCGTAGACGCTGACCGCGAGGACGGCGCCGAAGGTGAACACCGCCGCCAGGCCGTCGCGGTAGATCGCCGAGGCGATCAGGAATCGTACGGCCGCCGGGTCGTCGTGCCACAGGTCGCGGACGTCGCGGAAGAGCGTGCGGTAGGCGCCGCCGGCCCCCAACCGGACCGACCGGGCTCCACGCGCCGGATCGGGGACGGCCAGGAACACCGGGACCGCGAAGACGAGGTACCAGACGGCCACCAGCAGGCAGACGACCCGTACGCCCAGGCCGTCGGTGGACGGCACACCGAACCAGTTGCCCTCGGCGATGAAGCCGAAGTAGGCGAGCAGCAGCAGGAAGATGCTGCCGGTGTAGCCCATCGCCCAGCCCAGACCGGACACCCGGCCCATGTCGTCGTCCCCGGAGACCTGCTTGAGCATCGCGTAGTAGGAGACGTTGCCGAACTCCATCGCCACTGTGCCGACACCGAGCAGCACCAGGCCGGCGACCAGGAAGGACGGGTCGGGGCGGATGGCATACATGGCGGCGGTCGCGGCGATGACGATGCCGGTCCACAGGGCGAGGCTGCGGCGTCGCCCGCCGCTGTCGGACTGCTGGCCCATGATCGGCGCGGTGAGGGCGATCACCGCCCCGGCGATCGCGGTGGAGATGCTCAGCGCGGTCGCCCCGCTGATCGCCCCGTCCTTCGCGGCCACCGTCCCGGTGAGGTAGGTGGCGAAGACGAAGGTGACGATCACCGCGGAGAAGGCCGAGGAGCCCCAGTCGTACGACACCCACGACCAGATCCGGGCCCGCCGCCCGAACCGTACGTGCAGCGGGCGCGGTGCGCCCTGCTCGAGCCCGAGCTCAGTCCCGGCCATGCCACAGCCCCCGCTCCACCAGGACGTCCTTGAGGACGTCGATCCGGTCGCTGACCAGACCGTCGACGCCCAGCTCGATGAGTTCGACCATCTCGACCGGGTCGTCGATGGTCCACACGTGCAGCTTCTTGCCGGCCGCGTGGACGGCGTCGACGAGGCTGCGGGTGACCACCCGCACCTCGTCGCCGCGGAGGTCGTGGCGGGCCAGGTCGAGCACGCCCGCCGGGAGCGACCCCACCGTCCGCGGCAGCGGCGTCCAGTGCGGCACCTGCAGCACGTTGCCGGGCACCGACAGCAGGCGGGGCAGCACCGGCACCATCCGGAACCAGGCGACCCCCAGCGGGCTGACCGAGGTGGAGATCTGGCTGCCGGCGAGCCGCCGGAAGTCGTGCAGCCGGCGGGCCGAGAAGGAGGCGACGTTGACCCGCCGCTGGGCGCGGTGCCGGTTGATCACCGCCAGCAGCGGCCGGACGGCGCCGTCGGCCTTCAGATCGATGTTGAAGAAGGTGTCGGGGAACGCCTCGAACACCTCGTCCAGGGTCGGGATCGGCTCGGTCCCGCCGATCCGGGCCTCGGCGACGTCGGCGTGGTCCAGCTCGGCGATCACCCCGGTGCGGTCGGTCACCCGTTCCAGCCGGTCGTCGTGGAACGCCACCAGGACGCCGTCATGGGTGGCGTGCACATCGGTCTCGAGATGGGTGTAGCCGAGCGCGACGGCCTCGCCGAAGGCGTGCAGGCTGTTCTCCCGGCCCACGTTCGGGGCGTACGTGGATCCCCCGCGGTGCGCCAGGGCGAGGAACGGCGGGGCGAAGAACGGCAGATCGGAGACGGGCATGAGGCCATCCCAGCAGAAACAGGTGACCAACGGGTGACGCCGTCCCGGCCCGGCTCCGCAGCATGGTGCGGAGCCGGGCCCGCAGGCCGGCCCGGCCCGGCCCGGCCCGGCCCGGCAGCGGCTCAGCGCACCCGGTCGGCGGTGAACGTCCGCGTCGGGGCGACGAACTCGTCCTGGGCGTCGACCAGCGCCAGCTCCCGGCGGCCGAGTTCCAGGGTGCGGCGCAGCAGACCGAACATCGAGGCGGCGGTGTGCTCCGCGGCCGTACGGGCCGCGCCGCTGGCGAGCAGGTGGGCCAGGAAGATCGCCGAGGTGACGTCCCCGGAGCCGACGAAATAGGCGTCCAGCCTCGGGGTGGTGACCAGGTGGGCGCCGGCGTCGTCGACCGCGAGCATCTGGACGGTCGACGGGTCGGTGTCGGTGCTCACCATCGAGGTGACCAGCACCGTCCGCGGGCCCCGGTCGCGCAGCTCGTCGACCGCCGCGAGGATCTCGTCCAGGGTGTGGGTCTCCCGGCCGACCAGCTGGTCGAGCTCGAAGTGGTTCGGGGTGAGGATCTGCGCCATCGGCACCACCCGGTCGCGGAACATCGGCGGGACGTCCTCGTGGACGAAGAAGCCGCGCCCGACGTCGCCCATCACCGGATCGCAGCACCACACCGCGTCGGGGTTGCGCTCCCGGAGCAGCTCGGCCGCCGCCAGCACCGTCGCCCCGGTCGCCCCGTTGCCCAGGTAGCCGGACAGCAGCGCGTCGCAGCCGGCCAACGCGCCCCGCTCGTCGATCCCGCGGACCACGTCGAGGACGTCGGCAGGATCCAACAGCGGGCCGCGCCACGCGCCGTAACCGGTGTGGTTGGAGAAATGCACGGTGAGCACCGGGCAGACCTCGACGCCCATCCGCATCAACGGGAAGGCCGCCGCGGAGTTGCCGGCGTGGCCGTACGCGACGGAGGACTGGATGGACAGGATCGAGGTCATGGGCTCCATGGTGCCGTACGCTCCGCAGGCTCCCGCCCGCGGCCAGCAGATGGCTAGCCGGTGGTCACCCGGACGTTGGCGCCCAGCGCGTTCAGCCGGTTCGGCAGATCCTCGTAGCCGCGGTTGATGACGTAGACGTCACGGAGCACCGACTCGCCCTTCGCGCCGAGCATCGCCAGCAGCAGGCAGACGCCCGGGCGCAGCGCCGGGGGACAGGTGACCTCGCGGCCGCGCCACTTGGTCGGGCCGTTGACGATCAGCCGATGCGGATCGAGCAGCTGGATGTTGCCGCCGATCTTGGCCAGGTCGAGCAGGTGGATCGCCCGGTTCTCGTACACCCAGTCGTGGATCAGGGTCTGGCCCTCGGCCTCGGCGGCGATCACCGCGAAGAACGGCAGGTTGTCGATGTTGAGGCCGGGGAACGGCATCGGGTGGATCTTGTCGATCGGCGCCTTCAGCGTCGAGGGACGGACGGTGATGTCGACCAGCCGGGTGCGCCCGTTGTCGGCGAAGTACTCGTCGGTGACGGTGACGTCGAGGCCCATCTCCTCGAGGATCGCCAGCTCGATCTCGAGGAACTCGATCGGCGCCCGCTGGATGGTGAGCTCCGACTTCGTCACGATCGCCGCGGTGATCAGGCTCATCGCCTCGATCGGGTCCTCGGACGGGTAGTACTCGACATCGGCGTTGACGTCCTTGACGCCGTGGACCACCAGCGTGGTGGTGCCCACGCCGTCGATCCGTACGCCCAGCGCCTGCAGGAAGAAGCACAGGTCCTGCACCATGTAGTTCGGCGAGGCGTTGCGGATCGTCACCGGACCCTCCACCATCGCCGCTGCCATCAGCGCGTTCTCGGTGACGGTGTCGCCACGCTCGGTCAGCACGACGGCCCGCTCCGGGGCGTGCACGTCGGCAGCGATGCAGCGGTAGAAGCCCTCGGTGGCCACCACGTCGAGGCCGAAGTGCCGCAGCACCTGCAGGTGCGGCTCGATGGTCCGCGCCCCGAGGTCACAGCCGCCGGCGTACGGCACCTTGAACTCGTTGTAGAAGTGCATCAGCGGGGCGAAGAACATGATGATCGACCGGGTCCGCCGCGCCGCGGCGACATCCATCGAGTCGAGGTCGAGCTCCTCGGGGCGGATCAACTCCAGATCGGTCTCGTTGATCCAGGAGATCCGGTAGCCGATGCTGATCAGCACCTCGCAGATCCGGTTGACCTCCTCGATCTTGGCGATCTTGCGCAGCACCGTACGGCCGCGGTTGAGCAGCGAGGCGCAGAGCAGCGCGACCGCCGCGTTCTTCGAGGACCGTACGTCGATCGCGCCGCTCAGCTGCCGGCCGCCCTCGATGGTGAGGTGCATCGGGGTGGGCTTGGTCGGGTGCATCGGCTGCGGGACCGCCTCGGCGGCCTTCGCCTCCGGCCCGACCTCGAGGGCCTGCGCGATCCGGTTGACAAGGTCGATCGACGCGCTCACCGCACCGCTCTCCACCTCCTCGAGGGTCGAGGACTGGGTGTCCAGCTTGGCGGCGAGGGCTTCCAGGGAGAGCCCGCGCTGCTCACGGGCGTCGCGGATCATCGTGCCGATCTGCAAGGCGGTGGAGCGAGAAGTCACCGCGCCAGCCTAACCCACGGCCCCGTCGGGGCAACGAAGCCGCCGTCGCGTCCCGACCGTGGACCCCGCCGACCGGCCGGCGGAACGGGAGGATGACCCGCGTGCCGCCTGGTGCAACCGACCCTGGTCCGAGGCACCCGTCGCGACGACACAGCGGGCGCGCGCTGGTTAAGGTGGAGGCCATGACCGCACACTTTGACGTCGTTGTCCTGGGCGCCGGGCCCGGTGGGTACGTAGCGGCGATCCGCGCCGCCCAGCTGGGCCTGAAGACCGCCGTTGTCGAGAAGCAGTACTGGGGGGGCGTCTGCCTGAACGTGGGCTGCATCCCGACCAAGGCGCTGCTGCGCAACGCCGAACTGGCCCACATCTTCACCCACGAGCGTGACCTCTTCGGTTTCAGCATCGACGGCGAGGTGCGGCTCGACTACGGCAAGGCGTACGCCCGGTCGCGCCAGGTCTCGGACAAGATGGTCAAGGGCGTCCACTTCCTGATGAAGAAGAACAAGATCCAGGAGTTCGACGGCTGGGGCACCTTCCGGGACGCCAAGACCATCGACGTCACCCTGGCGAACGGCACGGTCGAGACCATCACGGCGGACAACGTGATCATCGCCGCCGGCTCGGTCACCCGGATGCTGCCCGGCATGCAGCGTTCGGCCAATGTGCTGACCTACGAGGAGCTGATCCTCTCCGACAGCGTGCCGCAGAAGATCATCATCGGCGGCGCCGGCGCGATCGGCACCGAGTTCGCCTACGTCCTCAACTCGTACGGGGTCGACGTCACCATCGTCGAATACCTGGACCGGATGATCCCGGTCGAGGACGCCGAGCTCGGCAAGGAGCTGCAGAAGGCGTACAAGAAGCTCGGCATCAAGGTCCTCACGAGCACCGCGGTCAAGAACGTCGAGGACACCGGCACCGGGGTGCGGATCACCGTCGAGCCGGCCGCCGGCGGCGAGCAGCAGGTCCTCGAGGCCGACACGATGCTGTCCGCCTTCGGCTTCGCCCCGCGCACCGAGGGCTACGGTCTGGAGAACACCGGCGTGGCGCTGACCCAGCGCGGCGCCATCGAGATCGACGACTACATGCGCACCAACGTGCCCGGCGTCTACGCGATCGGTGACGTCACCGCCAAGCTGATGCTCGCGCACACGGCCGAGGCCCAGGGCGTCGTCGCCGCCGAGACCATCGCCGGCGCCGAGACCATGCCGATCAACTACGACATGATCCCGCACGCCACCTACTGCCAGCCCCAGATCGCCGCCTTCGGCTACACCGAGGAGAAGGCCAAGGAGCTCGGCTACGACGTCAAGGTCGCCAAGTTCCCGTTCTCCGCGAACGGCAAGGCGCAGGGCCTGGGCGACGCCGTCGGCTTCGTCAAGATCGTCGCCGATGCCACCTACGGCGAGATCCTCGGCGCGCACATGATCGGCCCGGAGGTCACCGAGCTGCTGCCCGAGCTGGTGCTGGCCCAGACCTGGGACCTCACCGCCGAGGAGGTCGGCCGTACGGTGCACGCCCACCCGACCCTGTCGGAGGCCCTCAAGGAGGCCGCCGAGGGCATCGTGGGCCACATGATCAACCTCTGACCGATCACCCTCTGATCGTCATCCCGAGCGGGCCCGGGCCGGTGGTACTTTCACCGGCCCGGGCCCGCGTGCGTGTCGCTGTCCACCGCTGCCCGCAATGCGGCGACCTGGCCGGGATCGGTGACCTCCCTCGAGAAGGCGCCTGCCGTGGCGAGCCCACCGAGCCGTACGGCGAGCGGTTCGCTGACCAGGCGCTTGGCGGAGGCATGGACCGCATCGACCCCGGTGGCGAGGATCGGCCAGACGGTGGAGGCGTCGATGCCGGAGCCCGCCATCACCTGGATCCGGCCGTCCGCGAGAGCGACCAGCCGAGCGAGTTCCTCGCACGCGTCGGGGGCGCGATCGGCGCCTCCGGAGGTGAGGATGCGGTCGACGCCGAGCTCCGCCAGCAGCTGAAGGGTGGCGCCCCGATCCGCGACCACGTCGAAGGCCCGATGGAAGGTGACGTCGACGTCGGCGGCCTCGGCGCGGATCCCGGCCACCAGGTCGGTGTCGACGCCACCCTCCCGCAGCGCGCCGATCACGACGCCGTGGGCGCCGGCTTCGAGCGCGACGCGGACATCGGCCAGCAGGACGGCCCGCTCGACGGAGGAATACGTGAAGTCCCCGGCCCGTGGCCGCACCAGGACGTGGGTCGGCAGCCCGGAGGCGACAGCCGCATCGATCAGGGCGCGGGAGGGGGTCAGGCCGCCGAGGGCGAGTGCCGTGCAAAGCTCGATGCGGTCGGCACCATGGTCGCGGGCGACGGCGATCCCCTCGGGGTCCTGCACGGCGATCTCGAGCATCGGCATGGCCTCACGCTACAGCCGATGCGGCAGGCACCTCCCGTTCACCCTCACGTCACGACGCGGTCAGCGCGCCGGCCTACCGTGCGCTCGACCGTTGAATCTGAGATGACTCTGAGGAGATCAGGATGCGCAAGACGTGGGCACTGGCGGTGTCCCTTGCCGTGGCGATGGGCTCGCTGGGGATGACCACCGCCAACGCCGCTCCGGCCCCCCGCGCGGGCCAGGGCGCCGAACTGACCATGCTGGCCACCACCGACGTACACGGCCGGGTCTACAACTGGGACTACTTCGCCGACAAGGCGTACGCCGACAAGTTCGGCAACACCGTCGGGCTGGCCAACGTGGGCGGCGTGGTGGACGCGGTCCGGGCCGAGCGGGGCGCCGACTCCGTCGTCGTGGTCGACAACGGGGACGCCCTGCAGGGCACTCCACTGACCACGTACGCCGCGAAGCAGGCCCCGATCACCGAGACCGGCGCGACCCACCCGATGGCGGCCGCGTACAACGCGATCGGCTACGACGCACAGAACATCGGCAACCACGAGTTCAACTACGGCATGGACCTGCTCACCACCTACCGCGACCAGCTGAACGACCCGCTGCTCGCGGCGAACGTGCTGGACGCGACGACCGGCCAGCCGGTGTTCACGCCCTACACGATCCTCACCCGCAAGACCACCGACAACAAGCCGGTGAAGATCGGCATCATCGGCATCACCACGCCCGGCTCGATGATCTGGGACAAGGCCAACCTCGAGGGCAAGGTGACCATCGAGGACATGGTCACCTCCGCCAAGAAGTTCAGGCCGGGCTTGGGCACGGTCACGTCGATCTGGTGACCATCGAGGACATGGTCACCTCCGCCAAGAAGTGGGTGCCGCAGGTGCGCGCGGCCGGGGCCGACATCGTCGTGGTGATGAGCCACGCCGGCACCGGCCCGTCCAGCTACGACACCACCACCCTCGGCCCCGAGAACCCGTCGGACCAGATCGCCGAGCAGGTGCCCGGCATCGACGCCATCGTGATGGGCCACACCCACCAGCTGGTGACCCAGCAGTACATCGCCAACAAGGTCGACGGCACGCAGGTGCTGATGGTCCAGCCCCGCAACTTCGCCCAGACCGTCGCCGACGTCACCTTCGACCTGACCAAGGTCAAGGGGAAGTGGCAGGTCGCCAAGGCCAGCGCCGCCTCCCTCAATCCGGCCCACTACCCGGCCAGCCAGAAGGTGCTCGACGCGACCGCGGCCGACCACCGGGCGACCGTCGACTACGTCAACACCACGATCGCCACGTCCACCCAGCAGCTGCCGGCCACCGAGAGCCGCTACAAGGACACCGCGATCATCGACTACATCCAGATGGTCCAGACCGAGACGGTCACCAAGGCGCTCGCCGGCGGCCAGTACGCCGACCTGCCGGTGCTGTCGATCGCCGCGCCGTTCAGCCGCACCGCGGTCTTCCCGCAGGGCGACGTGTCCGTCCGCGACATGGCCGGGCTCTACATCTACGACAACACCCTGGAAGCCGTCGTGATGACCGGCGCCCAGGTCAAGGACTACCTCGAAAACTCCGCCAAGTACTTCGGCCAGGTCCCGGCCGGCGGCACCTTCGACCCCGAGACGATGACCCAGGTGGTGTACGGCGGCCAGACGGTCTGGGACTACAACTACGACATCATCTCCGGCGTCGACTACCAGATCGACGTCGCGCAGCCGGTCGGCCAGCGGATCGAGAACCTGACGCTGAACGGCACCCCGGTGGCCGCCGACCAGCAGTTCGTGGTCGCGGTGAACAACTACCGACGCTCCGGTGGCGGCAACTTCCCGCACATCGCCCAGGCCCCGGTGGTCTACAACGACCTTGCCGAGATCCGCCAGCTGCTGATCGACTGGGCAGTGGCGCACCAGACCCTCGACCCCGCCGACTTCTTCGTCCACAACTGGACACTCACCGTCGACGGCACTCCCGTCTCCTGAGCCGATCCTTCCGGCCGTGGACCGGCCGGCATGGACGCCGTGACCGTCCCGGTCGCGGCGTCCATCGCCGTCCCGGTGGCCTCGGCCGCCCCTGCCTCCACCGTCGATCAGCGCGCGTGAAAGAGTGGCACCCATGAGCTTCCCCCGCGACCGGCACCTCGTCGTCGCAGCCGCTCTGGTCGACGATCTGACCCGGCCGACCCGTCTGCTGGCGGCCCGCCGCCACGCCACCTCCCACGCCGGCGGCTGGGAGTTCCCCGGCGGCAAGGTCGAGCCGGGGGAGGACCCGATCGCGGCGCTGCACCGCGAGCTGGTCGAGGAGCTGTCCCTGCAGATCACCGTCGGCGCGCCGCTGCTCGGGCCGATGCCGGACGGCGCGTGGCCGATCGTCGAGGGCTGGCGGATCCGGGTCTGGCTCGCCCTTCCCGATCGCGTCGACGTACGCCCCGGTCCGGCGCACGACCGGCTGCGGTGGCTCGGCCTCGACGACCTGGACAGCGTCGGCTGGCTGCCCGCCGACGACGCGATCGTGATCGCGCTGCGGGACCTGATGATCGGCGCCGCGGCCCGCTCCTGAGCTGAGCGGGGTGCCGGTCACCGGCTGGGTGCTTCGACCACCCACGCCCCGACGCCGCCACCACGTGGCATGGTGGTGGTCGGCCCGCCTGCGGGCCGCACCGACGGCGAGGAGCACCGATGGACCGGACACACCTGCAGCACCCCCACGGATCGACCGAGCGCTGCGCGCTCCGTTCCGTCGACGCGGGGGAACAGGCGGCAGGGACGGCCGCCGAGGCGGTCTGCTGGGTGGTCCTCGAGCAGGACGGACCATGGGGTGCCAAGGCCGCGACACAGTCCCGGCTTGATCCGCAGGTCGGCGCCCGGCTGGATGCCGCCGTCAGCGCCGTCGGCGGCCGGTTCGCCCTGATGCGCGAGCCGGGCGCCCATCCCGACCGCCACCTCGCCAGTCGTCGGGTGATCGTCAGCGGCGGCCCGGCCGACCGGCCCTGGCTGGTCCGTGGCACGGTCGCCGCGCCCGAGCGGCTGCTCGAGCTGCCCGTCGACACGCTGGCCGACCCGACGCCCGACCGGCTGCTCGCCGCGCTGCCCGAGCTGGCGGCCGATCCCCGGCCGGTCCTGCTGGTCTGCACCAACGGCAAACGTGACCAGTGCTGCGCACTCGACGGTCGGCCACTGGCGGCGATCGCCCACCGGGCCGCACCCGGGCGCGTCGTCGAGACCACCCACCTCGGCGGACATCGGTTCGCCCCCACCGCCACCGTGCTGCCGTACGGGGTCTCGTACGCCCGCCTGGACCAGACGAGCATCGTGGCGGCACTGCACGCCGCAGACCTCGGCCGCATCCCGGCCGGTCTGGCCGACGCCGCCCACTACCGCGGGCGCAGCTGCCTGCAACGCCCCCAGCAGGCGGCCGAACTGGCCCAGCGCCGCGCCACCGGGGACCTGTCCCTGCCCGGCCCGCCGGTGCAGCCCGCCGGCCCGCTCGGCGAGGATCGCTGGCGGGTGACAGTCGGGGCGGGCACCGACCGGACGGTCGTCGAGGTCACCCGTACGGTCAGCGACGAACTCCGCCCCGAATCCTGTGGCACACCGCCGGTCCCGGTCGCCGGATGGCACACCCGGGTGGTCGATTGAGCGCCGCCGGGCGGCACGTCACTCGGGAAGGCTGTGGAACGCCTCACAGGTTTTACTTTTCACTATGGGATGGTTAACCTCAGGTGATACCGACGGTGTGTTGCCCCCAGCACACCCGGTGCGCGTCCGGACCGTCGGACGCGGCAGTGACGATCTGCCCCGAAGCCCGAGGAGACCCGGTGTCCCACGACCGTACGACCACCACGACCAGCCCCGGACACGCCCCCGTGGCGGAGCGCGTCCGAGGCCCCAAGAAGGACCGCTCCAACGGTCAGTGGGCCGTCGACGGCCGTACGCCGCTCAACCCCAACGAGGTCTTCAAGGCCGAGGACGACGGCATCAACGTCCGTGACCGGATCCTCGAGACGTACGCCAAGGAAGGCTTCGCGTCGATCCCGGTCGACGACCTCTTCGGCCGGATGCGCTGGTGGGGCCTCTACACCCAGCGCGACCAGACCCTCGACGCCACCCGGACCGGCAAGCTCACCGACGCCGAGCTGTCCTCGCAGTACTTCATGCAGCGGATCCGGGTCGACGGCCGCATCCTCAGCACCGAGCAGGTGCGCGCGATCGCCGCGATCTCCCAGGACCTCGCCCGCGACAGCCTGGACATCACCGATCGGCAGAACATCCAGCTGCACTGGGTGCAGATCGAGGACGTGCCCGAGCTGTGGCGTCGGCTCGACGAAGTCGGCCTGGACACCATCACCTCCTGCGGCGACACCCCGCGCGGCTTCCTCGGCAGCCCGGTGGCCGGCATCGCCGCCGACGAGATCATCGATCCCACGCCGCTGATCGAGGAGATCCGCGAGAAGTACATCAACACCGCCGCCTTCACCAACCTGCCGCGGAAGTTCAAGACGGCGATCACCGGGCACCCGAGCCTCGACGTCGTCCACGAGATCAACGACATCTCCTTCGTCGGCGTACGTCACCCGGAGCACGGGGTCGGCTACGACCTGTGGGTCGGCGGCGGGCTGTCCACCGCGCCGCGCTTCGCCGAGCGGATCGGCGTCTTCGTCCGTCCCGAGGAGGCCGCCGAGGTGTGGGCCGGCGTCATCTCGATCTTCCGTGACTACGGCTACCGCCGGCTGCGCAACAAGGCCCGGCTGAAGTTCCTGATCGCCGACTGGGGCGCGGAGAAGTTCCGCCAGGTGCTGCAGGACGAGTACCTGCACCGTACGTTGCCGGACGGCATCGCCCCGGTCTCCAACGGCACCTCCGGCGACCACGTCGGCATCCACGACCAGAAGGACGGCCGCAAGTACGTCGGCTTCGCTCCGACCGTCGGGCGGATCGGCGGGAGCCGACTGGCCAGGATCGTCGAGCTGGCCGAGGCGGCCGGCTCGCGGCGGATCAGCTTCACCCCGCACCAGAAGCTGCTCGTCCTCGACGTCGACCCGGACAAGGTCGAGGAGCTGGTCGCGGCGATGGATGCCGTCGGCCTCAGCGCCCGGCCCAGCCCGTTCCGTCGCTCGACGATGGCCTGCACCGGCATCGAGTACTGCAAGCTCGCCTTCGTCGAGACCAAGGGGCTGGCCGCCCGGGTGATCGACGAGCTCGAGGAGCGCCTCGCCGGCGTCGACCTCGACACCCCGATCAGTCTGGGGATCAACGGCTGCCCCAACTCCTGTGCCCGGATCCAGACCTCCGACATCGGCCTGAAGGGCCAGCTGCTGGGCGGCTCGGAGTTCGGCTTCCAGGTCCACCTGGGTGGAGGCCTGGCGTCGGCCGACCGTGACGAGGCCGGCCTCGGCCGTACCGTCCGCGGGCTCAAGGTGAGCGCGGAGGACCTTCCAGGCTACGTTGAGCGCGTGGTACGACGTTTCCTGGACCAGCGCCTGGCGGGGGAGACCTTCTCCGCCTGGGTGGCACGCAGTGATGACAAGGAGTTCCTGTGACGACCGCATCCGAGACCCCCATCGGTGACGGGCCGGGGCCCGTCGCCCCGTCTCCGGTCGACGGACCGGCGACGACCGACCCGTCACCGGCGAGCCATGGTCCGGGTCGGCGCCGCTCGGAGGACGAGCTGCGGGCCCTCGCCGAGGAGGCCGGCGCACGCTTCGCCGAGGCCACCGCCGAGGAGGTGCTGGCCTGGGCCGCCGAGGAGTTCGGTGACGCGCTGGCCGTCGCCTGCTCGATGGCCGGTGACACGGTGCTGCCGCACCTGGTGTCCACGCTGCACCCGGGCGTCGACGTGCTGTTCCTGGAGACCGGTTACCACTTCGCCGAGACCCTGGGCACCCGGGCCGAGATCGCCACCGTCCTGCCGGTCAACGTCATCGACGTGCTGCCCCGCCAGACGGTCGCCGAGCAGGACGCCGAGTACGGCAAGGACCTGTTCGCCCGCGACCCCGGCCGGTGCTGCGCCTTGCGCAAGGTGGAGCCGCTCGCCCGCGAGCTGGCCGGCTACGAGGCCTGGGTGACCGGGCTGCGCCGCGAGGACAACGCGCTGCGCCGCAACGCCAAGCTGGTCGAATGGGACCGGACGCACCACATGGTGAAGATCAACCCGCTCGCCGCGTGGACCTTCGACGACGTGATCGACTACGCCGGCACCCACGGCGTCCCGATCAACCCGCTGCTGACCGACGGCTACCCGTCGATCGGCTGCGAGCCCTGCACGCGTCGGGTGGCACCCGGCGAAGACCCGCGAGCCGGCCGCTGGGCCGGACTCGCCAAGACTGAATGCGGGATCCACCTGTGAGCACCGACTTCGTGACCCCTCTCGACGACGCCCCCACCCGCCCGTATGAACTCAGCCAGCTCGACATGCTGGAGAGCGAGGCGATCCACATCTTCCGCGAGGTGACCGCGGAACTGGAGCGCCCCGTGCTGCTGTTCAGCGGCGGCAAGGACTCCGTGGTGATGCTGCACCTCGCCGCCAAGGCCTTCTGGCCGGGCCGGGTGCCGTTCCCGGTGCTGCACGTCGACACCGGCCACAACTTCCCCGAGGTCCTCGACTTCCGGGATCGTACGGTCGAGCGGCTCGGGCTGACCCTGGTGGTCGCCAAGGTGCAGGACTACATCGACGACGGCCGCCTGGTGGAGCGCGCCGACGGCACCCGCAACCCGCTGCAGACCCAGCCGCTGCTCGACGCCATCGCCGCCGGCCGCTATGACGCGGTCTACGGGGGCGGGCGCCGCGACGAGGAGAAGGCCCGCGCCAAGGAGCGGATCGTCAGCCTGCGTGACGAGTTCGGCCAGTGGGACCCCCGCAACCAGCGCCCCGAGCTGTGGGACCTCTACAACGCCCGGCACCGCCCCGGCGAACACGTCCGGGTCTTCCCGCTGAGCAACTGGACCGAGCTGGAGGTGTGGCGCTACATCGAGCGCGAGAACATCGAGCTGCCCAGCCTCTACTACGCCCACGAGCGCGACGTCTTCCGCCGCGACGGCATGTGGCTGACCGACTCGCCGGTCTCCCGGCCGCGGGAGGACGAGACCGTGGTCCGCAAGCGGGTGCGCTATCGCACCGTCGGTGACATGTCGTGCACCGGCGCGGTGGAGTCCGACGCGGACAACGTGGCCCGGGTGATCGCCGAGGTCGCCGCCACCACCCTGACCGAACGGGGCGCCACCCGCGCCGACGACCGCCTCTCCGAGGCGGCCATGGAGGACCGCAAGAAGGAAGGCTACTTCTGATGAGCACGCTGCTTCGCCTGGCCACCGCCGGCTCGGTGGACGACGGCAAGTCGACCCTGGTCGGTCGGCTGCTGCACGACACCAAGTCGATCCTGGCCGACCAGATGGATGCGGTGGAGCGGGTCAGCCGTGAACGCGGTCTCACCGGGGCGGACCTGGCACTGCTCACCGACGGCCTGCGCGCCGAACGGGAACAGGGCATCACCATCGACGTGGCCTACCGCTACTTCGCCACCCCGCGCCGCTCGTTCATCCTCGCCGACTGCCCCGGCCATGTGCAGTACACCCGCAACACGGTGACCGGCTCCAGCACCGCGGACGTCATCGTGCTGCTGGTCGACATCCGCCACGGGGTGTTGGAGCAGACCCGGCGCCACCTCGCGGTCGCCTCGCTGCTGCGCGTCCCGCACGTCGTCGTCGCGGTGAACAAGATCGACCTGGTCGACTATGACGAAGCGACGTTCCGCGCGGTCGAGACCGACATCCGCCACGTCGCCAACGGCCTGGGCGTCACCGACGTCACCGTCATCCCGGTGTCGGCGCTGGTCGGCGACAACATCGCCGACCGGTCCTCGCTCACCCCGTGGTACGGCGGGGCTGCGCTGCTGGAGGTGCTGGAGGAGCTGCCCTCGGGCGACGACCCGCGCACCCAGCCGCTGCGCTTCCCGGTGCAGTACGTCATCCGCCCGCAGTCCGGCGCCCTCGACGAGCGGCACCGCGAGTACCGCGGCTATGCCGGCCGGATCGCCGCCGGGGTCGTCCGGCCCGGGGACGAGATCGTCGTCCTGCCGTCCGGCAAGCACACCCGGGTCGCCGGCATCGACCTGGCCGACAAGGAGCTCGACGAGGCGTACGCCCCGCAGTCGGTGACCCTGCGGCTGACCGACGAGATCGACATCGCCCGCGGCGACCTGATCTCGGCCGCCGGTGACCGGCCGACCCCGACCCGCGACCTCGACGCGCTGGTCTGCTGGCTGGCCGAGCGTCCGCTGGTCGAGGGGGCCCGGGTGCTGGTGAAGAACGGTGCCCGTACGGTCCAGGCCGTCGTCCGGACGATCGACGCCGCACTCGACCTCGACACCCTGGTCGGTCAGCCGGCCGAGCGGCTGGAGCTCAACGACATCGGCCGGGTGCGGCTGCACCTGGCGGCCGACCTGCCGACCGAGCCGTACGCCCGGGCCCGGCACACCGGCGCGTTCCTGCTGGTCGATCCGCAGCAGGCCGGCACGCTTGCCGCGGGCATGGTGGTCAGCACCGACCCCGACGGCAACGGCGACACCGACTGGGTGATCTGATGCCACCCCGGGGCGGCACGGTCATCCTGGCCGCGCACGGCAGCCGCGACCCCGCCGCCGCCCCGGTGGTGCAGGCGATCGCCCGCGCGGTCGCCGACCGGCTGGCGGCCCGGGTCGAGGTGGGCTGGCTGTCCACCGGCGCGCCGGCGTTCGCCGACCTCGCCGCGGCCGTCGCTCCCGACGTCGTGGTGCCGCTGCTGCTGGGGACCGGCTACCACGTGCTGGTGGACATCCCGCAGGCCCTGACCGGCGTCCCCGGCGGCCGCCCCGTGGTCACACCGCACCTGGGACCCGCCGGGGAGGTCGTCGCCGCGTTGGCCGACCGGGTGCGGGAGGTCGATCCCGCGCCGGTCGCGGTGGTGCTCGCCGCCGCCGGCACCTCCCATCCGGTGGGCCGCAGCGAGACCCGCCAGGCCGGCGACCTGCTGAGCCGGGTCCTCGGGGTCCCGGTCCTGGTGGCGTACGCCTCCGGCGCCGGCCCCGAGGTGGCCGAGGCCGTGGCGACCCTGCGGGCGTCGGGCGCGCGCCGGGTGACGGTGGTGCCGTACCTGCTCGCCCCGGGGTTCTTCGCCGACCGGATCGCCGCGGCGGCCGGGCCGGCGGGCGCCACGACGGCCGCGGTGCTGGGCGACCACCCGCAGGTCACCGGTCTCGTCGCCCGGCGCATCGTCGAGGCGTACGCAGCGGTTCCCGCCCTGCGGGAGGACCGCGCCGCGTAGAATCCGCGACATCGAGGTGCCCGATCGCCTTTCTGATGACATCGCCTTCCTGATGACGTCGCCTGCCCGACGACATCGTCTGCCGACGGCATCGCCTGCCCGACGACCGAGCGCCGCCCACGACTGGGAGGTCGGTGCCGCCATGGCCGTGTCTCGTGAACAGCGTGAAGCCCTGCTCGCCGCGGGCGCCGAACGGGCCGAGGGGATGGACCCGGAGGAGGTCACGGCGCTGCTGAGCGCTTTCTGGCGCGACCTGAGCACCCAGACGTTGGCCACCCTGCGGCCGGAGGATCTGCTGGGCGCGGCCCTGTCCCACCGGCAGCTGGCCGAGCGTCGCCTGCCGGGTGAGACCCGGGTGCGGGTGTTCACCCCCACGGTGGAGACGGACGGCTGGGGGACGCGCAACACCGTGCTGCAGATCGTCATCGACGACATGCCGTTCCTGGTGGACTCGGTGTCCGCCGCGTTGATGGCGGCGGGCGCCAACGTCCGGTTCGTCACCCATCCGCAGATGACCGTCGACCGGGCCGAGGACGGCACCCTGCGCGACGTCGCCGCCCGGGGTCCCTGGCCGACCACCGTCGGTCTCGACGAGTCCTGGATGCACTACGAGGTGGTCCGCACCACCGACCGGGAGGCGCTGGAGCTGCTGGAGACCACCGTCCGCACCGCGCTGAGCGACATCCGCAGCGCCTTCGACGACTGGACCCAGATGGCCGACCACGCCCGCGAGGCCGCCGCCGAGACGGCCGCGCTGGCCGCGTCCGGTCGGGACGACGCGGCCGCGGCGACGGACCTGCTCGAGTGGCTGCTGGACGACCAGTTCGTCTTCCTCGGGTACGTACGGTTCGACGGCGGAGCCGGTGCCGCGCAGCATGCTGTTCCCGGCACCGGGCTCGGCGTGCTGCGTCGAGCCGAGGGTGCCACTGATCTGTCGCTCGACGCCCCCGAGGCACAGGCCGCCTGGGACGCCGGCAGCCCGCTGCTGATCACCAAGGCCAACACCCGCGCCACCGTCCACCGGCGCGCCTTCATGGACCTCGTGATCGTCAAGACGTACGCCGCCGACGGCGCCGAGATCGGCAGCCACCGGTTCATCGGCCTGTTCACCTCCAGCGCCTACCACGAGTCGGTGACGAAGGTGCCCTACCTGATGTCCAAGGTGAACGCCGTCCTCGACGCGGCCGGGTTCCCGCTGGACTCGCACAGCGGCAAGGCGCTGCTCAGCGAGCTGGAGAACTACCCGCGCGACGAACTGTTCCGCTGCGACATCGCCGACCTGGCCCGCAACACGATGGCCATCGTCCAGCTGCGTGAGCAGATCCGCACCCGGCTGTTCCTCAGCCGCGACCCTTTCGGCCGGTTCATGTCCTGTCTGGTCTACCTGCCCCGGGACCGCTACAATACCGCGGCCCGGCTGGAGGTGTCGCGGATCCTGCGCGAGCGGCTCCAGGGCGAGACGGTCGACTACACCACCCGGGCCACCGAATCGCCGCTGGCCACCCTGCACTTCATCCTGCACATGGCGCCCGGCCGCACGGTCCCCGAGGTCGACCCGGACGACCTGGAGAGCCAGATCGTCGAGGCGACCCGGGACTGGGACGAGGACCTCGCCGCGGCGATGATCGACGAGTTCGGCGAGGGCCTCGGCGACCTCTACACCGAGGCGTACCGCGGTGGGTTCCCGACGGCGTACAAGGAGGCCTTCCCGCCCCGGGTCGGCGCCGCCGACCTGCGGGAGCTGGAGGGGATCGGCGCCGACGAGCTGCGGCTCAACCTCTACCGCACCCCGACCAGCCCGGCCGACGAGCGCCGGCTCAAGATCTACAGCCGCGGCTGGCTGTCCCTCAGCGGCATCCTGCCGGTGTTCACCCACCTCGGCACCGAGGTGACCAGCGAGCGTCCGTACGTCCTGGAGCGCTCCGACGGCATCGTCTTCCACGTCTACGACTTCGGTCTGCGCCCGCTCGGCGCGGCGACCTGGGAGGGGGAGGACACCCGGGCGCGGTTCCAGGAGGCGTTCGCCGCAGCCTGGGAGGGGCGTACGGAGCCCGACGAGCTGGACGGTCTGGTGCTGGCGGCCGGGCTCACCTCTCGCCAGATCGTCATCCTGCGGGCGGTGACGGGCTACCTGCGCCAGATCGGCATCGCCTACTCGCAGACCTACCTGCGCTCGGTGCTGCTCGCCCACCCCGACATCGCCGCGCTGATGGTGGAGCTGTTCGGCGTACGGTTCGACCCCGACCTGTTCGGCGGCCGGATCATCGATCCGCCGCGCCGCGAGGCCGAGGACGACCTGGTCGCCCGGCTCGACGCGATGGTCGGGGCGGTGCCCTCGCTGGAGGAGGACCGGATCCTGCGCCGCTACATCGGCGTGATCCGCGGGACGCTGCGGACGAACTACTACCAACGCGCCCACGAGGCCCCGCACGACGCCTCGACCATCCAGCCGACCGTCGCGCTCAAGCTGGCGCCGGCCACCATCCCCGGGATGCCGCTGCCGTGCCCCCAGTACGAGATCTGGGTCTACAGCCCACGGGTCGAGGGCGTGCACCTGAGATTCGGCAAGGTCGCCCGCGGGGGGCTGCGCTGGTCGGGCCGCCGGGAGGACTTCCGCACCGAGATCCTCGGGCTGGTGAAGGCCCAGATCGTCAAGAACGCGGTGATCGTGCCGACCGGGGCGAAGGGAGGCTTCTACCCGAAGGGACTGCCGGACCCGGCGGTGGACCGGGAGGGCTGGGCGACCAAGGGCCGGGAGGCGTACCAGCTGTTCGTCGCCGCGTTGCTCGACCTCACCGACAACTTCGTCGACGGGGTGGCGATCCCGCCGCCCCGGGTGGTCCGCCACGACGGCGACGACACCTACCTGGTGGTGGCGGCCGACAAGGGGACCGCCTGGTTCTCCGACATCGCCAACGCGATCGCCCGCAACTATGCGTACTGGCTGGACGACGCCTTCGCCTCGGGCGGCTCCACCGGCTACGACCACAAGGCGATGGGGATCACCGCCCGGGGCGCCTGGGAGTCGGTGAAACGGCACTTCCGCGAGCTGGACCGCGACATCCAGCGCGAGGACGTCACCGTCGTCGGGATCGGCGACATGTCCGGCGACGTCTTCGGCAACGGCATGCTGCTCTCGCCGCACATCCGGCTGGTGGCCGCCTTCGACCACCGCGACATCTTCGTGGACCCCGACCCGGACCCGGCGGTCTCGCTCGCCGAACGGCGTCGGCTGTTCGACCTGAGCCGATCCTCCTGGCAGGACTACGACCGCACGCTGATCTCCGCCGGCGGCGGGGTGTTCTCCCGTACGCTCAAGGCCATCCCGGTCAGCGAGCAGATGCGCGCGGCGCTGGGCCTGCCCGAGGAGACGGCGGAGCTGTCGCCGCACGAACTGATCCGGGCGGTGCTGCAGGCCCCGGTCGACCTGCTGTGGAACGGCGGCATCGGGACGTACGTCAAATCGACCGACGAGTCGGACGCCGAGATCGGTGACCGGGCCAACGACCCGGTCCGGATCAACGGCAGCGAGCTGCGGGTGAAGGTGGTGGGGGAGGGCGGCAACCTCGGGTTCAGCCAGCTCGGCCGGATCGAGGCCGCCCTGAGCGGCATCAATCTCAACACCGACGCGATCGACAACTCCGCCGGTGTCGACACCTCCGACCACGAGGTGAACCTCAAGATCCCGCTCACCGGCCTGATCCAGATCGGCGAACTCACCTACAAGCAGCGCAACCGGCTGCTGCGGGAGATGACCGACGAGGTCGCCCGGCTGGTGCTGGAGGACAACTACAGCCAGAACGTCCTGCTCGGTCACTCCCGGGAGCGGCGCGGCCAGCGACTCGGCGCCTACCTGCGGCTGCTGCGCTACCTCGAGGAGCGCGGCCTGCTGGACCGAGACATCGAGTCACTGCCTTCCGACGCCCGGCTGCGCGCCCGCGAGAAGGCGGACCAGGGGCTGACCAGCCCGGAACGGGCGACTCTGCTGGCGTACGTCAAGCTGGACCTCAAGCAGGCCATCAACGCCAGCGACCTGCCGGACGAGGCCTGGTTCGGCCACGAGCTGCGCAGCTACTTCCCCCGCCAGATCCTCGAACGGTTCCCCCGACTGCCCGACATCCACCCGTTGCGGCGCGAGATCATCACCACCGTCGTCGCCAACTCGGTGGTCAACCTGGGCGGGATGACCTTCGTCCAGCGGGCGTACGAGGAGACCGGGGCGACGATGCCGGAGATCGCCCGCGCACTGGTGCTGGCCCGCGAGGTCTTCGACATCGACCGGTTCATGCACCGGGTCAAGTCCCTCGACAACCTGATCGGGACGGCGGTGCAGGCCCGACTGCACCGCGAGTCGCGCCGGCTGCTCGACCGGGCGACCCGGTGGATCCTCCTGGAGCGGCCGGCGCACTCCGACCTCGGCGCGGACATCGACCGCTACCGACCCGGGGTGGCCGCCTTCGAGCAGCGGATGGACGAGCTGCTGCACGGCGCCGAGCGGGTGCGCTTCGAGACCAACGTCGCCGAACTGATGGCGGCAGGCGTCCCCGAGGACCTCGCCCGGTGGACCGAGGGACTGCTGGACGCCTTCGCCCTGCTGGACATCACCGACCTGGCCCGGCGCGCCGAGGAGGACCTCACCGACGTCGCCGAGCTGTACTTCGCGGTCACCGAGCAGTTCGACGTCGACGAGCTGCTCACCAGCATCAGCACGCTGCCCCGCGACGAGTTGTGGGACTCACTGGCCCGCAGCGCCGTCCGCGCCGACGTGTACGCCGCCGCCAAGTCCCTCACCGCTGCCGTGCTCGCCAGCACCCCGAGCTCGGGGGAGGTGGAACAGCGTCTGCAGCAATGGATCGAGGACAACGCCGCGGCCGCCCAGCGCGCACACCGCTCGCTGCAGCAGCTCCAGGAACTTCCGCAGCCGGGCCTGGCGGCGGTGTCGGTGGTGTTGCGGCACCTGCGCTCGGTGTCGCGGTCCGGCTGGGCGGGGTTGCACTGACACCGTCACACTGACCCGGGCGCACCGACCCGGTCGGGTCAGGACCGGTGCCGCCGGATCTCCCTCACCGTGCCGATCACTTCGTGGCGTACGCCACGCGGGGCTGGCCCGTACGCCTAGTCTGGGGAGGTCCCACGCCCCACGGAGGAACCCATGCCCGAACTGCGCTCCCGCACCACGACCCACGGTCGCAACATGGCGGGCGCCCGCGCGCTGTGGCGCGCCACCGGCCTCACCAACGACGATTTCGGCAAGCCGATCATCGCGATCGCGAACTCGTTCACGCAGTTCGTGCCGGGTCATGTCCACCTCAAGGACATGGGCAGCCTCGTCGCCGAGGCGATCAAGGAGGCCGGTGGCATCGGGCGGGAGTTCAACACCATCGCGGTCGACGACGGCATCGCGATGGGCCACGACGGGATGCTCTACAGCCTGCCGAGCCGGGAGCTGATCGCCGACTCGGTCGAGTTCATGGTGAACGCGCACAAGGCGGACGCCCTGGTCTGCATCTCCAACTGCGACAAGATCACCCCCGGCATGCTGCTCGCCGCGCTGCGGCTCAACATCCCGACCGTCTTCGTCTCGGGCGGCCCGATGGAGGCCGGCAAGGCCGTCATCCACGCCGACGGCACCGCGGAGACCCGCCTCGATCTGATCGACGCGATGACCTCGGCGGTCGACCCGGGCGTCACCGACGACGAGATCGGCCGGATCGAGGAGTCCGCCTGCCCGACCTGCGGCTCCTGCTCCGGCATGTTCACCGCGAACTCGATGAACTGCCTCACCGAGGTGATCGGGCTGTCGCTGCCGGGCAACGGCTCGACACTGGCCACCGCCGCCGCGCGCAAGGGCCTCTTCGAGCGCGCCGGCGCGCTGGCCGTCGACCTGGCGAACCGCTACTACCGCGACGGGGACGCGTCGGTGCTGCCGCGCAGCATCGTCACCAAGGAGGCCTTCGCCAACGCGATGACCCTCGACATCGGCATGGGCGGGTCGACGAACACGATCCTGCATCTGCTCGCCGCCGCCCAGCAGGCCGGCGTGGACTTCGACCAGGACGACATCGACGCCCTGTCGCGGCAGACGCCGTGCATCTGCAAGGTGGCCCCGAACACCCACAACTACTACATGGAGGACGTCCACCGGGCCGGCGGCATCCCCGCCATCATGGGTGAGTTCGCCCGGGCCGGAATGCTCGACACCTCCGTCCACGCGGTGCACAGCCCGGACCTGACCAGCTGGCTGGACGCCTGGGACATCCGCAGTGGCACGGCCACCGACGAGGCGGTCGAGCTCTTCCACGCCGCTCCGGGCGGCGTCCGCACCACCGAGCCGTTCTCCTCCACCACCCGGTGGAAGACGCTGGACACCGACGCCGAACACGGCTGCATCCGCTCGGTCGAACACGCGTACACCACCGACGGCGGGCTGGCCATCCTCAAGGGCAACATCGCCGAGGACGGCTGTGTGGTGAAGACCGCCGGTGTGCCCGAGGATCAGTGGGTCTTCTCCGGCCCGGCGAAGGTCGCCGAGTCCCAGGAGGAGGCGGTCGAGGCGATCCTCGGCGGGCGGATCGAGGCCGGCGACGTCGTGGTCGTCCGCTACGAGGGCCCGAAGGGTGGCCCCGGGATGCAGGAGATGCTCTACCCGACCTCGTACCTGAAGGGCATCGGCCTCGGTCCGCAGTGCGCGCTGATCACCGACGGCCGGTTCTCCGGAGGCTCCTCGGGCCTCTCGCTCGGCCACATCTCTCCGGAGGCCGCGTCCGGTGGCGCCATCGGCCTGATCGAGGACGGCGACATCATCGAGATCTCCATCCCGGACCGTACGATCAACGTCCGGCTGGCCGACGAGGAGCTGGCCGCTCGGCGTGCCGTCCGCGACGAGCAGGGCTGGAAGCCGGCGAACCGTCAGCGCGAGGTGTCCCAGGCGCTGAAGATCTTCGCCTCCCTGGCGCAGTCGGCGGACAAGGGCGCCGCTCGCCGGCCGCTCGACTGACCCTCACCACAGCTGACCCTCACCACAGCTGATCCTCATCACAGCGACGTGCACCGACGGTCCTCCCGCCGGTGCACGTCGCTGTCCGGGGCGTCCTCGCGGCGATCCGTCACCCCGACTGTCACGACCGGGCGGGATCAGCGATACTGGACAATCATCCTGTGGACCGGCCGAGGGAGGGCACCGGTGGGCGTACTGATCGTGTGCGAGTCGAGTTTCGGCAACACCAGACACATCGCCGAGGCCATCGGGGCCGGGCTCACCAAGCGGGGCCATCACGTCGCGCTCTACCCGGTCGAAAGCGCCCCGCGGGAGATCCCCGACGATGTGACCCTGCTGCTCGTCGGTTCCCCGACCCACAACATGGCGATGACGACCGCCGCGACCCGGGCCAAGGCTGTCGCCGAGGGGGCACCGGCCTCCCCGGCGATCGGCATCCACGAGTGGATCGACATGGTTACGCCGCGGCGTGCGTTGCTGGTGCGGACCTTCGACACCCGGACCACCGGCGCGTTCCTGCCCAGCGCGGCCCGGGATGCCGCGCGCGCCCTGAAGTCGAACGGCTTCCACGGGGCGAAGACGGGGGAGTCGTTCCAGGTGGATCCACGCACCACCGGGCTGGCCGACGGCGAGCTGCAGCGCGCCCACGAGTGGGGCATGGCGCTGGCCGACCTCGATCCGGGGGCCACCGTGACGGCCCCTCCACCGGCGGTCTGATCCACACCCGGCCCACCGCACCCCGTGCCGACGGGGCAGCACGGGGTGCTGGCGCGCGCCGCCCGACCCGTGATAGGCCAGATCACATGGCAACCACTGCACTCAACGGGACCCCCATCCACACCGTGGGCGAGCTCCCTGTCGTCGGGACCAAGGCGCCGGTCGCGACCCTCACCGGGCGCGACCTGTCCGGCCTCACGTCCGAGGACTACGCCGGCAAGCGGGTCATCCTCAACATCTTCCCGAGCATCGACACCCCGGTCTGCGCCACCTCGGTGCGCAGGTTCAACGAACTGGCCGCCGGCCTGGACAACACGGTCGTGATCTGCGCGTCGGCCGACCTGCCGTTCGCGGCGGCCCGGTTCTGCGGCGCCGAGGGCCTCGACAACGTGGTGACCGGCTCGTCCTTCCGCACCGACTTCGGCACCGCCTACGGCGTCGAGCTCGCCGACAGCGGGATGCGCGGACTGCTGGCCCGCTCGGTCGTCATCCTCGACGCCGACGGCACCGTGCTGCACTCCCAGCTCGTCCCGGAGATCCGCACCGAGCCGGACTACGACGCCGCGCTCGCCGCGCTGGCCTGACCCCTCCCGGACACCCCTGGCGGCACCGGCCGGTCCGGTGCCGCCAGGGGTGTCCATGACCCAGCAGCCTGCATGACCCAGCACCCTGCATGACCCAGCAGCCTGCATGACCCAGCACCGTCCAGGAAGAGAGCACGTGCCCACCGACTTCTGCCCCTGCCAGAGCGGGCGTAGGTACGCGGAGTGTTGCGGCCCACGCCATGACGGCACCCGCCCGGCCGAGACGGCCGAGGCACTGATGCGGGCCCGCTACAGTGCGTACGCCCGCAGCGACCTCGACTACGTGGCGGACACCTGGGACCCGCGGACCAGACCGGACGACCTGGCTCCGGAGCCGGGGCTGACCTGGCGCCGCCTCGAGATCCTCGAGGTCGTCGACGGCGGTGCGGAGGACGCCGAGGGCTGGGTGACCTTCGCCGCTCACTACCGGCTCGGTGTCGAGCGCGGCACCCTGCGCGAGCGCAGCCGTTTCGAGCGCGTCGACGGCGTCTGGCGCTACGTCGACGGCTTCTCGGCCAACTGATCGATCAACCGGCGCAGGTCGGTGATCCGCTCGCCCTCGCCCAGCACCGGGATCCCGGGGGTCTCCAGGATGACGCACCGGATCCCCACCTGTTCCGAGGCGACCGCGTCGATCGCCCGGTCGCCCACGGCCAGGCAGTCGGTCGGGTCGAGGTGATGGCGCTCCAGCACCGCCCGGTACATGCCCGGATCGGGCTTGCGCGGGAACCCGTCGCCGGGGCAGATCAGGTCATCCATCTCCAGTCCCGTCGCGACGAGCAGGTCGGTCGCACTGGTCCGGTCGCGATTGGTGACGACGATGTTGCGGCCGCCGATGCTGCGGACGTGCGCGATGACCTCCCGTGCCCCGGCCATCACCGGCGGGGGAGTGACCGCCCAGGACCGCTTCAGGGCGCCGTACGCCGCGTCGAACTCCTGATGCGGCACGGCGAAGCGTACGGACAGCTCGTCGATCGCCGACGCGATGGCCCGCCGGGTCATCCGGGCCACCTCGGCCTCGCCCAGGGCAAGCCCGTGCGCGGTGACGACCGCGGCCAACGTACGGTCCACCGACGGGTAGGTGTCGATGAGGGTGCCGCCCATGTCCCAGATGATGCTGTGAGTTCTCACACGTTCATTCTCGCTGGTCCTAGCATTGATCAAAGGTTGTCGTCCGAGACCGGGACCGATGCCCCGGGGTTTCTGATCCCTTCCAGGAGCTCGACATGGCCGTGTCCACCTTCACCCGACGCACTGTCCTCAGCGTCACAGGCCTGGCCGTCGCCGCGGTCGCGGGCCCGTCACTCCTCAGCGGCTGTACCAGCTCCGGTCAGCAGACCGGAGAGAACATCCCCACCAAGGACATCCCGGTGGGCGGCGGCATCGTCCTCACCCAGGGAAAGTACGTGATCACCCAGCCCACCGCTGGACAGTTCCACGCCTTCACCAACATCTGTGCCCACGCCGGCTGCCAGGTGGCCCGGGTGAAGGACAACGAGATCCAGTGCGACTGCCACGGCAGCCGCTACTCGATCGTCGACGGTCACCCGACCCACGGACCGACGATCCGGGCGCTGGCCGAGTACCCGGTGACGGTGAGCGGGAACAGGCTGTCGGTGCACACCCCGGCCCTGACCACCCCGACGGCGCCGTGGTCGCCCTCCACCGCGGCCACACCGTCCGGCTCGGGGTCGCCGTCGGCGTGAGTCCCGGGCGGCATCGGCCGGCTGCCGGGACTGTCAGGCGGCCGGGACTGTCAGGCGGCCTCGGCCAGCGGCCGACTCATCGCATGGGTGCGGGTGTAGCCGGTGGTCAGGTCGGTGATCCGGACCTGGACGATGCCGTTGGCGTCGATGGCGTAGCGCTCCTCGATCATCGGGCCCTGCCCGCGCTGCACCGGGACGGATTCCACGTCGATGCCGTCGCGCTGCAGCGCGGCGTCGAACGGGAAGACGATCTGGGCGAACGGGGCGATGTCGCCGCGCGGCTCGCCGGAGGGGTCGACCTCGGTGTACTCGACGAAGCGGTACCACCCGACGTTGTGCGCGGCACGGTAGCGGCGGGTGATCACCAGTTCGCCGTGGTCGGGCAGCGGCTGGTCGCGGCCGAGGATCGGGTCGAAGCTGACGGTCGACCCGGCGTCGCCCTCCCGGAAGACGCCGAACCAGCGGGACAGCCGATCGGCGAGCGAGTAGCCGGCCTCGGCGTCGGCGGCGATCGCCAGACCGATCGCGGTGGAGGCCGCCGGATAGGGCGAACGGTGCACGCGCCGGCCGAACCTGTCCTTCAGTAGCCGCGGCACCAGCGGCAGGCCGGAGGCCCCGCCGACCAGGTAGATGCCGGCGATGTCGGCGGCCAGTGCGGCGTCACCCTCGAGGTCCTCCACCAACGGGGCCATCGCCGCGATCGACGCCTCCACCAGCGGGGTGGCGCGGGTGTAGTAGTTGTCGACCTGGACGGTGACCGGCCGGGCGTCCACCTCGACCGGGATGCGGCGCGACTGGGGCGACAGGTGTTCCTTCGCGTCACGGCAGTCGTCGAGGAGGCGTACGTACGTCGGCAGGTCGAGGTCGTCCAGGTCGAGGCCCGCCTCGTCCAGGGCGCAGTCGGCCAGTACCGCGTCGAAGTCGTCCCCGCCGAGCATGTTCAGGCCGAGCGAGCCGATGATCTCGTGGTCGACGCCGTCGACGTTGACCAGCGACGCGTCGAAGGTGCCGCCGCCGAGGTCGTAGACGATCACCCGGGTCCGCTTGGAGTTGAGCGTCCGTCCCTGCCGATGGGTGTACTCGAATCCGGCGGCGGACGGCTCGTTGATCATCGCGGTCACCGCGAACCCGGCGCGCCGGAACGCCTCCAGGGTGAGGAAACGCTGGGCACCGTGCGCGTGGGCGGGGACGGCGACCACGGTCGCTTCGGCGGTCGACGGCTCGTACGTGTCGCTGATGCTCGACGCCGACGCCAGGGCCTCGCGGGTGGCGACCAGGAAGCCGGTCAGCACGTCCAGCAGGGGGACCTCCCGGTCCCCGATCAGGACGGTCGAATCGGCGTTCACGTCCCCCGCGCCGAGCGCCCGCTTGAACGACCGCAGCAGCGGCGCGCCCTGTCCCGCGGCGGTCAGGGCCTCGAAGCCGTAGCAGAACCGGTCGCCGACGAGGGCGACGACGGACGGAAAGAACTCGTGCGAGTCCCCGGCGGAATCGAGGAAGCTCACCACCGGATAGTTGCCCCGATCGACACTCGCGACAGTCGTGCGAGTGGTGCCCAAATCGATGCCCAAGCGCATACGCCGACCCTAGCAACCGGCGGTCCCCGAGCGTCGCTGCGGGCCCCCCGCGGGTCCGCACCAGGAGAGGCCCGGCGGGGCGTCGACGGACTTCTGACACACCGATCTGTGCCGAATGGCGGAACGGCGGGGGTGGAGGTGCTGCCACGCCCCGTCCTCACCCGGACAATGCAACCCCTCGGCAGGGTGCCGGGGCAGCTCGGCAGGGAGTCGGAGGCCCGGGAACGGGTCGCGGCCCGTCAGAAGAGCGTCACGATCCAGCTTGCCAGTGCCGCACAGCCGGCCGCCCAGAGCACCGAGACGAAGGTGCCGATGATGAACCGCTCGGCCGCCGCGCTGGTGGTCGACTTCAGTTCCGGGTAGCGGGCGAGGGCCTTCACCGCTACCGCGACCGCCGCCCCGTTCGGGTAGCCGGCGACCAGGCTGACGAAGATGGTCAGCCGCTCCAGCCGCCCGATCCACCGGCCTCCGCGCAGCACCCGGGCGGCTCCCTGCAGACTCTGTGTTTCGGGCACCGCCTCGGCCTCCCTCGTCCCGGTGGCCTCGGTGGTCCTGGTGGTGCCAGTGGCGCCGGCGTCCTCGGTGCCGGTGCTGACGGCGGCGGCATCCGTACGTTTCGCAGGATCGGCACCCGACCCGAGTGTCGGGGGTGTCACCCCTTCGGCCCGGTCCACGTGGCGGAAGACCGCTGTCACGATCGGCCCGCCGATGCCGACGGCCAGCAGCGCGCCGGCCACCATGACGGCCGTCTCGAGCAGCGCGTGGATGATCGGGATCATCGGGCCTCCTCCTGACGTCCGTCCGTGGCCGGACTCCCGTGCTCGGGCGGGACGCTGTCATCCTGCCGTACGGGGCTGACATCCGCGCCTCGGGCGGCCGCTTCCGCCAGCAGTGTGATCGCCAGTGCGGCACCCCGGCGGTCCTCGGCGTACGCCGCCCGGGTCGTCCGCTGGCTGGCGGCCGAGGCACTGATCCCGAGCGTCCGGGCAGCGGCCGTGGTGCTGAGCCCGTCGTCGAGCAGGTCGGCCACCTCCCATCCCTCGGCCGAGCGCCGCACCAGCAGCGCTCCCCACACCAGCAGGGCGGACTCCGCCCTCCAGACCGCCGCGTCGGCAGCGTCGGCCACCGCCGTCGGCGCCGCAGGCTCCTGCGCCGGCCCGGCAGCGGTCTGCGCGCGGCCGTCCCGCAGGGCGATCCCCACCGACGGTCCGCGGGCCTGCTCGACGGCGGTCCGCGCTGCGAGGTAGGCGGTGCCACGGGCGGCGCGGGTGGAGGTGGCCAGCGGCAGGTCGACCGCGCCGACACCGATCCCGATCCGCCAGTCCCGCAGCCGCACCAGGCGCCGGACCACTGCCACCACTCCGACGGCGCTGCCCAGCAGGCCCTGGATCTCGTCGCCCGCGGTCCGCTCGAACGGCAGCAGGACATGCTCGGCCGGCACCGTCGCCACCGCGTCGAGGGCCTCGGGGACGCGGTCGGGCCCGCGGCGACTGCGCCGTTGGTCGGCGGTCACCACGAACACTCGTTTGAAGTCCACATCCTTCATTGCCATGAATTCAGTCTCCAGCCTTGACGGAGAGGTGGCAAGGTCGCGACGAGCATCTCCTCCCGCTGCGCCGCTCAGACACATTCGACGACCTCTGCATGTCGCCCGTGCAGAGGTGTCTGTCATTCAGCACCAACGCACGGGCGAGGTGAAGAGCTGAGCGTTTGTGTGTGAGGGAGGCTGCGCCGGGAGGTGAGGGCGTGCCGGGAGGTGAGGGGGTGCCGGGAGGTGAGGGGTGCGGGAGGGGAGGGGGTGCCGGAGGGAAGGCTGTGCAGGGAGGTTCCGCGGCCGACTCGACGCGGAAACTTCGGCCGGGGCACCTCGGCCGTTCCACAGGGGGGCACTCCACCGCGACCGGCTGGCGGACCGCCCCCCGGACACGAAAAGCTGGCCCCGACAAGCGCACTCGCCCTGCCAGGAGGACCCCGTGTCGGACGTCACGCCCCAGAAGTACATGCTCTCCAACCACAATCTCGGCCTCGACCTGATGCGGGCCACCGAGGCCGCCGCACTGGCGGCCGCACGCTGGGCCGGACGTGGCCAGAAGGAATCCGGCGACGGTGCCGCCGTCGGCGCCATGCGGGAGGTGCTGTCCCACGTCCGGATCGACGGCACCATCGTGATCGGCGAGGGGGAGAAGGACGAGGCGCCGATGCTCGCCAACGGCGAGAAGGTCGGCACCGGTGACGGCCCGGCGATGGACATCGCGGTCGACCCGGTCGACGGCACCCGACTGCTCGCCTGGGGCATGCGCAACTCGATCGCGCTGCTCGCCGGTGCGGAGGGCGGCAGCATGTACAACCCCAAGGAGTGCTTCTACATGCGCAAGCTGGCCGTGGGGGCCGACGCCGCCGACGTGATCGACCTGGAGGCACCGATCGGCGACACCATCCGCAAGGTCGCGAAGGCCAAGGGCAAGCCTGTCGACCAGATCACCGTGGGCGTGCTGAATCGGGACCGCCACCAACAGTTGATCGCCGACGTCCGCGAGGCGGGGGCGGCGACCCGGCTGTTCACCGACGGTGACGTCGCCGCCGCGGTGATGGCCGCACACCCCGACATGCCCCGCCTCGACCTGATGGCCGGCATCGGCGGCAGCCCGGAGGGCGTCGTCACCGCCTGCGCGATGAAGGCCCTGGGCGGCCGGATCCTGGCCCGGCTGGCGCCGACCTCCGACGAGGAGCGGCAGCGTACGCTCGACGCCGGTCACGACCTGGACCGGATCCTCGACACCGACGACCTGGTGACCAGTGACAACACCCTCTTCGTCGCCACCGGCATCACGCCGGGCGACCTGGTCGAGGGCGTGAGCTTCCTGCCCGACGGCGGCGCCCGCACCCATTCGATCGTGATGCGCTCCGCCTCCGGCACCATCCGCTACGTCGACGCCTACCACCACCTCGACAAGGTCGAGGAGTACCAGCGCCGGCACGAGGTGGCCGGCATCGACTGGAAGTAGCCCGTCCGGGGGCGGACCGGGTCCGGACCGCCTGCCGGTCGAGAGCGGCGGGCGACCGGGGCGGCGGGAATGTCCGGCCCGGTCGCGGCGTTCTGGTGGTGTCCAGTCGTCTCCCCCAGGGAAGGTCACCGTGTCGGAGTCCATGCCGCTCTTCGCGTACGCGTCCCACATCGATCCTCGCCGGATCCGCATCGACACCCTGATCGTCACCCTCGGTGGCTTCCTCGACGCGGGGCACACCCAGCGGTTGGTCGACCAGCAGGTCGTCGACGGTCTGTCGAGCCATCGGATCGGCACCTTCGACGCGGACGTGCTGGTGGACCACCGCGCCGACCGGCCGGGGATCACCTTCGCCGGCGACCGGTTCACCGACTACGACCCGCCGGAGCTGGTGCTGCTCGAGGCGACCGACCGCAACGGGACGCCCTTCCTGCTGCTGCAGGGCCCGGAACCGGACTTCCGCTGGGAGGAACTCGCCGCGACCATCGAGCGGTTGGTCGAGGACCACGCGGTGCGCACCACCGTCTTCGTCCAGGGCATCCCGATGTCGACCCCGCACACCCGACCGGTGCAGGTGACGCGTTGGGCGTCGCGGCCCGAGCTGATCCCCGGCAACCGGCCGCTCTTCGGCACGGTCCGGATGC